>JAJQCQ010000080.1 GCA_021202635.1 Lachnospiraceae bacterium | reverse complement strand
TGAGCAGGGAACGTTGTTCCTGTTCTGCGGCAGACGTTTGGATCGCATGAAGGGACTCGTTTAATTCCGATATCGGAATTAAACGAGCCCTTTTATGCGGTCACATCGCCGTCCGCAAAACAGGTAAAGAGTATCAGGCACAAAAACATTTCCGTTGGTAAATTCTGATACAATCGCTGAAAGCCGGTCAATGCCGGATCTGAGATCTGTGTACCCACAGGCGATATATACATTTTTGAAACAGGTAGCGTCATTCAACATGAGACGCCACCCCGAGTACCATAGCCAGAAGAGACGGGGATGTATCTTCTTTGACGTATATGGAAATGTTACCGACCGATACTGTAAGCACTGACCCGTCTGTATTCTTTTCAGACACACAGCCAAGAAGGGATGCAGGAACGGCAACTACAGCCTGTGGCTTGTCATCTGCGTTTTCCAGTGGCAGTTTATCCTGTGGGATGTTGTCGAGGCAGGCTTTCCTGACCTGGCGGAGTCTGTAATAATAAGTGGTTTTGGTGATGTCATGCTGCTGGCACCATTCATCTACACTCATATCTTCTGGGCGCTGATTACATTCTTTGATCTGACCCGCCCACTCTTGAATGCGGCATTGGCGGGCAACTAAACTTGTTGTTGATTTCATAGGCTATACCTCTTTCCGAACGTACAAAAAGTTTAGGCTGAACTTTTTGCACCGTCCTATTTAGTTTAGCCTATTATCCCACAAATACTTGAACTTGTGTAGGTACGCACTATCGTGCGTTTACGAACCGCCTGCAGGTACACGCTCTGGCATACAACTTATTCAATTGGTTCAAACGGTTGGTGCTGCCGCCCAGTATGTGTAAGCAGCAGATAAATACCATCCGGTTGAAATTGCTGAAAATCGCCGCAAGAGTGGTGAGATCAGCAAGATATAAAATTTTCAAACTGTGCAGCAGCTGTCCTTACAAGAAGGAGTTCTATGAGACTATGGATAATATCCATCGACTGCGACCACAGTTGGCGTAGCAACTGATAACGAACCTTGACAGCCGCAAAAGTGAAATTTCTTAATATAATGGGTGGAGTCTGCCCTTTTTACAGGTCTTGCTGTATTCCCATAAGAAACAATTCGCCATAAGCGGTACCCAAGGTCATTATTACGGCCGGAATAAAGATATTTCATAACGCCGTGAATAATTCAGGTTTACCATTGTCGGTGAACCTTACACTTCCTGCAGCATCCCCGCTTCCACTTGACGTACTTCTTCCAGGGAAACACCCACATAAGAAGCAATTTTCTCTGCAGGGATTGTCCCATCTCGAAGCATTCTTCTGATGGAAGCTTCTCTTTCTTCTCTGGCTTTCTTTTCTGCTTTCTTTTCTGCTTTCTGCGCTGCCTTCTCAGCCGCTATTCGTTTCTCACTTTCAACATGAATCTTCATAATACGATCCTGGTCATACAAGCTCATAATCATAGTGATTACCTCCTTTTCCCTGGTCGCCAGGTATTCCTTCAGAATGTCGCGATCCTTGCAGATCCGTATCGTCTCTGCTACCGCTTTTGTTGTCCTTCCGTGCTGTCGGACCTGTTCGTTATACACTTTTGTAAATAATACATACTGCCCGACAATGTCCTCACCCTTTGTTTTATCCGGGTTTACAGTGCCATAAAGCATTTTTACCTTTACTTCAATTGCTGACTTCTTGTTGTCCTCAAAGAATTCCTCCTTGAGAGATATCTCTTCTGGCCGGTTTACCCGTTCTCCGGTATAAATCACGTATAATTCTGTTTCCGGCAGCTTTACCTTACGGCTGCCATACAGGTCTTCGCCCCTTTCATCCAGGTAATCCTGCAAAGACTGTGCCAGATACAACAGCGACCGGACGATGATGTTCATTGTCCATGTTGACTGCGCTTCGGTCAGAATCATCAGCTTCCCTCGCACCATAAATCCGAGATCATTGTACTGCCCGTCTACAAGCACATTATTGATTGTGATGTCTGACAGAATATCCTCCTTCGCATCCCTGTCCTCCGGATGAAGTGCCTGATAGAGCTGAAGCAAATACTTTTTGTTCTGGAACAAATCCGTAAAGACGCTGTCCTTTGCCGTATACTTCGCCGCTTTTGTTTCTTCCTGCATCATACCACCTCCATAAACAAACCTCGTAACATCTTTGAAACGCCGACTCTCGTTGATTCAATAAACCCCACCCGCAGTTTTCCTGAGTAAACTGAATTCTCAGGGGCTCATGAATTCTTATCCGTATGTACTTTCAACGAATGCGTTCATTGTTTCTCTTTGGTATGATGCGGCTGTGTTCGTAAATAAATCTCGCAAAGCCACTGTATGAAATGATTATAAGCGAAATGGCTGTAAACCGCAACAGCAAGATTTTTTCTTCTGTGCATAACAGAACACGACGCAACAGCGCCCCTGCACTATGTAAAAAGGGAGAGCCACAAAGTGGCTCTCCCAGTACAGTCCGAAAACATACTCCGTTTTCGCGTGAATTATGTGTCTATTACTCCTCTGCGCGTTTCTTTCTGTAGAAGTCTCCCAGCAGCAGTACGCCCAGAGCCAGGATCATCAGGCTCATGTACGGTGCGATCGTGGGCACAAGTGACCTGCCCCCAGAATGAAAACGTAAACTTTCTAAAATTTCTATAAACTGAGACGCTCCGCAAAATGGCGATGGGGAAGCGGCCTTAGGCCGCGTAAGTACAGACTTTTGGGGATTCAGTAAGAAACAGTTGCCAGATAGAATAAACGTTCTCTTGCAACAAAAAGAAGTCGCCAGGTTCTCCCGTTTGCTCGATTGGGATGGAAGAAGCCTGGCGACTTTTTGCTGTTTGGTTTTATGAGTGCGTAGACATTATTTTTCAATCAGGTCTTCAATAGAACACCCCAATGTCTTTGCAAGGATGCGGACAGTAGTGACGCTTGCTTTGTTAATGTCCTTCTGACGCTGTTCATACATTTGGATGGAACGCAGACTGACTCCGGAGAGCCTGGATAATTCACTTTGGGAGCAGCCGTATGCAGTGCGCAGTCGTTTCAGGTTTGTGTCCGGAAAGGTTTCGCGAATTTTCTCATCCACTATGTCGGCAAATTTCGTGACATCTGCTTCATGGAGCGTGGGGTACATACAGAGCAGGTCTTCAAAAGAAATCGCCCTGAATATCTCGCTGTACTTTCTGGAGGAGAACCACTGATAATACGCCACGGCCCACCCGCACCAGTATTCCGGAGAACGGTCATAATGTATCTGCGGATCAACATCAAGGTCCTTTCCGGTTTGTGCTTTTCACGCACTCGCGGGCGATCTCAATACCGCTTTTTCCGGCGAGGTATGTCGGTTCCCCATTTTCGATTCTGTTGCAGATGGAGCTGCCTGCCAGCATTTTGATAAAGCTGCTTCCGGCAATGCCGCAGTCATTCACCGCATAGTCGAAATAAGAATCATCAGCACAATATCCAATCACAATGTCATACGCATTGACATCGACAGTTACACCTGCGTATGAAGTATTGAAAAATTATTTTTCGAATCCGGTTGCGGTCCTGTTGCCTTTTGGATATAATACTTGTAAACAGACAGGCAAAATGTTTTCTTTTACAACAGCTCTTTTGTTTTTCGGGCGAGGTATAGTGGGAGGTTGGTAATACCCCCGTCTTTCCGGTATCCCCGTTTTGAAAAACGCAGGGCGTATGCTGGATGATGGTCAGTAATGTATTTTTTAAAGGATGATGCAGATTTATCCTCGCCGCCTTTTACTTCGACAGGGATAATGTCTGTCCCGTATTGAAGGACAAAATCAATTTCACTGTTTTTGTCAGAAAAATAGCGAGGCTCTACTTCAAACTGTCCGTGAAGCTGCTGCAAGACAAAATTTTCAGTCAGTGGTCCCTTGAACTGGTAGTCTGTTTTTAAAAGAATGGCACGGTTGTCAATGCCCGCCATGTGCTTAAAAAGACCGGTGTCAAATACAAAGAGCTTGAATTGATCCAGCTTATCAAAGGCGGAAAGCGGGTGTTCCATTTTCGAGACATTATAGACGCGATTGAGCATACCGGCTGAGACGAGCCATTCAATGGCTTCTTCAAAATCTCGAGCTCTGCCGCCTTCGCGTACTGCACCGTACATGAATTTCTCGTTGGACTTGGCGAGCTGTGTAACGATGCTGCGGAAGACCATGAGAATGCGTCCGCTGTTGACTTTGCCGTTATGTTTGGAAAAATCATTTTCATAAACCTCGATAAGCTCTCGCTGGATCTGGCTGATTTTTGCCGGATCTTTGTATTTTATCCAGGAGGCAACACATTCGGGCATACCACCTATGATGAGGTAATTGTGGCAGGCTTCGAGCATGCGGTTGTGGAAGATGTCTTCAATCGTCTGGCTTTTCTGAATACTGTCATAATAATGATAAAGAAGCGGATCGGTTGCTTCCAGAAATTCATCAAAAGTAAGAGGACAGATTTCGAGCAGGTTTATCATGCCTACCGGATAGGATTTTGGCTGTGCGAGAAGAGTGCCAAGCAGGCTGCCGGCTGCAATTACATGGTAATCTCCGGCTTTTTCCCTGAAATATTTAAGGGTGTTCAATGCTTCTGAGCATTCCTGTATTTCATCAAAAATGATCAATGTCCGGCCTGGAAGTATCTTCTGACCGGCAATCATGGAGAGCAATTCAGTGATTCGCTGGGGATTTTTGTTTGTTTCAAAGATGGATTTTAATTCATCCTCTTCATCAAAGTTAAAATAAACATAGCTTTCGTAGCAGGTCTGTCCGAATTCCTTCATGAGCCATGTTTTGCCGACCTGACGTGCACCTTTCAGCACCATTGGTTTGCGGTCTTCGCTGGATTTCCACTTGATTAAGTCCTGGATTGCTTTTCGATTCAAACAAATCACCATCCTTTCTGAAGGGATGAGAGCAGTATAACACGTTTTTCTAAATTTTAAAAGAAAAAATCGCACGTTTTTCCTGCAAAAATAAACTTATTTTTACACATTTTTCTGCGAGAATCAGGCATGGTGATAAAACCACAACCTTACAATGGAGGCCTCTTTTTTCTGCTTATCATAATGATGCTTACGTAACCGGATTCGAAGCTGCTGGACGGCGACAGGCACCTGTGGTGAGATTTCCACTTACATCATGAATGACCGTGCTGATGTAAAAAAGATGTGGCGCTTTAAGGAAGAATTCGCGTATATTTTTCTGACATTTGCAGAAACTATCTTTTGCAAACCATATGGGAACGACGAAGCGATGCATTGAACCGGCTTCCCGCGCCGGGGTGTGGGAAACGGTCCGGATACGTGGCTTGTACACGGGAATGAGGAGCTTGTCGTTCGCGTTTGATGGAAGGAGAGAGTGCGATGACAGATTTAGTATGTTCTGCACAGAATTGCAGATACAATGATTCGATGTACTGCTGTAAGGGTGATATTCAGGTAGGCGGCGAAGAGGCGAAGGATTGCCGGGATACCTGCTGTGAGAGTTTTCACGAGAGAACGGCGGACAGTGCGAAGGATTCCTGCGGCTGCGGGATGCGTCCGGATCGCCGGATTGACATCCGCTGTGAGGCGGTGAACTGTGAGTATAATGACGACTGTGTCTGCCATGCGGACCATGTGGATATTTCAGGTGTGGCCGCGTGTCGTTGCGAAGAGACGGAGTGTGTTACGTTTAACGGAAGGTAGGAATGGAAGACAGAGAGCCGGAAGGGGATGAGGATAGCAGAGCCGTTTCCGGCTCTTTTTCTGTCTCATCAGAAATGGCTGCACCTATTAAAAATGTTCCAATATAGTGATTGCTTTCCGGTGAAAAGTGTGATAACATTTCTGGACTTTAGAAATAAAACAGAAATGGTGAGGGTGGTTTTATGGGAAGGAAAGGAAAGACTGACCGGGATTCGTACCGGCAGATTATGCTTCTGGCGCTGCCGATTGTGATTCAGAATCTGTTCAGCGCGGCGATCAGCTCGGCGGATGTGATTATGCTGAATTCGGTCGGACAGTCGTCGATTTCAGCCGTGTCGCTGGCGACGCAGTATTCGAGTGTTTTGTATATGGTTTTTTATGGTCTGGGTACGGGGGCAACGATGCTCTGTGCGCAGTATTGGGGGAAGGGGAATCTGGACGCCATTGAAAAGGTGGAAGGGATTGCGCTGCGGTTTTCCTTTGGCATATCGCTGCTGTTTGCGCTTCCGGCGGCCGCGGTGCCGCGGCTGATGATGACGGTGTTTACGTCGGATGAGGAGCTGATTCAGATTGGGGCGTCTTATCTGCGGGTGATCAGCATCAGCTATCTGTGCTGGGGCTTTTCGGAGGTGTATCTCTCTGTTTTGCGCAGCATTGAGCGGGTGAAGATCAGTACGGTGCTGAATGTTGGTGCGCTGCTGATCAATATTTCTCTGAATGCGGTCTTTATTTATGGCCTGTTCGGCGCGCCGCGCCTGGGGGCGCAGGGCGTGGCGATCGCAACCTCGATCTCACGGGTGAGTCAGCTGTTTGCCTGCTTTGGTGTTTCAGCGATATCGAAGGACGTGCACCTGCGTCCGCAGGCGATGTTCCGGAAGAGCGGCGCGCTGCTGCAGGATTTTCTGCGCCTGTCTGTGCCGGCGCTGGGAAATGATATTATCTGGAGCGTGGGATTTTCGATGTATTCTGTGATTATGGGGCATATGGGGTCCGATGTGGTGGCGGCAAATTCGATTGTGGTAGTGGTGCGCAATTTTGGGACGGTGCTCTGCTACAGCATTGGGAGTGCGGCCGGAATTTTCGTGGGCAAGGAGATTGGGGCGAACCGCATCGAGGACGCGGACCGGGATGCGAGCCGGTCGATGAAGCTGACGGTGGCGGGCGGCATTTTTGGCGGTGTCCTGGTGGCGGTCTGCATTCCGTTTGTTCTTTCCTATGCTTCGCTTTCGGAGACAGCGATGGGATATCTGAAGGTGATGCTTTTGATCAATACATATTATATTATGGGGACCGCGGTCAATACGACGCTGATCGCCGGTATTTTCCGTGCGGGCGGGGACAGCCGCTTTGGACTGATCTGTGACACGATTGATATGTGGTGCTATGCGGTGCCGCTTGGCTTTTTTGCGGCGTTTGTCCTGAAGCTTCCGCCGATGTGGGTGTATTTTCTGCTGTGTACGGATGAATTTGTAAAGTGGCCGTGGGTGCTTCACCATTATAAGAGCAAAAAGTGGCTGAAAAATATTACCCGGGAGGATGTGTGAAAGCAACTGTTCAGAACAGTGCTTCGACCACGTTTTCGACTCGACCATGCAGCAGGTGCGTGGTCGGATTGTGCCCAGGAACAGAACCGTATCGCAGAATTGTTACGTATGAAAAAAGCTGAAAAAAGCGAAAAAAGCGAATCGTTATGTATGAAAAAAATGATTGACACGGGGGGGAATCCTGTGTTAAAGTAGACGAAGTTGTGATTAACAGGAAAGCAGAGTGTCCACTCTCACCCTGGCACGCGTGAGAGCCACGCGCCGCATTGTGTTCGCACGATTGCGTGGCCTGCGCTGCACCTTCTTTTTGAGGAAGGATGGCAGCACGCTGTGACCAGTGGTTCATATAGAAGACAGTGTGAGTACGCCAGGTGTGTTTTTGTGCCTGTGCGGTGGGATTGTCGTGGTATGAAGGTGGATAACTGTGTTATCCGCTTTTTTCATGATTGATACGGGCTAGAGTGCAGAGGTGGTTATTTCTCTGCGGGATATCCAGAGTATGATCGTGAGTCCAGTGTGTGGAGGTGTACGAAGATTAGCGATTTAATGATTAACGAACAAATCAGAGACCGGGAAGTCCGCTTGATCGGTGAGCATGGCGAACAGCTGGGGATTATGTCCGCGAAAGAGGCGCAGAAGCTGGCCAGGGAGGCTGAGCTTGACCTTGTGAAGATTGCTCCCACGGCGAAGCCGCCGGTGTGCAAGATCATCGACTACGGGAAGTACCGTTATGAGATGGCCAGGAAGGAAAAAGAGGCCAGGAGAAAACAAAAGACGGTTGAGGTCAAAGAGATTCGATTATCACCGAACATTGACGAGAATGATGTGAATACAAAGATAACGAATGCCCGCAAATTCATTACAAAGGGAAACAAAGTAAAGGTCACCTTGCGCTTCCGCGGAAGGGAGATGGCTCACATGCAGGCGAATCGCTTTATCCTGGAAGATTTTGCGAAGCAGCTGGAGGATGTGGCGGCCATTGACCGCCCGATTAAGCAGGAGGGGAGAAGTCTCACCCTGTTTCTGACGGAAAAACGTTCATAAAAGGAGGAACTACACGATGCCAAAAATGAAGACTAGCAGAGCTGCTGCGAAACGTTTTAAAAAGACCGGTACTGGGCTGTTGAAGAGAAACAAAGCCTATAAGAGCCATATCTTAACGAAGAAGTCGACCAAGAGAAAGAGAAATCTGCGGAAGTCTACCATCACAGATGTGACGAATGCTTCCAACATGAAGAAAATTTTACCGTATTTGTAATCGCCGGCTTACATGGAGAGAATGTCCGGACGTCGAAGGAGGAATTAAGAAATGGCTAGAATTAAAGGTGGAATGAACAGAAGGAAAAAACACAATCGTGTTTTAAAGCTGGCGAAGGGTTACAGAGGAGCCAGATCCAAACAGTATAGAATCGCGAAGCAGTCCGTTATGCGTGCGCTGGCTACTTCTTACGCAGGCAGAAAGCAGAAGAAGCGTCAGTTCCGTCAGCTGTGGATCGCACGTATCAATGCGGCGGCTCGTCTGAATGGCATTTCCTACAGCAAGTTTATGTATGGACTGAAGCTCGCCGGTGTAGAGCTGAATCGGAAGGTTTTGGCTGATATGGCAGTAAACGATGCGGAAGGATTTGCGACTCTGGCAGAGCTTGCGAAGACGAAGGTCGCTTAAGCTGAAAAGAGACGGAAATGCGAAGAAACAGATAGCAGATAGAAAAGAAAAACACATCCGGATACGCGCGGGCGTACGGGATGTGTTTTTTTGTGCGCACGGCCGCACAAGGAATATTCTGGCTAACGCCAGGTGCGGCCGCGCGGCGAATAGGAGGAACAAAAATGCTCCTGCGAATGGAAAAATGCATTGACAGATGAGAGGGAATCGAGTACAATGAATATATCACTTATTAAATATGAGTATCAATATTTAAAAATGTGTAACTTTACAATCTGTTAGGAGGTGTATTATGAGAAGTAGGAAGACATGGATGGCCGCAGGCATGGCCGTTGTGATGGGTTTTACTTCCTGGTCCGGAGCTTTTTCACTGGCGGGGAGTCATGCGAGTGCGGAGGAAGCGGAGGCTGTAGTTGTTGAAGAAACGGCTGCGGCTGCCGAAGCGGATGCTGCTGAGGAAGAGGCAGCCGCGGCCGTGACAGAAGCAGAGGCTTCCGGGACGGTAACAGAAGCGGCAGATGCTGCGGAAGTGGAAGCGGCGGTAGATGTGATCGATGCAGAGGAAGAGGCTTCCGGCGCGGCGGCAGATGCGGAGACGATGACGGAAACAGATGCGGAGACTGACGCAGAAGCGGGCGAGACCGCGGAGACGGAAGCGGAGGACAGTGCGTTTGTGATCGAGATATCGGAGGAGGAGACCAGCGGAATATCGGAGGAGGATTGGGCTGCCCTTGTGGCAAGTGAGAGCGTGACGTTTGACAGCTCCGCATGGCAGTACAATTCCAGCTCGGATGTGTATTATCAGACCGGGGTGGTATATTGTGATGACCCTTATGATACTGCTTATGAGACCTTTGGGATCTATGTGCCGGGGGCCTATATGAATACGACTTCCAATGGGGACGGTACCTACACGCTGATAAGCTTTACGACGGACACGGTAGGAAATTATACGGCTGCGACCGCTCCGATTGTGATTCCGGTAAACACTGCGGGATATTCGGCGCAGGCGGCGCCTACCGGTTTCTCTTCGGGGGTGACCACCTACACGAGTGCGGGAATTATCTATCTGTACGCGGGATGCCGCGGAAGAGATACGACGAATGGCGGAGCGCCCTGGGGCGTGACGGACCTGAAGGCAGCGATCCGCTATTATCGGGCAAATGCGTCTGTTCTGCCCGGAAATACGGATTGCATCTTTACCTTTGGACACAGCGGCGGCGGGGCACAGAGCGCTGTAGTGGGAGCTTCCGGCGACAGTGCGCTGTATTATCCGTATTTGTACGCGATCGGTGCGGCAGGGATTACCTATGACGCGAGCACGGATACCTACACCAGTACTATCAGTGACGCCGTCTGCGGGTCTATGTGCTGGTGCCCGATTACCAGTCTGGATTACGCGGATGAGGCATATGAGTGGATGATGGGCCAGTATTCTTCTTCTGGGACACGGGCGGATGGGACATGGACGAGCCTTCTTTCGGATGACATGTCCGAGGCGTTTGCGGCGTATATTAACAGCCTGACGCTGGTAGATGAGAGCGGGAATCGGCTTTCTCTGACAAATGAGGACAGTGACGGCATCTATATCACAGGCTCCTACTATGAATATCTGCTGCTGCAGATCGAGTATTCGCTCAATGATTTTATTGACTCCTATACGGATTCCAGCGGGAATTTCACTTACAGCAGCAGTTCCTCCAGTTCAGGTACGCCAGGCGGTAATACGTCGGGTGGAAGCGCGCCGGGGGGAGATATGGATGGAAGTCTGCCGGACGGTGATATGGGCGGAACCCCGCCGGACGGCGACAGGGCAGCGACGACGGCCGAGACGGCCTCAGATTCCGATGATGCGTTGACGGCTTATCTTCTTACACTGGACGAGAATTATGGTTCGGATGGTGCGTGGATCACCTATGATGAAAGTACAGACTGGTACAGCATCAGCAGCGTGGAGGATTTTGTCCTCTATGGAAGTAAACAGGCCTCCAAGGACGTCGGGGCTTTTGACGACCTGGGAGAGACACAGGCGGAAAATTATGTGTTTGGCAACGGCCTGAATGCGGGGGCGCATTTTGACTCCATCATGGCGAATCTGCTGCTGACGAATTACACGACGTATGCAGCGGCTGATTCGTCTGTGTCAGCCTCTGATGTGTATGCTTACGCGACGGCATACCAGAGTGATTATGAAAGCTATACGGCGAGCAGTCTTTTGAACTATTCTTCGCAGTATCGCCAGAATATGTATAATCCGATGTATTATCTGTGCCAGGATTACAGCGGTTATGGAACATCCACACCGGCGTCCTACTGGAGGATCAATACCGGTATTACGCAGAGTGACACTTCGCTGACGGTAGAGATGAATCTTTATCTGTCTCTGCTGGAGGATGTTGCGGCGGGAACGGTAAAGGATGTCGATTTTTCCATGCTGTGGGCGCAGGGACATACCACAGCAGAGCGTGCGGGGGCTGACAGCGACGCATCCTTTATCAGCTGGATCAATACCTGTATGACCGGAGGTACGTCTTCCGGTACAAATAACATTACCGGCAGCCACACGAGCAGCAGCAGTGAAACCAGTACGACAGAAGCTTCAGAGAGCGGGAGCACCGAGAGCGAAGCAGCAGAAAGCGGCAGCGAGACGGATATGGAGACGGAAACGAACGCTGCGTCCGGCAACTTTGCTGCGGTGGGAAGCACGTTTACGAACAGCGCGGGAACTCTTAATTTTACGGTAACCGGAACAGGAACGAACCCCACTGTGACCTGTACCGGGGCGGCCGATTCTTCGGTGACTGCGGTTACCATTCCGGCTACCGTTACCTCCGGCGGCGTGACTTACAGGGTGACGGCCATTGGGAGCGGAGCATTTAAAAAGAACACAAAACTGGTCAGCGTGAAGATCGGTTCGAACGTCACTGTCATTGGGGAAAAGGCTTTTGCAAAGTGTACGTCATTGCAGACGGTCACTGGCTGTGCAGCGGTTACCACGGTAGACTCCAAAGCATTCTATGGCGATACACAGCTGACCAGTGTGAAGGGCCTTCAGGCTGCGACCTCGGTCAAAAGCGGGGCCTTCTACGGCTGTGCAAAGCTGAATACCATAGGCGGCACCTCCGGGAGAGTTACCCTGGCGAGTGTAAAGACGATTGGCGTAAAGGCGTTTTATGGCTGTAAGAAGATTACCTGTGTCAATCTGACTTCTACTGCGTTGAAGACGATCAAAGCCTCTGCGTTCCAGGGATGCACCGCCTTAAAAACGGTCGTAAGCAAGTCGGCAAAGCTGAAGACGATCGGCAAAAAGGCATTTTATGGAGATAAAAAGTTAGCCTCTGTCACACTTAAGACAAAGAAGCTGACCAGTTCGACCGTCGGGGAGAAAGCATTTACAAATATTAAGAGCACCTGTGTATTTCACGTGCCGAACTCGATGGTGTCTGCATACAGGACGCTCTTTATAGCAAAAGGCGCGGGCAGCACAATCACAGTCGAGTAGTGTGCCCCCTTTTCTGCATTTGTTTCTCGTCCGACCACGTACACAGCGGCGTGGCCGGACGATTTTCTATGCATTATTTCTTGCTCTTTCCTTTATAAAGTGCTACAATATAGCCTGTCAAAAATCCCCCTTCGTTTTGCAGGCGGGGAAAGACGTGTATTCGTTACTGAATGATTTCGATTGATTGGAGATTTGCAATGGCATTTAATTTTTTTAAGAAGGTTTTCGGGACTCACAGCGAGCATGAGCTGAAGCGCATTGAGCCGCTGGTAGATAAGATCGAAGCCCTCCGCCCGTCTATGATGGAGCTGACGGATGAGCAGCTCCAGGCAAAGACACAGGAATATAAGGATCGCTACGCGAACGGCGAGACGCTGGACGACCTGCTTCCGGAAGCATTCGCTACGGTGCGGGAGGCGGCGCGGCGTGTGCTGGGTATGGAGCATTACCGGGTGCAGCTGATCGGCGGTATTATCCTTCATCAGGGGCGTATCGCGGAGATGCGTACCGGTGAAGGCAAGACACTGGTATCCACCTGTCCGGCCTACCTGAACGCGCTGACCGGCCGGGGTGTGCATATCATCACGGTCAACGATTATCTGGCCAGCCGTGACGCAGAGTGGATGGGGGCGGTACACCGTTTCCTGGGACTGACCGTCGGCTGTGTGCTGAACTCGATGAACAACGATGAGCGTCGTGAGCAGTACGCCTGCGACATCACTTATATTACGAACAATGAAGACGGCTTTGATTATCTGCGTGACAACATGGTCATCTACAAGGAGCAGTTGGTGCAGCGGGGTCTGGTTTACGCGATCATTGATGAGGTCGACTCGGTTCTGATTGATGAGGCGCGTACGCCGCTGATTATTTCCGGGCAGAGCGGCAAATCGACCAAGCTTTATGAGGTCTGCGATATTCTGGCCCATCAGCTCGTAAAAGGTGAGGCGAGCGGCGAGGTCACGAAGATGACTGCCATCATGGGGGAGGAGATTACCGAGACGGGGGACTTTATTGTCAATGAGAAGGATAAGCTGGTCACCCTGACCCAGGAGGGCATTGAAAAGGTTGAGAAGTTCTTCAAGATTGACAACTTCTCTGACGCGGAAAATCTGGAGATCCAGCACAACGTGGATCTGGCGCTGCGCGCGAATTATCTGATGTTCCGCGACCAGGATTATGTGGTGAAGGACGATCAGGTGCTGATCGTGGATGAGTTTACCGGCCGTATCATGCCGGGGCGCCGTTATTCGGACGGCCTGCATCAGGCGATCGAGGCGAAGGAACATGTAAAGGTGAAGCGTGAGAGCAAGACCCTGGCGACGATTACCTTCCAGAACTTTTTCAATAAATACGAGAAGAAGGCCGGCATGACCGGTACCGCACTGACCGAGGAAGAGGAGTTCCGCGATATCTATGGGATGGATGTCATTGAGATTCCGACGAATGTCCCGGTACAGCGGATCGATTACGAAGATGCGGTTTACATGACCCAGAAAGAGAAATATCAGGCTGTGGTAGAGGCGGTCAAGGAGGCACACGCAAAAGGACAGCCGGTGCTGGTCGGTACGATTACGATTGAGGTATCTGAGCTTTTGAGCAATATGCTCAAGCGCGCGGGTATCCAGCACAAGGTACTGAACGCAAAGTTTCATGAGATGGAGGCGGAGATCGTCGCGGAGGCCGGTGTGCACGGCACAGTAACGATCGCGACGAACATGGCAGGCCGTGGTACGGATATCAAGCTGGACGAGGAGGCCAAAGCCGCGGGCGGCCTGAAGATCATCGGTACCGAGCGCCATGAGTCCCGCCGTATTGACAACCAGCTGCGCGGACGTTCCGGACGGCAGGGCGACCCGGGAGAATCCAGATTCTATATTTCTCTGGAAGATGATCTGATGCGCCTGTTCGGCTCTGAGAAGATGATGAACGTCTTCAAATCTCTCGGCGTACAGGAGGGTGAGCAGATCGAGCACAAGATGCTCTCCAGCGCGATCGAGAAGGCACAGAAGAAGATTGAGAGCAATAACTTTGGCATCCGTAAAAACCTGCTCGAATACGACCAGGTCAACAACGAGCAGCGCGAGATCATCTACGAAGAACGCCGCCGTGTGCTCGATGGTGAGAGCATGCGTGACTCCATCACGAAGATGGTGTCCGACATCATCAGCAACGCCGTAGACAGAAGCTGCAGCGACAACGATCAGGAAAATTGGGATCTGAATGAATTGAACGCCATCCTTCAGCCCATCATTCCTTTCCAGCCGATCACAGCAGAGTCTGTTTCCCGCCTTTCCGGAAAGGATGAGCTCAAAAAGTCTCTGAACGATGAGGCAGAGAAGCTGTATGAGGCGAAAGAGCAGGAGGTCGGCGACAACGAGAAATTCCGCGAGATGGAGCGCGTGATCCTCCTGCGCGTCATCGACCGCAAGTGGATGGACCACATCGACGATATGGACCAGCTCCGTCAGGGCATCGGCCTGCAGGCCTACGGCCAGCGTGATCCGAAGGTTGAGTACAAGATGAGCGCCTACGAGATGTTCGACGAGATGACCGCCGGCATCCAGCAGGATACCGTCCGTCTCCTCTATCACATCAAGGTAGAGCAGAAGGTAGAGCGCGAAGAGGTAGCCAAAGTGACCGGCACCAACAAAGACGATTCCGGCCCCCGCGCCCCCAAAAAACGCGTGACCGAAAAAATCTACCCCAACGACCCCTGTCCCTGCGGAAGCGGGAAGAAGTATAAGCAATGTTGCGGGCGGAAGGCGTAAGAAGTTACGTCCGAAGCAGTCCTATGCCGCCCATGCGCGGTGAAAACGTATGAAAGAAGGTGACACAATGGTAGAACTCGACCAGTTCAAAGCAATTTTAAACAGCTACACAAAACCATTAGTGGAAGTGAGGGATTCACTTTAACCTCGTTAACAAAGAGCAGCAGATTCAGGAGATGGAGCGCCGCATGGAGGAGCCGGATTTCTGGGACAAGCCTGAGGAATCACAGCAGACCATGAAGACGCTGGCGAGCCTCAAGGAGGATGTGGCGACTTACAAGCAGCTGCAGGATCAGTATGAGGAGATCGAGCTTCTGATCGAGATGGGTTACGAGGAAGACGATGCGTCTGTGCTTCCGGAGATTCAGGAGACACTGGACGATTTTCAGAAGACACTGGATGATATCCGCATCAAGACTCTGCTTTCGGGCGAGTACGATGAGAATAACGCGATTGTGACGCTGCACGCGGGCGCGGGCGGCACGGAGTCCTGTGACTGGGCGTCGATGCTGTACCGTATGTATACGCGCTGGGTGGAGAAAAAGGGCTTCCAGCTGGAAGTCCTGGACTATCTGGACGGTGAGGAAGCCGGGATCAAGTCGGTGACCTTTCAGGTCAATGGTGCGCGGGCCTACGGCTACCTGAAAGCGGAGAAGGGAGTGCACCGCCTGGTGCGGATTTCTCCGTTTAACGCGGCGGGCAAGCGGCAGACCTCGTTTGTGAGCTGTGACGTTATGCCGGTTCTGGAGCAGGAGGTGGATCTGGAGATCAATCCGGATGAGCTGCGCATTGATACGTATCGTTCCAGCGGTGCAGGCGGTCAGCATATCAACAAGACATCTTCCGCGATCCGGATCACGCATCTGCCGACCGGTATCGTGGTGACCTGCCAGAATGAGCGCTCTCAGTTCCAGAATAAGGATAAGGCTATGCAGATGTTAAAGACCAAGCTGCTGCTTCTGCGGGAGCAGGAGAATGCGGAGAAGGTCTCTGACATCCGAGGTGAGGTCAAGGAGATCGGCTGGGGCAACCAGATTCGTTCCTATGTCATGCAGCCTTATAAAATGGTGAAGGATTTGCGCACCGAGGAGGAGACGGGGAATGTGGACGCCGTCATGGACGGGGCGATTGATCCGTTTATTAATTCCTATCTGAAATGGATGTCCCTGGGCGGAAAAGCGCAGGAGCAGGAAGCGTAAAGCAGACATAACGATAAATGACAGGAAAATAGAAAAGATCGGAGAACAGGCACCCGGTACGTAATTCACGTATCGGGTGCCTGCGTTTGATGCGATTTATTAATCAGACAACGATAGCGGCTTCCGCCAGAAGTTTTTTTGCTTTTTCGTATTCGTCTACGGTAGAATCCAGAACCTTGCATGCACGTTCCTTTGAGTAACCTTCATTTTTCATAAGGGATTCAACACATTTTACAAATTTTTCAAGGCCTGTCTGCATACCTTTCTCAATACCTTTCTCAATACCTTTCTCAATACCTTTCTCAGTTGCTTTGTCCAATGCTTTTGTTAACCAGTCTTCCATTTTTGATATCTTCCTTTCTTCAGGTTCGTTTTGCGAAATCTGGAATCTTTGATCTCCAGATACCGCAGACAAAAGATTCAGTACATCCTCTACGTGTTTCATTTCTTGTACAGAAGGAATGTATTTGTGGTTTTTACGCATCTGTACAAAATAATCTGCGACGATTCGAAAGTCGCTCTTAAACTTTGCAACTGTCTCATCGTCAAGCCAGGCGATTTCAAATATATTTGCTTTGTAGTCGTTGATATATCGTCTCAGTTCCTCATCCGGTGCTCCGACCACACTGTAAAGACTGCGTGACTTCTGCCCCCAGTGATGGTCTGTCCCGAAGTACAGGACGAGGGTCACGACGGGATACCTGGTGTCTCCTTGCTTTAATTCGTCGCGATAGGCCGCACCGTCATAGCCAATCACGCGCAGTGCAATGTCAGGATCCCGCGACGATTGGTTTTCAAGACCAAGCAGGCCGATGCGCACCTGCCCTTTTGTCCAATACTTAGCGACGTCCCGGTCTTGTCCGTGAATGGAAGTTGCAGCTTTATACTGGCTTAGCGTACCGCACATTTCAAGGTCATCTGCTTTCACGGTGTCTTTGCCATTGTAAATAAGGACATTTACGATGTCGGCAAAGACATCTGGATAATCTTCCAGTAGTTTCTCTGTGATATCTTTTTCTGCCATATGTTTTCCTCCTGATTTTAACATGTAATGCGAAAAATGAAAAGTCCCCGATCGAGTATGTAGCTTCATCGTCATAATCGCTGGGTGAGCATCTGACGGCTCTTATTAGATAGTGAAGATACAATATCATAAAAAGATAAATATGTCAATAATATTATTAATAATATTAAAAATGTTGTAATTAGGTAGATATATAATATATATAAAAAATAAATTATGACTGAATAAACGAACAATATCATACAGATGAATCCCTAAAAAATGATTTCAGTCACGGTAGCGATAAGGAATAAACACTCTTCGCAATAAAAATACCGGAATTTTTCCGCAAGAACTTTCTGCTCGTGTAAAATAGATAAAAGAAATTCTACTTGCAATGCCCTGTAAAGTGTGGTAAGATTCCCTCCGTGGTATACAAATGTTTTTCTGCTACAAACACACAAATAATGAAACTGCCATGCTTTACAGGCAGTTTTTTCACGCACATACGTTGGAACTGGAAATGGATTCGCGTTTGATGATTGCAGCGGGGTTGGTCAGGAGGAATCAGACATGTCGGACGGATCAAAGTATTATGTAGTAAAAGAAAAAGCGGTGCCGGAGGTCCTGATGAAGGTCGTAGAGGCGAAGCGTCTGCTTGAGACCGGCCGGGCTGCTACTGTGCAGGAAGCCGCAGACGCGGTGGGGATCAGCCGGAGTTCTTTCTATAAATATAAGGAAGATATTTTTCCGTTTCGTGATAATGTAAAGGGAAAGACATTTACGTTCCTGATGCAGATGCACGATGAGCCGGGGCTTCTCTCGGATGTGCTTCATGTGGTGGCAGAGTATCGTGCCAACATTCTGACGATTCATCAGAGCATACCGACGAACGGGGTTGCGATGCTGACGCTCAGCATAGAGGTGCTTCCGGCAACCGGGGATCTCTCGAGTATGATCGAGACGATCGAGGCAAAAGAAGGCGTGCAGTATCTGAAGATACTGGCGCGTGAATAAATGACAGGCTGTTGGGACAGCGGATTTGAGGAGGAAATTATGGTAGCAGTAGCGGTATTAGGCTACGGAACAGTTGGTTCCGGAGTGGTAAAGGTGATGGAGACGAACCACGACAGTATTCTGGCAAAGACGGGCGTGGATATTCAGGTGAAATATGTGCTGGATCTGCGGGAATTCCCGGGAGACCCGGTGCAGGAGAAGCTGGTGCATGATTACGATGTGATCATCAACGACCCGGAGGTGCGCATTGTGGTCGAGACGATGGGAGGTCTGAATCCGGCTTATCCATTTACGAAGCGTGCGCTGGAAGCGGGAAAGAGTGCCTGCACTTCGAATAAGGAGCTGGTTGCGCGCCATGGCACGGAGCTGCTGCAGATCGCGAGAGAGCATCAGGTTAGCTATTTGTTTGAGGCGAGCTGCGGCGGCGGTATCCCGATTATCCGGCCGATGCGGACATCGCTCTGCTCGGATGAGCTTGATGAGATTACCGGCATCGTAAACGGTACGACGAACTATGTCCTTACAAAAATGATGGACGAGGGATCGGAGTTTGACGACGTGCTGCATGAAGCGCAGGAAAAGGGTTATGCAGAGCGCAATCCGGAGGCGGATGTGGAGGGCCATGACGCCTGCCGTAAGCTGGCAATTCTTTCTTCTCTGGCTTATGGGAAACGGGTTGACTTTTCTGATATCTATACAGAAGAAATTTCAAAGATTACATCGGCGGAGGTGCGCTACGCAAAAGAACTGGGGATGGCGATCCGCCTGCTGGCACACAGCAGAAAAGAGGGCGGAAATGTCCTGGCGCTGGTGGCGCCGTTCCTGGTGCAGAAGACGGATCCGCTGTATCTGGTAAATGGCGTGTTTAATGCAATTTTTGTGCATGGAACGATGCTCGGCGACGCGATGTTCTATGGCCAGGGCGCCGGGAAAGAGGCGACTGCGAGCGCGGTCGTGGCGGATGTGATCGAAGAGGCGCAGACCCTGGGACGCAGCGTGATGTCTGAGTGGAGTCCGGAAAAACAGGATTTACAGCCGGTAGCAGAGATGCGGAAACAGTTTTTTGTCCGGGTGAAAGGTGATATAAACGAGAGAGAAAGCGCAGAGCGTGTGTTTGGTGCGATTTCCGTGGTGAACGCAGATCTGCCGGGCGAGTATGGCTTCATCACGCCGGTGATGTCTGAGGCAGAGTATCAGGAATGCGCGGCGAAGCTCGAGGGACAGATTCTTGGGATGCTTCGTATTCGTGAATGAGCGTTTTCCGGGATATACCTGATTGATGAATGAACGATCTTGATAGAATGAAATGATGTGAGGAAAGGAAGGGTGGAAGCGAATAATGAAATACATCGTAATCTTAGGCGACGGTATGGCGGACGAGCCGCAGGAGGCGCTTGACGGACGTACGCCTCTGGAGGCTGCGGTTACACCTGCGATGGATGCGCTGGCTGCGACCGGGGAAGTGGGCCTGGTGAAGACGATCCCGGACGGCATGGCGCCGGGCAGTGATACGGCAAATCTTGCCGTGCTGGGTTATAATCCTCGTGAGTATTATACCGGACGCTCCCCGCTGGAGGCATTGAGCATTGGTGTAGCAATGAAGGATACGGATGTTGCGATGCGCTGCAATCTGGTGACGCTCTCAGAAGAGGAAACTGTGTATGAACAGAAACGGATTCTGGATCACAGCTCCGGGGAGATCAGCACAGAGGACGCCGTGGTTTTGCTGAAAGCGGTGCAGGATGAGCTGCAGAATGAAAGGTATCAGTTCTACGTGGGGACGAGTTACCGCCACTGTGTGATCTGGGCGAATGGATGTGTGGAAGACCTGACGCCCCCGCATGACCATCTGACGGAGGTGATCGGGCCGTATCTGCCGGCGGACGAGATGCTTCTTGCGATGCAGAAGCGCAGCTATGAGATTCTCGTCAACCATCCGATCAACCGGGAGCGCAAGGCGAAGGGCCTGAATCCGGCGAACAGCTGCTGGTTCTGGGGCGCGGGCACGAAGCCGATGGTGGATTCTTTTGAAAAGAAGAATGGCAAGACGGGCGCGATGATTTCCGCGGTCGATCTGCTGAAGGGCATCGCAATCGGCGCCGGGATGCAGGTCATCCAGGTCGAGGGCGCGAACGGCGGTCTGCATACGAACTATGAAGGGAAGGCGCAAGCAGCGGTGGATGCACTGCTGAAGGATGGTGTGGATTTTGCCTATGTGCATCTGGAGGCGCCGGATGAGATGGGCCATCAGGGCAGCCTGGAGCGCAAGATTCAGTCGATCGAGAACCTGGATCAGCGGATCATCCGTATCGTAAAGGAACAGCTGGACGCTTCCGGTGAGCCGTACCGGATGCTGATCATGCCGGATCATCCGACCCCGATCCGCATTCGCACGCATACCTCCGATCCGATCCCGTATCTGCTGTATGACAGTACGAAAACGCTTGGAAAGGGAGCACTTTACTGCGAGCGTACCGCAAAGGAAAGCGGTATTTTCCGCCCGGAGGGGTATAAGCTGATTGATGTGTTGTTTGAAAACGAACAATAAATTTCCGGCCGTTGTTTCAGCGGCCGGAAATTTTTTTGTAAAAATATCCTTCTGTCGTATAAATATAGGGCTCTACAAACAGAAATCCAATCCCGAAAGAGAGAAGCCCCAGAAGAACCATTCCGAGAAAAGAAAGTCCGAGATAAAAGAACTTTGGACGATGTCCGTTCATAAGCTGCCAGCCTTCCTTCAGCATCTCCCGGAAAGACAGGTCCGGATGATCCGCATGGACAAACAGTACCATAGAGAGAGAGAGCTTTAGAAAAATGTACAGCACAGCCGCGATGGCGGTGACAACGGTCGCCAGCAGAAGATTGCCCGCGTCTCCGTAAAACAGCAGGTTCAGCGCCTCACTCAGCCACCAGACGCCAATCTGCGTACAGATATAAGCCAGTGCATACTGGACAAGCGAGTAAATCGCCACCGGCTCCGGATGCTGCGTAAAAGCGGAAAACAGATCTGTCCAGCGGAAGGAACGGTTGTTGCAGATATTCAGGTAAATCCCATAAAGTCCGGCAAGCAGAATGTAGTAAATCATATTGATCAGGATTGAGCACCCGAAATACAGCAGGATGCTGAGTATGCTTGTACCATAAGGAGCTGCTTCCAGACAAAGAAAGTTGAGCAGCAGATTCAGCGTGGTAAGCAGGAGGGTGATCCCGGCCAGCGACGCGTGTTTTCCGTTCAGGACGCTGCGCGCGTACCATTTCAGTTCTTTTGTATCAATCTTT
Source organism: Lachnospiraceae bacterium (assembly GCA_021202635.1). Lineage (GTDB taxonomy): Bacteria > Bacillota > Clostridia > Lachnospirales > Lachnospiraceae > Choladousia. The sequence continues at coordinate 94,924 of JAJQCQ010000080.1, read as the reverse complement.
TCCATCAGATGAAGCCTCCTTCCTCCGCAGGACTGTTCTGCTGCGGAGCAGAACCGCCCGTATTCCCATCATCGTAATCTTCCCCCTCGGAGGGATCAGAGCCACCATCCGGGGTGGCATCAGAACCTGGGACCTCCATATCGCCGGACCTGCCGCCATCAGACTCCTCTGAGCCGTAAAGGAATGGGAAAATCTCTTCGAGTGTCTCATCCAGATCAAAATCGTAATCTCCGGTATAAATCCGATAATAGTATTCCAGGTAGGAACGCCCTTCGTCCGTGGTCAGAACATAGCGGAACGCAGATACCGTGATCACGGTCGTCGCAACCATGCCGATCATTCCGCAGATCATGCCAGCCTTGCTGCGCCCGGGCATGGAGTGCTTATCCCGGGAGAGAATCGCGCAGATCACTGCGATCGCTCCGCAGGGGAGCGCGACATATATGATGGAACTCAGCGTAATAGAGAGGATGCCGAGCACAATCGCCGCAGTTGCCATCGGGCCACGCTTGCGGCCGGGGCGGGACTCATAGGTATATTCATCGTCGTAATTCTGATTCATGAAATCCATAACATTACTCCATTCTTATGGATGCGCAGGAATAGCAGGAAGCCATTCTGCGCATCTGTAGTATATATTTCGTTACAGGTCACACCTGTAATGGTTCAGATAACGTATATCTGGTCATGGAGTGACCTGTAACTCTATTTCACTGTCCGCAGCGATAGGAATATCGGCTGGAGAAGGATGTAGATATGGCACAAATAATAGCATAAATGGGAGAAGAAAACAAGGGATATGCAAGGTATACAGTTGCTATTTAAATATAAAAAATCAATAAATCGTCTTATAAATGAAGATTTACAAAAACACCTGAATTTGCTATAGTAGGTTACAGGAAAAGAGCGCCAGCGATACGGCAGGGCGCAAAGTATGGCGATGAATATCGCGAAAGGTAAAGCTACTGGTTACAACCCGCCTACGCATTTGTCGCGTAGTCAGGGTTGAAAACGCAGTGTAACAAGGTAAATCTGGAGGACTTATGGATATAATAAAAACCCTTGCACAGGAACTGGAAATTCGCCCAGCGCAGGCGGAGGCGGCGGTGAAGCTGATTGACGATGGCAATACGATTCCGTTTATTGCCCGCTACAGGAAGGAGGCCACCGGCTCGCTGGATGATGAGGTGCTGCGGAAGCTGCTGGAGCGCCTGAATTATCTTCGGAATCTGGAGGAGAAAAAAGAGCAGGTGCTTGCCACGATTGAGGAGCAGGGCAAGCTGACGCCGGAGCTTCGCAGACAGATTGAGGAAGCGCAGACGCTGGTGGTGGTGGAGGATTTGTACCGCCCGTACCGGCCGAAGCGCCGTACGCGCGCGACGATCGCGAAGGAAAAGGGTCTGGAGCCGCTGGCAAATCTGATCTGGCTGCAGATGACAAAGCGGCCGCTGGAAAAGGACGCGGAGGCTTACCTCTCGGAGGAAAAAGAGGTGCGTACTGTGGAGGAGGCGATCGCCGGGGCCTGTGATATTCTGGCGGAGGCGATCTCGGACGAGGCGAATTACCGTTTCCGCATCCGTGAGATGACGATGCACGAGGGGATGCTCGTGAGCGAGGCGAAGGATGAGAAAGCCGAATCGGTCTACGAGATGTATTATCATTATTCGGAACAGCTTACGAAGACACAGGGGCACCGGATTCTGGCGCTGAATCGCGGAGAGAAGGAGAAGTTTCTGACGGTGAAGATTGAGGCGCCGGAGGAGAAGATTCTTTCTTATCTGGAGCGGCAGGTGATTACACGGGAGAACCCGTATACGACGTCGGTGCTGAAGGCAACGGTGGAGGATTCCTACCGCCGTCTGATCGGACCGGCAATTGAGCGCGAGATTCGCAGCAGTCTGACGGAGAAGGCGGAGGACGGGGCGATTGCTGTTTTCGGGAAGAACCTGGAGCAGCTTCTGATGCAGCCGCCGATCGCGGGGCAGGTGGTACTTGGCTGGGACCCTGCGTTCCGTACCGGCTGCAAGCTGGCCGTCGTGGATGCCACCGGCAAGGTGCTGGATACGACCGTCGTTTATCCGACCGCGCCGACGAACGAGACGAAAATCCGCGCCGCAAAGGATACGGTCAAAAAGCTGATCGCCAAATACGGCGTAACGCTGATTTCCGTTGGAAATGGCACCGCTTCACGTGAGTCGGAGCAGATTATTGTTGAGATTTTAAAGGAGATTCCGCAGAAGGTTTCCTATGTGATTACGAATGAGGCAGGTGCCTCCGTTTATTCCGCGAGCAAGCTGGCGACGGAGGAGTTTCCGAATTTTGACGTCGGACAGCGCAGCGCGGCGTCCATTGCCCGCCGGGTGCAGGATCCGCTTGCGGAGCTGGTGAAGATCGACCCGAAGTCCATCGGCGTCGGCCAGTACCAGCACGACATGAACCAGAAAAAGCTGGGCGAATCGCTGGACGGTGTGGTTGAGGATTGTGTGAACCGGGTCGGCGTTGACCTGAACACGGCTTCCGTCCCGCTGATGGAGCATGTCTCCGGCATCACGAAAACCATTGCGAAAAATATCGTCGCTTACCGTGAGGCAAACGGCCGCTTTCAGAGCCGCCGCGAGCTTCTGAAGGTGCCGAAGCTTGGCCCGAAGGCCTTCGAGCAGTGCGCGGGCTTTTTGCGCATCACGGGCGGCACGGAGCCGCTGGATACGACCAGCATCCACCCGGAGAGCTATGAGGCAGCCGGAAAGCTGCTTGCGGAGCTTGGCTATACAAAAGAAAGCTTTACGGCGCAGGGCGTGAAGCTGATCAAGATTCGGGACTATAAAAAAATGGCGGAAAAGCTCGGCATCGGCGAGCCGACGCTGCGTGATATCGCAAAAGAACTGGGCCGTCCGGGGCGTGACCCGCGTGATGAGATGCCGAAGCCAATTCTGCGCACCGATGTGCTGGGGATGAAAGACCTCAAAGAAGGGATGATCCTCAAAGGAACCGTCCGCAATGTCATTGACTTCGGTGCTTTTGTGGACATTGGCGTTCACCAGGATGGGCTTGTCCACATTTCGCAGCTTACGGATAAAAAATTTGTGAAGCATCCGCTCGAGGTGGTGAGCGTTGGCGACATTGTGGAAGTGAAGGTGCTCGGCGTAGATCTGCAGAAAAAGAGGATCAGCCTGACGATGCGGATATAAATATCAGATTCGGAGGGGGATTATGGGGAAAAGATTTAATATAACAGGGAGCTGCGATCCGGATCTTCATTATATGGCAGATATCTCAGTGCAGCTGCAGCAGATAAAAGAAATAGAAGCGGTGGTGTAGGATGGATGCGGAAATTTTGCGCGATCGGGATATCCGCGAACCTCTATTTGAGTATCTGGAGGAATCTTTTGGTAAAATCCGGATTTTTGAGGAAAAGCGAATGGGTGGTTCGCGCGCGGACGTGGTGATGGTGACTCCGGAGACGGTGGTAGGGATTGAGATTAAGAGCGATGCGGATTCCTACACGCGCCTGCGCAGTCAGGTGGAGGATTATGACCGCTATTTTGACCAGAATTATGTCGTGGTTGGCACGAGCCATGCACTTCATATCGAGGAGCACGTGCCGGAATATTGGGGAATTATCACTGTGGAGTCAGAAGCGGGCGGTCCGGATTTTTATGTGCTGCGCACGGCCAGCAGCAATCCACACCGGGATCGGAAGAAGAAGCTTAGCCTTCTTTGGCGGCCGGAGCTGGTACATATTCAGCAGTTGAATGATATGCCCAAATACGCGGGAAAAAGTAAGGAATTTGTCATTGATAAAATACTGCTTCGCGTGCCGGAGGAGACACTGGCGCCACAGGTATCGGAAGAGCTTTTTGAGCGGGATTACAGTACGATTCTGGAGACGATTAATGCTTATCGGCAGGCACATGGCCAGAAAAAGAGACGCAAACGGAAACGGAGAAAGTATAAGCCGATTTAGAAAAGACTCAGCAGCTGCTTCCCCGGTACCATTTGCCATAAAATTTACGGAAAGTACAAGATTGGCTTGCGTAATTTGACCGGGCAAATTATAATCCTTTTTGGAAGTGGCGGGCAGATTGCGGGTGTTGCTGCGGATATTGGGCATGCGCGAATGCCATGCAGTGTGCAGCACTGTGTGAAAACGGGCAGCTGGCTGCTGCAGATGGTACACGAACCGGCAGGATGAGCGAATTACGCGAGGAGGAGCTATTATGGAAAAAATCAAAATGACGACACCGATTGTGGAGATGGACGGAGACGAGATGACCCGTATTCTCTGGAAGATCATTAAGGAGGAACTGATTTATCCTTTCATCGACCTGAAGAGCGAGTATTATGACCTGGGGCTTCAGAACCGCAATGCGACGAACGATCAGGTGACGGTGGACAGCGCCAACGCGAACAAGAAATATGGTGTGGCGGTCAAATGCGCGACGATTACACCGAACGCCGCGCGCATGACGGAATATGACCTGAAAGAGATGTGGAAAAGCCCAAACGGCACGATTCGCGCGATTCTGGACGGGACGGTGTTCCGCGCGCCGATTACGGTGAAGGGCATTGAACCCTATGTGCGTACCTGGAAAAAGCCGATCACGATTGCAAGACACGCGTATGGCGATGTCTATAAAAATGTAGAGATCGATGTGCCTGGACCGGGCAAGGCTGAGCTGCTCTTCACCGGTGAGGACGGCCAGGAGCTGCGGGAGACGGTTTTTGAGTTTCAGGGGCCTGGCGTACTGCAGGGCATGCACAACATCGACCGGTCGATCGCGAGCTTCGCGCGCAGCTGCTTTAACTATGCGCTTGATACGAAGCAGGATCTGTGGTTTGCTACCAAGGATACGATTTCCAAAAAGTATGATCATACGTTTAAGGATATTTTCCAGGAAATCTTTGATAACGAATATAAAGAGAAATTCGAAAAGGCGGGGATTACCTATTTTTACACACTGATCGACGATGCGGTTGCGCGTGTGATGAAGTCAGAGGGCGGTTTCATCTGGGCCTGCAAAAATTATGATGGCGACGTCATGAGCGATATGATTTCCTCTGCATTTGGCTCACTGGCGATGATGACCTCCGTGCTGGTCTCCCCGGATGGAAAGTATGAGTATGAGGCCGCGCACGGGACGGTGCAGCGCCATTATTATAAGTATCTGAAGGGAGAGGAGACCTCGACCAATTCTGTGGCGACGATTTTTGCCTGGACGGGTGCGCTCAGAAAACGCGGAGAGCTTGACGGTATTCCGGAACTGGGGCAGTTCTCAGACCGTATGGAAAAGGCTGTGATTGATACCATTGAGAGCGGGAAGATGACCAAAGACCTCGCGCTGATCACATCGCTGAAAGATGTGACGGTGCTGAACAGCGAGGATTTTATCAGGGCCGTTCGTGCAACCTATGAGAGTCTCTGTGAGAATGCGTAAAGAACGTGCTCCAGCCTGCGGGGAATAAAAAAATTCACAGACTGACGCAAAAATGGGAATTGCACCAGAAGCGGCTATATGCGAAAAAGCAGTATAAAATTCGTTTTAGCAAAAGATAAAAATTTCCGGTTGCGAAATCTCTTCGGTTGGGTTATACTATGGTCAGTGAAATTCCTGGGGTGTTCGACACTCCTGTCGTGTTGAACCTGCAATTACTTTAAATGGGATTCCTATATCGCGTCGTTTGATGTCAGGCCTCCGTTTGCAGTGGAAGGCAGAGATCGGCGCTGCGGTTACCCACCTGGCCTTGCCAGGAGTCAGATGGCGGGAAACGGCACTCTGGGATTTTGCTGTGAAAGTGTCATCAATAGCCAGACAGAGGAGGGCGCTTGCGCACTCAGATGGCTGGATATTAGATGACCAAGACGGTATGAGTAAGTAGGCCGAAAGGCCAGATTACGAATACCGGCGGCGATGACGAGAGTGCGAAGCACGGAGTCATCGGCTTTCACATTGTAGTGGTTGGGCGATAACGTTTGTAAAAGCGTTTTCAATAAAGAAAACACCAGATATCGGAATGGGGATATAGCTCAGCTGGGAGAGCGCTTGAATGGCATTCAAGAGGCCGGCGGTTCGAGCCCGCTTATCTCCACTCGTATGGGAGGCCTGCTCCGTGGGGAGTGGGTCTTTTTATGCGCAGCGGCGCGCAAGGAATATTCTGGCTAACGCCAGATGCAGCCGGCGCGGGCGAGTAGGAGTCGGCGAGCAGGAAGTGATTTACAGGATGTGGCGAATGAGGAGAATGGATATGGAAATTTTTCATGGAAGGCCTGCGGATGAGAGCGAACGGGCACACAGAGAAATTGCAACTTATGATCTTCTGGATGCGCTGGGGATTTCCTATGACCGCGCGGATCACGAGGCGGCCATGACGATTGACGACTGCAAGGGCGTCGATGAACTGTTTGGGATTGAGATCTGTAAAAATCTGTTTCTGTGCAATCGGCAGAAGACGGAGTTTTATCTGCTTCTGATGCCAGGAAAAAAGAAGTTTGTGACGAAAGAGCTCTGTCATCAGATCGGTTCGCCGCGTCTGTCCTTCGCGGATGAATCCCACATGGTCGAATTTCTGGACATCCATCCGGGGGCTGTGAGTATCATGGGCCTGATGAATGATAAGGAGAATCACGTACAGCTTCTGATTGACCGCGATGTGACGATACCGGAGTATTTCGGCTGCCATCCCTGCGTCAACACTTCCAGCCTGCGGCTGCGGACTGCGGATGTGCTGGAAAAATTTCTGCCGGGGGTGCACCATACTTATCGGATTGTAGATTTATAATATGATACAAGGACGGTGGACATCCAGTGGATGTCCGTTTAGCGCCGACCGAAGCGGAGCGGAGATTCGGGAGTGCGGAGCACGGAGAAATCCGTAGTATCATATCCTTTTGCCGCTCGAATCATAATATGGACTGGGGCGGGCTGTAAACGGGTAGTATACAATCGAACGCAGGTAAAGACTGCATGTGGCGTAACGGAAAAGACTTACTTTGTTTGCGATATCTGTGAGGAGATGGGTATGAAGGTAGTAATTGCGGTGGATTCGTTTAAGGGAAGCATGAGTTCGATGGAAGCAGGCGAGGCTGCGCGGGAAGGTGTGCTGCTTGCCCGTGACGCCAGTGTAGTGGTGCGTCCGCTTGCGGATGGAGGCGAAGGGACGACGGAAGCCCTGGTGGAAGGCCTGGGCGGCTCCTATGTGGATGCCGAAGTGTCCGGACCGCTGTCGGAGCGTGTGAAGGCCCGTTATGGGATTCTGGACGACGGACGCACCGCAGTGATGGAAATGGCAAAGGCTGCCGGGATCACTCTGGTAAAGCGTGAAGCACTGAATCCATGGCTGGCGTCAACGGTCGGAGTCGGGGAAATGATCCGCGACGCCATTGGACGGGGATGCCGTGAATTTATGATCGGAATCGGCGGGAGCGCGACGACGGAAGGCGGCATTGGAATGCTGCAGGCGCTGGGATACGAGTTTTATGACAGGAATGGACAGCTCCTTCCGCCGCGGCTAGCCAGCCTCGGTGAGATTGCACGGATTGATGACAGCCATGTGATGCCGGAGCTGGACGAGTGTTATTTTCGTGTGGCCTGCGACGTCACAAACCCGCTCTGTGGGGAGAACGGCGCTGTTTATATATACGGCCCGCAGAAGGGTGTCAAAAGGGAAGAATGTGCGCTGCTGGATGAAAAACTTCACCATTACGCGGAAGAAACAGAAAGGTTTTTGAGAAAAAAGAATAGAGCGAAGAAAGGCGAAAACTCTTTCGGCAATTGTGAGGGCGGAATGACCGCTTGGGAAAGTGCTGCCGGTTATCCCGGAGCAGGCGCTGCAGGGGGACTTGGTTTCGCATTTTTAAGTTATCTGCCTCATGCGGAGTTGAAACCTGGGATTTCCATTGTGCTTGAGGCAGTGCGGCTGGAAGAGGAGCTTGCGGACGCTGACATTGTTCTGACCGGAGAAGGACGGCTGGATGGACAGACGGCCATGGGAAAGGCTCCTGTCGGGGTTGCGCGTCTGGCCAAAAAGCATGGCTGCCGTGTGATTGCGTTTGCCGGAAGTGTCGCGGAGGACGCGGCTGTCTGCAATGCGGAAGGGATCGACGCATTTTTCCCCATCGTGCGGGGCGTGACCACGCTTGCGGAGGCAATGAATCCGGAAAATGCGAAGAACAATATGAGGCGGGCTGTGGAGCAGGTGTTTCGATTATTGTAAAATGTGACTGCCGGTCACGATTGGTAAGGGTGTGGCCTGTAACTATCAAAACGTATGATCGGGTCGGTTTGCGAAAAAAATATTGACAAACTGAATTCCCTGTAGTAGACTAAATGCAGTAAAAATGAACAAACCGTTGAAGCGGAGATAAAGGCAGTAGATGTGCCCACAGAGAGTCCGGGCGCGGCAGAGGAATCGAATGGCAGACGAAGAAAAACAGAAGCGTTTTTGTCTGACGAAGAAGAAAGGGCTGCGCACAGCTGAGAACCGGATGGAGATGCAGATTGTCAAATGGACCGCGGAGGGCGCAGTCAAAGGCAGATTTTGCTGAGTATTCTGCGACGTGAGGGCATACGTCAGTTGCCGGAGATATGTTGGTATCTCGTAAGTGCACGGGAATTCCCGTGAATCAGGGTGGCACCGCGGAAGTATATTCGTCCCTGACAGATTGGAGAAATCTGTCAGGGATTTTTTATTTCTGAGTTTTCCAGACAGAAGGAGGGAAAAAATGTATCCATCTTTAGAGGAAGCAAAAAGAATCGCGTCTTCGGGCGAGTATCGAAGAATTCCGGTATGTACAGAGATGCTTTCCGACCGCTTTACGCCGATTGAGGTCATGCGGACGCTGCGGGCGGCGAGCCGTCACTGTTATATGCTGGAGAGCGCGGAGGCACATAACCAGTGGGGAAGGTATACGTTTCTGGGCTATTCGCCGACGCTGGAGATGACCTGTGCGAAGGGGCAGGTGAAGCTGCGCTGCGGGGAAGATGTCGGCGGCGGCCAGGTGAAAGAAGTGGTTCGCAGTGAGAGCCCGCAGGCAGTGATTCGCGAGATTCTTGCGGCAAACAAAAGCCCGAAGCTGCCTGGAATGCCGTCATTTACGGGCGGGCTGGTCGGGTATTTTGCCTATGATTACATCTGTTACAGCGAGCCTACATTGAAATTTACAGGAAAAGATGAAGAAAATTTTCAGGATGCGGACCTGATGCTGTTTGACCGTGTGATTGCGTTTGATAATTACCGGCAGAAGCTGATTCTGATCTGCGGCGTGGATACGGCGAGGCTGGAGGATTCTTACCGGGAGGCCGGGGAGAAGCTGAAAGGAATCGAACAGCTGCTGAAGAGCGGCGTGAAAGCGTATTTTGCCCCGCTGCATCTGAAAGAGGAGATTACACCCTGCTTTTCCAGGGAAAAGTATAAAGGGATGGTAGAAAAGGCGAAGCATTACATTCGCGAGGGTGATATTTTCCAGGTAGTGCTTTCGAACCCGATGCAGGCGGAGGCGGAAGGAAGCCTGTTTGATGCTTACCGGCTGCTGCGCACCTCGAACCCATCGCCGTATATGTTTTACTTTTCCAGCGATGACATCGAACTGGTCGGCGCTTCGCCAGAGACGCTGGTGAAGCTGGAGGACGGCACACTTCACACCTTTCCGCTGGCGGGAACCAGGCCGCGCGGCGCGACCGATGAGGAAGATCAGCGCCTGGAGGAGGAGCTGCTGGCGGATGAAAAGGAGCTCTCGGAACACAATATGCTGGTCGACCTGGGGCGCAATGATATCGGCAGGATCAGCGAGATCGGCACGGTACAGGTGGAAAAATATCTTTCCATTGAGCGGTATTCGCATGTGATGCATATCGGTTCGACCGTGGCCGGACAGATCCGAAAGGACTGCGACGCGGTGGATGCGGTGGATTCGATTTTGCCGGCGGGGACACTTTCCGGAGCGCCGAAGCTGCGGGCCTGCCAGATCATTGATGAGCTGGAAGGGCGTAAGCGCGGCGTTTACGGCGGAGCGATCGGGTATCTGGATTTTACCGGGAACCTGGACACCTGCATCGCCATTCGCCTGGCCTTCAAGAAAAACGGCCGTATCACGATTCGTTCCGGTGCCGGGATTGTCGCGGACAGCGTACCGGACAAGGAATTTGAGGAATGCTGCAACAAGGCCCGTGCGGTGATCAATGCGGTGGAACAGGCAGAAGGAGGTGTGGAATAATGTTCCTTTTGGTGGATAATTACGATAGCTTTTCCTATAACCTCTATCAGCTGATCGGCGCGGTACGGCCGGACATCAAAGTCATCCGCAACGATGTCTGCACGGTTGAGGAAGTCCGGGCCATGGCTCCGGAAGCAATTTTTATTTCACCTGGTCCCGGACGGCCGGAGGACGCCGGAATCTGTGTGGAGATGATTCAGAAGCTGGGCAGCTCCATCCCGATGTTAGGCGTGTGCCTTGGACACCAGGCGATCTGCCAGGCATTCGGCGCGACCGTGACCTACGCGAAGGAGCTGATGCACGGCAAAAAGTCGCAGTTGCTGATCGAGCCGGACAGCGTTCTGTTTCAGGGACTTTCTTCCGGTATGACGGCGGCGAGGTATCACTCCCTTTCCGTGAAAGAGGACACCCTGCCGGACACCCTCCGTGTGACAGCGCGGACACCGGATGGAGAGGTCATGGCGGTCGAGCACCGGGAGTACCCGGTGTACGGCGTGCAGTTCCACCCGGAATCCGTCATGACTCCGGATGGTCTGCAGGTAATTAAAAATTTTGTAAACCAGTTCTAAACAGCAGTAAAATGAAAATCAGGCCCGTGCAGATTGTTCTGCTAAGGCTCTGCTGTATCATATAGAGAAAAAAAGCAATCAAACAAAGAAAGGCGGTATCAACTATGATCAAGGAAGCAATTATTAAGCTGACAAACAAGCAGGATCTGACGTATGAAGAGGCGGAAGCTGTCATGCTGGAAATCATGAGCGGTGAGGCGAGTGATGTGCAGATTTCTTCTTATCTGACTGCGCTCGCGATGAAGGGCGAGACGATCGATGAGATCACGGCGTCTGCGGTCGGTATGCGCGCGAAGGGCGTTCATCTGCTGCATGAGATGGATGTGCTGGAGATCGTCGGGACAGGCGGAGATAAGGCAAACTCCTTTAATATTTCTACGACAGCGTCGTTAGTGATTGCGGCGGGCGGCGTCCCGGTGACGAAGCACGGCAACCGTGCGGCTTCCTCTAAATGCGGCGCGGCGGATGTGCTGGAAGCGCTCGGCGTCAAGATTGCACTTTCTCCGGAAAAATGTCTGGAGCTGATCAAAAAGATCAACATCTGTTTCCTGTTTGCGCAGACCTATCATACCGCTATGCGTTTCGTGGGACCGGTTCGCAAGGAGCTGGGCATCCGCACGATCTTCAATATCCTGGGACCGCTTTCCAACCCGGCGGGCGCGAACATGGAGCTGATGGGCGTGTATGATGAGTCGATCGTGGAGCCGCTGGCGCGCGTGCTGAACAATCTCGGTGTGACGAGCGGTATGGTGGTGTACGGCCAGGATAAGCTGGATGAGATTTCCATGAGTTCACCGACGACGGTGTGTGAGATCCGCAATGGGAAATATACTTCTTATGTTCTGACACCGGAGCAGTTCGGCTATGAGCGCTGCGCGAAGGAAGAACTGGTGGGCGGGACGCCGGAAGAGAATGCTGCGATCACACGTGCGATTCTCAATGGCACGGACCGCGGTCCGAAGCGCCAGGCAGTCTGCCTGAACGCGGGCGGCGCGCTTTATATCGCGGGCAAGGCAGCGACGATCGAGGAAGGTGTGCGCATGGCAGAGCGCCTGATCGATGACGGCTCCGCGAATAAGGTGCTGGAGCAGTTCATTGAGCTGAGCAATCAGTGAGGGCACGACGGCTGGCGCAGGTTGGGACTATCCCGTCCGCAGGATGAGGATGCTATCCGGCGAGGGCTTGCTATTTTATATTGTAACAGCAACGCCTCTATAGGGGCGGTCAATCAACCTTGAAAAACAGGGAGACAATAAAAAGATGAATATTCTGGATGAAATTGCCGGGCGCACGAAAGTCCGTATCGCCGAAGAAAAAGAGAAAATGCCGCTCGGAGAGCTCCGCGCGCAGGCAGAGGAAGCACACCGGAGGGGAACCGCATTTGCGGACGGCGGCCCTGCGCAGGCGGCGTATGCGTTTGAAAATGCCCTGCGCCCCGCAGCTGCAGATGAAACTCTTTTACAGAAGAGGGCTCCTGCCGAAGGCGCCGGGCAGACTGGTGTAAAAATAGAAGATAACGGGATGGCTTCACGTGGAATCGCTTTCATCTGTGAGGTGAAAAAGGCTTCTCCTTCCAAGGGCCTGATCGCACCGGATTTTCCCTATCTGCAAATCGCAGAGGAATATGAGGCGGCGGGTGCGGCGGCGATTTCCTGTCTGACAGAGCCGTATTATTTTCAGGGGCAGGACAGCTATCTGAGCGAGATCACGGGGAGCGTGCATATCCCGGTTCTCCGAAAGGATTTTACCGTGGATGAATATATGATTTATCAGGCACGGGCATTCGGTGCAGGGGCAGTGCTGCTGATCTGTTCGATCCTGGATGATGCGCAGCTGCTGGCTTATGGGCAGCTTGCCGCAGAGCTGGGGCTGTCGGCGCTGGTGGAGGCGCACACGGAGGAGGAAGTCCTGCGGGCGATGCGTGCAGGCGCGAAAATTCTCGGAGTGAATAACCGCGACCTGAAGACCTTCCAGGTGGACCTGGGCACGAGCGCACGCTACCGCAAGCTGGTGCCGCCGGAGACGATTTTTGTTTCGGAGAGCGGTATCCGCAATGCGGAGGACATAAAGAAGCTGGTGGAGAACGGCACGAATGCGGTACTCATCGGTGAGACATTGATGCGCGCAGCGGATAAAAAGGCGATGCTGCGGGAGCTGCGTGGGGAACGATAAAAGGTTCGTGCAGGCGATGCAATTCTGACGAAAGAGAAATGGCATCCTGCGTCTGCGGGTAAATCATGCAAACCGGAAGGAAGAAATGGCGATTATGAGTGGAAATCCCGTAAAAATAAAACTCTGCGGCCTGTCGCGGCCGGTGGATATTGATTCTGTCAACGAGGCAAGGCCGGACTACTGCGGATTTATTATAAACGTACCGAAGAGCATCCGCAACACGACGCCGGATCAGGTGCGTGCGCTGCGCAAAAATCTTTTCCCCCAGATCATTCCGGTTGGCGTGTTTCGCAACGAGCCGGTGGAGACCGTGGCGGAGCTTTTGCTGGATGGGACAATCGGAGTGGCTCAGCTTCACGGGAACGAGGATGAGGATTATATCCGGAGGCTGCGGACGTATGGGACGTTTTTTATCATTCAGGCGTTTCGAGTGCCGGTACCGGAAGAAAGCAGTGGTATCCGGACGCGATCGCCCGAAAATCCGTTTCAGATCCGGAATGCGGCAGGACCCGGAATCGGAGAATCCCCCTGTCAGGGAAAAGCTGCTTTTGAACCGACAGACCGTTCGGCTGAGAATGCATTTTCGGGCTGGGCGGACAGGGTGAACCAAAGCTCCGCCGATCTGGTTCTTCTGGACAATGGGGGCGGCGGCACCGGCAAGACATTTGAGTGGACCCTGGCAAACCAGATTCAGCGGCCGTTTCTGCTGGCCGGAGGCATCGGGCCGGAAAACATCACGGAAGCGCTGGATCAGCTGCATCCGTGGGGTGTGGACATGAGCAGCAGTGTGGAAACGGACGGAAAGAAGGATCGTGAAAAAATGCTTGCCGCGGTGTCGCGGGTGCGAGAGTGGAACATGGCTCACAGAGAGTCGGTTAAAGATTTGAAAGAAACCTGATGAAAGCCAGACTGGGAATTTAATATAGATTTGGTCAGGATGGGATCTATAATGAGAGTGGAATAAGAACAGGAGATGATAGAATATGAGTGGCAGATTTGGAATACACGGTGGTCAGTATATCCCGGAGACGCTGATGAATGCCGTGATTGAGCTGGAAGAGGCTTACAATCATTACAAGGATGATCCGGAATTCAACCGGGAACTGACGGAGCTGTTTAACAATTACGCGGGCAGGCCGTCGCGCCTGTATTACGCGGAGCGCATGACGAAAGACCTGGGCGGCGCAAAGATTTATCTCAAGCGCGAAGACCTGAATCACACCGGTGCACACAAGATTAACAATGTGCTTGGCCAGGCGCTTCTGGCGAAGAAGATGGGCAAGACCCGTCTGATCGCGGAGACCGGAGCGGGGCAGCACGGCGTGGCAACAGCGACGGCGGCGGCTCTGATGGATATGGAGTGCGAGGTCTATATGGGCGAGGAAGATACTAAGCGTCAGGCGCTGAATGTTTATCGTATGAAGCTGCTCGGCGCGCAGGTACATCCGGTGACGACAGGGACAAGCACGCTGAAAGACGCTGTCTCTGAAGCGATGCGCGAGTGGACCAGACGGATTGACGATACGCATTATTGCCTCGGCTCTGTGATGGGACCGCATCCGTTCCCGACGATTGTGCGCGATTTCCAGAGCGTGATTTCCAAAGAAATCAAAGAGCAGCTGCAGGAAAAAGAGGGGAAGCTTCCGGACGCGGTGCTGGCCTGCGTCGGCGGCGGCTCCAACGCGATCGGTACCTTTTACCATTTCATCCCGGACGAGAGCGTGCGTCTGATCGGCTGCGAGGCGGCGGGGCGCGGTGTCAATACGGCTGAGACTGCCGCAACCATTGCGACCGGAAAGCTTGGCATTTTCCACGGTATGAAGTCCTACTTCTGCCAGGATGAATACGGCCAGATCGCGCCGGTTTACTCGATTTCCGCCGGGCTGGATTACCCGGGCATCGGGCCGGAGCACGCCTACCTGTACGACAAGGGACGCGCGGAGTACGTGGTAATCACCGACGATGAGGCAGTCGAGGCATTTGAGTATCTGTCCCGGCTGGAGGGCATTATCCCGGCGATTGAGAGCGCCCATGCGGTCGCCTACGCGAGAAAGCTTGCCCCGACCATGGACCCGGATCAGATCATCGTCATCACGATCTCCGGGCGCGGCGACAAGGACTGCGCGGCCATCGCGCGTTACAGAGGGGAGGATATTTATGAATAAGATACAGAGCGCATTTGCGCATGGAAAAGCATTCATCCCGTTCATCACCTGCGGCGACCCGTCGCTGGAAGTGACGGAACAGCTGGTCTACGCGATGGAAAAAGCGGGAGCAGACCTGATTGAGCTTGGCATTCCGTTTTCCGACCCGACCGCGGAGGGTCCGGTGATTCAGGAGGCGAACAACCGCGCTCTCTCCGGCGGCGTAACCACGGACAAGATTTTTGATATGGTAAAAAAGATTCGCGAAAATACGCAGATCCCGATGGTGTTCATGACCTACGCGAATGTAGTATTTTCCTATGGTATTGAGCGATTCGTAAAAACGGCGGCGGAGGTCGGCATGGATGGCATCATTCTTCCTGACGTGCCTTTTGAGGAAAAAGAAGAGTTCGCTGTTACCTGCCGTGAAAATGGGCTGGCGCTGGTCTCTCTGATCGCACCGACTTCCCATGAGCGTGTCGCGCAGATTGCCTCCGCGGCAGAAGGCTTCATTTACTGCGTCTCCTCTCTGGGTGTGACCGGCGTCCGCTCCGAGATCACGACCGACATCGGTGAGATGGTGCGGCTGGTGCGTGCAGCCTCCGACATCCCGTGCGCCATCGGTTTCGGCATCTCCACGCCGGAGCAGGCCGCAAAGATGGCTAGGGAGGCCGACGGAGTTATTGTCGGCTCCGCGATCGTAAAAATCTGCAAGGAGTATGGTGCGGATTGTGTGCCGAAGGTCGCGGAGTATGTGAAGAGCATGAAGGATGCGATCCGTGGATTGTAATACAAAAAGAGATGGACAGGGGAATACCCCCCCTGTCCGTAAAGAAAGCAGATTAATACTATTTCGATTACACAACCCGTGTCCATTTTCCACCCTTTACGGAAGCCTGGAATACCTCGGAGACCTCCCTGTTTGGAATGTAGGCTTCTTTTTTGTTCTCATCGTAGGCCAGATATCCAAGATGAATCAGCAGCGTAAGTACATCATCTTTTGATTCAAAGGAAGTGATATCGTTTTTAAATGTATTGATGTCAATTTCAGCGTGCTGTCCACCCAGCATCAGAAGAATGGTATGTTTTAAACCATCATAATCTCTGCTGATATAATCCTTCAGGTTCTCAAAAGATTCTGATTTTATCCAGAAGTTCTTCATTTTTCCGGCCTGGAGTGCATTCATTACGGAATTTGGATTGTATACATGATGATTGCTGCAAAAGGAATAACCATCATACCAGGCGCTCATATCGTTAAAATCCACATGGTATCTGGAACACAGCATTTGAACTTCATTTTCCGTAAAGCCGACGTATTCTTCCAGAATTCCCGGATCAGTCATGGTATATTCCTGAAAGTCGGAAACCGCGGATTCCGAGCCATATTTTTTGATGGGTAAAATCCCTGTAATATAGGCCGCCGCAATGGTCGCTTCTGTGGTGTCCTGATTTTTGAAAAGCGTCCTCAAAAACAGGATATAATCTTTTTACAGTTTGTGGTCATCCTTGTATTCGCGAAACAGAGCGTCCCATTCATCTATAACAAAAACGAATTTTTCGTTTCCTTTGGAAACGATGTCAAACAGAACGTCACTTAAATTGTGGGATTCATTATCTACACAGTCCGGGAAAGCTTCTTTCAGCTCTTTCATCAGAGCACTCTGTAACCGTTTCAGAACCTTCGTGCCGCTTTCTTCGGAATCTGTGATAAAACCGGTCACATCAAAGGAAATCACATTATATTTATTTAAATATTTTTCGAAGCTGTCAGAACCGGATACCTTTAAATCCTCAAAAAGAAAGCGGGAATCACAGGATCTGTCATAATACGCACACAGCATACTGGCAGCAAATGATTTGCCGAATCGCCTTGGCCTGCTGAAACAAACCAGTGGTTTTGGCTTGTCTATCAGATCATTGAGGAATCCAATCAGCCCGGATTTATCGACATAAACGCCATTTCGGATGGTTTTAAATCTGCCATAGCCTGGATTTAAATATTTTCCCATGATAATACCTTCCTTTTAGTACGAACCGGCATGAATACTGTCACATAATTGTATTATACCGTTGTCTTCTTGTTTTCTCAACCTTATTTTTGAGAATACGCAAAACAATCTGAAATGAAGAGAATTGTGCAAATGTAAAATAATTTTACCAAGACACTTGACTTGCTGCACAAAAAATGGTAATCTTTCTTGTGAAGACGACGATAAAAGATGCAAATGTAAAATGAAACGGAGGGCATTTATGAACAGTCAGACTTTACGAGAGGCAAGAAGATACGAAGAGGCAACAGAACCTCTTTTGAATCCTGCAGAGCGCCCATCCTTTCATCTGGCGTCCCGTGTGGGCTGGATGAATGATCCAAATGGTTTTTCTTATTATAAAGGGCAGTATCATTTGTTTTATCAGTATCATCCGTATGGACCGTACTGGGGACCGATGCACTGGGGACATGCGGTGAGTAAGGACTTGTTGCACTGGAGTTATCTCCCGGCGGCTCTGGCTCCGGACACGCCATGGGATCGGGACGGCTGCTTTAGCGGAAGTGCGTTTGAACTTCCGGATGGCCGTCAGGTTCTGATGTATACGGGTGTGATGAAGATACCGGGCGCAAATGGTGAATTCCAGGAATTTCAGAGACAATGTCTTGCAGTCGGGGATGGACTTGACTATGAAAAGTATGCTGCGAACCCGGTACTGGATGGGGATGATCTGCCTTTGGGATGCAGCAGGACCGATTTCCGTGATCCGAAAGTATGGAAAAAAGCAGACGGTACCTATCGTTGTGTTGTGGGAAATCGCTCGGCGGATGGCAGTGGACAGATTCTGCTGTTTGTCAGTGAAAATGGATTTGACTGGAAATACGAGAAAGTTCTGATAAAAAATGATGGCCGCTTTGGAAAAATGTGGGAATGTCCGGATTTTTTTTCACTGGATGGGAAACAAGTGCTTCTGACCAGTCCGCAGGAGATGCTGCCGCGCGGATTTGAATACCACAATGGAAATGGTACGCTCTGTTTGATTGGAACGTATGACGAGGATACAGATACGTTCCGGGAAGAGAACGACCAGTCGATTGATTATGGGATCGATTTTTATGCGCCGCAGACGGTAATGGCACCGGATGGCCGGAGAATTATGATCGGGTGGATGCAGAACTGGGATACCTGTACGATGCGGGAACCGGAGCAGATGTGGTATGGGCAGATGAGCCTGCCCAGGGAACTGTCCATACGGAATGGCCGCTTGATTCAAAAACCGCTGCGGGAACTGGAAGCTTTGCGGGAAGATAAGGTTTCGTATCAGAAGGTAGAAGTGAATGGTGAAGTTCGTCTGAATGGAGTAGAGGGGCGCAAGATCGATATGGAATTGCGGCTTTCTCCTGTCGAAGGAGAACCGATGTACAGGAAATTTGCTGTCCGTTTTGCCCAGAATGATATGTTTTACACGGCTCTTAGCTTTCGCCCGCAGGAAGCGGTATTGAAGATTGACCGGAAATTTTCCGGTTCACGGAAAGCGATTATTCATCAGAGACGAAGTCTGGTTCAGGGTTCGGAGAGTGGGAAAATAAAATTGCGGATCATTCTGGATCAGTGCAGTGTGGAGGTGTTTGTCAATGATGGAATTCAGGTGATGACGGCTACGCTGTATACAGACGGCGATGCCAGGGGGATTTCATTTTACGCGGATGGAGCTGCACAGATGGATGTAGTGAAATACGAATTGAAAATCTGATCATAACTGTTTAGTACCATCACAGTTACATCTGATCTATAATGCCAGGTGAGAACAAGAAAAACGACCCTGTTTCCGGGTCGTTTTTCTATCTAAAGAAATGTTTCCGAACTTCACTATTGGACAAAAACCCTCCGGGATTCTATTTTAATCACCGGTTGATCCACGGTAAATCAATGTGGTTTCCGTATAGACGGTACGGTAATTCATCCCAGGGTTGTGGATACGGGACATGAGAAGCTGTACCGCTGAAAACCCCATAATCTGGCTGTGAATGTGGATGGTTGTCAGCTGCGGTGTGAGGATTCGGGATTCCGGGGAATCATCAAAGCCGCACAGCAGGACATCCTTTGGGACAGAGATGTGCAGCTGTTTCATGGCCTGAAGTACGTCCAGGGCGATAAAATCATTGGAACAGATAAACACATCCGGAAGTTCTTTCATGCTGCCAAGCTGTTTCACAAGGTATTCCAGATATTCTTCTGCGCCAGATGGCTCTTCTGTGTTTTTTTCGCCAAGAATACAGTATTCCTCGTGGAACGGAAGCTTCAGCATAAACAGGGCTTCCGCAATACTGATATATCGCTCGTAAAAGGAGGTGCAGTGGAATGGATTTCCGATGTAGCCGATGCGGGATTTGCCGCGTCGAGCCATTTCATTTACGAAAGCGTTTATGTTTGAACGGTTATCCATGATAAGGCGATCTGCTTTCAGTATGTCGCCGTTTCTGGAAACCGGTGCATCTACAAACAGTACCGGCAGGTCCAGACTGCAGATCATATCGCTGTATTCCTGATGAAAGACTTCAAAACAGATAATCGCGTCGGAGTGTTCTCTGCTGAAGGAATTTGGCAGGGTCAGATTCTTCAGGTTCTCTGAAGTGACGCGGTGCATGGTAAGACCGAATCCAAGGGAGGAAAGCTCATTTTGCATCCGATCCAGCATTGTGGAAGAAAAATGAGAAGTCCCTAAAAACATCGTCGAGAAAAGGGCAATCGTGCCGCCGCGTCTGGGCGGCGAAGGTACTTCAGCCGTATCCACAGTGGATGAACGGACAGAGAGGATGGGTTCTGCGCCGGATTCCGTTTTGGATGGGGACAGGGATACATACGAAAACTGTTTATATCCCATCTCAACCGCCTTATGCAGGATTTTTTCTCTTGTAGCGTCCGCCAGGACGCCGGTATTGTTGATTGCTTTTGAGACTGTGTTGCGCGATAGCCCTAACGAGTCTGCAATGTCCTGTATGGTAACACGTGCTGCCATATGCTCCTCCTTCATACGCAAATGCGCGGATTGATTCAAAATCAGATTGCATACATTATAGTATATTTTCACAAATGTGTCAAATGTAAAATCACAGGCAAAAAAATGGGGAACCGATGTGATGGATAAGAAAAATAAAATGTGCAAATACACAAAAATGGGATTGACAAATGAAAAATGGCATGGTATATTTACCCTATCAAGAGAATAAAAAGATTTACATATGCACAATCTATGGCGTATATGTAAAAAGAAAGGAGGAAAAGGTATGGGAAATCAGAAAAAGAAAGGTGTGAGCAGTATGCACAATACACTGGTATATGTCAGGCAGCATTGGCAGCTCTATGTCATATTTCTTATGCCTGCACTGTTGCTGACACTTATTTTTAAGTATGGCCCCATGGGAGGGATTATGATTGCTTTCCAGAATTATAATCCATTTAAGGGAATCCTGGCAAGCGAATGGGTGGGGTTGAAGAATTTTCGGAGATTTTTGAACTCGCCGGATTTCCTGAGGTATCTGGTTAACACACTGAAGCTGAGTGCCTATGGGCTGTTATGGGGGTTCCCGGTGCCGATTCTGCTTGCGCTTCTGTTGAACCGGATTCATCGAACGGGAATAAAAAAGAAAATACAGCTGATTCTGTATATGCCGAACTTTATTTCGGTGATTGTACTTTGCGGTATGGTAAAGATTCTGCTTTCCGCGACTGGCCCGGTCAATCAGCTTTTGGGAACTCAGATCAACTTTATGGCAATGCCGGAGGCGTTCCGAACAATCTATATTGGGAGCGGAATCTGGCAGGCAGCCGGATGGTCTTCCATCATGTATACAGCGGCTCTTGCGAATGCGAGTACGGATCTGAAAGAGGCTGCTGTTGTTGATGGCGCCAGCATTTTCCAGCAGATCCGGCATGTAGAATGGCCCGCGATTAAAGATATGGTAGTGATTCAGTTTATCCTGCAGGCCGGAAACATCATGAGCATCGGCTATGAAAAAGCTTATGCACTCCAGACAGATTTGAACCTGCAATCTTCGGAGATTATCGCAACTTATGTATATAAGCAGGGCCTTTTGAACGGCGATTACAGCTATTCAACCGCGGTAGGACTGTTTAATTCGGTAGTCAATGTGATTCTTCTGGTCGCTGTGAACAAGATAGTAGCGAAGATGAATGACGGAAAGGGACTATAGGTGGCGTGTTATGAAAAAAACAAAAAGTGAATTTGCCAGGTGTTCCCGTAAAGATAAGTGCTTTTTGTTATGCGGTTATCTCCTGCTGGGTATTTTCGTAGTGGCAATTGTGATTCCAATGATTTATATCGTGGTTGCCTCATTTATTGATCCGTCCACATTGCAGAACAAAGGCATCACTTTGGATTTTAGCAAGTGGACACTGACGGCTTATGAGCGCGTGATGTCGAATAAACAGATCTGGATCGGATTTAAGAATGCGATTGTTTATTCTGTACTGTTTACAGTGATTTCCGTAGGCGTGACCATGCTGGCGGCATATCCCATGTCGCTGCCGGATTTTAAGGGAAAAGCGTTTTTTAACACGCTGTTTATCATCACGATGTTTTTTGGCGGTGGATTGATCCCGACTTATCTGTTGATCAGCAATCTGGGGCTGTTGGATACGATGTGGGCGGTCATATTGCCTGGCGCATTCAGTGTCTGGAATATGATTATCGCCCGGACCTATTACCAGGGCGTTCCGCCTGAACTGAAAGAAGCGGCCAGCGTAGACGGAGCGAGTGAAATTACATTTTTCTTCCGCATTCTTTTGCCAGTATGTACGCCGGTGATTGCGGTGCTTGTGCTTTGGCAGTTTGTAGCTATGTGGAACAGCTATTTTGACGCGATGATTTACCTGAACGATACGGCAAAACAGCCATTGCAGTTAGTGCTACGTTCTATTTTGATCCAGAACCAGCCGGAGGCCGGGATGGTATCGGATATTCAGAGCACGGCGGAGCGCGCACAGCTGGCAGAACTTTTGAAATACGCGACAATCATTATCTCCAGCCTGCCACTGCTGGTGATGTATCCGTTTTTCCAGAAATACTTTGACAGCGGTATTATGGTCGGGTCAGTAAAAGGGTAATGTGTGCAGTATTGCAGCCTTGGCTGCATTAATAATATCAGAAACGACGATGAGCGTTTCAAAAACACTTTTTCCAAAAGGAGGACTTAAAAATGAAGACAATATCCAGGAGAGACTTTTTAAAGGGAACTACAGCGGGAATGGCTGGTGTGGCATTGACAGGACTTTTTGGCACATCGCTTGGCATGACTGCTCTTGCAGATGAGGAAACAGATTCCTCTGTATTTCCGCTTGCCCAGACGGCGACTTTGACAGGTATGATCAGCTATCCGGCAAACACAGAGTCTGATCCGAATAACCGTACCATTTTTAAACGTTTACAGGAAAAGACAAACGTACAGATTGAATGGACAGCGATACAGGATGATCAGTGGAGTGATAAAATTACGCTCAATATGTCCAACAAGAGTACATTGACAGATTTTGTGTTCAGCGCAAGCTTTAGTGATAGCGCATTGCTGCGGTACGCGGATCAGGGGGCAATCATTGCACTTGAAGACTATATCGACGCATATATGCCGAATTTATGCTCAGTATTTGAGAAATTCCCGGATTATCGGGAAATGTGTACGGATACAGAGGGACATATCTGGGGACTTCCGTGGATTGAACAGCTGGGATCAGGAAAAGAAGCGATTCAGACGGTAGGGGATAATATGCCTTTTATAAATAAGAAGTGGCTGGATTTCCTGGGGCTCGAGATTCCAGAGACGGTAGATGAGTTCAAGGATGTCCTGATTGCATTCCGGGATAATGCGGAAGCATTGCAGGAGGAGTTTGAGATAGAAGGCAGTATTATCCCGCTTTCCTTTATTATGAATGATCAGGATCCGTGTCTTTTGATCAATGGATTTGGAGAAGGCTATGGGGATGCGGATCAGGGAAAACATATTGCGGTGACCGATGATCTGGAGGTGATCTGCTCTGCAACACAGGAAGGGTTTAAGGACGGACTGGCATGGATGCATGAGCTTTATGAAGAGAATCTGATTGACCTGGATGCTTTTACACAGGACTGGTCTACTTATGTTGCTAAGGGAAAGTATGGCCGTTATGGTGTGTGCATGACCTGGGATATCGCGAATGTGGCAAATCTGGATGATTATGTGGTACTTCCGGCACTGACTGCGGATACAAGAAATGTGACACCAGTAAATGGCTCCTTTACCAGTGGATTTGATCGTGGACGTTGTGTGGTTACTGCGATTGCGGATGATCCGGAACTGGTGTGCCGGTGGCTGGATCTGATGTATGAGCCGATTCAGTCTGCACAGAATAACTGGGGAACTTACGGTGAAGACGATGATTTTGATATCTTTGAGTTAAGCACAAATGAAAACGGTGAGGATATGCTGAAGCACTGCGATCTGGGAGATGCTTCTCCGGTTGAAGTTCGTGAGGAAGAGTGTGTAGGTGGCCCGTTAGCGATACTGGACGAATATTATGGAGTATATGTGACCTGCCCGGATGACGCGCAGTATAAGCTGGATTGGATCGCAGAGTATTACACTCCGGATATGAACAGAGAATATGTGTATCCGAATGTGTTCATGAATCTGGAGGATACGGAGACGCTCTCAGAACTGCAGGAGAATATTACAAGCACAATTAACGCGGCGAAATCCAACTGGGTTATGAACGGGGTAGATGACGCGACATGGGAAAGCTTTAAGAGTGAACTGGAGGCATATGGATTGAGCGAAGCACTGGCAATTTATCAGAAGTATCTGGATGCTTATTATGCGTAAGTCAGGTAAGAGAGACTGCGGCGAGCGATAAATCAGGCTTAATGGATGGAGAGAATGTAAAAGGCTGTGAAACCGATCATTGGTTCCGCGGCCTTTTTCTGCACAGGGACGGAAACAGAGTGGTGTGATTTAGTCGGGAAAAATTGACGGAAAGCTGGTCTCGTGATATGATGTACCTGACTGAAAGCAGATTTTCATGATTGCATAATGCCCGCATTGTGCGGCGGATTGATCGGAGAGCGGATATTCTATAATGCTTTAGACAGTACCGGAGATTGGAGGAGCCTATGCAGAAAACTTTTAATGTCACAGGGGTCTGTGTGCCTGAAGGAAACTATATGGTGGATGTCAGTGACCGTGTGGAACGCATCGTTGAGGACTACGTATCGCCGGGAAAATATTTTACAATGAACCGTGCGAGACAGTATGGCAAGACGACGATGTTATATCTGCTTGAGGAAAGACTAAAAGAGTCGTTTATCGTACTTCGATTGAGCTTTGAAGCTGCTGACGAATATTTTGTTTCCCCTGCACTTCTCGCGGAAGGTCTGACGATGGATATAGCGGACTGTCTGCGCAGACAGAGTATAGAGGAAAGGATCATTCGTGCATGGGAGGAGCCTGTTTCTGAGCGGTTTCCGATGCGCAGTCTGGGAGTAAAGATAACAAACCTTTGCAAAGCGTGTAAAAAGAAAGTGGTTTTGATGATTGATGAGGTAGACAGAAGTTCTGATAATCAGATTTTTCTTTCTTTCCTTGGTCTTCTTCGCGCGAAGTATCTGGATCAGGCGTCCGGATGGGACACCACTTTTTGGTCAGTTATCCTGGCAGGGGTATACGATATAAAAAATTTAAAACAGAAAATGCACCCGAATGTGGAATCGAAATACAATAGTCCATGGAACATTGCGGTCGATTTTACAGTTGACATGAGTTTTTCTGCCAGCGATATCGCGTCAATGCTGGTGCAGTATGAAAAGGACTGGGAAACCGGAATGGATACGGAAAAGATCAGTCAATTATTATACGACTATACTTCGGGTTATCCGTTTCTTGTGTCCAGACTGTGTCAGATCATGACAGCTTCATTGAGTGAAAACAGTTCAAAAGAAGAGCGAGAAGCTGCCTGGTCTGCAGGAGCGTTTCAGGACGCGGTTCGAGAGATGCTGAAAAAGCCAAATACGCTCTTTGACGATATGATAAAAAAACTGGCTGATTTTCCAAAATTAAGAGAAATGATCTACAGCATCCTGTTTCAGGGGAAAAGATATTCTTATGAAGCGGACAATGAACGTATCCGTATTGGGGAAATGTTTGGTTTTCTGAAGGAAAAAGATGGCGCAGTTGTGGTTGCAAACCGGATATTTGAAATGAAACTGTATAATCTGTTTCTTTCAGAAGAAGAGACGGAAGAAAAAATAATCTCTGTTGCAGATACAGAGAAAAACCAATTTGTTTTGGGCGGACATCTGCAAATGGAATTGATTTTGAAAAAATTCTGTGAATACTTTGAAGAGATCTATGCTGATGCAGAAGAGCGGTTTATTGAAGATAATGGAAGACGTATTTTTCTGATCTTCCTGAAACCTATCATAAATGGGAGCGGGAATTATTATATTGAGTCCAGAACCAGAAGCAGGAAGCGCACGGATGTGATCATTGATTACAAAGGCATCCAGGAGGTTCTTGAAATGAAAATCTGTGCGCATGGGGAAGAATATAATAAACGCGGCGAAAAGCAACTGCTGGAATACATGGATGATTACCATTTGCAAAAAGGATATCTGTTGAGCTTTAATTTTAATAAGAAGAAACAGGTTGGAGTAAAACAGGTTATTCTTGGGGACAGAGTGCTGGTAGAAGCTGTAGTGTAACAAATAAAGTACTCTGGCCGGGGTTTAATCATGTGGTAACAGATTCAGTTGGTTCTTATCTCCTGAATATTTTTCCTAAATCGGGTCATACTCCAAAGGAAAGGAGTGTGGCTATGTCTGAAAAGAAGCTTATTTGGGAGGAACTCAGCCCCGACGACAAATTAAAGTATGAGATTGCGGAAGAGCTGGGCCTGCTGGAAAAGGTGAAGACATTGGGATGGAAATCCCTGACCGCAAAAGAGACCGGCCGTATCGGCGGCCTGATGACAAAAAAGAAAAGAGAGAAAGACCATACGCTATGAAAACGATAAACGAAGACATCAAAAGCGGCCGGTTTCGCCCGGCCTACCTTTTGTATGGGGAGGAAGCCTATCTGAAGGTTCAGTATAAAAATAAGCTCCGCGCCGCAATTTTGGCAGAGGACGATACGATGAATCTCAGCGTTTATACGGGCAAGGGAATTGATGTGAAACAGGTGATCGACCAGGCGGAGACGATGCCTTTTTTCGCGGATCATCGGCTGATTCTGATTGAGGACAGCGGGTTTTTCAAAAACGCAAGTCCGGAGCTGGCGGAGTACCTGCCGCAGATGCCACAGGAGACAATTCTGGTTTTTGTAGAGAGTGAAGTGGACAAGCGAGGCAAGCTTTACAAAAAAGTGAAGGACTGCGGGCGCGTCGTGGAGATGAAGCGGCAGGATACGCGGACATTGACGGCCTGGGTGCTGGGCATGGTAAAGAGGGACGGGAAAAGGATCACGCAGGACGCAATGTCCCTCTTTCTGCAGAAGACCGGCGATGATATGGAAAATATTGCGCATGAGCTGGAAAAGCTGCTTTCTTATACTCTGGACGCGGACGCAATTACGCCGGTGGATGTCGAGGCAGTCTGCACGGAGACGACGGAAAACCGGATTTTTGACATGATCCGGGCGGTGGCAGAGAAGCAGCAGCGGCAGGCATTGGATCTGTATTACGATTTGCTGTCGCTGAAGGAGCCGCCAATGCGTATTCTGTTCCTGATTGCGCGGCAGTTTAATCAGATGCTTCAGCTAAAGGACTTGAGAGAACAGGGCATGGATCACAATACAGTGGCCTCGAAGGCAGGGCTGGCGCCTTTTATCGCGAAGAAGACGCTCTCACAGGCGGCGTATTTTTCAAAGGAGGCGCTCCGGCAGGCAGTCGAGGATTGTGTGGAAGCGGAGGAGGCGGTTAAAACCGGCAGGCTGAATGACCGGCTCGCGGTGGAACTGCTGATCGTTAAATTCAGTGAGAAAGCTGCATAAATGCTACCCCAATACTTGACATATGACAAGTATTGGGGTATTCTGTCTTATGAGAAGGGTCGAGCAAGGAGTTTTGCGGCTAAAGGTGCACCCGGCTCGCGCGGGCGAGTAGGAGGCTTTTTTAATGAAAGATATTGTGTTAGAAAAACAGGATCTTACATATTTATCCTGGACGAGAACCCGAAATTTTTCCGGGACGGCCGGATCATTCCTGAAAGCATATTCTGAATTGGGCGGGGAAAAGATTTATTATAAGCTTTCCAATTATGACACGATGCGTGGTGTGATTGGTCATGAATGTGTAAATGAATTAATTGTTGACCGCCTGCTCACAATTTTGGGGGTTGAGCACCTGCATTATCAGCTGCTCCATGCGGATATCCTGGTAAGTGAACAGCAGCAGGAAGTATTTCTTTGTGCTTCCAGGGACTTTAAGAAGAGCGGAGAGAGCAAGATTGCATTGGATGTCTATTACGACAGGGAACATATGGAAGGAGAAAAGCCTCTGGACTTTTGTATCCGCAATGGATGGGCGGATTATGTCTATACGATGTTTGCCGTTGACTATCTGATCTTAAACCGAGATCGTCATGGCGCGAATATTGAGGTGCTGCGTGATAGCCAGAAGCGGACGATCCGTCTGGCTCCACTTTTTGACCATGGACTGTCTCTGCTGTTCAGCTGCCTGACGGAGGAGGCAATTGCAGGCTATGATGTGATGGAGGATCGGCTTACCAATACCTGGCTTGGTTCACGGTCAACGCCGGACAATCTGAAGCTGATACCAATGGGGCAATTTCCAAAGCTGAAACGTTTGCTTCCTGAACACAAGGATGTACTCATGCAGGGCCTGGATGATGTGGTTTCACAAAATCTGCGGGATAAAATATGGGACATGATCTGGAAACGGTGGTGCGTATATGAAGCTATTTGCGATCAGAGATGAGAGCGCAGAGATTCAGAAAGATCTGGCGTGGCTTCTCTATTATGAAACAGAAAAAAGGTTTTATATTGAACTTCCTGATGACGCAGATGAATGGGAGACGCCGCTGCTCTTATCGTCCTTTGTAAAAAGCGGAGAAAGAACGGTCAATTCTTACTGGAGCAGAGTGTGGGTGCAGCAGCGGATCGTTCCCGCAGACCGTCAGAATATCGGGCAGGTACTGAAGGATAATGGTCTGAAAGAATATGATGAGTTTGATTTACTTCTGCTTTCTATGGGCAGATGCGCGCAGGACGATTATTTTCTTGTCTCGCGAAAGGAGCAGGAGCTGCCGCCGCAGGTTCGGGGGCGCTTTGCAAAAAGAGTCGAGGATGTGATTTCACTGGGGTGTAATACCCTGTTGGTTTTTTTCCGGGATGGGATGGTTCGCAAATGTGATCTGACTGTCTGGTTCCGCGAACATTCCCGGTTTTCTATTCTGATGAAAAAAGAAAAACTGTTTGATTGCGTACGGATGGAGACAGGAGGACACGGAGTCACCTGGGATGAAAATATGAGCATCCCGGATTATATTTTATATCAGTACGGAGAAAAAGTCCCATTGGTGATGGAAGACTTCCGCGCTTTTGCGGCGCAGCGGATCATTAATGCCAGTGAGGCGGCAGAAATCCTGGGCTGCTCCAGACAGAATGTCAATGATCTGATAAAGCGGGGAAAACTCCATCCTGTCAAAGCAACAGCGCGGAGCACTCTTTTGCTGAAGAGTGAGGTATTGAAACGAAACTGGCAGTAAACCATGCTTCAGAACAGATATTTTGAAGATGGAAAAAGTATCTTGACAAACCAGAATCCGTTCGATATGATAGCAGAGAAGTAAATAGCTGTGAAGAATCATTATTTATAATCACAGCCGGAATAGTGAGGAGAAAGAGGAGTACGCATCACGGCGCCGAC
This sequence comes from Lachnospiraceae bacterium, assembly GCA_021202635.1. Taxonomy (GTDB): domain Bacteria; phylum Bacillota; class Clostridia; order Lachnospirales; family Lachnospiraceae; genus Choladousia. The sequence goes on along the minus strand of JAJQCQ010000080.1, from coordinate 65,907 downwards.
AGAGAGAAGGGTTCACTGGCTGGAAGACCCTTTGGGATGGACGGATGCGGAACGTGGCTTTTGAACTGAGTGGCTGAAGCGGATGCGCCAAATCCGTGTGTAGGGCATTCCGGGACTTCCCGTTACAGGAGATGGAGATACGGATGAGAGTGTGCGCTTTCGTCCGCAAGAAAAGGTGGTACCGCGAGACATTCGCCCTTTGTATACGCTTGTATGCAGAGGGCGTTTCTTTTTATGCACACAGGCGGGTGCGGAAATTTGAGGCTTGCGCCGCACCTGCCTGGCATAGTGGATAAGGAAGGAGAAAGCTTTCTTATCCGATTTTACCACCAACCGCAGAAATAAGGAGGAGACTATGAGCAGGGAACTGGCAAAGACCTATGACCCGAAGGGTCTGGAGGATCGGATCTACCAGAACTGGCTGGATAAGGGATATTTCCATGCCGAGGTGAATCCGGAGAAGAAACCGTTTACGATTGTGATTCCGCCGCCCAATGTGACGGGACAGCTGCATATGGGGCATGCGCTGGATGAGACGATGCAGGATATCCTGATCCGGTTTAAGCGGATGCAGGGCTATGAGGCGCTCTGGCAGCCGGGAACAGACCACGCCGCGATTGCGACGGAGGTTAAGGTGACGGAGATGCTGAAAAAGAAGGGCATCGATAAGGATGAGATTGGCCGTGAGGAATTTCTGAAATACGCGTGGGCATGGAAGGAAGAGTACGGCGGAAAGATTACAAATCAGCTGAAGAAGCTCGGCGCGTCCGCGGATTGGGAGCGGGAGCGCTTTACGATGGATGAGGGTTGCTCGAAGGCGGTGGAGGAAGTGTTTATCCGCCTGTACAAGAAGGGCTATATTTACAAGGGTTCCCGCATCATTAACTGGTGTCCGGTCTGCCAGACCTCGATTTCGGACGCGGAAGTGATTCATGAGGACCAGGATGGATTTTTCTGGCACATCAATTATCCGGTAGTGGGCGAGCCGGGGCAGTTTGTGGAGATCGCGACGACCCGTCCGGAGACGCTGCTCGGGGATACCGCGGTGGCGGTGAACCCGGAGGATGAGCGTTACACGCATCTGGTGGGAAAGATGCTGGAGCTGCCGCTGACCGGCCGGCAGATTCCGGTGATTGCGGACGAATACGTGGATAAGGAATTTGGGACCGGCTGCGTGAAGATTACGCCGGCGCACGACCCCAATGATTTTGAGGTGGGCAAGCGTCATAATCTGCCGGAGATCAATATCCTCAATGACGACGCGACGATCAACGAGCTGGGCGGCAAGTACGCGGGGATGGACCGCTACGAGGCGCGCAAGGCGATGGTCGCAGACCTGGATGCGCTCGGCCTGCTGGTAAAGGTGGTACCGCATTCCCACAGCGTGGGTACTCATGACCGCTGCAAGACAACAGTGGAGCCGATGATCAAGCCGCAGTGGTTTGTGCGCATGAAAGAGATGGCGGAACCGGCGATTGAGGCGCTCAAGCGCGGAACTTTAACTTTCGTCCCGGATCGCTTTGACAAGATTTACCTGCACTGGCTGGAGAACATCAAGGACTGGTGCATTTCCCGCCAGCTCTGGTGGGGCCACCGGATTCCTGCTTACTACTGCGATGACTGCGGCGAGATGGTGGTGGCGCGTGAAATGCCGAAGATCTGCCCGAAGTGCGGCGGTACGCATCTGACGCAGGACCCGGATACGCTGGATACCTGGTTTTCCTCCGCGCTCTGGCCGTTTTCAACGCTTGGCTGGCCGGAAAAAACACCGGAGATGGATTATTTCTATCCGACAGACGTGCTGGTGACCGGCTATGATATCATTTTCTTCTGGGTGATCCGCATGGTATTTTCCGGGATTGAGCAGACCGGGAAGGTGCCGTTCCATCATGTACTGATCCACGGACTGGTGCGCGATTCCCAGGGACGCAAGATGAGCAAATCCCTCGGAAACGGCATCGACCCGCTGGAGATCATTGACCAGTACGGCGCAGACGCACTGCGGCTGACGCTGATTACGGGCAACGCGCCGGGCAATGATATGCGTTTCTATATGGAGCGGGTAGAGGCGTCCCGCAATTTCGCGAATAAGGTATGGAACGCGTCGCGCTTTATTATGATGAATCTGGACAAGGCGACGGAAGCGGGCGATGCGGCGGGAATCCCGGCGCAGATGGAGCTTTCGCAGCTGACCAGTGCGGATAAGTGGATTCTTTCCAAGGTCAATGACCTGGCGAAGGACGTGACCGACAATATGGACCGTTATGAGCTTGGCATTGCGGTGCAGAAGGTTTATGATTTCATCTGGGAAGAGTTCTGCGACTGGTACATTGAGATGGTAAAGCCGCGCCTTTACAGCGAGACCGACACCTCTAAGACGGCAGCACTCTGGACGCTGAAGACGGTGCTGACGAACGCGCTGAAGCTGCTGCATCCGTTCATGCCATTTATTACCGAAGAGATTTTCTGTACGCTGCAGAACACGGCGGAGATGTCTGACACAGCAGAGAAGACGGATGCGCAGAATACAGCCTGCGCAAAGAATGCGGCAAGCGCGTGCGGAGCAGATTCAGCAGCTGAAACGGGCGTATCTCAGACAACGCCTTCCGGATATCGGATGCCGGAGATCGCGGAGTCGATCATGATTTCCTCCTGGCCGGAGTGGAAGGAAGAATGGAATTTTGAAGAGGACGAAAAAGCGGTTGAGACGATCAAAGAAGCCGTTCGCGCGATCCGCAATGCCCGTACCGGCATGAATGTTCCGCCGAGCAGAAAAGCGCAGGTATATGTGGTATCGGAGAGCGAGACGGTCCGCTCGATCTTTGAAAATGGCAAAATCTTCTTCGCAACGCTGGGATATGCGAGCGAGGTGCATGTGCAGGCCGATAAGACTGGGATCAGCGAGGATGCGGTATCAGCCGTGATTCCGGAGGCGGTTGTCTATATGCCGTTCGCGGATCTGGTGGATCTCGACAAGGAGCTGGCGCGCCTGAAAAAGGAAGAGGAGCGCCTGACGAAGGAGCTGGCCCGTGTCAATGGGATGCTTGGAAATGAGAAATTTACGAGCCGGGCGCCTCAGGCGAAGATCGATGAGGAAAAGGCAAAGCTTGTAAAATACACGCAGATGATGGAGCAGGTAAAAGTGCAGCTTCAGAGACTGCAGGCATAAAAGAAAAACTGGGGGAAGGCACGGAGCCATTCGTGCGCCCCGCGAAAACGGGTTCCGGAAGACGGAGAAACACCGCCTTCCGGAACCCGTGTGATTTTTATGTGCAGGGCTGCGAGAGGTAATTTCCGGCTGCCGCCGGATGCAGCCCGCACAGACGAGCAGGGGTTGGCAAGCCTCCTCCTGCTCGATTTTTGTATAGCAACTCTTCAGAATGGTTATACAAGGTTAACCTTCCGCGCCGACCAGAGTAAAGGAAACCACAAGGTCTTCACCGTCCAGATGGATGGTATACTCTATAATATCTCCCACCTGCAGGTCTGCCAGGCTGATCTCTTCCGTTTCTTCTGTTTCCTCTTCGGTCTCAGTCTCGGTTTCGGTTTCTTCTTCTGCATCTGTGTCCGCCGCGTCGTCTGTGTCGCTGCCGGTCTCTTCTTCTGCGTCGTCTGTGGTTTCCGCCAGTTCGGTTTCGGTCTCAGCCACAGCGTCTTCCGATGCTTCTTCTATCGTAACGGTTTTCTGCTCCACAAGCTGTGCGCCTGTCGCGTCGTCCGCAAAGGTCAGCTCATAGATGATACCATCCAGCGTGAGCGTTGCGAGTGTACTGTCCGATTCGTCCTCGACCAGTTCCCCTGCGGATACCAGAATCACACTGTCGCTGACGACTGCTTCGACTCTTCCGAAGCGAACATCATAGGTATCTGTCTCTGTCTCCTCCTCAGCAAACGCACAGACAGATGTGAGGGAGAGCGCCATTCCTAATAAAAATGCCAGATATTTTCTTCTCATAATCTTCATCCTTTCCTTACGATATCCAAAAGAGAAAACTTCTGCTTTCACTTTTTTACAAATTTATCAAAAGTATATGTCTAAAGTGTGACGAAATATTTAAGAAAAAGGAAGGGCTGCCGTCCGAAAGAGCTTGACACAAAAAAATAGGGTGTTATGATAAATTCATTGCGGCAGGGGAGGAAGGCGTCGGGATGGCATTACAGTTTATTTTTGGAAATTCCGGGAGCGGGAAATCGCGGTTCCTGTATCAAACGTTAATCGAAGAAGCAAAGCGGCACCCGGAGCGCAGCTTTCTGGTGATTGTGCCGGAGCAGTTTACGATGCAGACGCAGCGGGATCTGGTGCTGCTGCATCCGGATGGCGGCATTATGAACATCGATGTTCTGAGCTTTCGGCGGCTGGCGCATCGCGTGTTCGAGGAAGTAGGGGCCGACCGGCGGACAATTCTGACGGAAACCGGCAAAAATCTGATGCTGCGCAGGGTAGCAGAGCAGCAAAAGGACCATCTGAAGGTGCTTGGCTCGCGCATGAACCGCAGCGGATATGTTTCGGAAGTGAAATCCATCCTCTCAGAGCTGATGCAGTATGAGATATCGGACTATGATCTGCAATGTATGCTGGAATCCGTGGAAAACAGGCCTCTTCTGCACGCCAAGCTGGAAGATATCCGGGTGCTTTACCGGGCTTTCCTGGAATATCAGCGGGATCGTTTTATGAAACCGGAGGAATTGATGGAGGCGCTTGCCCGGGTAGCGGGGAAATCGCCGCTCCTTCGGCGCAGTGTGCTCGCGTTTGACGGCTATGCCGGATTTACTCCGTCGCAGCTCACTGTTCTGGAGGAGCTTCTGGCTGTATGCCCGATGGTTTATCTGACGGTAACGATTGATGCGCGGGAATCCTTTTTTGGTGAAATCAGGGAGCACGAGCTGTTCGCACCGAGCCGCCGCCTGATCAGGGGAGTCGCGGAGCGCTGCGGCACGCATGGGTATGAGGAACCGATTGTGCTTGATGGACTTCCGCGTTTTTCCCGGGAGGGAGCCCTGCGGCATCTGGAAGAGAATCTGTTTCGGAAAAAGCAGCTTCCGTACGGCGGAGAATCGGATGAGATTTCGCTTCATGAGCTTTCATCCCCGGCGCAGGAGGTGCATTTTGCGGCGCGGACGATTTCGCACCTGGTGCGGGAAGGGCATTACCGTTATCGTGAGATTGCGGTGATTGCGGGCGACCTGAGCGCATATGGGGATTACATCAAAAATATTTTTCCGGCCTATGGAATTCCGGCTTTTGTGGATGAAACACGGGGAATCCTTCTGAATCCCTGTCTGGAATTTGTGCGCGGAGCGCTGGCGATGGTGCGGGATGATTTTTCCCGGGAGAGCGTATTCCGTTTTCTGCGTACCGGTCTGGCAGGACTGTCCGCGGACGAGACAGACCGGCTGGAAAACTATGTGATCGCGGTGGGTATCCGCGGACACAGACTATGGGAAGAAGAGTGGACCTGGTGTCCGGACCGTCTGCGCACGGTGACCTGCCCGGATGGACCGCCTGGGCAGGCGGAAAATGCAGTCATTGCAGAGGACGCAGAAGATGCGCCTCTTCTGGCAGGTCTGGATTTGTATAATTCCCTGCGCGTTCGGTTCCTGGATTGTGTCGGTTCGTTCGCGGAGGTCATGCGGGAGAAGGACCAGCCGCTTGCTGTGTATGCGCAGGCGCTGTATGGCCTGCTGGCGGACTGCCAGGTGCAGCAGCAGATGAAGCATATGGAACCCCGGGTCGGCGAGCTTTCCTCGGAATATCGGCAGGTTTATCCGGTTCTGATCGGACTGCTGGATGAGATGGTGGAGCTGCTGGGAGAAGAACAGATGGACTGCGGAGAATTCTCGGAGATTCTGGACGCAGGACTTTCGGAAGCAAAAATCGGGATCATTCCGCCGGGCATCGATCAGGTGCTGGCGGGCGATATCCGCCGTTCGCGGCTGGCAAATATAAAGGTTCTGTTTTTCCTTGGTTTGAATGACGGCTGGGTGCCCTCTCATGGGGATGGGGGCGGGATTGTCTCCGATACGGAGCGGGAAATCCTCTTAAATGCCGGAGCCAGCCTGGCGCCCTCCGCGCGGGAGAACAGCTATATTCAGCGGTTTTATCTCTATCAGAATCTGACGAAACCGCAGGACCGGCTGTATTTGTCCTGGTGCTTAAGCAGCGGGGAGGGGACGGCGATGCGGCCATCCTATCTGGTTTCGGTGATCGGGCGGCTTTTTCCAAAAATAAAAATTCAGCGGGAGCAGGATGCGGGAACGCAGCTTTCCCAGGTGACTTCAAAAGAGAACGGAATGCTGTATCTGCTGCATGGGCTGCAGGAGGCACGAAGCATGGAAAAATCTGCTGACGGCCGGAGCAAAGAAAATGATACAGGAGCCTCTGCCGGTCAGAGAAACCTGCAGGAGCCGTATGCGGATTCGCGTGCATGGCTGGAATTATTCCGGCTGTATCTTGGAGACGTGGCGTATCGTGAGCGGGTGCGCACGCTTGCAGGCGCAGCCTTTCTCCGGGGAAGAGTGCCGGATACAGAGCATTTGGAGGCACAGACGGCAAAGGAGCTTTACGGGGTGCTGGCTCAAAACAGCGTTGCTCGGGGAATGTCGGCGAGCGTCACGCGCCTGGAGCTGTTTGCCGGCTGCGCATTTTCCCATTTTGCTTCCTACGGACTGCGGCTGCAGGAGCGGGAGGTATATGGTCTGCAGGCGGCCGACCTGGGGACACTGATTCACGAATCCATCGAGGTTTTTTCGCGCCAGATGTTTGTAGAGGGGATTGATCCGGGAGAATGCCCTTATGAGGAGCAGGCCAGGCGGATGGACCAGTGTGTGGATCAAGTGGCGGAGGCCTATGGAGACGGTATCTTGCATGCGAGCGCCCGCGATGAATATACGATCCGGCGTCTGAAACGGATTTTGCGGCGTACGGTATGGGTGATGCGCGAGCAGATGAAGGCCGGGAAGTTCCGGCCGGAAGGGTTTGAGATTTCCTTTGCGGACACGGATCATCTGGAGGCGACGAGGGTACCTCTGGGCGATGGCGGACAGATCCGTCTGCAGGGGAGAATTGACCGGATTGATACCGCCCAGACGGAGGATACGGTCTATGTGAAGGTGGTCGATTATAAATCCGGTATGACGCAGTTTGACCCGGTCTCTCTTTACTATGGACTGCAGATGCAGCTGATCGTCTATCTGAATGCGGCGCTGGAGATGGAGCGAAAGCTGCATCCGGGCAAAAAAGTCGTTCCGGCCGGTGTTTTTTATCACCGGATGCAGGACCCGGTATTGGAAAAGGATGAGGATTCCGGGAGAGTCCGTGAGACTCTTTTGAAGAAAATGCGGCCCAATGGCCTGGTGAACGGCGCTCCGTCGGTGCTGCGTCTGTTTGACGGGGCGATGAGCGGAGATTCTCTGGTAATCCCTGTAGGATGGAAGAAAGACGGGACGCTCAAGGCGACTTCGAGTGTGGTGACGACAGAACAGTTTGAAGCACTCTCCGGATATGTGACGGAGCTTCTTTGCAGGATGGGAGAGGAAATCCTGAGTGGAACCATTGAGGCGCGGCCGTTTGCGGACAAAAACAGGAGTGCCTGTGATTATTGCCTTTACGCGGATGTATGCGGCTTTGACCGCAAGATCCCCGGCCGCTGTGAAAAGCGGGAGCCGCAGCTGACAGCGGCGGAAGTCTTTGAACGTCTGTCAGGGGCAGACAAGCGTGAGGGGAGCGATACCAAAGGGCTTCCGGACAACCATGAGGGAAGCGATAGCAAAAGGTTTCCGGACAGCCGCAAGAGGAGCGACAGCAGACGTTTCCCGGACGGGAAGGAGGTGACGGCAGGTGGCAGTGACATGGACAAAGGAACAGCAGCAGGTCATTGATGCGCGTGGCTGCAACATTCTGGTTTCCGCGGCGGCGGGTTCCGGTAAGACGGCGGTTCTGGTCGAGCGTATCTTAAAAATGATTACGGATGAGACCAATCCGGTTGACATCGACCGTCTTCTGGTTGTTACCTTTACGAACGCGGCGGCGGCGGAAATGAGGGGGCGGATCCGGGATGCCCTGGAGGCGCGGGCCGAACAGGACCCGGAAAATGTCCATTTGCAGAGACAGCTTGTGCTGGTGCACAACGCGAAAATTACAACGATTCACAGCTTCTGCCTGCATGTGCTCCGCAATCATTTTCAGACCATCGGGATCGATCCGGCTTTCCGCATTGCGGACCCGGGGGAGGTGACGCTGCTGGAGCAGGAGGCAGTGAAAGAGATCGTCGATGAGGCATATGCATGCACGGCCGGAGACTCCGGCAATGCCGGACAAAAGCAGGATGGCACGGGGGAGGCGGCAGCCTCGGAACAGGCCGGTGACAGCCGGGAGTTTACGGAATTTCTGGAACAGTTCGCGACCGGAAAAGACGACGCCCGGGTAGAGGAGATGATTTTACAGATTTATCATTTCGCGCTGGGACAGCCTTTCCCGGAGGACTGGCTGCGGGAATGCCGCAGAGCGTATGAAAAAAGCGCGTTTACAGAAGAATCGGAGCGGCCGGCCTGGCTGGCTTTTATCGAATCCGATACGGCTGTGCGGCTGGCGGATATCCGCGGGCAGCTGGAAGCGGCTCTGCGCGTCGCGCGGGAAACGGATGGGCCGTATCCTTATGAAAAAACGCTGATTTCTGACCTGGAGCTGGTGGATGAGCTGATGCGGGGCGGCTCATTTGAGGGCTATCTGGAAGCATTCCGCAGGCTGGGAAGCTTCGCACGGCTTGGCACCAAAAAGGACGAACGGATTTCCGAGGAGAAAAAGCAGCAGGTGCAGGCGATGCGAGCCGACTGCAAAGACCAGATTGTCGCCCTTCGCGATCAGTATTATTATGACGATCGCAGGGCACTGCAGGCGGACTACGACAACAGCGGTGTTTCGGTACGCGTTCTGACGAAGCTGACGGAAACGTTCATGAAACGGCTCTCAGAAAAAAAGACGGAGCGGAATATTCTGGATTTTGGCGATATGGAGCATCTGGCGCTGCATGCGCTTGTGAGACGGGAGGAGACGGCCGCTTCGGAAACCGCAGACAGGCAAAGCCCTGCGTCCGGCAGCGAGGACACCCGGAAACTGGTGCCTACGGCGGTGGCGCTTGAGTACGCGGAAACGTTTGAGGAGGTTCTGATTGATGAGTATCAGGACAGCAATCTGGTACAGGAGCTGATCCTTGAGAGCGTCTCCGGAAAGGGTGTCGGTGCGCATAACCGCTTTATGGTAGGAGACGTCAAGCAGAGCATTTACCGGTTCCGGCTGGCACGCCCGGAATTGTTCATGGAGAAGTTTCATCGCTATCGCCCTTACGCATCGGAGGAGGAGGGTTCCGTTCCTTCTGAAGAGACGCTTCCGAGGACAGACGAAAAAGACGCTCCCGGCTGCCGTATTGATCTGCACCGCAATTTCCGCAGCCGCCCGCAGGTGCTCGAATCGGTGAATTTTGTTTTTCGCAGAATTATGACGGAGCCGCTCGGCGGGGTCATCTACGATGACGACGCGGCACTGTATCCGGGTGCGAAGTTTCCAGAGGCGCCGCTTCTGGCGGATGGGACCAGTGTGGGAACGACGGAGCTTCATTTGCTGGATGGCGGCGCGGGGGAGAACGATTCCTCTGCGGAGAGCCTGCGAAGGGAAGAGGCGAAGATGACCGGCCGCCGCATCCGGGAGCTGGTCGGCACGATGCCGGTGCTGGATAAGGAAAGCGGCGTGCTTCGCCCGGCGCGCTATGGGGATATCGTGATTCTGCTTCGAACGGTCAGCGGCTGGGCGGAAACCTTTGGCGAGGTTCTTTCTGCTATGGGAATTCCCTGTTTTACCGGTTCGCAGAAGGGCTATTTTTCGACGGCGGAGGTGCGGGTGGTTCTTTCTTATTTGCAGATCCTGGATAATCCGCTGCAGGATATTCCGCTCGCAGCAGTGCTGCGAAGCGCGATCGGACACATCAATGACGAGGAGCTGGCCCAGATTCGCCTTGCCGGAGAGCCGGACCGGAAATGCGCCTATTATGACTGCTGCCAGCAATATCGGGAACGGTTTCCGGATACGGAAACCGCGCGGAAGCTGACCGATTTTTTTGATACCTATGAGATGCTGCGCGCAAAAAGTGCGTATACGCCTGTGCATCAGCTTTTGTGGGAGCTGCTGGACGTAACCGGTTATGGCGAATACGCCTCCGCGCTTCCCGCCGGACGGCAGCGGCGGGCAAATCTGGATATGCTCGTAGAAAAGGCAATTGCCTATGAGGCGACCAGCTTCCGCGGACTGTATCATTTTGTGCGCTATATTGAGAACCTGCAGAAATACGAGGTGGATTATGGCGAGGCAAATCTTGCGTCAGAGGCGGACGATACGGTGCGTCTGATGAGCATTCATAAAAGTAAAGGACTGGAGTTTCCGATTGTGTTTGTCTGCGGGATGGGAAAGCAGTTCAATGAAACGGATGTGCGCAGCAGTGTCGTCATGCACCCCGAATGGGGGATCGCCTGCGATTCTGTGATGCATGTGCAGACGGATACCGCTCACGATCCGGAAAATACGGAGGGCCTGCGGTCGGATGAAATGCCCCGGATGCGCCAGGCTACGCTCCCCAAAAAGGTGATACAGCAGAAGCTGCGTACAGAAAATCTCGGCGAAGAGCTGCGCGTCCTGTATGTGGCGATGACACGGGCAAAGGAAAAGCTGATTCTGACCGGAAGTGTGAAAAATCTGGAAAAACGGCTGTCGACCTGGAAGATGGCGGCGGCTCTGGCGAAAAATGGAACATTGGGATACTCCTGGCTCTCGGGTGCATCTTCTTATCTGGATTGGGTGGTTCCGGCGCTGCTGGATTCGTCGGTCGGGAACAATTATATGATGCATACTGGCGGGGGCAATCTTACGCTTGACCTGCCTTACGCAGCTGACAGGGGAAACGGTACGGATGACAGAGAACACTTGGCGCAATCGTCCGGGAAAGCTTCAGAGGTAAGATTCCATCTCTTCCTCGCCGCCCCTTCCGGGAATGCGGCGGAAGAAACCCGGGAGCGCACGGAGGAGCTTTTGTCCCTGCGTGATCTTTTGCAGATGAATCCGGATCTCTGTCAGGATGAGCAGGCAAGAGATTACCTGCAGCGGGTGTTTGAAACAGAATATCCGTATGAGGCAAACCGGAAAATTCCCGCCAAGGTCACCGTTTCTGAACTGAAAAAAATGTCGCAGCGAATGGAAGAGAATGACACACAGGAGCTGTACGCGGAGGAAGCTGTAGTGCCGCTGATTCCCCGGTTTGTGATGCGCGCGGGCGAAAGCGCTGATGCACAGCCGGTTTCATGCCCGCCCGAAGCGGCAGAGCAGAAGGAAGAGCCGGTTCCTGCCCGCACGAACCATACGGGCGGATCGGAAAAGCGTCCGCAGGCAGGCGGCGCCGATCGGGGCACGGCATATCATACCTTTATGGAAAATTTAAGTTTTTCTGAGAAAGAAGAATTACGTTTCCGGTTGGAAGAATTGATAAGTTGTGGTAAAATGTCCGAGGAAGACGCCGCGATGATTCGATTGAGTGACATTTCTGCATTCCTGCACTCCCGGATTGGGCGGAGGATGAAGAAGGCGGCACAGGAGGAGACACTTTTCCGGGAGCGTCCATTTGTACTGGGCGTGCCGGCCGATGAGATTTATGGGCAGCTTTCTTTAGATGGCGAGTCAGACGGGGATCGCACGGCGAAGAATCCGGAGACGGGCGGCAACGCGCTTTTGTCACAGGAAATCATACTGGTGCAGGGGATTATTGACGCCTGGTTTATCGAAGACGGACAGATTACGGTCGTCGATTACAAGACAGATCGGGTTTCGGATGGTTCTGCTCTGGTAAAACGCTATCGGACGCAGATTGACTATTATCAGAAGGCGCTGGAACGCCTGACGGGGAGGAAGGTCTGTGACCGGGTGATTTATTCGTTTTCTCTGCGGGAGGAAATCCACATGTAGTGTGGACTTCGGATGAAACGTCAGCCGTTACAGGTCACATCCTGCCTGCGCAGCAGGTGTGTGGTCGGGGCGTGAGCAGTAACCGTCAGTCACATAAGCCTGCGGCGCGGAGAAAAGCGCAGAAGTGAATGTGTAAGGATGCGAGGTATTATGAAAAAAATAATTCAAAATCAGGCAGTACGGTATATTTTTTTCGGAGGCTGTACGACAGCAGTCAATCTGATTTCCTATTATCTGCTGTGTCTGGTGGGCTTTAATATCACTGTGGCGAATACGATTGCGGTATTGCTCGCGATTCTGTTTGCCTATGTGGTGAACAAACTGTTTGTTTTTGAACACAGGACGCGCTCCGTTATGGAACTGTGCCGGGAGGCGGGCAGCTTCATAGGCATGCGGCTGGGGACCATGCTGATCGAAGTGTTCGGCGTGCTGTGCCTGGTCTGCATCTGGGCTGTGCCCAATATGGTCTCGAAGCTGCTGATCCAGGTCGTGATTCTGATTCTGAACTTCCTGATCAGCAAATTTGTCGTATTTAGGGAGGATTCCTCTGCGGCGAACCAGACGGCCGGGACGGATGCTCTGACCGATTCCCCGCAGGAAGCCTTTGCGGGAGCGGCTTCTGAGGAAGGAAGTGCTTCCACAGATGGCAGGAGGCACCGTTTCGTTGGCAGAATAAAAGCCGCCGGGAAAAAGAAGCGCTCGGCAGCGAGCGTTTCGCGCAATTATTTTCTGGCGGGATTTTTCCTGACCGGGGTGGTAGCGCTGGTCGGGTTTGCCCTGATGGGCGTCTGGCCGTTCGGGGACAAGACGCTGTTGATTATTGATTCTCTCCATCAGTACCTGCCGTTCTATACGGTGTTTCATGAAAAGCTGGCGGACAGTGAGTCGTTCCTTTATTCTTTTTCCGGCGGGTTCGGTTATAATTTCTGGTCGACGTATGCCTATTACCTGGCCAGTCCGCTCAACCTGCTGATGGCATTTATCCCGACGCAGAACGTCTGTGACTTTATGGATCTGATGATTCTTGTTAAGATCGCATTCTGCGGCGGATGCTTTTCCTGGTATCTGCATAAGAGAGACCCGCAGAGAAAGTATCTTCCCGCTGTGTTCGGTATGATGTTTGGCCTGAGTAATTTTGTGATTGGCTATTATTTTAACCTGATGTGGCTGGACAGCATCGCGATGCTGCCGCTGATCATGTACGGCATTGAACGGATTGTCAAAGGCGGAAACGGGAAATTTTATTGTCTGGCTCTGTTTTATGGCCTCTGGTGCAATTATTATATTGGTTTTATGCTCTGCCTGTTTTCCTGCCTGTACTTTCTGGTGCGCTGGATTGCCCAGACAGGGGAGTACGGATCCCGTTCCGGGGAGGAAGCGTCCGGCAGCTTTGGGCGTGATCTGGGCAGGAGCTGCCTGACATTTGCCTGGCATTCGCTGCTTGCGGGCGGAATGGCAGCTTTGGTGCTGATCCCTGCCTACCTGGGTCTGACTGCTTCAGAATCCATGGAAGGGAATTCCTTCCCGACGGTTGTGAAGTTTTATGAGAGTCTGGCGGAGCTTCTGGAGAATCACATGGCTTTTATGGAGCCGGTGACGATCTCCAGCACGCAGGTCGGACTGAATGTATACTGCGGTGTGGCGACGGTTCTGTTGGCGGTGCTGTATCTGTTCGACCGGGACATCCGCCTGCGGGAGCGGCTGGCACATTATGGACTTTGTGCGCTGCTGCTGTTTTCGTTTGCCTGCAATATTCTCAATTATATCTGGCATGGCTTCCATCAGCAGAACGGCCTGCCGAACCGCTTCGCCTTTCTTTACATTGCCATCCTTCTGGTGATGGCATATGACGCCCTCGGGCATTTGAAAAATTACTGGCTGCCGGAGCTTCTGTTCGCGGTGGCTGTGCCGGTGGCTTTCCTGATCGCGCGCTACCTGGATCCGGAGCAGGAGCTGGAAGGCTACCTTTTCCTGATCTCGATCGGCCTGCTGGTTTTCTATTTTGGCTTCTTATTAATAGGAAGGTACGCGAATCGTCTGAAGCCTTCGACATTCAGCGCGGCGTTGGCCTGTGTTCTGTTTGTGGAGTGTGCGGCGAATGCAATTTACGGTATTTCGGAGAACGGGAGTGTCACAAGGAGCATTTATCTCGCCGATCAGACCTCCTACCAGGCACTGATCTCAGAACTGGATGAGGAGGAAGATGGCTTTTACCGCAGTGAGGTCGATCGGCAGAGAATGCGGAATGTGACGATGTTTGTGGGCGGCAATTCGATGGTCATGTTTAATTCGACCATGCAAAGCTCCGTCGTTGATTTCTGTGACGCGCTGGGGATTGAAGCGCGGACGAACAAAAACGGGTACCTCGGGGTGACGAAGCTGATGAATGATGTTTTTGGTATCAAATATGTGGCGACACCGTCCGGAATTTCCGATACCTTTTATCAGTTCGAGAAGGTAGCTGAGGATGGGGAACTGACCTTGTATGAGAATACCAACGCGCTTTCCCTGGGATTTATGGTGGACGACGCCATTCTGGAGTGGGATACCAGCTCCGGCGAGCCGCTGGATATCCAGAACAGCTTTGTAGAGCTGGCAACCGGTCATGACGCGATCTATGTGCTGGACCGCTACATTGACATGGCGGACGGGGAAAATTACGCGATCAAGATTCCGGAGAACAAACAGGTCTACATGTGCATTGATACGCGTGTGGAAAAAATTGAGCTGAATACGCCGGAATACTCGAAGACGTATTCGACGTATACCGACCATCTGTATGTGATTAACGGCTCGGAGGAGAGTGACCTGGCGGACTTTACGGTGACGCTGAAGGAGACGCAGACGACCGTGCGCGCGGAGATTTATACCTGTTCAAATGAAGCGTATCAGGAAGTGGTCGATGCGCTTGCCGAGAGTCAGCTGGAGAATCTTTCCGTGGACAGCAATCATGTCACAGGTGACATTGATGTAAAGGAAGAAGGAACGCTGCTGCTGACCATTCCATATGACGAAGGATGGACGATTCTGGTAGATGGGGAAGAGACGGAATTCTCCTGCGTGGGAGGCGCTCTGATTGGCGTGCATCTGACAGAGGGGTCGCATTCGATTGAGATGAACTATACGCCATCCGGACTGTGGCCTGGAACCGGCATTACATTTGTCTCTGTGGCGCTGTTTCTGGGAACCTGTGCGTGGGGAACGATGGACAGAAAGCGCAGAAAAGGAATGCGCAGGAAAGCGGCCTGATTGAATATGAAACACTGGCAGGAGGAAAAAAGAAATGGATTTTACATTTTCTGACAAAGCGGAACACATGGAAGAGGGCATCTTTGCGGCTCTGAATGCGAAAAAAAATGAGCTGCTGCGGCAGGGCAGAAAGGTCTGGAACCTTTCTGTGGGGACACCGGATTTCGCGCCGCCGCAGCATATCATGGATGCGGTCTGTGAGGCCGCGAAGAACCCGGAAAATTACAAATACTCTCTGGTGGAGCTGCCGGAGCTGATTGAAGCGCTGCAGGGGTTTTATGAGCGCCGTTTTGGGGTGACGCTTGAAAAAAATGAGATTATGGAGCTTTACGGTTCACAGGAGGGGATGACGCATCTGGCGTGGACGCTCTGCAACCCCGGCGACCTGGTGCTGGTGCCGAATCCGGGGTATCCGATCTTTGGTATCGGACCGCAGCTGTGCGATGCCGAGCTCTGGGAGTATCCGCTTTATGAGGAAAATGGATTTCTGCCCAGATTTTCGGATATTCCGGAAGAAGTAGCACGGCGGGCGAAGCTGATGGTGGTGAGCTATCCGGCCAACCCGATCTGCCGCGTGGCTCCGGATTCCTTCTACCGGGAGCTGATCTCTTTTGCGAAAAAATATCATATTATAGTATTGCATGACAGTGCATATTCGGATATCGTTTACGGAGGAAGAACGTGCGGCTCGTTTCTGTCATATGAGGGAGCAAAGGAAGTCGGGATTGAGTTTTATTCTCTTTCGAAAACCTTTAACTATACGGGCGCGCGTGTTTCCTTCGCGGTTGGCAACGCGGAGGTCATCCGCAGATTCCGGGCGATTCGAAGCCAGTATGACTACGGCACCTTTCTGCCAGTGCAGTATGGCGCGATTGCCGCGCTGAACGGGCCGTTTGACAGTGTGCTGGACCAGTGTAAGCGGTATGAGGAGCGCAACCAGGCTTTGTGCGGGGGCTTACGCTCGATCGGCTGGGATGTGCCGGACAGCGAGGGAACGATGTTTGTGTGGGCGCGGCTGCCGGAGGGCTATACGAACTCCGCCGGCTTCTGTCTGACTCTGATGGAAAAGTCCGGCGTGATCTGCACGCCGGGAAGCAGCTTTGGTTCCCTCGGAGAAGGCTATGTGCGCTTTGCGCTGGTCCTTCCGCCGGAGCAGCTTCGCGAAGCGGTAGAAAGCATCCGGGTCAGCGAAGTGTTGTCCGGAATGGCTGCGGAAGGAAAAGAATCATTGAGGTGACAGGTAACAGGACGGAACAGTTACGGGTTTGGAGGATTTCATGCCAGATATGAGAACGTTGCTGCGGGAAGCAGCCGGGGAAGATTGCATTTTTGAACAGGAGAGTATGAAAAAGCATACCACCTTTCACATCGGAGGTCCGGCGGATTATTTTGCTGCACCAACGACTGCGGAAGGTGTGCAGAGGATTGTACAGCTCTGCCGGGAGGAGGAGTATCCGTTTTACGTGATCGGCAACGGGAGCAATCTGCTGGTATCAGATCAGGGATACCGGGGGCTGGTGCTGCAGCTTTATAAGAATTTCAGTGAGATAACGATTTCTGCTCCGGGCACGGGCGGGAGTACGATTCGGGCGCAGTCCGGCGCGATGCTCTCTGTGATCGCGAAGCGTGCCCTGGAGGCCGGCCTGACGGGATTTGAATTTGCCTCCGGGATCCCGGGGACGCTGGGCGGTGCGGTTGTCATGAATGCCGGTGCCTATGGCGGCGAGATGAAGGATGTGCTGATTTCCGCAACGGTTCTGGACCGGTCAGGAGAGATTCGGGAGATACCGGTGCCGGAGCTGGCGCTGGGATACCGGCAAAGCGCCGTGCCTGCGAACGGGTGGATTGTGCTTGGCGCAAGGATTACGCTTGCATGTGGAGAAACGGAGGCAATTCGCGTCCGCATGGAGGAATTAAAACGGCAGCGCGTGCAAAAACAGCCGTTGGAGCTGCCAAGCGCAGGCAGTACCTTCAAGCGGCCGGAGGGCTTTTTTGCGGGAAAGCTGATTATGGATGCCGGCCTGCGGGGCTATACGGTCGGGGGAGCGCAGGTATCGGAAAAGCATTGCGGTTTCGTGGTCAATCGAGGCGGCGCGACGGCCGCAGATGTCCGGAAGCTGATTGCGGATGTGCGCGCCCGGGTATATGAAGCGTCTGGTGTGACCCTGGAGCCGGAGATCCGGATGCTGGGAGTGTTCGATGAGGATGGAAACCCGGGCAGCTGTGGGCATCCGGCTCATCCGGAAGATGGTTTTGGCTGAGCGGGATTCTGGTTTCGGTTGAGAGGTGAGATGCGATGTCATTTTCTCAGGATGTGCGGCAGGAGCTCTCCGCGCAGATCGCGCCGGCGCGCCATTGCAATCTGGCAGAGCTGGCCGCGATCATCGGTATGGCAGGGGAAGTTTTTGCCGGAAAAGGCTTCTGTGCGATAAAAATTCGTACCGAAAACCTTTTAGTAGCAAGAAAAAGCTTTACATTATTACAAAAAACATTTAATATAAGTGTTGATGTCTCAGCGCATATACATAGAAATGAAAAAAAGAGCGATCGGGTCTATACGGTTCTGGTGAAAAATACAGAAGCGGCACTTAAGGTGCTTTCCGCTCTGAAAATGGTGACTCCGGACGGACACCGGACAGATGCGGCGCAGGCAGATTCGATTCTGGTGCAGCAGCCCTGCTGCCGCAGAGCTTATATCCGGGGAGCGTTTCTTTGCTCCGGTTCGATCAGCAATCCTGAAAAAATCGTACCATTTCGAGATTGTCTGTTCATCCAGTGAGCATGCGGGGCAGCTTCAGATACTGATTCGTTCCTTTGGGCCGGATGCCAAAATTGTACAGCGTAAAAGCCACTACATTGTATATATTAAGGAAGGAGCCCAGATCGTTGATATGCTGAATATTATGGGGGCACATGTCTCGCTGATGAACCTGGAGAATATCCGGATCGTCCGGGAAATGAGAAATTCCGTCAACCGCAAGGTGAACTGTGAGGCCGCCAATATCAACAAGACTGTAAATGCGTCTGTACGTCAGATGGAAGATATTCGCTGTCTGCGGGATACCGTGGGTTTTGAACAGCTTCCACCACACCTTGCGCAGATTGCCAGATTGCGGCTGGCGAATCCAGACGCTTCGTTAGCGGAGCTGGGGGAGATGCTGGCACCTCCCATCAGTAAGTCTGGCGTGAACCACAGACTGAGGAAACTCAGCCAGCTGGCGCAGCAGGTAAGAAAGAAAAAAGGAGGGTCTTGCATATGAATCGCTGCGCAATGGCCCGGCCTGAGTCTCTGGTTTTCGGTGAGGACCGGGACAAGATTAAGGAGGAAATATTATGACAAAAAAAGAAATCACGATTCAGCTTCCGAGCGGACTGGAAGCCAGACCAATCGCTATGCTGGTGCAGGTGGCGAGCCAGTATGAGAGCGAGATTCATCTCGAGAGCAATGGAAGAAATGTCAATGCGAAAAGCATCATGGGCATGATGACGCTGGGGCTCGACACGGGGGATAAGGTTCTGGTTACCGCGGATGGCACCGATGAGCTGGAAGCTGTGAATAACATAGAAGAGTATCTGAGCAAAACAAATTGAGCGGGTAGCAGGTATGGATATTTGTACGGCAGGCAGCCTGGATAAGAAATTCATCCTGGAGCTGTATCAGAAGACTTTTCCGCCGCAGCAGCGGCAGGAGTTTGCACTGATAGAGCGCAGGACTGCCATGGGGGAGATGGAGATTCTTCTGATCAGAGAAGAGAGAAAACCAATCGGGTTTGCAATACTGGCATATGGAGAAAAACTGGTTTTGCTCGATTATTTTGTAATTGCTGAAAAATATCGGGGGCAGGGCCTCGGAAGTGCAGCACTGGAACTGATTCGGGAGCTGTATGATGACCGCCCGTTTTTTCTGGAAACGGAGGAACAGGACGAAGGTGCAAGAGCTTTCTTTCTGTATAACGGTTTGTACGAGACGGGGATCTGCATCGACCAGGGCGGGGTCTGTATGGAATTGCTTTCCACACAGCCGGAGCTGCGATTTGAGGAATGTGAGCAGGTATATCGTTCCCTTTTTGGGGCGAATTACCGTGAAATCGTAAAACGGGTAAAATAACTGGACGGCAAGTCAGATAAGGGGATGTCAGGGATGACATCTCCTTTTTTTATGCACAGAGCCGTGTAAGGAGTTTTGCGGCTAAAGCCGCACCCGGCTTGCGCAGGCGGATAGGGGAGAGAGAACTCCCCTATCCGATTGCACAGGGCTGCGGAAAAGAAAACGTTTTAGAAAAAGCCTGGCTCTGTCCCTTCATTTTTCGCAGCTGAAAATCGGAATTTCGAAAATACGAAAAGAGAAAAAGGAAAAACACACAAAAATAACGAGACAAAAAAGTGCATAATAACCAAAAGATAAAAAAGATCAAAATAGTTGTTGACAAAATAGACGAAATGCTGTTTAATGTACTTAAGAAATCGTTTAAGTAAAGACAGATTCGACAAGCGAAGGAGAAAAGCATGGTTTCCATGAAGGAAATTGCGGCAGCCTGCGGAGTATCTGTAGCGACTGTCAGTAAAGCATTGAGTGATCACCGTGACATTGGTGAGAAAACCAAAAGACAGGTGAGAGAGACGGCGGACCGGATGGGATATCTCCCGAATATGTCTGCCCGCTATCTCAAGACGAATCGCAGCTACAACATTGGTGTCCTCTTTGAGGATGCGGCGCATAGCGGCCTTACACATGATTTCTTCTCCGAGGTGCTGGAGAGCCTGAAAATCACTGCGGAGTCCAGAGGATTTGATATCACGTTTCTGAATACAACCTCATCGGACATGCCCTATGTAGAGCGCGCACAGTATCGGGGATTTGACGGAGTGGCGATTGCCTGTTTTGATTATTCAAATCCGAAGATCCTGGAATTGCTGCAGAGCAGCGTGAAGGTGGTTACGGTGGACTACATTGCTGACAATCGCACGGCAGTGGTTTCCGACAATACGAGCGGGATGACGCAGCTGATGAATTATATTTTAGGTCAGGGCCACCGGAAGATTGCCTATATCCATGGGGATGAAGGGCGGGTTACCAGGCAGCGGCTGGCTTCCTACTATCGCAGTATGGAAGAATATGGAGCGGCTATTCCTGACGAATATGTACAGGC
This sequence comes from Lachnospiraceae bacterium, assembly GCA_021202635.1. Taxonomy (GTDB): domain Bacteria; phylum Bacillota; class Clostridia; order Lachnospirales; family Lachnospiraceae; genus Choladousia. The sequence goes on along the minus strand of JAJQCQ010000080.1, from coordinate 45,507 downwards.
CGGGCTGTACCGGGATCGGCAGCTTGCCTACGAAAAGACAGAGGAATTCCTCTCTCTGAGAGAACCGCCAACCTGCATCCTGTATCCCGATGATGTGGCCGCGTTTGGCGGGATTAATGCGATTCGGGCCAGAGGCTTACGGGTTCCGGAGGATATTTCGGTAGCCGGTTATGACGGTATCCGTGCACTCCAGTACAGCGAACCAAGACTGACGACCGTCCGGCAGGATATGGAAGCCCTCGGAAGGATTGCTGCGGAAAGCCTGATTGCGGAGATCGAACGTCCGATGCTGACTGCTCCTACGATTCATACGGTTGCGGGCAGCTTACTGGAAGGACAGACGGTGAAAAAAATCTAGATTGTTATCGCGGAATGGTCCGCGTAGCATATGTCGTGTGCGTCCTTTGCGCACGACGAAGGCCAGTCCATCGCAAGGCGATTGCAAATGGCTGGCTCACCAAATGTCGTGTGCGTTCTTTGCACACGACGAAGGCCAGCCCATCGCGAAGCGATTGCAAATGGCTGGCTTACCATATGTCGTGTGCGGTTTATGCGCGCGACAGCAAACACTTTATTATTTAAGGAGGAATATCACAATGAGAACAATATCCAGAAGAGATTTTCTGCGTGGATCTGCAGCGGTAGCAGCCAGCTCAATCGCAGCAAGCATGTTCGTAGTTCCGGCACTGGCTGAAGAAGAGACTGAGCCGGAAAACACCGTTACTGGTGACGCTTCCGCAGACGGCGCGTTCGTTGTATGGGGCTGGAACGATGATATCAAGACCATCCTGGACACTGTATTCGCAGAGGCATATCCGGATGAGTATTCAAGAATCGTATTCGTAAACACCGGTGGCTCTGACTATTATCAGACCAAACTTGACGCGGTTCTTGAGGATCCGAGCAACGAGCTGTATCCGGACCTGATGGGCCTTGAGGTTGACTATGTGCAGAAGTATACCAACAGCGACTGGCTGCTGAATGTTGCTGATATCGGCATCACAGATGAGGATATGGCAAATATGTATCAGTACAACGTAGACCTTGGCTCTGACTATGACGGCAATGTAAAGGCTCTGTTCTGGCAGGCAACACCGGGCTGCTACGCAGTACGTGCAGATCTGGCAGCTACCTATCTTGGAACAACGGATCCGGACGAGATCGCAGCGAAGTTCGCAGATCTTGACACCATCCTTGAGACGGCTCGTGAAGTAAACGAGGCTTCCGGCGGCACCTGCAAGCTGTTCTCCGGCTATGATGAGATCAAGAGATCCCTTATGAACTCCCGTGAGGTTGGCTTCTACGATGAGAACGATGTGATCACACTGGATGAGAACATTACTACATACCTTGAGACCGCGAAGACTCTGTATGACGAAGAACTGACCTACAATACCTCTCAGTGGAGCGCTGACTGGTATGCAAACATGGACGGCGACGGCACAGAGAGCAATGCAGCACTTGCATACTTCGGATGCCCGTGGTTCGTATACTGGAGCCTTTCCTCTACATGGAAGGGTCAGACCATCCTTGTTCCGGCACAGGAGCAGTGCTTCTGGGGCGGCACAGGCCTGGCAGCTACCACTGGCTGCTCTGATACCGAGCTGGCTGCTCTGATTATGCAGTATCTGGCTTGCAACACAGAGGGTATGGTAGCGATCAACGCGCAGAACTCTGACTATGTAAACAACACCGAGGCGATTGCGCAGATCATCGAGAGCGGCGCTTCCGCAGACGGCAATGGCTATATGTACACAGATGCTGGCCAGAACTTCATCGAGTTCTTCTATGACAAGGCTGATGCGATCGATGCTTCTACCGTAACGGCTGAGGATCAGACCATCCTGTCTCTGCTCGATACCGAGTGCCAGGCTTATGCAACTGGTGAGAAGGATCTGGAGACTGCACTTGCTGACCTGACAGCATCCATCCATGATACCTATTCCTACCTGAGCGTAGAGTAATCCGTATCGGATTCGGAAAGCGGCTCCCCGCTGTTTTCGAAAAAAGGTAATTGATAGAGTTATGGAGTGCTGCTTCTTCTTAAAAAGAAGGAGCAGCACATTCTTTACTATAGGTTATACCTTAGGACGGAGGTATTATGAAAAAGAACAAAAAGAAGAAAGTTACATATGGAAAATATGGCTATCTGTTTATCGCGCCATTTTTCATTACCTATATCATTTTTCAACTGTATCCTTTAATCAGTACATTTTATTACAGCACCCTGTCATATTATAAGCGTAACGGGCGTGAGGTAATCAGCTTTGCCGGCATTCAGAATTTCCTCAATATTTTCGGATTGGCGGCCGGTGAGCGTGCGTATGTACTCCAATATCTGAAAAATACCCTTGTGATGTGGGGCTGCAACTTTGTTCCGCAGATTCTGGTTTCCCTTCTGATGGCAGTCTGGCTGACCGATACGAAAGTAAAGATCAAGGGAACCGGTGCCATCAAGGTTATCATATATCTGCCGAGCGTGATTACGGCGGCGTCGGTATCCGTCCTGTTTAAGAACCTGTTTTCCCAGTATGGACCGATTACCCTTGCTCTGAAGAGCATCGGACTGTTATCTGAGAATTTTGATTTTATGTCAAGCGTAGCGGGCAGCCGCGGACTGATCTCTCTGATTCTGTGGTGGATGTGGTATGGTAATACGTCCATCCTGCTGATTTCCGGTGTGCTGGGCATTGACCCCGGCCTTTATGAAGCGGCCGATATCGACGGCGCGGGAGGCTGGAGAAAGTTTACCGACATCACGCTGCCGCTGTTGAGGCCGATTATGCTGTACACCCTGGTAACCTCCGCAATCGGTGGTCTGCAGATGTACGATATCCCGGCTCTGTTCAACGTAACTGAGACGGGTCTGAAGGGTCTGCCGAATGATATGACGACGACCATGGCCATGTATATCATGCGACTGTACAACAGCGATGTAGGAAAAGCAGCGGCGGTATCCGTATTCCTGTTTGTGATTACTTTGATTGTCAGCCTGCTGCTCTTTGCCACAATGGGTGATAAGGAAGAGAAGAAGCTGAAAAAGCTTGAGAAACAGAGAAGAAAGGCAGGTGCGAAATAATGCAGTATAAAGACAGCTATTTGCGCCACTTGAGAAATCAGAGAATATTTCGGACGATTATTTGCATTATTTTTTGCTGCATCTCCCTGCTGCCGTTTCTGATCCTGTGTATGAACGCAACCAGAACGTCCGAGGCGATTCAGTCCGGCCTGTCCCTGATTCCGTCCACTCACTTCCTGGAGAACTGGAAGAACCTGCTGGCGAAGCAGAACGGCATGCAGATTACGTTACAGAAGGCCTGTCTGAACTCGCTGACGATCACAGTGCCGGGCACGATTCTTTCTGTGTACTTTTCATCCATGACCGCCTATGGCGTGCATGTGTATGACTTCAAGATGAAAAAGTATGCGTGGGCGTTTATCATGGCAGTCATGATGGTGCCGAGCCAGATTTCCATCATTGGTTTTTATCGGTTTATGTTACAGCTGGGTCTGATTGATACGTATATTCCGCTGATCATCCCGACGATCGCGGCGCCGACGGTCGTTTTCTTCATGAAGCAATATATGGAGAGTATCCTTTCGATCGAGATGATCGAGGCAGCCCGCATCGATGGCTCCGGTGAACTGCGTACCTTCAACAGAGTTGTTCTGCCGATCCTGAAGCCGGCGGTAGCGACACAGGCAATCTTCCAGTTTATCGCACAGTGGAACAACCTGTTTACCCCGACGGTCATCCTGACCACAGACTCCAAAAAGACACTGCCTATGTTCGTGCAGCTGCTGAGCTCCAACCAGTTCCGTACCGACTATGGCGTGGTATACGTAGGACTGTTCGTGGCCATCATTCCGCTGGTAATTGTCTACCTGATTCTCTCCAAGTACATCGTAGCCGGTGTGGCGCTTGGCGGCGTGAAGGGCTAAGACAAAGTAAAATTGCGTTTTTTCTTTCATAATAATTTCCTCATAGAATAGCCTGGTGATGAAAAGACCGCCGGGCTGTTCTTATTATAAAAATGAAAAAAGGAGATAAGACAAAATGACAGATTTCATAACATTTGACTCCGGGAAGGAGCGCCTGGTGGATCCGGCGCACGACGAATTGCTTTACTGCGGCAGGATTGACGATACGAATCCGCATGAGCCGGTCTTTGTGCAGCCCGGCAGCTTTGTAAGGATTGCGTTTTCCGGTTCCTCCTCTCTCCGGGCGGTGGTGGTGAACCACAGACGATGGAATGATTCCCGGGTAGGGGTGCTGGTCGATCAGGAGCAGCGCAGCATCGGGATTGAAAAGGACGACGAACCGGTAACGCTACTGCTGGCGGAAAATCTGGATAAGGAGACAGAGCACATTGTGACGTTTTTTAAACGGATGGATCAGTGTCACGAGTACCGGTTCCTTGGCTTTTTGCTGGAAGACGGCGCGAAGGTTGGGCGGCTTCGCCCATTGCCGGGGAAAAAGATTGAGTTTTACGGGGATTCCGTGACTGCCGGGGAGGTATCGGAGGCGGTTTCCTTTTGCGGGATGCCTGATCCGCCGAGCAGCGGCGAGTACAACAATTCCTATTTTTCTTATGCCTGGGCGACGGCAAGGCGGCTGCACGCGCAGGCGCATATCGTGGCGCATGGCGGTATCGCGATGATGGATGGCCTCGGATATATGCAGCTGTCTGACGGAAGCACGGTTGGTATGGAGAGCTGCTACGATAAAGTTTATTTTTACCCGGAGGAAGGAGCTTTGCCGTCCGGACGAATGGAGCGCTGGAATTTCGCGCGCTTTACCCCGCAGGTTGTTGTGGCTGCGGTGGGGCAGAATGACGCTTACCCGTTTGATTTTATGAAGGAAGAGGAACATGGGGAGCAGGCGATTGCCTGGCGAGCTCATTATAAGGCCTGGATCGAATCACTGCGGAGGATTTATCCGGACGCGTGGATCGTGCTGATGACAACGATTTTAGAACATCATCCCAGCTGGGACCGCAGCATCGGGCGTGTCTGCGCCGAACTGAATGACCCGAAGATCGTCCATTTCCTGTTTGAAGAGAATGGGAGAGGGACGCCCGGACATATCCGCGTGCCGGAAGCGATGAACATGGCGCTGGAGCTGGGAGGCTTTATTGAGAGTCTTTCGGACCGTCTGTGGTCATGACGTATATGAGGCAATCGTGACTGGTCATAACCCGGCTGCGTACTTGCTGCGTGGTCGGGTTGAAAACGTAGTGGGAGCTGTAATCGGCCCTGTTGCGTATCGATCTGAATTGAGAACTCAAAAATGTTAATATGCGCAAAAAACCGCAGTGAATTTCTGATCGATATGCATATTAAAATTTCAGAGAGACAAAAACAAAAATAGCAAAATATCTAAAAAAAAGAAACAGCCTGATTTTTTGTGAAAAGTGCTGTATCATGACTTTATTGTTGGAGATATGCAAGGAACGAAAGTTGCATAAATTATTCCCACATGAAAAAGGAGGATACAGAATGAAAATTACTCGTAGGGACTTTTTAAAAGGAACGGCGGCCGGTGCGGCCAGCATGGCGATGGCAGGCGTGTTAGGTATGCCGGTGATGGCTTCTGAGTCAGACGGTTCTACGCCGCGGAATGAGACACTTTATTTCTCAGGTCAGCAGTGGGGTACGATCGCGAGCTGGAACCCGATGGACCCGAATGCGAATAACGCGATGGGCATCATGCAGGGAGATTCTTCCCGTACACTGCTCTATGAGACACTGTTTATGTACAATATGCTGGACGGCCAGCTGTACGGACTGCTTGCGACCGACTATGAATGGGCGGATGACAATATGTCGGCGCTGATCGTACACCTGAATCAGGACGCACACTGGAGCGACGGCACGGCTGTGACGGCGGCGGATGTTGTGGCTACCTTTAACTATCACGTAAACTGTGAGTCTTCCATCGGCCTTGATATCATTAATTATGTTTCTTCTATGGAAGCGACGGATGACTATACCGTTCAGATGAACAGTGTTATGAACGATGACGGTATAGCGGCGAATTACATGATGATCCTGCGGTATACGCAGCAGATGTATATCATGCAGGAAGCTTATCTGCAGACCGTAGAAGCCAGATGCGAGACGCTTGCTGACATGAAGACCGATACGATGGAAGATTTTGTAGGGTCCGGCCCGTATCTGAAATATTTTGATGACGACCAGAAGGTTGTATTTATCCGCGACGATAATTACTGGGGCCAGGCAGAGTCCATGTGGGGATGCCTTCCGGCACCGACCTATATCGCTCACACGATCTATGCGGATAATGCCGGCGGCGACACCGCTCTGCGTGCAGGTGAGGTAGACGTTTCCCAGCAGTTCACGACGAACGTACAGGATTTGTGGGAAGTAGACGGCCTGCCGATCACCACCTACATTGATGAAGAGCCTTACAACATGGCAGCGACCATGCCGTCCCTGTGGTTCAACACAGAGGTGGAAGGTCTGGATCAGGTAGCAGTCCGCAAGGCGATTGCCATGGCGATCGATTATGAGCAGATCCGCTCCTCCGCGATGTCCAATCAGTCCCCGAGCTTTGATGATGTGCCGCGTTCGACGATGAACCCGACAGACGGCGAGCAGGCTTTGATTGATGCCGATACGATTGCTTCCCTGCAGTGGGCGAGCAATGACATCGATGGTGCGATCGCAGTTCTCGATGAGGCAGGAATCGTGGATTCCGACGGCGATGGCGTTCGCGAATACAATGGTTCTCCGCTTTCCTTCACCGTAGAGTGCCCGACCGGCTGGACAGACTGGCAGGCTTCCCTGGAGATCGTAGCGCAGTGTGCAAATGAGATCGGTATCCAGGTAGAGACCTATTATCCGGACGCTTCTGTATTCTATGATGATCTGTACAGCGGCAACTTCCAGCTGATCATGAACTCCCCGTCAGGCTCTTCGATCGTATGCCCGTGGATCCGCTGCATGCAGTTCCTGAGCAGCACCTACGCAGACCTGGAGTACAACACCAGCGGTAACTGGGGCAAGTACAGAAATGACGAGGCAGATGAAATTCTTGACGCGATCGCGGTTACCACTGATAATGATCAGCTGATCGAGTACTATACAAGACTGAACGAGATTTATCTGACGGATGTTCCTTCTGTGGCTTTGATGTATCGTCCGCAGCTGTTCTATACCGTAAACGAGTCCGTATGGACCGGATATCCGATGTATGAGGATGGTTCTAATATCCCGCCGACAGATTGTACAGATGGCTATGGCATTGCAGCCCTTTACAACCTGGTTCTGGTAGAGGAGCTGGAGTAATCCGCATTTCTGCAGCCGTGTGACTGCCGTAGGGCATGTCTGATCCGGCTGTGATCGGAAGAGTATATGATCGGTAAAGAACATAAGATTTCATAAAACATGAGACAGGTATAAAGTGGAGAGGCCGGGACGTGTTTCCCGGCCTTTTGCCATATTGAAACGACTGTTTTATGGCAGAAGATGAGGTGAGGATATATGAAAGGCTATAAGAAATATTTTGGCCAGAAGATCATCTGGTATCTGGTCACACTGGTGATTGCCGTCGTATTAAATTTCCTGCTTCCACGGCTGATGCCGGGCGACCCGGTTTCCGCCATCATGGGAAAATCTGTAAGCGGCATGACGGATGCTACAGCGATTCAGAAGGTTTATGAACAATACATAGAGACATTTGGCATTGACAAGCCGCTATATGTCCAGTTTATCAAATGGGTACAGGGAGCGCTGCACGGAGATTTCGGCGTTTCCTTCAGCCAGTATCCGAGGACGGTTTCGGATATTCTGGCTTCCTCCATCGGGTGGACGCTGGCGCTGCAGCTGCCGGCGATTATCGTGGGCTGGCTGCTCGGCAATATCCTTGGCGCAGTAGCCGCTTACATGAAGGGTGTTTTCGACAAGGCGATCCTGCCCGCGTTTATGTTCCTGAGCAATGTTCCAGCTTTCGGTATGGCGATTGTCCTGCTGGTGGTTTTCAGTGTGCAGCTGGGGTGGCTTCCGGCAAGCGGCGCCTACGGGTATGATCTGATTCCGAATATGAGTCTGTCCTTTGTGTGGTCGGTATTTGTCCATTACCAGCTTCCGTTCTGGTCCATCGTACTTATTACGATTGGCGGGCAGGCGATCGGCATGCGCTCGATGTCCATCTATGAACTGAACGCCGATTATGTGAAGTACGCCCGTTTTCTGGGCATTAAGGATACGAAGATTGTCGGCTATGTATTCCGCAACGCGATGCTCCCGCAGATCACAGGTCTGGCGATGTCCCTCGGTACGATGATGGGCGGCGCACTGGTGGCAGAGACGATTTTCAGCTACCCCGGCATCGGCACCGCGATGGTGAGCGCGATCACCGGTAACGATTATCCTCTGCTTTCTGCCTGCACACTGGTGATCACGATCATGGTTCTGCTGGCAAATCTGTTTGTGGAGATTATCTATGGCATCATCGACCCGCGTGTGAAAGCAGCGCAGCAGGATTAAGAGGGAGGGATTGATATGAAAAATACGTTGAGAAATATTTTCCACTCTCCCAGATTTGTGGTTGGGTTTGTGATTTTTATGGCGATTCTGCTGACGACGATCATCTATCCGCTGGTTGTTACGGCAAATCCGCTGGCGATGATCGGACAGGGCAATTTCTTCAAGCCCGGTACCTATGTTTCCGTTAAGGATACAGTTACCTCCAAAACATACACTCTGAATATTGAGGCGGTGAGCAATATTGCAGATCAGCTGACGGATGCCAATAAAGAAGATATGCGCACCTGGCTGGTAAAGTATGGCGGCGTGTCGCAGGAGGATATGGACGCGGCGGACGATGATGAGCTTGTGGAGCTCTGGCTGGAAAACTATGATTCCTCCGTGACGCAGTCGGGACTGACTTCCTCTGCCAAGAAGGCGTATGTCCGGCTCAATGATACGATCTTAAGCCTGATGGATGATTCAGACGTGATCATCGCTTCGGAGAATGAGGACGGTGAGCTGGAGGAGTCTGACAGCATCAGCACGAAAGAGTATGTAAATGTCAGCGATGTGACGAATAAGAAGACCTTCCTTCTGGGCACGGACAATTTCGGGCGCGATGTGCTGACAGAAATGGTGAATGCGACAGCGACTTCGCTTCGAATCGGCCTGATCGCCGGCCTGGTAGCTACCCTGATCGGTCTTTCTCTCGGCCTGCTCTCCGGTTATGTCGGAGGCACCTTTGACAACATTATTGTCTTTATTACGAACCTGTTTACCGTGATCCCATCGTTTGTGCTGTTGATTCTTATTACTTATTCGGTGAATCAGAGTGCGCGCGGCGCGACATTGATTGCGGTCGTGATTGGTCTGACCTCCTGGACCTGGACCTGCCGTTCTGTACGGTCACAGGTGATTTCTCTGCGGAACCGCGACCATGTGAATCTCTCCAAGCTGTCCGGACACAGCATGTTCCGGATTGTGGTGACGGATATTTTGCCCTATGTAGCTTCTTATGTTGTGATGGCACTGATCCTGCAGATTTCGTCGGGAATTCTTTCGGAAGCGCAGCTGTCGATGCTCGGCCTTGGGCCATCCACATCGACCACGGCGACACTGGGACTGATGATGAACTGGGCGACGGCCTATTCCGCTCATCTGAACGGCTCCTGGTGGGCGTATTTCCCGGTAGTTCTCACCATTACACTGATTTCATTCTCGCTGAACCTGATGAATACAGGGCTTGACCAGGTATTCAATCCGCAGCTGAGGGATTAAGGAGGATACCATGGGAAAAGTAATGCTTGAAGTAAAGGACCTGAAGACAAAATATGTGACCCGTCTGCGCGAGAGCGTGTATGCGGTGGACGGTGTTTCTCTGAAGATAGAGGAGGGAAAATCCCTCGGTGTGGCGGGCGAGTCTGGCTGCGGCAAATCGACGCTGGCGCTCTCTCTGATGGGGTATTATTTCGCGCCGCTTCATTATATCAGCGGCAGCATAATCGTGGATGGTAAGGAAATCTCCGGCATGAAGCCGGACGATGTACGCAGAACAGTGCTTGGCACGGATGTCGCCTACATCCCGCAGGCCGCTATGAACGCATTGAACCCGACACAGAAGATCATCCGTTTTATTGAGGATGTGATTCATGTCCATATGCCGAAGATGACGAAAAAAGAGATCTATGACCTGGCGAAAGAACGATTTGAAATCCTGGGCCTGCCGGAGGACGTACTGCAAAAGCATGCGGTGGAGCTTTCCGGCGGTATGAAACAGAGAACCGTCATCGCGATCTCAACGATCCTTTCCCCGAAGGTGCTGATTGCCGACGAGCCGTCCTCAGCCCTGGATGTGACGAGCCAGAAGATGGTTATCAAGATGATGCGTGACCTGATGGAGAAGGGCTATATTAAGAGTATGATTTTTATCACGCATGAGCTGCCGCTGCTGTATAACGTGACGGATGACATTATGGTGATGTACGCGGGGCAGATCGTGGAGACCGGATCGGCGAAGGAGATGGTGTTTGATCCGCTGCATCCGTACACGAAGGGTCTGATGGGGTCGATCATCGTTCCTGAGGCCGGCGTGCGTGAGAACAAGCTGGCCGCGATCCCGGGCACTCCGCCGAACCTGAAACATCCGCCGAAGGGTTGCCGTTTCGCTGAGCGCTGCAAATACGCGACGCCGACCTGCGCCGGAATGGAGATCCCGAATATCAGCCTGGCAAACGGACGGGAATACCGTTGCCTGATGTCCGAGAGAAAGATCAGGGAGGTGTATGAGAATGAGTGAGAAGCGTGGCAAAGAGTGTTTGCGCGGAAAAGGCGTAACTAAAATATTTGGTGTTGGGGATAAGAAAACGGTTGCAGTGGATCATGTGGATTTTGACTTCCGCGAGGGAGAAATCATATCGATTGTAGGAGAGTCCGGAAGCGGGAAAACAACGCTCTCTAAGATGCTGCTCGGCCTGATCAGCGTCACTGAGGGAGAGGTGTATTTTCAGGGACAGCCCCGTGACATTAAGGGCGGCAGGAAAAAGAAGGAATACTGGAAAAACATTCAGGCGATTTTCCAGGACCCGTTCTCATCCTACAATATGTTTAACAAAATTGACTCTGTATTGCTGGACTGCATCAACATGAGGGGCGGGAAGCATCTGCCCTATAAGGAGAAATTTGACATGATGTCCGAGGCCTGCAGCTTTGTCAATCTGGAGTTTAAGGAGCTGACCAACAAGTATCCGTTTGAGCTTTCCGGCGGGCAGATGCAGCGGCTGATGATCGCGCGGATCTTTCTTCTGAAGCCGAAGATTCTGCTGGCAGATGAGCCGACGTCCATGATCGATGCGTGTTCACGCTCCACGATTCTGGATATGCTGCTGAAGTTGAGAGACGAGATCAACATGACGGTTATTTTTATCACCCACGACATCGGACTGGCATACTACATTTCCGACGAGGTCTATATCATGGAACACGGGAAATTTGTGGAGTACGGGACAGCGGAGGACTGCATCATTCACCCGCAGGCAGCCTATACGAAGCGGCTGATCAGCGATGTGCCGAAGATTTACGAGGAGTGGGATCTGAGTACAGTATAAGGTTTTTTATTGAAAACCAGATGACGGTATGCTAGAATAGGCGAAGGCAAATCGAAGAATCATGGGAGAGGAGAAAGAGAGGAAGAATGTCGTTTCCGAAGGATTTTATGTGGGGAGCCGCCAGCGCAGCGTATCAGGTGGAAGGCGCGCGTGATGCGGATGGCAAGGGCGAGGGCATCTGGGATGCGCTCAGCTACGGCCATGTACAATACAACGAGAACGGAGATGTAGCCTGCGACCACTATCACCGCTACCGGGAGGATGTGGCGCTGATGAAGCAGATCGGGCTGAAATCCTACCGTTTTTCTGTGAGCTGGCCGCGCGTGATGCCAGAAGAAGATGTGATCAATGAAAAAGGACTTGATTTTTACAGTGATCTGGTGGATGAGCTTCTGAAAGCGGGAATTGAGCCGCTGGTGACGCTTTTTCACTGGAACCTGCCCATGTGGATGCAGGAAAAAGGGGGCTGGGAAAACGAAGAGGTGGCAGAGCATTTTGAGAGATATGCAGCGGCGGTTGTGGAGAGACTGTCGGATCGTGTCACCTGGTGGATGACCATAAATGAGCCTCAGGTTTTTGCGACGCTGGGGTATGTGGTCGGCGCCCATGCGCCTTTTCTGAAAAAGCCGGAGGCGCTTTGTCCGGTGACACGCAATGTGATGCTGGCGCACGGCCGAGCGGTCTGTGCGATCCGCTCTCACGCGAAGAGACCGCCAAAGATTGGCATGGCGCCTACCGGAGGAGGCGTGACGCCGTTTGAGGATACGCGGGAAGGAATTGAGGCCGCGAGACGGCAGAACTATGAGGGCGAGCAGGGAGAACCATTCGGGAATTCCTGGTGGATGGATCCGATTGTCCTCGGAATTGTGCCGGAGCCATTGAAAGGAACGATCAGCGCGGACGACCTCAAAACGATCTGCCAGCCGCTGGACTTTTTTGGTTTTAATATCTATAATTCACAGAACTACGAGGGGAGAGTGGAGAATCCCTATATGTACCGCGGGGTTCCGCGGACAGCGATGGGCTGGAGCATCACCCCGGAGTGCCTGTACTGGATGCCGAAGTTCCATTATGAGCGGTATCACCTGCCGATTCTCATCACGGAAAACGGCATGGCAAATTGTGACTTTGTCATGCTGGACGGAAAGGTACATGATACGCAGAGAATTGATTTTATCCATCGCTACCTTCTGGAGCTGAAAAAGGCGGTAGACGAGGGGATTCCGGTGATCGGCTATCAGTACTGGTCGATTATGGATAATTTTGAGTGGGCAGAAGGATATAACAAACGGTTTGGGCTGGTGTATGTGGATTATCGGACACAGGAGCGCATCTTGAAGGATTCTGCGCTTTACTATGCGGAAGTGATCCGGACGAATGGGGAAAATCTGTAGGGCGTGAGTCGCTGTGCTACAGGGTTCATCATCGCCACGCACTTTGCTGTGCGGCGCCGGGAGAACGAATCGGGCAGGAAGCAATGAAACGAGTCTGAGAACAAGGTGGTCAGGGAGGGAAACATGATTCGACAGGAAATAAAGGACAACTGGAAACTGAGGGAAGTGGGCACGACGGATTTTATTCCTGCCGTGGTGCCTGGGACAGTGTATACGGATCTGCTCCGGGAGGGGCGGATGGAGGATCCGTTCTGGAAAGACAATGAGGACCAGGCGCTTCGCCTGATGGACAAGGATTATGAGTATGTGACGGAATTTGCCTGCCCGCAGGAATTGCTGGCCTGTGAGCGAGTGCTCCTGCGTTTTGACGGGGTAGATACGATCGCGGATATTTATCTGAATGGTCAGCTGCTTGGTTCGCCATGCAATATGCATCGCATCTGGGAGTATGAGGTGAAGGGAGCTGCCGCGGAGAGTCTGAAGGCAGAGGGGAATGAGCTGCGAGTCGTTCTTCACTCGCCGACGAAATACATCGCCGAAGCTTACCAGGAGCGTCCGACCCGTGGCTCTGAGGACGCGATGGAAGGCTTCGTGCATATCCGCAAGGCTCACTGTATGTTTGGCTGGGACTGGGGTGCGCACCTGCCGGATGCCGGCCTGTACCGCCCGGTGTCTCTGCTGGGGATCGGCGCAGGCAGAATTGAGAGCGTATATGTGACGCAGGAGCATCGGGACGCAGAGGTGACGATTCACGCGGAAGCGAAGGCAGATTACAGCCAGTCGGCGATGACCGCTGCCGTGAAGAATGAGAACGGTTCTTTTGTTTACCGTATGACGGTAACGGATCCGGATGGAAAAACTTACAGAACCGAATGCGATGGTTCGGGAAAACTGGAGCTTGCGATCAGCCAGCCGCAGCTCTGGTGGCCGAATGGGTATGGCAGGCAGAACCTGTATACCGTTTCGGTGGAATTGCTGGAGCGGACGGCTGCGGAAACACCAGCCGAAGACGGAAGCCGGCCGGAAGAGGTGGTCCTGGACACCTGGACGCGCCGCATCGGTCTGCGTACAATGACGGTACATTGTGAAAAGGATCAGTGGGGAGAATCGTTTGCCGTGCAGGTGAATGGAGTGGATATTTTCGCGATGGGCGCGGATTATATTCCCGAGGATCATCTACTGGGACGGGTGACGCCGCAGACGACCCGCACACTTCTGGAAAAGGCGAAATGGGCGAATTTTAATTCCATTCGCGTATGGGGCGGCGGGTATTATCCGGACGACTGGTTCTATGATATCTGTGATGAGATGGGGCTTGTTGTATGGCAGGATTTCATGTTTGCCTGCGCCGTATATGATCTGACGCCGGAGTTTGAGGAAAATATTCGCGCGGAATTTGCGGACAACATTAAACGCCTGCGCCATCATGCAAGCCTGGGCCTCTGGTGCGGCAACAATGAGATGGAATCCTTTGTCGCTTTCCGCAATTCCTGGGTAACAAAGCCGCAGGAGGTGCGGGACTATCTGTTCATGTACGAACGGGTGATTCCGGAGGAGCTTGCGAAGCATGACCCGCAGACGTTTTACTGGCCGTCCAGCCCGTCGTCGGGAGGCTGCTTTGACGAACCGCAGGATCCGAACCGCGGCGATGTCCATTACTGGGAGGTATGGCATGGAAATAAACCGTTTACCGAATATCGGAAGTATTATTTCCGCTATCTCTCTGAGTTTGGTTTCCAGTCCTTCCCGGCGATGAAGACGATCGAACGGATCAGCGACGATCCGGCGGATTACAATATATTTTCTTACATTATGGAAAAGCACCAGCGCAATGGCAGTGCGAACGGCAAGATCATGAACTACATGCAGCAGACTTACCGCTATCCGTCTGATTTTCAGACGGTGCTGTATGCGTCGCAGCTGCTGCAGGCGGATGCCATTCGTTATGGCGTGGAGCATTTTCGCCGTAACCGCGGACGCTGTATGGGCGCCGTGTACTGGCAGCTCAACGACTGCTGGCCGGTGGCGTCCTGGTCGTCGATTGACTATTGCGGCCGCCTGAAAGCTCTGCATTACTACGCGAAGCGATTCTTTGCCCCGCTGATGATTTCCTGTGAGGAGCAGGGGCTGATGACGTCCGGGAAAGAACTGGTTCGCGAACACTTTGAATTTGAAAAGTCCATCCGCCTGAATGTAGCGAATGAGACCATGCAGGATGCAGATGTGACTGTCCGCTGGGCGCTGCGCGACCCGTCTGCAAAGATCTTACAGAGCGGGGAAAATCAGCTTACCGTACCGGCACTGACAAGCGTCTGGCTCGATAAAGTGGAATTCCCGGACGCAGATATCTATCGTGAATATATCAGCTACGAGCTGGAGAAGGACGGAGTGGTTCTCTCCTCCGGAACGGTGAATTTCTCCTATCCGAAATATTTCCGCTATGAAGACCCGCAGCTGACCTGTCAGGTAATCGGCGATGAGATCGAAGTGACGGCCTCTGCTTACGCGAAGAGCGTTGAGATCCGGAATGAGAACGAAGACCTGATTTTGTCCGATAACTATTTTGATATGAACGCAGGCACAAAGCGCGTGAAGATTGAGAGCGGCGATGTCTCGAAGCTGCGGCTGCGGAGCGTGTATGATATCCGGTGACGGAAGACAGATGCAGTAACGATACGGAACAGCAGGCCGCAGGTCGTTTTTTCTCGATGCTGTTCTGAACAGTTACGAAAAACAGAATAACAGGAAAAATCGCGCAGGCATGATTTTTCATGTGCCTGCGCGATTCTAAACAGAAGAGGATTCCATTTTAATGATTGCGTTTCTTTTTTTCATCAGAGGATGATTTCTTTTCCGTCTTTTCCCTGGCCGGCGGTTCTTCTTCTGAATGCCCAAGGACACGTGCGACCAGCATCATGGCATAGAGCAGTACCGGAATCACAACGGTACATACGATAGACGCCATCAGCATATTCTGCGTCGCCGGGCTGGCGGTCAGGCCAAGAATCAGGGTAACGACATACATGCCTATCAGAAATATCACGCCGATCATCGCGGCGATGCGTTTCAATTTTTGCATTTCAAAAGATCCTTTCCATTTTGATGCTGTTATGATTTTAAATGGTTTTTCCCTCGTAACTGTGAAAGTATGGAACAGTTACGAATTGTTTTGCATAAGTATATCAGATACGACGTAAAATGAAAAGGGCGAAAATCCTTATTCCCGCGTTGTCCCTCCACTGACATAATGTACCGGCAGGCATACGAGCGGGGGCGCCTTCGATAAGTCAGAATTCAAAAGCAGATTGACACTGGTCTGGGCGATCTGCTCGATGGGCTGTACGATGGTGGAGCAGTAATACTGGCCGGTGGCGTAATCCTTTATCCCGTCGAAGCCGATGATCTGCACGTCCTGCGGGACGCGGATGCCCAGCTCATACAGCTTTGCGATCAGGATGCGCGCCAGAGTATCTGTGCCGCAAAAAATGCCGTCGAAATCAAATTTGCCGTCTGCGATGTGTTCTGCGAGAAAATCGTAAAATACGGAATAGGGCGTGCCGTCGGTCAGGCAGAGCATCTGGTAATCGAGTCCCATGGAGACACAGGCGCTGACAAAGCCGTCCCGTCGTTTGGTAGCTTCGTTTGGCAGAGCAGAGCTGATGCTCATATGCAGCAGGCGCTTACAGCCGAGCTGGGCGAGCTTGCGCACGGCAAGCTGGCCGCCCGTGAGGTTGTCACTGGCGACACAGGGGGATACCACGCCGGAGTGCCGGTCGATGGTCACAAGCCGGGTGCTTTCCCGAATCTGCAGCCCTTCATTATAGGAAATGCAGATGATGCCGTCTACCCGGTTCTGCTCTGCCATGTCGAGGAGAGCCTGTTCCATCTCCGGGCTGGCCTGGGTTGCACACAGCAGCATCCGATATCCGTTTTTGGCCAGCTCGCGGTTCACGTAGAAGGTCAGTTCTCCGAAAAAGGGGTTGATCGTGTCGGGAACCAGAAAGGCGACGGTCTGTGTTTTATTTGACTTCAGCCCCTGGGCGTAGCTGTTGACCCGGTAATCCAGCTTGTGAATGGCGGCGTCTACCTTTTTCTGATAATCCTTTCCGACCGGGATCCCGTTTACGACTTTGGAGACAGTGCCAAGCGACACGCCTGCCTCCTTCGCGACGTCCTTCATTGTGGGTGAAATATTTTTCTCTGCCATGGTGTTACTCCTTTATATCGTTTCATGAAATTTCATAGATCCATTCACGCTGACAGCCTCTGAAAAGAGGGGGATTTGGAGAAGCCCGCAGCTGCCTGATGCGTTGACAGTCATATTATATCTCGCAAATCTGAATTTGTAAAGCGGTTTCATGAAAATTATATGAAACGTTATGAAATGAAAACGACGGACAGAAATTGTGCAAAACAGACAAAACACACAAAACAATTTTGTGAAAAACAGAGATCGTGTACCAAAACAACAAATTGCGGTTGACAATTCCCCTGGGAATGGTGTATGATGCGGTCATCAGATAAATATAACGTTTCACGAAAGAATTCCCTGGGCGGAACACAGGGAATATTATTTGAAGGAAACATGAAACGTTATACGAAAACAGGATAAGCCTGAGGGCAGGGAAGATTCGAAATTGATTTGGTGAAATCAAAAGAACGGTTCTGCAGCCATCCGGGCGAATCAAAGTAAGGAGGGATTCTTGTGAGTGTTCAGGCAACCGCGGCGAAAAAAGCCGGCAACATGGAAGGGAAACCGGGACAGAAGAAAAAAGGGGCTTCACTGGCCCGACGGCTGAGGCAGAGCTGGCAGTTATATGTCATGCTGCTGATACCGATTATCATTACCATTATTTATAAGTACATTCCGATGTATGGAATCCAGATCGCGTTCCGGGATTACAAGGCGAGCAAAGGATACCTGGGGAGCGAATGGGTGGGGCTGAAATGGTTCCAGAGATTTTTCTCCTCACCAAACTGCATCCGTATGATTCGAAATACGGTGCTGCTCAGTCTGTACAGCCTGCTGTGGAGCTTTCCGATTCCGGTCATCTTATCACTGGCGATCAACCAGCTGCGGTTTCACCGCTATAAGAGAGTCGTGCAGACCGTTCTCTACGCGCCGCACTTTATCTCAACCATGATCATCTGTGGTATGCTTCGGATTTTCCTGAGTCCTTCCGGCGGACTGATCAACCTGCTGCTGGGGACACAGATAGATTTTCTGACACAGAGTACCGCGTTCCGCACGATCTATATCGCGTCGGGTATCTGGCAGGATGCAGGCTGGGGCATGATCATTTACCTGGCGACGTTGGCCAGTGTGGATACGACCCTTTACGAGGTGGCGAAGGTGGACGGTGCTTCGATGTTCCAGCGGATCAAGAACATTGATTTTCCGGCACTGGTTCCGATGATGGTTTTGAACCTGATTATGAGCGCGGGCGGCCTGATGAATGTCGGTTTCGAGAAGGTATGGCTGTTACAGACAGACCTGAACAAGGCGACCAGCGATGTGATTTCAGTATATGTATACCAGCAGGGTATTGAAAACGCGAAGTACAGTTATTCGACCGCGATCGGCCTGTTCAATACGGTGATTAATATCATTCTGCTGATTATCGTGAACAAGATCGCTTCCAAGGCATCCGATGTCACGTTTGTATAGAAGGGAGGAGGAAGAACAATGAAGACGCAGAAATTGCATGGACTTTCGGACAAGACCAGCGATATCATTCTGGTGATCCTGTGTACCGCCATAATGCTGATCGTTCTTTATCCACTTTTTTACATACTGATTGCTTCCGTATCTGATCCTTACGATGTATACGCCGGGAAGACCTTCTTTTTCCCGAGCGGGTTTACTCTGGACGGCTACAAGGCGGTGTTTGCGGATGACAGCATTCTGATGGGCTTGTTAAACAGTTTTAAGTATACCGTGGTTGGTACACTCTTTTCGGTGATTATGATTTACCTGACGGCATATCCGCTCAGCCAGCACAATATGCCGGGACGCAAACTGATCAGTATCTTCTTCATCATTACCATGTACTTTGGCGGCGGACTGATCCCGACTTACCTGGTTGTAAGAGATACCGGACTGATTGGAAATATGTGGGCGCTGTTCCTGCCGGGCGGCGTGGCAGTCGGCAATATGATCATTGTCCGCAACTACATCGAGCACAGCCTTCCGGGAGAGGTCCTGGAGGCGGCACGCATCGACGGCGCAGGACATTTCCAGATTTTCTTCCAGATGATCATCCCGCTCTCCCGCGCAATCATGGCCGTTATGGTCGTGTTCAGCATGGTGGCTTACTGGAACGACTGGTTTACTTCTCTGATTTACCTGACCTCCGAGCAGGCGCCTCTGGCTCTGGTATTGCGCAGCATCCTGATCCAGTCGAGCACGACTGCGGCGCAGGCCAGCACGATTTCCGGCGGGTACGCCGAGCTGAATAAGCTGACCGAGATGCTGAAATTCTGTTCGATCGTAGTGGCAGCGGTTCCGATGCTTGTGGTTTATCCGTTTGTTCAGAAGTATTTTGAAAAAGGCTTCATGGCCGGAGCGGTCAAGGGCTGATTTGAAAAATTACGGTTTCTCTTCTGCGCGAGCCGATTGTGCCGCGCAGAGGATAGATAGAAAAGTAAGACAGAGTGAAATAACACGAAAAACAGCAACGAATGAACTTATCAATGAACAATCAAAAATCAAACATATCATAAGGAGGAAACAATCATGACAGCAACAATTACCAGAAGAGACTTTTTGAAGGGTTCCGCAGCGGGAGCAGCCAGCTTTGCACTGGCAGGAATGGTCGGCGGCGCAGCTGAGCTTACGGCGAAGGCGGCAGAGGGCCAGACCGAGTTCTCTATCGTAGGCGCACAGTCCGCACTGAGCGCAGGCTATGACGACAATACCGTATTAAACGAGATGGCGGACAATGTCGGCATTACCATCAACTGGGATACGATGAGCGACAGTGTTTCCGAGCAGGTCAGCATCCGCATCGCGGGCAATACGCTGCCGGACGCATTCATCGGTGTAGGCTTCAGCAACTATGACCTGGCGCAGTATGGCGACGACGGCACATTCATTGACCTGACTCCGTATATCACAGAGGAGTATATGCCGAACCTGACCGCGATCCTGGAAGAGCATCCGGAGATTCGTTCCGCGATCACCATGGACGACGGCGGCATCTATGGACTTCCGGCAGCAGAGCAGATGGGAACCGCTGGTATCGGCGACGAAGAAGACTATTCAATCTACACGATTCCGCAGTTCAGCATGATTAATAAGGCATGGCTGGATGATCTTGGACTGGAGGTTCCGACGACTCTGGATGAGCTGCATGACGCGCTGGTTGCGTTCCAGGAGAATGATATGAGCGCGAAGTATTATGGCAATGACGCTGGTTCCACGATTCCGATGAGCTTTGGCTTTGACCAGTGGTGCTGGGGACAGAACATTTTCTACGCCGGCTTTGGTTTCACAAACTGGCCGAATGATGTCATCAGTGACATTCAGGTGATCGACGGCGAAGTTGGCTTTGCCTGCGTAACGGATGGATACCGTGAGGCGGTTACTTATTTCCATGACTGGTATGCGGACGGCCTGATCGACGTTGAGGTATTCAGCCAGTCTGATACACAGTATATGGCAAAATGCCAGCAGGGCTATGTGGGTGTAGGTACCTGGTGGTATATTGAAGAGCTGATGGGCGACTACGCGGATGACTATGTATTCCTTCCGGTACTGGCTGGCCCGGACGGCTCCTACAATGTGACCGTGCGTACCGGCGGCGGTACAAACAGCGGCAACCTGAGCATCACAAGTGCATGCGAGACTCCGGAAAATCTGCTGGCGTTCTTTGACCAGTGGTATGACGGCGAAGCAGTGATGCAGCTGCAGTATGGCCCGATCGGCGTGTATTTCACTGAGCAGGATGAGGACGGCATGTGGCTGAGCATCACGGACGAAGAGAGCCAGGAGCTGTACGGAAAATCAGCGGGCGAGCTCAAGAGTGAGTATGAGGTCTATGGACCGAAGCTGATCCTGAGCGAATATTACAATGAGTATTTCTACATGGAGGATCGTGCGATTGAGCGTCTGACCGACCTGAGTGAATACTGGATGACCTTTGTCAGCGATCCGACCTGCTATCCGATTGACTGCGTATATACTGCTGACGAGCTGGATACGATCGACTGGTATAAGTCCGATTTTGAGAGCGCGGTTTCCGAGCAGGAAGCACTCTGGATCCAGAACGGCGGTCCGACCGATGATGAGTGGGAAGCTTATAAGACTAAGCTGGTCAACACCTGCGGAATGGACGAGCTGCTTGAGGTTTATACGGATGCGTATACCCGTTATCAGGAAGCGGAATAAAATGATGCCACTTTGGTGCCCGGGTCATAAACAATAAGATTATGGAAAGAAGACGGGCGGATATTGTAATCTGCCCGTCTTTGGCTATATTAGCATTGAGAGAGGAAAAAGGATATATGACGACTGAAAAATTGAAAAAGGCGCGTGAGTATGAGGAAAAATATGCCCGCTTCATTTCGGATGAGGAGCGTCCCGCTTATCATCTGACCCCGCGTATTGGCTGGATGAACGATCCGAATGGCTTCTCTTTTTATAATGGGGCGTATCACCTTTTTTACCAGTATCACCCTTACAGCCTGGAATGGGGGCCCATGCACTGGGGGCACGCCCTCAGCCGGGATTTGCTTCACTGGGAATATCTGCCGTGCGCGCTGGCTCCGGATCAGGACTATGATGGCTTCGGCTGCTTCTCAGGAAGTGCGACCGAACTTCCAGACGGCCGGCAGCTGCTGATGTATACCGGCGTGCGGGAAGAAATGTGTGAGGATGGGAGACAGAAAACGGTTCAGACGCAGTGTATGGCAGTCGGCGATGGCCTGAATTATGAAAAGTATGAAGCCAATCCGGTTCTCGATGAGACGAGCCTGCCCGCAGGGGGCAGCCGCCTGGATTTCCGCGATCCGAAGCTGTGGCGGGAAGAGGACGGCTCCTTCGCCTGCATTGTGGGAAACCGCACCGAGGATGGCAGCGGTTCTCTGCTGCTGTACCGCTCGAAAGATGGATTCCACTGGAATTTTGAGACGATTGTAGACCGCTCCTATAACGAGTTCGGGAGGATGTGGGAGTGCCCGGATCTGTTTGAACTGGACGGGAAAACGGTGATCCTGACCAGCCCGCAGGAGATGAGCCAGAGCGGCCTGGAGTTTCACAACGGAAATGGCACGATGTACCTGATCGGCCAGTATGACCGGGAGAAGAAGCACTTCGAGCGGGAGAATCTGGGGGCAATTGATTACGGCATTGATTTTTATGCGCCGCAGACCGTGCAGGCGCCGGACGGACGCCGGATTATGATCGGCTGGATGCAGAACTGGGACGCCTGTGTGGCTCCATCCGGGCGTTCCCGCTGGATTGGGCAAATGACGATCCCCAGAGAGCTGCGCATCGTCGATGGAAAGCTGCTGCAGATGCCGATCCGGGAAATTGAGGCGCTGCGTGGGCATCGGGTTTACCACCGGATGTCGCTCTGCAACGAAAATACCTTACAGGGAGTTTTTGGCCGCAGGATTGATCTGACGGTTACTCTGACTCCGAGCGAAGAAGAGAGCTACGAACGCTTTCGGATTCGGCTGGCCAGGGGAAGCCGGCATTATACCATGATTTCCTATAATCCCAAAAACTCTGTGCTGAAGCTGGATCGGAACAATTCCGGCTGCTGCCGTGATGTGGTTCATGAGCGCCGCTGCTTTGTGCGGCAGCAGAGAGGCAGGCTGAAGCTGCGGATTCTGCTGGACCAGTATAGCGTGGAAGTGTTTGTGAATGACGGGGAGCAGGCGCTCACGACGGCGATTTACACACCATTGAGTGCGGACGGGATCAGCTTCGAGGTGGACGGACGTGTGGATCTGGAAGTGGAGAAATATGAGCTGCGCTCGTGAAAGCAAAATTCTGCGACTGAGGAATGTCGGGAATTCTTCGTTTCACATGAATGTATAAAAAGAGATTGCGGAACGAGCAGCTGGCCACAAATGAATTAGTAGTCTGTATCGTGAACCTGTGCATATGGAACTATGATACAGACTGCGCCACAATCAGGGGGTAGACAGAAACTATGAAAAATATTTCAAGAAGAGATTTCTTAAAGGGAACATTTGCGGGCGCGGCGACCTTCGCTTTATCCACCATGTATGGCATTTCATTTACGCAGCCGGTTATGGCGGCTGAGGAGGATGGCCTGCTGCTGCATCTTTCCTTTGATGAGGGCAGCGGAATTGAGATCACAGACCTGAGTGGCATGACCGGAGACGCACAGCTGAGCTATACCTATACAAGCGCTCTTTATATGGACAGTCAGGATCCGCAGTGGCGCGATACGGGCATTTCCGGCGGTTCCCTGCTGTTTGACGGCAATTCGACCTGTGTTACCTACAGCAAAAGTGCGATTAAGGTGGAGGGCGATGTCCTCTCCGTCAGCGTCTGGTTTGCGCCGCGAACCTTTGAATGGGACGACCCGTTCGCAGAGGAGAACGGCACGCAGGCTCTGACCGGGATTATTTCTCAGAGCTCCAAGAGCGGCATGGCGGGTTTCCAGCTTGGTTATCAGCGCTTTGGAAAGCTGTGTTTTGAAGTCGGTACCGGAAGTGAGTGGCTGACCTTATGGGCGGATGAGGAGCTGGAAAAATACAAATGGAATCACATCGCGGCAGTCTTTGACGGAGCGAATGGGGAAATGAGCCTTTACCGGAATGGTGTACTGGTCGGCAGCATGGAAATTGAAAAAGGCAGCGCCATCACGGGAACCAATAAACAGCTCCTGGTGGGGCGCAGCTGCGAGGCAGACCGGCTTGGCGCGGGCTATATCAATATGTGCAGCGGCCTGATGGACGAGCTGAAGCTGTACCAGAGAGCTCTGACCGCAGAGGAGGTTGCAGAAGCGTATAATAGCGTGGAGGTGCCGGAGATTGCTTTTTCCGACATCTGGCTGCAGAATATTCTGACCGAAGACCGCTATAAGCCGCAGTATCACAGCGGCCCGCTGCAGTACTGGATGAATGAGCCGCACGCGCCCTGTTATTACAACGGCCGCTATCATCTGTTTTTCCAGGAAAACATGAGCGGTACTTACTGGCGGAACATCTGCTGGGGGCATCTGGTGAGCGACGACCTGGTGAACTGGGAGCAGATAAAGGAAGCAATTGTGCCGACGAAGGACAGTGTGGTGCCGGACGGCGTCTGGTCCGGGAATGCCGCCTACGATGCAAACGGAGTGCCGATGCTGTTTTTTACCGCCGGGAATGACGGCTATTCCATGGTTGACGGTCTGATTTCAAACCAGAATATCGGAATTGCTTATCCGGCAGATTTAAGTGACCCGGATCTGACCGAATGGGTCATCTATGACGAACTGGCGGTGATTCAGCAGGACGGCCAGGGACGCGCGGGGGAATTCCGCGATCCGTACATCTGGGAGCATGAAGGTGTGTGGTATATGCTCATCTGCTCCGGAAGCGCGTCGAGCAACGGCGGAACGGCCCTGCTGTACCGAACAGAGACACTGGAGCTTTTGTCCGATGGACGGATTGACATGGACTGGCAGTATGTCGGTCCCATCTATGAGATGCCGGATCAGAGCATGACCTACGGCACCAGCTGGGAGCTGCCTGTGCTGCTTAATCTTTCCAATGAAGAGGGTACGGTCTCCAAAGATGTGTTTATCATTTCCCCGGCGCCGGCATCTTCCGCGGATAATAAGGTGTATTATTTTATCGGCACATTCGACTACGAGAGCGGCACCTTTACGCCGGACGCGGATTTTGAAGCCGGACCGACCATCATGGATTACGGGGATAATGTGTTTACCGGACCAAGCGCGTTTGTTGACCCGAATACCGGGGAAGCCACCATGTTCAGCATCATGCAGGATCAGCGTTCTGTGGCGGAGCAGGCGGCCGCAGGCTGGGCGCACAACGCCGGAATTGCCCGCATCCTCTGGCTGAATGAGGACGGGAGCGACCTGATGATTAAGCCGTCGGAGACCCTTCATACGCTGGAGGAAGAGGTTCTCGTGGATGCGGCGGAGCTTACTGTCGGGGAAGCGAATGAGCTGCTCAGTGAAATTCATGAAGACATGCTTTATGTGCGGGTCAGCTTTGCAGATGCCTCTGCGGCGAAATATGGCCTGAAGGTGCTCGAAAGCGCGGCCGAAGAGCGCGCGGTGAGCTATTACTATGATGGTTCCGATCAGACCATCCATGGAGAGACCACCGACCGGGGAGCCGGCTCTACGACGGGGTATGTCTCAGGCGCTTTTGCGCTGGATGCGGCCGATTCGCTGACCATCGAAGTCTATCTGGACCGTTCTGTCATAGAAGCTTTTTTCAACGACCGGAAAGCGATTTCCATGCGGGCTTACCCGGAGGTGGAAGACGCGGACGGCGTGTCGGTTTTTGCAGAGGATGGTGATGTGACAGTCAGCGCGCTTTATGTGGCGCGGATGGGTGGCATCTATTAAAAATAAGAGTAATGCATTTGGAAATGGCATTCGGTATATCAGGACCGAATGCCATTTTCTGATAAAAAAATCATCTTGATCCTTTGGCAATATGCGGTATAATGAGCAAGTAAATAAGCAAGATAATACGCAAGTCGTGAATCCGCTTCACAGTGAGAATTTACGTTTGCAGATATGGAGGAAGAATGGAGAATTATGAACCGCCTTTTAGCATAACAAACGAAATGCTGTCCTGTGTGGCTTCTGTTTCGGAAAAAATCGGAAGGATTACTGCGGTTGGCAGCCTGGATTCTAAGCCGCACCTGAGGAAGAATAACCGAATCCGTTCGATTCATTCCTCTCTGAAAATTGAGGCAAATTCTCTTACACTTGGGCAGGTGAGGGACGTTATAAATGGAAAAACTGTGCTGGGCGAGCAGAAGGAGATTCAAGAAGTAAAAAATGCTTATGCGGCATATGAACTTCTGGATGAACTAAATCCATGGAGTATCGAAGACCTGAAGCGGTTTCATGGGATTATGACAAAATATGTTGTGGAGGAATCCGGTATTTTCCGTCGGGGTGAGGAAGGAGTATTCCACGGCGATGAGTGCATCTTTATGGCTCCGCCGGCCAGAATGGTTCCGCAGCTTATGGAAGACCTTTTTGGCTGGATGGAGGAATCGAGGAACAAGATTCATCCGCTGATTCTTAGCTGTGTGTTTCACTATGAATTCGTATTTATTCATCCATTTGCAGACGGCAATGGCAGAATGGCGCGGTTATGGCAAACTGCGATTCTCTCAAAGTGGAAAACTGTTTTTGTATATATTCCTTTGGAAAGTCAGATTGAGCGATTCCAGGAGAAATATTATGCTGCGATTGCAAGGTGTCATGTGGAGGGAAAATCGAACGCATTTATAGAATTTATGCTGTCGCAGATTGATGCGATTCTGGATGATATCGCGGTGCAGATGGATGAAGAAAGCTCGCAGCTGTCCGAATATGTCAGAAAACTACTGGGGGTTATGGAATATAACGTTCCGTATACAGGGAAAACTCTGATGGATAGACTGGGATTAAAATCCAGAGAGACTTTCCGCCGGAATTATCTTCATCCCGCGATAGAGCTGGGACTTGTTCGGATGTCCATCCCGGATAAACCACAAAGCAGAAATCAGAGGTATGTAAAGACGGAATGATTTATCGGAGTTTGCAAATAAGCCATGTGCGTTATAAATTTTCCTTATAACCAGCTATAGTCAGAAAAAATTTGACGAATCCGCTTTCCGGGTTTATCATGTAGCACAGAAACAACGAACTGGCAGCCGCCTGGCGGCTGCACTATATCTGGCTTTATCAGAGAAAGAGAGGACATCATTATGAAAAAGACAATCGCGAAGTTACTGGCAGTAAGTCTGGCGGTTACGGCAGTGGCGGGACTTTCTGTTACGGCATCGGCAGACGAGGACAAGGTGATCACCGTAGCGGCTTCCCCGACACCGCACGCAGAGATTCTGGAGAAGGCAGCGGAGATCCTGGCTGAGGACGGATGGGATCTGCAGGTGACGGAGTTCACAGATTATGTACAGCCGAACCTGGTAGTAGATGAGGGCGAGATTGACGCGAACTATTTCCAGCACACACCGTATCTGGAGAGCTTCAATGAAGAGCAGGGTACGGATCTGGTGAGCGTGGCGAAGATTCATTATGAGCCGATGGGCATTTATATTGGCACAAAGTCCAGCCTGGATGATCTGGAGGACGGCGACGTGATCGCGGTTCCGAACGATACGACCAACGAGGCGAGAGCGCTCCTGCTTCTGGAGGCGAACGGGGTGCTGACTCTCCCGGAGGACGCGGACCTGACCGTTACCGCGAACGATGTGGTATCCTTTAAGGATGACCTTGACATTGAGATCATCGAGGTAGAGGCGGCGCAGGTCGCGCAGTACACCAGCGAGGTGGCGTTTGCGGTCGTGAATGGCAACTATGCGCTGTCCGCGGGACTTTCCTCCTCTGATGCGATTGCATTTGAGACTTCTGATTCTGAGGCGGCTTCGACCTATGCGAATGTACTTGTAGTGAAGGCCGGTAATGAGGAAGACGAAGGCATTCAGGCGCTGGTAGCGGTGCTGCAGTCGGATGAGATCAAAGAATTTATCACCGAGACCTATGACGGTTCCGTAGTGCCGTATGAAGAGCCGGTGGAGGAGGCGGAGACCGAGACAGAAGCGGTGACCGAATAACAGAACTTATGGGATCACAGCTGCAAAGCATGTGACCGGGGAGCCGGAATTACGGATGCAAAACCGGCAGGATACAATAGGTAGTCGAAAGAGACCGCTCTCTGTAAACAGATCGAGCGGTCTTTTTGCAGGGATAGGAATGTCCTCCCCTGAAGAATATGGCTTCACCGCAGGTTATAAATGGTGAAAAAAAATCGTGCAGTTTCTATGCAAGTGTGCTATGATACGTGATGAAAAAAGAAGCCGATTTCAGGCAGCTTTTCATCATCTGAATATGAACGGAGCAGTTATGGAACCAATTATTAAAATACAGCATGTGGACAAGGAATTCCGGCAGAAAAACACAGAGGTACACGCGCTCGCGGACGTCTGTCTGGACATTTATAAGGGCGATATTTACGGGATCATCGGTATGTCCGGCGCGGGGAAGAGTACGCTGGTGCGCTGTCTGAATTTTCTGGAGCGGCCGACGGCCGGGACGGTGATCGTGGACGGGCAGGATCTGTCTTCCCTTTCGGATAAAGAACTGCGGGAGAAGCGCAAAAATATCGGCATGATTTTCCAGCATTTTAATCTTTTGATGCAGCGGAATGTGCTGGACAACGTATGCTTTCCGATGGAGCTGGCCGGAGTAAAGAAATCTGAGGCGCGCAAAAAGGCACTGGAATTTCTGAAGGACGTGGATCTGGAGGAGAAAGCGAGCGCCTATCCGGCGCAGCTTTCCGGCGGACAGAAGCAGCGTGTCGCCATCGCCCGTGTGCTGGCGTCGGATCCGAAGATTCTGCTGTGCGATGAGGCGACGAGCGCGCTGGATCCGCAGACGACGAAGTCGATTCTGCAGCTTCTGAAGGAGATCAACCGCAAGTATGGGATCACGATTGTCGTGATTACGCATGAGATGGCGGTTGTACAGGAGATCTGCAGCCATGTGGCGATCATTGACCACGGGCATCTGGTGGAGCACGGTACGGTGGAGGACATCTTCCTGGCTCCGAAGTCAAAGGAAGCCAGACGCCTGATTTATCAGGGCTATGAGAATGTGGCAGAGATGAAGGGAAAACGGTGTGTGCGTATCGTCTTTTCCGAAAACTCGTCCTTTGAACCGGTCATTGGAAATATGGTGCTGGCGTTTAAGTCCCCGGTCAACATCCTTTATGCGAATACGCGGAACCTGGACGGTGTGGCAAAGGGTGAGATGGTATTGCAGCTGCCGGAGGATGAGCAGCTTCAGGAGAAGATGATTGCCTGGCTGAAAAACGCGAGGCTTTCCGTGGAGGAGTTGGATCATTATGTTGGATAGTAAAACGATTTCGATGATTATCGACGGTATTGGTGAAACGCTCTGGATGACCTGTATGTCTACCTTTTTGGGCTATGTCATCGGCCTTCCGATGGGCGTGGTGCTGACTGTGACCGGGGCGGATGGAATTAAACAGAATCCGTTCATTTATAAAATCCTGGATGTGATTACGAACATTCTGCGGAGTGTGCCGTTTCTGATTCTGATGATTACGATTCGGCCGCTTACAAAGTTCATCGTCGGAAAAAGCTATGGCGCGACGGCGACGATCGTTCCGTTGACAGTGGCCGCTGCGCCTTATATTGCGCGTATGGTGGAATCCTCTCTGAAGGAAGTAGACCGCGGCGTGATTGAGGCGGCGCAGAGCATGGGTGCGAGCGTGTGGGAGATCATCCGCAAGGTGCTGATTCCGGAAGGACGCACTTCACTGGTAGTCAACGCGACGATTGCCATGACCACGATTCTTGGTTATTCTGCGATGTCCGGCGCCTGCGGCGGCGGGGGTCTGGGAGATATCGCCCTTCGTTATGGTTATCAGCGCTGGCAGCCGAAAATTTTACTGGTGACAGTTATTTTACTCGTGATTCTGGCACAGCTGATTCAGATGATCGGGATGTGGATTTCGAGAAGGATCGACCGGCGGCGGGTGTGATTTATATGACGTGTTATGCATCGAGCAGTTGCTGACCGAAACGCAGATCTGCGGTCTGCTGATCTGATGATTATTTTTTGTAGAGAATAGGCAAAATCAATGGAAAATATGGCTTTTTATCTGGAAGATGCCATGCGGATCCTTGCCGAAACGTATCATAAAATTTTGAAGATTAATCTTTCGACGGATACACATATTGACATCAAGGTTTATCAATCCGAACAAAATGAAAATCATGGTTATGCGCAGAAAATATCGGATTGACTGCGGGAATTTGCGATCTCCGGACAGGTATACGAGAAAGATGTGGACGCGTACCTGCGCTTTACGAACGTTGAGACGATAAAGGCGCATTTTGAGCACAGCGAGGAATGTCTGCGGATGCGCTACCGGAGATGGACGAACGGCAGCTTCCGCTGGGTTTCGATGGAGCTGCTGAAGGCAAGCGACTACACGCCTGAAAACCAGACGCTGATGTTGTACATACAGGACATCCATGATACCTATATCCGTGAGTTTGAAGAACAGAAGGAGATGGAATACCTCTGTCGGATTGATACCCTGACCGGATTGAAAAATCTGTATTCCTACCGTTCTATGTGTGATATGGTCACGAATGAATCATCGCCGCGTCCGATTGGTGTTCTGTTCGCAGACTTAAACGGGCTGAAGGTGGTCAATGACACACTGGGACACGACAAGGGCAATGAGCTGATCTGCGGATTTTCTGCTATGCTTGCCGAACAGTTTAACCGATATGAGCCGTTTCGGATCAGCGGGGATGAATTTCTGGTGGTCAGCATTGATGATGAGGAGGATGTGTTTTTAGAAAATGCCACGGCATTTAAGAAGCTGCTGAATGAAGAGGGATTTCCGCGTGCTGCCGTGGGTTTTGTCTGGCGATCCGGCAATGACATCGCGAGTGTGACGGCCGAAGCAGAGACCAGGATGTACGAGGACAAGCAGCGGTTTTATGAAGCGCACCCGGAATATAAGCACAGCGTGGTGGAGCAGACCTACCACGATGAGATGTCTTCTTTGGTAAGCATTTTGACAGATTCCTATGAGGTGCTGCTGATTGCGGACCTGGATCGGGACTCTTACCATATTGTCAAGCAAAACGAGACGAGTATCAGTGTCGGTGAGCCGGTCAGCGGGGTTTATTCCAGACGCAATGACCATTTTTGTAATGATGCGGTCTCGGAGGATTTTCGTGAGCTGCGCAGAAAAGTCGGGAGTATTTCGAATCTGAAAAAACAGTTGCGCAGAGAAAATCATGTGATTTGTGATTATCGTCTGAAAAACGGTCAGTGGAGAGAATCCGCCTTTTGGAAAACGGCTTCGGATTCCCTGGGCTTTCCGACAAAGATCATTTATTATTCGCAGAATATTGACCAGTCTATGACGGAGCGCCTGCGGGCACGCCGTAAGGCAGAAAAAGATATGGATCTGATGGCGCGCCTGAATGAGGCTTATCGTTCGATCAGCGTGATCGATGTCCGGACAGAGCGGGCGCATCTGTACAGGAATCTGACGCTTCCGGACAGTATGACCTGGTTATTGGACGATGCGCCGTATGAAGAGAACCTGGAACACTTTGCCAGGGAATTCCTGGCGAAGGAGGATGCGGACAAATTTCTTGAAAAAGCATGCCTGCTGACCGTTCGAAAAGAGCTCAATCACAAGAGGGAATACGGCGTCTATTGCCTGATTCGACCAGAACGGCAGGCGGAGGCCGGAATAAAATATGAAAAATTCAGCTTCAGCTTTTCCGGGAAAGACAACCAGACAATCGTTCTGGCGACCAGGGATATCACAGAGATGATAGAGTGGGGGCAGGGCATTGTACTGTAAAAGTGATCGAAGCAGAAGGCTTTGCTTTTTTACCGCGGTGTTATACTGAAATCTGCCGCGGACGGTTCTGGAAAAGGAATACACGCAAAAAGGAGACGGGGGAACCCGTCTCCTTCTGCGTTTTATGCGCACGGCCGCGTAAGGAACATTTCTGGCTAACGTCAGACGCGGCCGGCTGCCTCCGGAATGATTGAGATTCCGCTTTGATTTTATATTTGTTCGAACACCGGCATGTACTCGATCGGCGCGTCCACCGTTACGGTCTGGCAACCCTCGTAAATTTCACCGGTGCTGGTCAGCTTCCACTTGCCATCCGGCAGGTAGACCTCGCGCGCAAACTGGTTCAGGTGCAGAATTGGCGCTACCAGATATTTGCTGCCGAACATATACTGGTCGGAGAGCTCCCAGCATTTTTCGTCTTCAGGGAACTCATAGAACATGGTACGGATCAGCGGGGAGCCGTTCTCATGGGCTTCCTCGTAAAGTCCTTTTATGTAGTCATGCATCGAAATCCGCAGGTCGTAGTAGCTGCGCATGATGCGGTAATTGTCCTCTCCGTAGCTCCACAGCTCGTTCGGCTGGCCGGTGTGCAGATATCCACCGCCCCAGTCGCGGTCATCAAGCGGCGGGATGTCATATGGTCCGCGGTCACCGTGCATCCGCAGTACGGCTGAGTAGACGGCAAACTGATACCAGCGGATCAGAAGCTGGCGGAAATCCGGATCATTCACATCGTCGGTCATGAAGCCGCCGATGTCGGTGGTCCACCAGGGGATGCCCGCCAGACCCATATTCAGACCGGCCTGCAGCTGGTCGCGGAAAGCCTCGAAGGTGCTCGGCACATCGCCGGACCAGATGACGTTGCCATATTTCTGACTGCCGGCCCATCCGCAGCGGAGCAGGTTTACGACGGTGCCGTCGCCAAGCTGACTCATTTTGTCATAGAAAATGCGGCTGTACATCTGCGGGTACATATTGCTGCACTGCAGAGCGGGTCCGATTGAGTAGCGATAGTTCTCGAAATCATAGACACCAAGATCCGGTTCGGAATTGTCCAGCCAGAAGGCGTCGATGCCATAGTCGTAGTAGTTCTTTTTGCAGACTTCCCAGACGTATTCGCGGGTCTCGGGATTGAACGGGTCGATCTCTATGCAGTCCCCCTGATAGTCGTAGGTCTGAATCTCGCCGCGCTCGGTGGTGATCAGAAGGCCGCGCTCATACATCGGATTGAAGTTTTCACTTCGACGATCCACGGACGGCCAGACAGAGACGATGACTTTGATGCCCATGGAATGCAGCTCGTCCACCATAGCCTTCGGATCCGGCCAGTAGGTCTTATCGAATTTCCAGTCGCCCTGCACGGTCCAGTGGAAGAAATCAATCACGATCTGGTCGATGTGAATCCCCTCTTCTTTGTATCTGCGGGCCACTTCCAGGACTTCCTCCTGTGTGCGGTAGCGCAGCTTGCACTGCCACAGTCCCATCAGATCTTCCGGGAACATCGGCGCGTGTCCGCTCACCGCGGTATAGGAGGCCAGAATCTCCTTTGGCGTGTCTGCCGCAGTGATCCAGTAGTCCATCTGGCGCGTCGCGCGGGCAATCCATTCTGTATAATTCCTGCCAAAGGTCACGCGGCCGACCGCCGGGTTGTTCCACAGGAAACCGTAGCCGAGCGAGGAAACCGCGAATGGCACGGAAATCTGCGAGTTGCGCTGGGCCAGCTCAAGAACGCTTCCCTTGTGATCCATCCAGGGCTGCTGGTACTGTCCCATGCCGAAAAGCTTCTCCCCTTCATTGCTCTCAAATTTGAGATTCAGGCTGAAGCTCTCTCCGCCGATAACACCTTTCCACTCGCGGTTCGGCACTTTCAGACAGCGGCTTTCTTTTGAAATGGTGCCGTCGTAGTCGCGGCTGTATTCCCGCAGAATCAGGTCTTTTTCGCTGGTCTGACAGATGGCGGTTTTTTCATCGGCTGCCTCTGCTGCAGCTTCTGCCACGCTCAGCTTATAAAAAGAAATCACACCAATCCAGTTGACAATCGCCCGGATGCGTCCATTTGTGATCACGCCGCAGCCTCTTTCGCCCAGAGAAGGCATCCCGGTCCATTCGCCCGGCGCGAAAATTGCCACCTGCGCCTCTGTTTTCTCTGGTTCCTCTGTCAAAGCCCAGTCCTGACTGCTAAATTCAGAAAGCCTTGTCGCGCGCACCCGCAGGGAATCCCTTCCCCAGGCTTCAATCCGAAGCGTTTCCCCCCGCCGCCTCACGATGAGTGCGCCATTTTCATTCAAAAAAATCATTCCCGTCCTCCCTTTCCTTCATCCTGTACTATTTGGAATCGTTTAGAACAGCAGGCATCCGGCTCCATCGCGCAGCGATTTCATTGGCCGGATGCGATTGTCGGTCACATCAGCAGCGGTTGAAATAAGGGTAATTTAGCTATGGTGTGACCTGTAATGACAAATATTTGCCCGTACAAATGAAAATACATTCATTACTATAGCATAGATTTTAAGCAGACTCAATTAGAAAAAACGGATCTTGAAAGAAATATACTTAGGCACCTTGACATTTCTGTGGTTCCGTTCTATAATCGTACACGCTTTATAAGGGACAACGGTTTAGAACAGTCAAATATAGACAGAGATCGTTACTGGTCACATCGTAGAGGTAAAAATAAGGCAAATTTTGTCAGGGTGTGACCTGTAACCAGGGACCAGCTGTTCGGAACGGAATTTGTATTAACAGGAAGTGAGAAGATGAAAAAGGAAAGAGAAGCATGCGGCCGTCCGGAGGCGAAGACGACGGCGGAGAAGCTGGATCTGCGGCTGCACCAGTGCGGGCATTATCTGTATCACCACACGGCGGGACCGCGGCAGATGACGGTTCTGCAGCTTTTACAGAAAAATGGGCCGATGAGTCAGCAGGATATCCAGGAGATGCTGGATATTCAGGCCGGCTCTGTGAGTGAACTGATTTCCAAGCTTGAGAGCAAGGGATTTCTCATGCGGCAGAGGGATGAGACAGACCGGCGCAAAGTCGTGATTTCTCTGACAGACAGGGGGCAGGCGCTGGAGATAAAGTCGCAGGAGGAAATCCTTTCACGGCGATATTCTTCGCTGGATGAAACGCAGCAGGAGCAGTTTCTGGAGCTGCTGGATCGATTGCTGGATCACTGGGAAATGGGAGGAAACGAACGATGAAGTTTATGCTTTCTTATCTCAAACGTTACCGCTGGCTGGTCGCCGCCTGTATGGGGCTGAAGCTGCTTGCTACGATCTTGGAGCTGCTGATTCCGTATGTGCTGGAATATATGATCGACGAGGTGGCTCCGAAAAAACGCATGAGCCTGGTATTGCTCTGGGGAGCCGTGATGCTGGTGCTGGCTGCACTTACGCGTTTCGCGAGTGTTACCGCGAACCGGCTCAGCGTGAAAAGCGCTAAAAGTGCGACTTATGAAATACGCCGGGATCTGTTCTGGCATTCGCTGAACCTGTCCGGGAATCAGACGGACAGGTTCGGACTGCCGTCCCTGACCAGTCGTATGACCTCAGATTCCTATAATGTGCAGAGCTTTCTCCAGTCCGGGCAGGCGCTCGGCGTGCGCGCGCCGATTATGCTGGTCGGCGGCATTGTGATTACCATGACGATGGATGTGGGACTTTCCGCGATTCTTTGTGTGATGGCACCGATTATGCTGGTGGTCACGGTTTCTGTTTCTCTGTGGGGGATTCCTCTGTATGATAAGGTGCAGCAGAGCGTGGATGAGATTGTGCGGATTATGCGGGAAAATATTACTGGCATCCGGGTGGTAAAGGCTCTGTCAAAGGAAGACTATGAGCGCCGCCGTTTTGGCGCGGCCAATGAGACGATGACCCGGCGGGAGCGGAAAGCCGGAGTAGTCATGGCCCTGCCGGGACCTCTGATGACGCTGGCTCTGAATATTGGCCTGACGCTGGTGGTGATTATCGGGGCGATCCGCGTCAACAATGGTGTCACCAAGCCTGGAGTAATTCTGGCGTTCCTGACTTATTTTAATATGATTCTGATGGGTGTTATGGGGCTGAACCGGGTGTTTATGATGCTCTCAAAGGCTACCGCGTCCGCCAAAAGAATCGAAGCGGTCATTGCCCAGCCGGAAGGACTGGCGGCAATTCCGGAGGAGCAGGCGGCGCATACCGACCGGGAGGAGTTTATTGTATTTGACCATGTGTCGTTCCGCTATGGGGAATCGTCCGGGAAGGTGCCGACCGTACACGAAGGAATTCAGATGTCTATTTCCGAGCTTTCCTTTGCCATGAAAAAAGGCGGCTCTTTGGGAATCATCGGTGCTACGGGCTGCGGAAAGACGACAGTGATTAACCTGCTGATGCGGTTTTATGATCCGACAGAAGGACACATTTTTGTGGATGGAAAAGACGTGCGCATTTATGAAAAAGATGATTTGCGCCGGAAATTCGGGGTGGTCTTCCAGAATGACGTGATTTTTGCTGAGTCTCTGGCGGAAAATATTGATTTTGGCCGCAGTGTGGACGAAGAGGGAATCCGTACGGCCGCCGCAAATGCGCGTGCGCAGGAGTTTATCGAAGCCTATGATGATACCTATCAGCATCAGGCTGCCATCCACGGTGCGAATCTTTCCGGCGGACAGCGGCAGCGTGTCCTGATTGCGCGCGCACTGGCGGCACATCCGGAGATACTGGTGCTGGACGATGCGTCCAGTGCGCTGGATTATAAGACAGACGCGGCCCTGCGCAAAGTCATCCGGGAGGAATACCGCGACACGACCACGATCGTGGTGGCACAGCGCATCAGCTCGATCATGAGTCTGGATGATATCATTATGCTGGATGAGGGAGATGTGATCGGCCACGGCACACATGAGGAGCTGATGGCGTCCTGCCCGAAATACCGCGAAATTTATCATACACAGATGGGGGAGGGGAGATAAGCGATGGCACAATCGGTTTCAAATGCAAAAAGACCCAAAGATACCAGCGGCACGTTCCTCCGCCTGATCCGTTATATGGCAGTTTATAAGTGGATTTTGCTGCTTGTTCTGGTTCTCTGTCTGGCATCCAATGTTCTCTCATTGCTTGGGCCGAGCCTGGCGGGGTCCGCCATCAACGAGGCCGCCGCCGGAGCAGGGAAAGTGAATTTTGAACGAGTTTATTACTATGCCAGGCGGATGCTGCTCTGTTATGTGTGCTCTTCTTTGCTGACAATTGTCATCAATGTGATGATGATGTATGTCAGCAAGTGGATTGCCCGGAAAATGCGGAAGGATGTCTTTGACAAGCTGATGCGGATTCCGGTGGGTTATTTCGACCGTAATCAGGCTGGAGACATTATCAGCCGCGTGAGTTATGATATTGATGTCGTCTGTACCTGTATTTCCACGGATGTGGTATCGATCATGACTTCGCTGGTGACGGTCGTCGGCTCGTTTGCCATGATGGTTTATATCTCGCCGCTGCTGTCTGTGGTAGTTGTGGTGACCATCCCGGTGTCCGTGTGCTATACCGTGTATATGCGGGGAAAGACGCGGCCGCGCTACAGCCGCCGTTCTGCCAGCTATGGCGCGATGAATGGCTTTGTGGAAGAGATGTTTTCCGGGCAGAAGACCATTCAGGCCTATGCTTACGAAGGCCAGGTAAGGGATCAATTTGCTGCTGTAAATGAAGACGCTGCGGACGCATATTATCAGGCGGATTACTACGGTACGACCATCGGGCCGACGATGGGCTCCATCAATAACCTGAGCCTGTCGCTGATCGCGATTCTGGGCTCCGCCCTGTATATGATGGGGAGCGTCTCGCTCGGACAGATTTCTTCCTTTGTGCTGTATTCCCGGAAATTTTCCGGCCCGATCAATGAGATTGCTAATATTATCAACGAGCTGTTTTCCGCTCTTTCCGCCGCGGAGCGCGTCTTCCGGCTGCTGGATGAATCGGAGGAAATCGCGGACCGTGCAAATGCGCGTGCGCTTACGGATGTAAAGGGTGATGTAAAGCTGAGCCATGTCAGCTTTGGCTACGACCCGGGAAAGACGATTCTGCATGATCTGAGCCTGACGGCGGATGCCGGAAAGCTTATCGCTATCGTCGGTCCGACCGGGGCGGGCAAAACGACGATCATCAATCTGCTGATGCGGTTTTACGACGTAAACAGCGGTTCCATCACGGTGGACGGTACGGACATCCGGGATTATACCCGCTCCAGTCTCCGCGGCGCTTACGCGATGGTATTGCAGGATACCTGGGTATTTCAGGGGACAATTTTTGAGAACATTGCCTATGGAAAAGAAGGCGCGACGTTAGAGGAGGTTGAAGCAGTCGCGAAGGCTGCGCACATTCATCCCTTTATCATGCGCCTGCCGCAGGGCTATCAGACGGTCATCAGTGAGGACGGCGGCAATATTTCCAAAGGGCAGAAGCAGCTGCTCACCATCGCGCGCGCGATGCTCTTTGACTGTAAAATGCTGATTCTGGATGAAGCTACTTCGAACGTGGATACCAGCACCGAGCGGGAGATCCAGGCCGCTATGCGGCAGCTGATGAACGACAAGACCTGCTTTGTGATTGCTCACCGCCTTTCTACGATCCAGCACGCCGACCGGATTCTGGTCGTCGACCACGGGGATGTGGTCGAGCAGGGCACACACGAGAGCTTGATGGAAAAAGGCGGATTCTATTATAAGCTGTACACGGCGCAGTTTGAATGACCGTGGTATCATACCCCGAATCATTTGTATAGAAAAGTTTGAAAAATGGATAAGTGCCCCGGAAAGAAATCGTGGAGACAGCGATTTCCTTTCTGGGGCATTGCTTTGTATGTGAAAAGCAAAAACAGCATCGGACTATTCTTTGAAATAATCGGATGAATCAGTGGATTTCTTTCCTTGCGGGATAAGAGTCTGGATGCTATACTATGCGCACAGACACATGAGGAAATTAGAAAACAACTGATTGAGAGAGGAAATCCGGGGGTATGTTCTGCAAAAAATTTGTGTTTGGGACTGATGAGAAAATCGATGATATGGCATCGACGGAAGACAGAGGAGAAATTGTCCATGTTTCGGCGGACGACCTGTATCAGCCTGGAAAGGGCTATGGTTTTGTGACGGAGGAGAACCGGAGAAAACAGGAGCTTTTGAAATTGCCGGAGCCAAATTCCGGGTTTGATACGCTTTACTGGTATCAGGATGAGATACTTTCCTGTATAGAAGAGGATGCGTATGGCTGTTTTCTGGAATCAGAAAGAATGGTAACGGATTTAAAGTGCAGGGAAACAGCAGATTCATCCGGAGATACCAGAAAGGCTTCATTTACTGAAGAGGAACGCAGGCGAATTCCGCTGATCTTTAAGCTGGATGTGCCGGAACAGGGAAATTACAGGGTAACGGTAAAAATCCGTGTTTCCGGCGCAACAAAGGATGATTGGCTTATTTTTACCGGCAGAAGAAGGCTGGGTCTTCTGCTCAATCATACAGTGCAGGCTGGGAGCTGGCCAGAGGCATTTCATGCAGGGCTGCCAGAAAATTCAGGCTTCGAAATCGAGCATACGATGACCGTGAATGTCTGTGACGTCATCCCGCGCGGCCGGACGACGGTCTATGGTGATACCACACTGGATGTTGTCATTCTCTCGACAATTCCGCGGATTTCAGAGCTTACTGTAGAGCAGGTAGACTGCCCGACGGTATACATTGCCGGCGATTCCACGGTGACGGACCAGAGCGCGGATTATCCGTATGCCCCTGGCACCAGCTATGCCGGCTGGGGGCAGATGCTTCCGGCGTATCTGACCGGTGGCGTGGCAGTGTCCAACCATGCGCACTCCGGGCTGACAACTGAATCCTTTCGCGGGGAAGGCCATTACGCGATTGTGGAAAAATACATCCGCAAGGGAGATTACTGTCTTTTCCAGTTTGCGCACAACGACCAGAAGCTGAATCATTTAAAAGCGCAGGGCGGATACCGGGCGAATCTGGAGCGCTACATTCAGGAATGCCGCCAGTGGGGCGTTTTCCCGATTCTTGTGACCCCGTTAGCCAGGAATTCCTGGAAGGGCGGCGACGGCAGCTATAACGATCTTTTGTGGGAGTATGCCGAGGTTTGTAAAGAGATTGGCGAATCCTTCCATGTACCGGTGCTGGATTTGCATGGGCGCAGCATGGTCTGGATTACGCAGCAGGGGCGGGAGGCTGTCCGCACCAGCTTTTTCCCGGATGATTACACGCACACAAATGATTACGGCGCATACCGGATGGCGGGATTTGTGGCGGATGAACTGGTGCGCGTATGCAAAGACTGGCCGGAGTATCAGCGCCTGGCGGAGTGCGTGACCGAAGGCTTCGGGAAATGGAATCCGCCTGCTCATATCGCCCTCCCGGTGAAACCGGCGGCATATGAATCTATTTCCAATCCCGAAGGGGATGCGCAGCTCCTTGCGAATCTTTCCGAACCGGAGCGTATCGCCTGCCGGGCAGATGTGCTGGATATGGTTATTCAGACGGTGCGCTTTTTCTATACAAATGTTTATAACGATATGTTCGCCGACGTGATTGGTCATGAATGGTACGCAGGTGCGGTTGAGTGCGCGTGGCAGAATGGGATGATTGACGGGCATTTGGTGGAAAACGGATGCTTTCATCCGGAAAAAGAAGTGACGCTGGAGGAATTTTTCTCCTTTGCAGTCAATGGCTATAAGAGCCGAAAGGAATTGCCGGGGGAGAATTCCTGTATTTATGATGAAAAATGCTCTGGCTATGCACGCTCTTATGTCAGGGCGGCGTATGCGCTGGGGCTGTTGGATAAAAATGGAAACGAAGATTTGCAGCGCCTGCTTACCAGAGGCGAGGCGGCCGAGCTGTGCCGGAGGATGAAGGTCTGAAAGGGGGAGAGGAAGGAGATTGGGAATGACCGATACTATGCAATGAGAAAGCAGGCAACGATTTCACGACCGAAAACAGTTTGGAAGGGAGAAAGAGAAGATGAGAAAAACAGGATTTGTTTTGCTGTGTATGTTAGTATTGATGTTTACGAAGCGTGTGCAGGCGGAAGAGAACCGCTCTCTTGCGGTCCAAGAGGATGCTTCTTCCTACACGATACGGATTTCGCGTAACGACCTTTCGGTTTTCGATGGCCCCGGATACGACTACAGCTATTGCACCGCAATCTGGGATAGCGGTACCTATACGATTGTTCAGGAAGAACAGGATGAGGAAGGAAATCTGTGGGGAAAACTGAAATCCGGAATCGGCTGGATTGATCTTGCGGAAGCGGTGTCAGAAACTGCTGATCAGGCACCGATCACAGCCGTTTACGCGGAGGAGCAGAAGCTGGAAGAATATGACTGCGCGGAATATCTCGCAACCGATTCCAAACAGATGGTAAAGCTGGTATTTCGTCCAAATGAAACGCTTGAGAATGTGAAGTTTTTCCTGCTGGGATATGACGAGGAAGGCGCATGGGAACCAGGGGAAGAGTTGTATACCCTCTCGGAGCTGCTTCCGGGGATGGCTTTTGTGGCAGGCGTGGAATTTTACGGTGATATGACAGCCTACGGAATTTCTTTTACGGATGAGGATGGCTTCGAGCGCAGTTTTGCAGTGCATGTCAGCGGCCGGAATGGGGAACTGCTTCTGGATGAGTATGAATCGGACGGCGAATGAACGGAATAGGATTGTGGCAGGTAATCCGGTGAGGGTTGCCTGCCACAATCAGCAGCAAAAGCGGCGAAAAGGGTTTGCAGTATCGTGCTTGTTTTAGGCAAGTCCCAGCTGTTTTTTTAATTCACGCAGTTCTTTTT
Source organism: Lachnospiraceae bacterium (assembly GCA_021202635.1). GTDB lineage: Bacteria > Bacillota > Clostridia > Lachnospirales > Lachnospiraceae > Choladousia. The sequence goes on along the minus strand of JAJQCQ010000080.1, from coordinate 4,112 downwards.
CTGCTTTCTTGGCGTCTTCCTTTGCTTTTTTTGCATCCATTTCTGCCTTTTCCGCGCGCAGGCGTTCCCTCTCTGTGTTTTTTTTCTCTTCCTTGCGTCCTTCTTCTACCAGTAATTGCCCAAGATACGTCATTTTGACTCCTCCTTTGATTTGCTCTAACTCCGTATGATTAAGAAACTTTGTTGCCATAGCGTAAATGGCTGCTTCGATTTTTTCAACGTCTTCTTTTGAAACCTGTTCTGCTTTCGTGGTGAATTCAAACGCAGTTTGGATGCGTTCCAGTTGGGAACTTTTTCCGCCAAAGATTGGAAGTAGTGGTAAACGGACGAGATCTTTGCGCGTAAGGGCTTCGCCTCTGCTAACTTTGGAACGTAGCTCTTCCAACAGATGGTCGGCATTTTGCTGACTCATGATGACAGGATGTATCCTGTATGTGTTAATACCTTCTTTGAGCTTTGTCATCGGGCGTTTGATTTTTCCAGAAAACAGTACGTAGGTGGTTACCGGTTTTTGCAGGATATAACTGAGGTTACTCTCGTAGGTCCGGAAGCGCCGGAGGTCTTTTTTTCCTCCATTTGTTGATTGAAATTCAAAATGCGAGATGCTTCCGTTTTCCATCACGAGATTGAAGTCCAGGTATCCTTTCTTAAGTTCAAGGTGAATCTCCTCGGTCAGTGTAAAAGCAGTCGCTTTTTGCGTGATACCGAAAACAGGAAGCATCTCTTCGGAGAAAAATTCCATCATGAGCTTCATCACGGCGTCCTCGGTTTGGTTTACAGAATCCATATCGTTATGGTTGGTAGTACCTGAATCTGTACTATTTTCCAGGAAAACTTCTATCTGCTGTGTAGAGTCAGACAGAGGTAATTCTTCCAGCTTGGAATGATATCGTTTGTTCATTCATTTTACCTCATTTCAGTTTAAAATGCTATGGATTTAAAAATATTTATGCTGTAATTTATGGCATGAATTACAGGAAATAGATTTATACGAAATCAAACAATTGGATGCAGAAGCGATTGTCGTTTTTAGCTTTGGTAAGAATTTTGAATATGCATATCAAGTTATGAAAACAGAATATCATATAAATAATAATATGGCAACATAAATATTATTAAGAATATCTAAAGACTGTAATACGAACTGATAAAATATATTTCAGCGTAAAAGAAAAAATAGCTATTTTCCCTTGTGAACAGAGAATCCAGATGCTATTATGCATAGTAAATAGGAAGAATGAAACGGAGGAAGATATGACAGAACAGATTTTTTCACTCAGCACGGCGGATACCATTACGCTGTACTGGGAGAAAGCAAAGGAAGAAGCTTCTTATACGATTGTACAAAACAGCCAGGTGGCTGGAACGACGGATAAGACTCATTTTACGCTTACCAGACTGGAGCCGGATACGGAATATCAGCTGAAGGTTCAGCCGATCGGAGAGGTTTTTGTCCGTACGGCGAAACGCCTGCGCCGCCTGGATGTGACTGCGTTTGGCGCGTTTGGCGACGGGGTGACGATGAATACGGAGGTTTTGCAGAAAGTGTTTGATGCCTGTAAGGGGAATGAGGAGGTCTATTTTCCGGCGGGCGTTTACCGGACGGGAGCGCTGCGCCTGCACAGCAATATGGCGCTCTATCTGGAGGATGGCGCTCTGCTGCAGGGGACGGATGACCCGGAGGATTATCTGCCTTATATACACAGCCGCTTTGAGGGAACCGAGATGGAATGCTACAGCAGCCTCTTAAATCTGGGGACGCTGGATCATACAGCCGGTCCGAACTGTGAGAATGTCCTGATTTACGGAAACGGCCGGATTGCGAGCGGCGGCCAGACGCTGGGACTGCGCGTGATCGAGCGGGAGAGGGAGCGGATGAAGGAATATCTGGCTGCCAATCAGGAGCTGATTGCGACCTGTGAGAACGACCACACGATTCCGGGACGCCTCCGCCCGCGCCTGATCAACCTCAGCAATTGCAGAAATGTCCGTATTTCCGGGCTGACCCTGGAAAATGGCGCGAGCTGGAATGTCCATATGATCTACAGCGACTCGATTGTGACGGATCATTGTACCTTCCGCTCGGAGGGTGTCTGGAACGGGGACGGCTGGGATCCGGATTCATCAACAAACTGTACACTCTTTGCCAGTGAATTCTTTACCGGGGATGACGCTGTGGCGATCAAGTCCGGAAAGAACCCGGAGGGCTGCCGGATCGCGCGGCCATGCGCGCATATCCGGGTTTTTGACTGTGTGTCGCACCAGGGACATGGGATCTGCATGGGGAGCGAGATGAGCGGCGGTATTGAGGATGTCCGCATCTGGGACTGTGACCTGGAGCAATCCATGTCCGGTCTGGAGATAAAGGCAACCAAAAAGCGCGGCGGTTATGTGCGTGACATTGTTGTGCGGGACTGTGTAATTCCACGCGTGATGATGCACAGCGTCAGCTATAACGACGACGGCGAACCCGCACCGGTGCCGCCGGTGTTTGAAAACTGCACTTTTGAGCGGCTTACGCTCACAGGAAAATATCAGGACACGCATGGGGACGGGCTGCTCCATGATTGTGACGCGATCGAACTGATTGGATTTGATGTTCCAGGGCATGAGATTCGGAATATCCGCTTTGACGGCATCCGGCTGGGAGCCGGAGCGCAGACGCTGAAGCTGGCGTACTGCAAGGGGCTGAGTTTTTGCAATATCAGCTGTGGGGATATATCAGTTTCAGAAGCTTGAGTGAAATGCGTGATTTTGTTTTGCATCGGTTGAGCCTTACGGTATAGTTTAGGCCGCACCATTCCTCTGCTCGGAAATATGGTTATCCGTGCAGGGAATGGTGTGCCGTACCTTGCCTTTTTAGCAAAGCCCCAATTGCTTCTTTAGTTCACTTAGTTCCGCTAGTGCTTTTTGGGCATCGGCTTTTGCTTTTTTTGCATCCATTTCTGCTTTCTCCGCGCGTTGGCGCTCCCGTTCTGTATTTTTTTGCTCTTCCTTGCGCCCTTCCTCGCGTCCGTCCTCAAACAGTAATTGTCCCAGATATGTCATTTTAAGTCCTCCCTTAATTTGTTTTAATTCATTATGATTTAGAAATTTGGTTGCCATAGCGTAAATGGCTGCTTCAATTTTTTCAACGTCTTCTTTTGAAACCTCTTCTGCTTTTGTGGTAAGCTCAAAAGCGGTTTGGATGCGTTCCAGTTGGGAACTTTTTCCGCCAAAGGTTGGAAGCAGAGGTAACCGGACGAGATCTTCGCGTATAAGGGCTTCGCCTCTGCTGACTTTGGAACGCAACTCTTCCAACAACAGATCGGCATTTCGCTGACTCATAATGACAGGATGTATCCTGTATGTGTTAATCCCTTCTTTGAGATGCGTCATCGGGCGTTTGATTTTTCCGGAAAACAGTACGTAGGTGGTCACAGGTTTTTGCAGGATATAACTGAGATTACTCTCGTAAGTCTGGAAGCGGCGGAGGTCTTTTTTTCCTCCATTTGTTGATTGAAACTCAAAGTGCGAGACACTTCCGTCTTCCATTATGAGATTGAAGTCCAGGTATCCTTTCTTAAGTTCAAGGTGAATCTCCTCTGTCAGTGTAAAAGCAGTCGCTTTTTGCGTGATACCGAAAACAGGAAGCATCTCTTCGGAGAAAAATTCCATCATGAGCTTCATCACAGCGTCTTCCGTATGGGTTACGGAATCAATGTTGTTCTGGTTATTAGTATCTGAAGCAGTGTTTTTTTCTGGAAGAGTCTCCGCCTGCCTGGAAACGCCCCCTTCCGATGGTCGGTGGCAAGCCAGTTCACCCATGTAAAATCGCTGAGCGATGGGCGAACCTTGTGTACAGTCAGACAGGGGGAAATCCTTTTGACTGGAATTATTTCGTTTGCTCATTTATTTTACCTCATTTCGGCTGAAAATGCTATGGATTTATAAATATTTATGCAACAATTTATGGTGTGATTTACTGGAAAAGGACGTACACGAAATCGAACAATTGGATACAAAACCGATTGCCGTTTTTAGCTTTGGTAAGAATTTTGAATATGCATATCAAATAATGTAATTAGAATATCATATAAATTAAAATATAGCAACATACAAATTGTTAAGAA
>JAJQCQ010000100.1 GCA_021202635.1 Lachnospiraceae bacterium | reverse complement strand
GCAACACGCTGTCTCTGACCACCGGAAAGAGCCTTCGGCTTACGGTCAAGGAGCTTCTCAAGGTCAAGGATCTTGGCAGCCTCTGTTACCATCTTCTTGATCTCATCCTTCGGAACTTTTCTCAGCTTAAGGCTGAATGCCATGTTATCATATACGGTCATATGCGGATACAGAGCGTAGCTCTGGAATACCATTGCGATATCTCTGTCTTTTGGTTCTACATCATTTACAACTCTGTCGCCAATCTTCAGCTCGCCGGCAGTGATCTCTTCCAGACCAGCGATCATACGAAGCGTCGTTGACTTTCCGCATCCAGACGGTCCTACGAAGATGATAAATTCCTTATCCTCGATCTCCAGATTGAAGTCCTTTACAGCCTCAAATCCGTTCGGATAGGTTTTATTAATGTGAGATAAGCTTAAACTTGCCATGTTTGAATCCTCCCTGATTCGTTTTCTACTGCTGAAATATCAGCGATTAATAGTGTCTCTAGTATACTAGATTCCTTCTTTTTTTGCCATACCACAACTACACAAACTTTCTTTCCTCTTGTTGGCAGTTATGCATACGATATTTTTGATTCACTTTTAAATATAGCAATTTGACGAAATTTTTCTTTTTTTATGTACAGATTGACGAACCCTTGCAATATTCGTTTTTTTTGTGTATACTGGTTCAGCGAAGCTCTGGTCAAGCTGGGCAACGATGTGCAAAACAGCGCTATGACTGCGTAATAACCTGTGGGAAAATAACTGAGGGAGAAGAGATGAATTATATTGTACTTGATCTGGAGTGGAATCAATGTCCAACCGGAAAAGCGCACGAGATAAAAGCGCTTCCATTTGAAATTATAGAAATTGGTGCGGTCCGGGTGAACGAGGCGCATCAGGTCACAGGACAGTTCCGTGAGATTGTCAAACCTCAGGTATACACCTCCCTGCATTTTCGGACCCGGGAGATCGTCGCTCTGCGCGCCATTGACTTTGCGGGTGCCCGACGCTTTCCGGAGGTAGCCGCAGACTTTTTCGACTGGTGCCGCGGCGATGAAGCATCCGAAGCTGCTCCTGGTGAACCGGAATTCTGCACCTGGGGACCTGCGGACCTGACTGAATTTCAGTGGAATCTTTCTTATTATAACATAAAATCACCTTTTCCCTTTCCGCTGATTTATTTTGACATTCAGAAAATTTTCAGTATTGTATACGAGGACCGAAGATCACGAAGATCTCTGGAATATGCAATTGATTTTCTGGAAATACAGAAAACGGTTGCATTCCACAGTGCTCTAAGCGACGCGATCTACACATCGCTTATTATGCAGCGACTGGAGGATTCACAGATTCGTGATAACTCTTCTGTCGACTATTTTCGTACACCCGTTTCCCGCAAAGAGGAAATTTATCTGCATTATAGCACCTACGACAAATTTATTTCCAAACTTTTCGTGTCAAGAAACCAGGCCATGAAGGATCCAGTCGTTACATCCACACGCTGCCCACTCTGCCAAAAAGCGGCGCAGAAAAAAATACGCTGGTTTTCCGCCGGCGGGCATAATCAGTTTTGTCTTGCCTGGTGTCCTCACCACGGTTATATAAAAGGAAAAATTCGTCTTCGTCTCAATGCAGACAATATGACCTATGCGGTTAAGACATTAAAGCCAATCCTGGAGGAAGAGGCAAATCAGATATATGAGAAAAAGCAGGCTGTCAAGGTAAAGCGGCAAAATCATCGAAATACAGAAACCGGTTAACCAGGTACCTCTCGCGCCCCTGCAAGCGAGCAGGGAGACAGCTTGCCGCCTCCCGCTCGCCTACGCCGGCCGCAGGCAGCAGATCTGCCAGATTCTTTACGCGGCCGTCTGCACTACATAGAAAGCCCGAACAGGAAACCTTTTCTCCTGTTCGGGCTTTTTTATTTATCGCAATTATGGTGAATCAGAAAACTCGCTCGTCTTCCTCCTTATCTGGTCTGCTTAAAATTCTCTACCAGATCCTCCATTTCTTTGAGAAGGCAATCCACCTTTCCATAGTAAGCATCATTATTCAGAGGATTATCCATTTCCTCTCCAATCTCCGCCAACAATGCCTGCAGTGCTTCAATCCTCTTCTTGCCGTTATTGTCCTTATAAAGAAGGTAGCGGCTGCGTTCATTCTCTTCCGGAGTCATTTTACGCAGATAAACCTCTACATTTGGCTTTTCTCCGATATAACGATAGGTAATGGATGGCGATGCATGATTCAGAAGGTTCTGCAGATAATAAATATCTCCTGTCGATTTATAATAACGCCACGCAAAGGTCTTGCGCATCGTCTGCGCACCAATGGAAGACAGACCCATGCTCTTGCCGGCGCTTTTGAGCGCACGATACGCCTGCTCCCTGGAGAGTGGCTGCGGAGAACTGGCATGTCCCAGAATCAGATATGCATCCGGATCCTTGCCTTCTGTGAATTTCATAATCGTCTCCTGCAGATCCTTCGGAATCTGGAATGTGCGCTTAATATTCTTTGTCCCGATACTGGCTTCAATACTTTCCTTCCCACGGAGATCCTTATTTTTAAACTTCAGAATTTCCTGCAGCTGAAGCCCTGTGCCCACGCCGATTTCAAACATAATATAGTATTTATCGTCCATCTCGCGCAGCTTCTCTTTAAATTTTTCCAGCGTTTCTTCGTCTTTAATTGGTGCAACCCAGTTCATCCTTTATCCATCCCTTCTTAATAATAATCATTTATACCCTCATACGTCTTTTGCGGAAATGCGTGCCTGCCGCTCCTGCTCCAGCTCCTCAATCAGGCGCTCTGTCTCATGCGCTTTCCACTCCATTTCCTCAGCTTCCCGGGCGGCCCTTTCCGCCTCAGCTGCAGCAAACTCCTCCTGCTCTTTCCGGAGTCGCTCCTGTTCCATGACTTCCCTTAATTCCGCCTCTATCTCGGCAGTCGTCATTTTTTCAATCTCTTCTTCTCTCTTTTTCCGTTCCTCATCCTCCAATCTTCTGCGACGCCTGATTCGCGCATCGGCTGTAGCCCGGAAAATCAATACAATTATCAAAACAGCGAAAACAATCAACAGCACGGCTCCACCGGCCAATACGATCATCAAATGATTCTCTGCATAGTCTGAAATAATCTGGTAACCCTCTTCTAAGAAACCGGCAGCCTGATCCAGTACTTCATCCAGTCCTTCAAACTGAATGCTCCCCTCTGAAGATACCTCCTCTGTCGAAGAAATGTCCGTGTTCAGAGTGTATTTCGTCCGAACCGGGACAAATAATGTATTTAATTTACCTGTTGCCATCCCAACCGGCTGTCCATTATATTCATATGAAAAAGCCTTTGTGCTGCCATTCGCTTCCGTAACCGTGACAGTGAGATCTTCGATCGACGCAGTGTTTGGAAGCGTTATCTTCACACTGCAATTTTCAAGCGTAACTCTCTGCCACACAGGCGAGAGAAAGTTCGAGGCAGTGCCGACATACGTCAGGTTCATTATATCATAAAAAGTGGCTTTTGAACTAACATTATCATAATTTTTTGTATAAAAATTTTCGAAACCATATTCGAGGATTTCTGTGGATTCTGCATAAGCCTTGCCTGCCCCATTGACTCTGAGAATCACGGATACCAGATTCATCCCGTCTTTGCTTCCGTATGTCACCAGCGTATTCAGGCACTGAGAAGTATATCCCGTCTTACCGCCGGTACACCATTCCTGATAATATTCCGAATCGGACTGCAGCATTTTGTGATGGTTTAAAAAAGAACGTTCCTCCCCCGACAGATTCGTCTCCGGAATAATATATTCCGTTGTACCCACAATCTCACGGAAGGTCTCATTCTCATAAGCCGCTTTTGCAATCAAAGCCATATCATATGCACATGTATAATGATCGTCACTGTACAATCCGTGCGGGTTTGAGAAATGCGTATTCACACAGCCAAGCTCCTCTGCCTTTTCATTCATCATGTCAGCGAAGGCGCTGACGCTCCCGGCAATATATTCCGCTACCCCATTGGCAATATCGTTCGCTGACGCAAGCATAATACCGTACGCGCAGTCGCGCAGCGTCATCTCTTCTCCTGGCTGAATGCCAAGATGGGTACTCTCGGATTCAATATCGTAAACAACCTCTGTAAAAGTAATTGTATCGTCCAGATCACAGTTCTCTATCAAAAGCAGTGTCGTCATGATTTTCGTAATACTGGCCGGGTACTGCTTCTCTGTCGCCTGCTTGCTATACAGAACCGTACCCGTGTCTATATCCATGACAATCGCAGATGCTGCTTCAATCTGTGGCCCTTCTGGCCAGCCTTCAATCTCATTTGATTCAATTGTATAATACCAGGATTCCGGAATTTCTTCTTCTGTCTCTTCCTCCAGCACTTCCTCCGCCAGGATATACACAGACGGTGCCGCAAGCAGCAGACAAAATGCCAGCAAACCCGAAAGCACCGATTTCCATCTCTTCATCTTGCCTCCTTCATATGTCTGCCCTTCCAATCTGCTTTCGAACAGATACAAAGTTCAGACCAACCATAAATTTTCTTTGTCTGACAAACCGGGATCAAAAATGATGTCACTCAAAATTTCTGTTATTACATTAGTATAGGGGAAAGCTTCCAAAAAAGCAAGTCCCCTAAAAAAGATTTATCGTAATTATGGTTTTTCTAATTGTGAAAATACTGAGCCGTCACGATTTATTCTTCATGCAGCTCTCCATCAACAATCCGCACAATCCGTTTCGCGTTCTCCGCCACACCAAGGTCATGCGTGATCATGACGATTGTATTTCCCATCTCATTCAGACGACGAAACAGCTTTAGCACTTCTTTGCCGCTGGCCTGATCCAGCGCACCGGTCGGCTCATCCGCCAGAAGGATTGCCGGCTCTCCGACGAGCGCCCGTGCAATCGCAACGCGCTGCTGCTGCCCGCCGGAAAGCTCGCGAGGTTTGTGATGGACGCGTTCTGTCAGTCCAAGCATATGAATAATATCCTCACTCTCCTCCTCGGCCTCGTCCAGTGTCATCCCGCGCATCAGCAAAGGCATAACAATATTCTGAACCACATTGTAAGTCGGAATGAGGTGATACTTCTGAAAAATAAATCCGATTTTTTCATTCCGTATCTGTGTCAGCTGCTTTTCTTTCGCCTTGTGTACTTCTATTCCATCCAGGACGTAAGTCCCGCCATCCGCGTGATCCATACAGCCGATGATATTCATCAGCGTACTTTTTCCGGAACCGGACGGACCTAAAATAGCCAGAAACTCCCCTTCCTCCACGTCCAATGAAACCTCTTTCAGCGCATGGAGCTGCGAACTGCCGACCTGGTAATATTTTTCAATGTCACGCATCTCAATGATATGCTTCATACTTTTGCCTCACATTTGCTTTTTTATTTGCGCTTGCGCTGCCACTACGTTTTCAACCTTCGCCGGGTGGCATCCCACACTTCGGATGGGGTAAGCCCTGACTACGCAGCAAGTGTGTGGTCAGGTTGTGGCCAGTAACGCTCTGCACTCAGCCTGTACTCACAATCCACATCTTCGTAATGACCTCATTTCCATCTGCATCTGTTTCAAAGAGGACTTCTGCTTCATCCCCTGCCTGTAAAATAGAAAATGTCTTTTCCTTGCCTGTCATCGTGTAAACCACCACACCAACCTGCAGATACACAGTAACCGATTGATCTTCCGTCTCGCCGGTCAATTCAGAAAGCGCAGTATCACCATTTACAACATCCGCAATGTCGCTCAGATCGATATCGCCGCTGCTCATGGCGTCCGCAATGCTGCTCAGGTCAATATCGCTGCTGCTCATGGCATCCGCGACATCACTCAGATCGATATCGCCACTGCTGAAGGCTTCCGCAAGATCGCTCATGTCCATACTGCCCATATCTGAATTAGCCATGTCCGGGTTAGCTGTTTCCGAATTGTCTCCGTCCGTGGCCCCCATGCCAAAGCTGCCCTTATCCGAACGACCTGTATCCGAACTGTCTGTATCCGAGTCTTCCATGTTCATGCCGCCCTTCTGACCACCCTGCATATTGCCGCCTCTGCCCGAACTACTGTCCGCAGATACAGACTCCTCCGATTCTTTTTCTGTATCCGGCTCCGTCCCGACCTCTGTCTCTTCATCTGTACCCGCATTCGTCTCCGTTTCGATCCCGGCTTCTGTCCCGATTTCGCTCCCAGGCTCAACCCCAGTCTCGCTCTCCGGCTCTGTCCCGGTCTCACTCTCCGACTCTGTCTCAGTTTCTTCCTCGGTCTCCTCAATATAGGTCAGCTCATTTCCTGTGATCGATACGACCTGAATGGTCGCCTTTCGCTGACCTTCCGCCATTTCTGTTTCCGTCTCTGCGGAAAGGCCCAGCTTTTCACTCACAGAACTTGTCAGATTTCCAGCTGCCTCGCTGACCGTACCGGTCACAGTATCCGCCACTTCGCTGACACTCTCACAGCCTGTCAGTGTGACTGTCAGCAGAGCCGCAAACAGGATCCCCACATATCTTCTTTTCATAATTGCAAGTCCCTCCTCTCTAAACACCCCATACATTTCCCGGCTTAATCGGAATTCAGCGCCTCCACCGGCACCAGCTTGGATGCTTTCCATGCCGGATAGAAACCAAAAATCGTACCGGTCAGTATCGAAAATGCCAGAGCCGCCGCCCAGGCGTTCACATTCGCTTCTACGCGAATTCCATTGTATTCCACCAGCGGCGTCACCAGAAAACTCGCGCCAACGCCAAGAATTCCGCCGATCATGCTGATCGCGGCTGATTCAAACAAAAATTCAAACAGGATGTTACTCCGGGACGCGCCCAGAGATTTCAAAATGCCGATCTCCTCAGTCCGCTCTTTGACCGAAACAAACAGAACGTTCATAATCCCGATTCCGCCGACGATAAAAACAATGACTGCCATCGCCGACAAAAGCATCGTCAGAATTTCATTTGACGATTCTGCCGCCTCCAGCTTACTGCTCGCGTCAGAGAAAGTAAATTCTGCTGTACTGTAAGTTTCCTCCAGCACTGTCTCCACTTTTTCCTTTACAGAATCAACCAGGTCAACGTCGTTGCAGATCACAGTAATCACCGGACTGATGTCCGTTCCGGTGATATATTTGATCCCCGTCTCATACGGAACGAAAATTGATTCGTCCGGTGTAATATTTGCAGATACCGTTGATGAAGAAGCGAGCACCCCCACGACCTCATAGGCGCGGTCATCCAGGTAAAGTGTTTCTCCGTAAGCTTCTTCTGCGCTTCCAAACAGTTCTTTTGCCACTGTGCTTCCCAGAACACAGACGCGCGCGCTGCTGTCGCTCTCCTCGTCTGTAATAAACTCGCCCTCTGCCATTGACAGATTGCTGACCGTATAATAACTGTAATATACACCCGCTACCGTGTAGGTCTCGGCACTGGTCAGATCGCCGCCTTCCACAGAAGTCCGCGAAGTATAGGAGATCGTCGCGCCGTCCAGCTCTGTCACAAATGTTTCGATATCCTCTACGTCATCTATGGTGAGAATAATATTTTCCTGATTCAGGCGGCTGTCCGTCAGATCAGTCTCCGTCTCCTCCTCTTCGTCCGCGGATACTGCCGCGGCTTCCTCACTTGCGTCCTCTTCAGAATCACTTTCCGTTCCCTCGGCACCTTCCTCGTTATCTCCATCAGCCGATCCCGTATTCTCGCCAGAATCCGCCGCACCGGCGTTATCATTCCCGCCGCCCTCAGCGTTTTCTCCGTCAGTGGAGGCAGCGTCCCCGGAAAACATGGAAGCAATATCGCTCATATCCATATCACCGTTTGAAAACGCATCTGCGATATCGCTCAGATCACTGTCCGAAAAATCACTCATCCCACCCATATTCGACCTGCCGCCGGAAGCATCATCCGAAGAAGCGTCATTCCCCATACTTCTTCCTCCCCCGGACGAGCTGTCACTGTCCGAATCAGAACCACCGCCCATCGTCATCCCGCCGCCGCTCGGCGTATTACTGCCGGAATCTGAGGAACTCCGGTCTCCTCTGGAGCCGGAAGAATCACCTCCGCCGCCCATGTTGAAAAAACTGCTGACGTTACTCATAAGAGAGCTTCCAAGATCACTGATGGAAAAGCTCCCGCTGCCACTGGTGGTTGTCTCTTCTCCCTCATAGTCATACGTAATGTCAATGGATCCGGCATTCAAACTTGCAAACTGCTCTGCGACATCCATCTTTCCACCGCGTCCGATCGCAATGACCATCACAATTGTCGCAGCACCGACGATAATTCCGATGGATGTCATGACAGTCTTGAACTTGTTCTGGTTAATATTCAGCCAGGCAAGCCTCAACAGCTCCGAAAGTCTCATTCTGTCACCTGGCTTTCTATCAACACAATCTGTCCTTCTGTGAGCCCGGAGGTTACCGCCACAGTTGTACCATTCGAATATCCGGTCGTGATAGTCACTTCCTCAATCGTTCCGTCATCCTGAAGTACTTTTACATAGGAAGTCGCTCCATCTGTCTGTACCGCGCGGTTCGAAATATAAAGCGTATCTGCTTCCTCCTTTGTGATAAAGGTCACTTCACCAGTCATGCCGGAATATACCTTTGTAATATCACCAGTGAAATTTACTGTCACCTCATAATTTACCGTTGAGGAACCCGTCGTCGCCGTCGTGGATATCGCTGTCACTTCCCCATCAAAGGTCTCATCCTCATAAGCGTCCAGCGCAATCGAAACGGTATCTCCAGTCGAAATATCTGAAATATCGCTCTGAGAAACCGCCACTGTCATTGTCACATCATCTGAGTCCGAAAAAGTCACCACAGTAGAATCACTGGTCAGAGAATCACCCGCACTGTAGGAAATCGACATGATCGTCCCGGAATATTCCGCATAGATCACACCATCGCCGATCTGCTCCTCAAACTCAGCCAGAGCTTCCTCCGCATCCTCAAGCGCATCCTGCGCATCCTCCAGGTCATCTGTCAGGCCGTCGGTATCTATCTCATAGAGCTGATCCGCATATTCATAATTGGTCATTGCTTTGTCATATGTCTGCTTTGCCTCAATCGACTGCGTTGTCAGATTATTTTTCGCAATTTCCAGATTTGCTTCGATCGTCTCGTAATTCAGCTGTGCCTCCTCCAGGTCATCCTCCACGTCTTCCCCATCATCGTATTCCGACTGCAGCTCTTCCACCTCTTCCGCGGCCTCTGCCAGCTCTTCTTCCAGCTCTGTCACCGTATTCTCCAGGCTTGTGATTGTCGCATTATAGGTAGCCTCGGCAGTCTCGCCTTCCGCAATATACATTGCGTACGTATAGTCTGCCTCCGCCTGCTTCGTCTCTACATTAATCTCTTCCTGCTTCACGGTCAGCTCGGCACTCGTAACCGCGGCCTCCAGTTCTTCCCGATACGCCTCGATGCTCTCCTCCGTAATTTTCAAAAGTGCGTCGCCTTCCGCAACCACCTGACCAACCGCTACATAAATCTCCTCAACTTCCAGAGAAGTCGAACTGGTACTGGAAGAAGAACTGTCCGAACTCATGGACATACCTGATCCGCCAGAGGAGCTGCCTGAGCTGGAGGAAGATGTCACCTCCGCCACCTCAAAGGTCTGATCCGCTGTCCCATAGGTTACCGTCCCACTCTCTGTAACACCGGTGATCACCGAACCATATTTTACCGTCTCCTGCCGATAAGAGGTCGTATCCTCCATGTCTGATTCCTGCTGATCCTGATAAACCACCCAGGCACCCGCGCCTGCCGCCACAACAATCACCAGGAGAAGAAAATTTCTGAGAAAATGATGTTTTTTCTTCCTCTTTTTCACGTCTCTGCTCATGATATCCCCCTCATCTCCTTACTCTGCTGTCTCACTGGCTGTAACGGTAACCGTCGCCCCGGTTCCTGAACTCAGCCTCCCTCTGCTGTTGTCAACAGAAACCACCACATCATAAATGACCGTTGTACGCGATGTCCCGTCTACCGGCTCGGTGTCTTTTTCGGAAATTGTCCCTTCCACAGTGCCAGAGCCGGAAAGAGTGACACTCACTGTATCACCGACTGCCATTTTTGCGATCTCCTCCTGAGAGACTTCAATCGTAATTGTTACTACATCCGTGTCATAAATACTGTAAAGCGCAGTCGCAGAGCTTAAAGTATCATCCGCAGAATAATTGACAGCGGAAAGTGTCCCTGCGGCCGCTGCTGTCACCGTGCCATCCTCCAGGCCCTCCAGCAGTTCCAGTGCTTCCTCCAGCTCCGTCAGCGCGTCTTCATAAGACTGAAGGGTTTCCTCCAGAGACTCAACCGTCTGCTGATAAGTGATCTCCGCCAGCTTCGCCTCGAGCATAGTCGTATCATATTCGTACTGTATATCCAGCTCCGTCGGCGTCTTCACCCGCATCAGCTCCTCATACTGAAGCTGTACATCCTCCAGAACCTCATAAAGCTGCTCCAGAACCTCCTCTGCCTCATCCGAATCCGTTGCCGTAAGCTCCAGCGCACTCTCCGCTTCCGAGAGATCATACGAATTTCCAAACATACTGCTGCTTCCTCCGGAACTGCCAGAGGAACCCATAGAGCTTCCCGACGAAGAACCAGTCGCAGCCGTGCTCGAGGAAGAAGACGTTGTCTCACTGCTCCCGGAGGATGAGGACGTGCCCGCCGAGAAAGAGGCGGATCCGGAAGAGCTTCCTGAGGAAGAGGAATGGCTGGACGATCCCGAGGAGCTTCCGGAGGCAGAAGATGCCAAAGCCGCCATCGCTGACGACAAATCCGAAGAATCACTGGCTGTCAAATCATCACTCTGTGCCGATCCATTTGTATTCGCTGCGTCTTCATTGCCTGTAGAAGATTCCGCATTTTCGCTGCCGTCAGTACCCGTCGTGTCACTCCCATCTGCTGTACCATCCGTACCTGTCATACCACCCGCAGAGCTATCCGTGTCGGACATTCCGTACGTTCCGCCATTTGAGGACGATGTCAGCTGTTCCAATTGCTGTGTAAGGGTCTCGATCTGCTCTTCCAGCTTTTCTTCCGCATGGATCGTCTCATAGTATTGGGTATACAAGTCCTGCCGCGTTTCCTCCAACGCATATAGATCCGCAAGCAGTGTCTCCAACGTCTCTTCTTCTGTCTCGCTTTCTGATTCTGTCTCAGAATCCGTATCCTCTGTTGTATCCGAAGAATCCGTATCTTCCACCGCGCCTGTCTCTGTCGTAATATCTTCTATAATCAAATCACCCTCGGTTGCCGTCTGTGTTTCCGTAGCAGCCGTCGTATCTGCTCCTGTTTCCCCATTTTCGGTTGTCTGCGTTCCCGCATTTTCTTCTGTCGCTTCCGTCTGAGAACCTGTCTGTGCTTCCGTTGCCGTCCCGGTCGCACTGGTCTGCGTTTCTGTGACAGCCTCGGTCGCACTGGTCTGCGCTTCCGTCGAAGTTTCTGCCGCGCTGATCTGCTCTTCTGTCGAGGTCTCGGAATCTACCGCTGTCTCCTGCGGCAGATCCTCATTCGAGGAATTCGTCATCTGAGAAATATTTTCCACCAGATTCGCACTGGTCTCCCTGTTCGTCTCTGACTCAGGCTCCGTCTCTTCTTCCGTGTCCAGCACAAGATGCGCTGCCCCGGCCAGAACCGAAGTATCATAACCAGCCAGCGTGTACATCTTTTCCAGAATTTCGTTATAATCCTCATTTTTTTCTTTTATTTCTGATTCCAGCTCAACCTCTGTCTGAGAGAGAATCGCCGCCTCACTCTCCAGTGCTGCAAGCTCTGATTCCAGCACTGCCGCCGGATCTTCTGTTTCTGTTTCTGTTTCTGTTTCTGTCTCTGTTTCCGTCTCAGTCTCTGTTTCTGTCTCCGATTCGCTTTCCATCTCAGATTCCTCTTCTGATGAAGAAGAGGAGGAAGAACTGCCAGATGAACTACTTGACGAACTGCCTGATGATGAATCATCATCGTCGTCATATTCCCCGTTTTCCAGAGCTTCGATCCGTTCCTCCAGCTCGGTCAGCATCTCTTCGTGTTCTTCGATTGTATCCTCCAGCTCCGCTTCCGACTGTGACCGCACGAATTCCGCCTGATCTGCTTCTGCCTGTGCCAGCTCCAGCGTGTATTCCGCCGACTGCATCCCCTGTGTATAGGTCAGCATTTCATCCGTCAGATTATTTTCCGCCCGAATGATCGCCGCGTTATAGTAGGAAATTGCACTCTGATAACTGTCATCTGTAATCTTTAAAATACTGGTACCTTCCTGCACATAAGAACCGGAAGATACATAAACCTCTTCCACGATGAGTTCCACCGCAGTCGTGTCAAATTCCGCGTAATAGTCCGTAGAAGAAATCTGTGTTGTCCCCTCATACTCCAGTTCCTCCGTGTCCGCCAGAACCACCGCGCAATCTGCAGCCTGCACATACAAAACAACCAGCGATAAAAAGCAACTCAGCGCTGCTTTTTTCCCTGACCGTCTGATCTTTCGTCTGCCCTTTTTGTTTCTTATCCAACTGCCTGCCATAGTATCCCCTCCCGCATGAAACAAATCTGCCAGAATATTACTGCTTTGGCAAAAGCATATCGTCTTTGTGTGTTCATTTATGGGGAAAAAAATGAAAAAAATGTGAATTAACAGGCGTTCGGTTGATTTTTATTCCTGGCACGGCTCTGCAATCGAGTAGGAGACGGCTTGCCGTGTCCTACTCGTCTGCGCCGGCCGCGTCTGGCGTTAGCCAGAAATATTCCTGGCGCGGCCGTGCGCATAAAAAAACAGCATCTGCCATTTACAGCTATATGGCCAGATGCTGTTCTTTTTTTCACTATAATCACACAGGCAGCAGGGGTATCCGTTTCCTACTCATCTGCTGCTGTTGCCTTGTCAGACTGCTCTGTCGGTGCCTGGCTTCCGGATTGTTCCGTTCCCGGTGCCTGCGCTTCCGGATGCTGCCCGACGGATGTCTGATTCTGCCCCTGTGACGGTACAGCAGATGAATCATTCGAACCATCACCAACGACATCCGAACCGGTACCCGCATCCTCTGCCGTCTGATCGGTCAGTGCTTCCACCGGCCGGTCCGCAATGCGCGCACCCATCTTCTCGGTATTGTTTCCCTCACCCTCACACTGGTGCAGAATATCCATAAATTCCTTGCCCGTAATGGTCTCTTTTTCGATCAGAAACTCCGCAATCTTATCCATCGTCCTGCGGTGCTCGGTCAGAATACGCTTCGCCTCATCATAAGAATCCTTCAGAATCTGCATAACTTCTTTATCGACCTCTGCGGCAGTCACATCCGAGCAGTTCATCACCGGACGATTATCCAGATACTGCGACGCTGTCACCTCAAGTCCCATCAGACCGAATTTCTTCGACATACCATACTGCGTCACCATCGCACGGGCTATGCGTGTCGCCTTCTCAATATCATTTGCCGCGCCGGTTGTCACTGTGTCAAAGACGATTTCTTCCGCCGCGCGCCCCGCTACAAACTCAACCAGCATCGCGCGGATCTCTTTCTCCGTGTTAAGGTATTTCTCCTCCTCCGGCACGTTCATCACGTAGCCAAGCGCCCCCATCGTGCGCGGCACGATCGTGATCTTCTGCACCGGCTCTGAATCCTTCTGCAGTGCGCTCACCAATGCATGTCCGACCTCATGGTAGGAGACAATGCGCCGCTCTTCTTTACTGAGTACACGGTTCTTCTTCTCCTGACCGACCAGAACTACCTCCACGGCCTCAAACAGATCCTGCTGAGATACTGCCTTACGTCCCTTCTTGACTGCCAGGATCGCGGCTTCATTGATCATATTTGCCAGATCAGAACCCACAGCACCCGAGGTCGCCAAAGCAATCGCATCCAGGTCAACGGTCTCATCCATACTGACATTCTTGGAATGTACCTTCAGTGTCTCCACACGACCCTTCAGGTCTGGCTTATCTACCACAACCCGTCGGTCAAAACGGCCTGGCCGCAGCAGGGCCTGGTCCAATACCTCCGGACGGTTCGTCGCTGCCAGCACGATCAGCCCCTTTGACGGCTCGAAGCCATCCATCTCCGCGAGCAGCTGATTCAATGTCTGCTCCCGCTCGTCATTTCCTCCGCCGAAGCGGGTATCACGGCTCTTCGCCACCGCGTCGATCTCATCGATGAAAATAATGCACGGCGCGTTCTTCTTCGCCTCTTCGAACAGGTCACGAACACGGGAAGCGCCGACACCGACGAACATCTCCACAAAGTCTGAACCCGACAGAGAGAAGAACGGGCATTTTGCCTCACCGGCAATCGCTCTCGCGAGAAGCGTCTTACCAGTGCCCGGAGGGCCGACAAGCAAAGCACCCTTCGGCAGCTTCGCACCGATCTCTGTATACTTCTGCGGATTCTCCAGGAAGTCTACCACTTCCTGAAGGGACTCCTTTGCTTCATCCTGTCCTGCTACGTCCTTAAAGGTAACGCCTGTTTCTTTCTGAATGTAGACCTTCGCTTTACTCTTGCCGACGCCCATGACGCCGCCGCTGCCATTTGTCATGCGACGCATCGCAAACGCGAAAATCACCCAGATAATGATCAGCGGCGCAAAGCTGATGATCATACTCCAGATCAGACTTGAGGTCGTATCCGGTATATTCTGAGTAAAGTCCACTCCAGCCTGATCCAGACGCGCTACCAGATTGGGGTCATCCGGGTTCCCTGTATAATAAGTCACACTCCCCGAGGAAGTGCCTAAATAGTCCGAAAGTGTGTCGCTCTTCAGCGTAATTTCCAGTTCGTCATCATAAATAACAACGGAACTCACCTTCCCCTCGTCAAGCAATTCGAGGAACTCATTATAAGTAATTTCCACGGAGGACGTACTGTTGCTCAGGCTATTGTTCAGCAAAGCCATAACCAGCAGGGTAACCAGAGTGACCGCCAGAAAAATTATAAAAGTATTACTGTTTCTGCCGGGACGATTTGGTCCCTGGTCTCCGCCGTTGCGGCGGTTATCATTTTGATTGTTATCCATTCGTGTGCCTCCTGATTTTGCCGTATATAGAAAGTCACGCATCCTGGTGCAGTGAGTGACTCAAAGCGGAAATCGATCTGTGACACACGGCCTGGCGAAGACGATGGCAGATCCTTCCTGGCCTGACCTTTTTCTCTGCATCACTGTTTATAGAAGGAATTCTGCAGGTTACAAAATATCATAATCTATAAACGATTTCCGGTTCCCTCCATTATAATTGGCCATCCATTATAAATCAATACCGCGATTCTAAACATTTTGTGAAAAAATTGTTTGAAATGACGAAATCAGAGGATATCTCTCCCCGGAAAATCCAGGTATCCGAATCGAATTCATTGAAAAAAGAATAGCTTTTCCTGAGTGGAGGATGTATAATGGGTAACGGCAGTCAGAGCTGTCATCTGCTATAACGAATATAATCACGCAAACAGACAGGGGAGATAATCTCCTGTCCAATTATTTATCAGGAGGACACCATGTCAGTAAAATACGTTTTCGTCACAGGCGGCGTCGTTTCCGGACTTGGAAAAGGCATTACCGCGGCGTCCCTCGGCCGGCTTTTAAAAGCCAGAGGCTACAAGGTCACCATGCAGAAGCTAGATCCCTATATTAATATCGACCCAGGCACGATGAACCCGATCCAGCACGGGGAAGTATTTGTCACCGATGATGGTGCGGAGACAGACCTCGATCTGGGACATTATGAGCGCTTCATCGATGAGAGCCTGAATAAAAATTCCAATGTGACGACCGGAAAAATTTACTGGACCGTCCTTCAGAAGGAACGCCGCGGAGACTATGGCGGCGGCACCGTCCAGGTGATCCCGCATATTACAAATGAGATCAAAAGCCGCTTTTTCCGGGATTTCACGACCGATGAAACACAGATTGCGATCATTGAGGTCGGCGGCACGGTCGGCGATATCGAAAGCCAGCCGTTCCTGGAGGCAATCCGCCAGTTCCAGCACGAGATCGGCCATGAAAACGCTATCCTGATCCATGTGACCCTGATTCCTTACCTGCGCGCTTCCGGTGAAATGAAGACCAAACCAACGCAGGCCAGCGTCAAAGAACTGCAGGGCATGGGCATCTGGCCGGATATCATCGTCTGCCGGTCGGAACACCCGCTGGACAAGCAGATCAAGGACAAAATCGCTCTGTTCTGCAATGTGCCAAGCTCTCATGTACTTCAGAATCTGGATGTAGAGTACCTCTATGAGGCACCACTCGCGATGGAGGAAGAAAATCTGGCTCAGGTAGCCTGTGAATGCCTGCATCTTACCTGCCCGGAACCAAATCTGACCGACTGGAAGGAGATGGTAAATGCGCTGCGCACTCCTACGCACAAGGTTGAGATCGCACTCGTTGGCAAATACATTCAGCTTCATGACGCATACATCAGTGTGGTAGAAGCACTCAAGCACGGCGGCATCGCTACCCGCGCGATTGTCAATATCCGCTGGATCAATTCCGAGGACGTCACACGGGAAAACGCTTCTGAGCTGCTTGCCGATGTGGACGGCATCCTGGTACCCGGCGGCTTCGGCGACCGCGGCATCGAGGGAAAAATCGAAGCCATCCGCTATGCCCGCATGAACAATATCCCATACCTGGGCCTCTGTCTCGGCCTCCAGCTTGCCATTGTAGAATATACGCGCAATGTCATCGGCCTGGAAGGTGCGCACAGCATTGAGCTGGATCCACAGACCAAATATCCGGTCATCGCACTGATGCCGGATCAGAACGGTGTCGAGGACATCGGCGGCACCCTGCGCCTTGGCTCCTATCCCTGTGTACTGGATCCGACGACAAAGGCCTATGAACTCTACGGCGAAAGTGAAATCCATGAGCGCCATCGTCACCGCTACGAGGTCAACAACGACTTCCGCCAGATTCTTGAACAGAATGGCATGACGCTCTCCGGACTCTCCCCGGACCGCCGCATCGTTGAGATGATCGAGCTGAAAAATCACCCGTTCTTCCTCGCGACCCAGGCACACCCAGAGTTCAAATCCCGTCCGAACCGGCCGCATCCGCTGTTCCGCGGATTCGTGGAAGCGGCAAGCGAGTACCGCGGCAGGAAAACCGAAATCAAGTAGAAGGCGGTCTTCTGCCTCCTGTTCGTCTGCACCGGCTGCGTCTGGCATTAGCCAGATATTCCCTGTGCGGCCGTGCACCTCATCCGACAGAAAAAGCAGCCTTGCGGCTGCTTTTTTCATATCTTTTTTTCAAATAATAACCCTTTTCAAAAATTCCCGTATAACAGCGCGCACCTCCTGGCTCCAGAAATTTCCCTCATGCTCGCCGCCTTCGATCTGATAAGCTTCCACGGAAACACCGCAATCCAGCAGACAATGGTACAGTTTTACCATTTCTGAAAAATTCACTACCGGATCTGCGTCCCCATGAAGGAGCAAAAATGGCGGATAAGTCCTGTCTTTCTGTACATGGCAGATGGGACTCATCTCACAGATTCTCTCCTGCCATTTTTCCTGATCCGGCCCGTACAGTCCGCCAAGCATCGCCGGCATAGTCGGGTCTTCGCTGTACTCATTTATAATATCCCGCATATCGGTCGGCCCAAAACAGCTCACAACCGCGCTGACTGCGTCGGAATAGTCCGCATACTCCATTGTCTCATAACGCGGATCCCCCGCGGTAAGTCCCACCAGAAGCGCAGTGTTTCCTCCGGAAGAAGTACCCCATATCACGACACGCTCCGGATCGATGCAATACGTATCCGCATTTTTTCGAAGATAGCGAATCGCACATTTCACATCCTGCAGATAAGCCGGGAACGGATGCCCCTCCTGATAATTGCGATGCCCGACGGTAGCGACCACAAACCCCTCCCTGGCGTATGCGGAAAGCTGCGGGATCTCATTTTCCCGATCCGGCGTCGTCCAGGCGCTGCCCTGAACAAACACAAGCAAAGGATATCTCCCCGACGACAACTCTGGCTCCCTTACGCTCCACGGAAGCAGAAGATCCAGTGTCTGCTCCTCTCCGGATTCCTTAGAATATACGATGCCGCTTTTCAAAAAAGCCATTCCTTCTAAGGAAGGATTGTTTTTCAGATGGTGTATTTCCGGGTAGTTATTCATGTTGTTTTTCCTCCTTAATAACCTGTAGCCGACCTATTTCAAAACAACGGCCATATCCCTAAAGCTATAGTTTTTTCTTAAACATGATATAGTAGCAATTCAATTCAAATTCTGTGCATTCTCTTTTATTTTCAGGAAGACACTGCAATAGCTTCTTCTTTACCTCCGGATCTTTTAAATCTTCCCTTAAAGAGTCCTGTATTCCATTTACTTCCATAAACCTTCTGACCTCAGTCATTGCCCGGTCAAGCTTTCTCTTCTCAACAAGAAAATCCATATTATAACGCGTTTCCGTTTCCCATTCACTCAGCATTTCCGCATGATCATCCAGCCATTCTGTTATGGTAAGATTCGCGCCATTATTCGAAACCATAGCAATCAATTTACTGATTTTATGAGAATATGGTACCGTCACACCCACACATTCCAGAGCACCCTTTAAGATTTTTTCCACCGCCTGCTGCAAATGATATGCAGCATTATTTAAAATCATCTCATCGTTCATCTGCGCCCGCCATACCATTTCCGCCGTTCGATAATCCATCCTCGCACTCCGGAATAACCGGATATCACACATAAAATCACCTCCTCATAGCCTTTTATGAAACGGGTAGCTTACCATTCTGCCTTTCAAACAATAATAACCCCGTTCTGTCAATTTCCTGATACAGCCTGGAATCAGGCGGCAGATTTGTAATCACGTCCACTTCACAGTCTAATTCCGGAAAATTTTTTATCTTCTTATCTTTGTCATATTTTTCAATATAAAGGTCAATATCACTATAGCTGTCGCACCGAAATTCCAGTGAGCTTCCAAATAATACCAGTTTACGAATGTTATCATCCTTTTTCAGAGCAGAAATAAGCGCATCAATTCTTTTTTGCATAAGGGGATGAACACGGTTTGCATTTAAAAAAGAGACTCCATCCGTTACCGGAAAATCCCACATATTGTTATAATTGTTCATCTTGATACTGCCCTCCTTATGCGCCAGGTGTATATTTGAACACACTGAACTTTTACGCATATTTTAGCATATTTCCTTCCACATGAACAGTTCTTTTATTTCTTCTATATCTTCACATCGTATCATATAATGGCCGTATCCGCTCATAAATCTGCGCGAAGTCCACCTCACATTCTCCCTGATAAATCCCTAAAGGCACTTTATCCTCAAATCCATAAATTCTGGGAAAATCGCTCTTTTCAAACTCATAAACAAAAACTCTCTTTTTGTCCGGATCTACGATCCAGTATTCGCGCACTCCTGCGTTTCTGTATTTTACCAGCTTCAGCCTGCGATCTTTGGAAGATGTCGATTTTGATAAAACCTCTGCCACCATATCCGGAGCTCCAAACACACGTCCTTTTCGGAATTTTGATCGTTCACAGACAATCATCACGTCTGGCTGCACGACTGTCCTGTTATCACAATCCAATTGGACATCCACCGGAGCAACAAACGTAAAACAGGGTCCTTTCTTTTTATCAATATAGTCTAAAAAATAGCTGCCAATCCGCTGGGAAACCGCCTGATGAATATAGGTCGGTGCCGCCATATCGTAGATCACACCATCAATCAGCTCCACGCGCTGGTCATCTGGCAGCGCCAGGTAATCCTCCAGCGTGTACTCGCCCTGCCGCTTTGCTTCCGCATATTCTGCCAGCGCTTCTGAGACAAAACAAGGCTCACTTTCCTCGAAGGAATACTCCTTTACGCCGTTCTTCTTATCCGTCATACAAAATCCTCCTCTTTCCGTTTTCCATACCCTGCATCTGCGTTTTCAAAATCTGCGTCCCCAGTTGTAAAAAATTTCTTCCATAGAATTTTATTCATTATATCATTTTCATCTCATTTTTTCAACTATTTTCTCTTATTGTTTATGTTATATTTGCAAATATATTCAAAAACCAGTTGACGATTCGAACCTTTTCGTTGTATGATAAGAAAAGATCAAACAAAGGCGTTTTGCATACTTGCATTGCGCCTTTTTTGCGCACTGCCGTATTAAAGAGAGTTTTCTGCAAAGCATGCAACCCTTTCGAATGACCGGGCGGATTTCCGCCTGATCGGATAGGAGAACTACTCTTTTCCCTATCCGCCGCTGCGCCAGGAGGGTGTAGCGTTTATCCTGTCGGAAAGACAAGAATGCTACACAGCGGGCGCAAGCAAAAAAACATAACAAGTATTTCAGGAAAGAGAGGGGTTTTTATGCAGGAGATGGATCTCTACCGCCATACAGATACGGTCAATGAGCTGCTGGCACGGTACGGCGTAAAATTCGGTATTTACAAAAACAACGAATTCAAGGAACAGCTATTTCCGTTTGACGCAATCCCGCGCGTGATCGAAGCAGAGGAATTCACGTATCTGGAAAAAGGCTTAAAGCAGCGTGTCATGGCGCTGAATCTGTTCATCAAAGACATTTACAGCGAGAAAAAAATCATCCGGGATAAGATCGTGCCGGAAGAGTTTATCTATGCGTCAAGCGGGTATCTGGCGCAATGCGAGGGCGTCATGCCGCCGAAAGGTGTTTACGCGCACATTGCCGGGATTGACCTGGTGCAGGGCAAGGATAAGGAATGGTACATACTCGAGGATAACCTGCGTGTACCGTCGGGCGCTTCCTATCCGATGATTGCGCGGGAGCTCTGCCGCAGAAGCAGTCCGCTGACCTTCCAGCAGACGCACATCGCGGACAACCGCAATTACGCGGAGCTGCTGCGCCGCACGATGGACTATGTCAATACCGGCGGCCACACCGTCATCCTGACACCGGGCCGCTACAATTCGGCATACTTTGAGCACTCCTATCTGGCAGAAAAAACAGGGGCGCACCTTGTCACCGGCAGTGAACTGCTGGTGGAAAATGATCATCTGTACTTCATCGATTACTCCGGGCGCAAGGAGCCGGTCGGTGCGGTATATCGCCGCATCTCGGACGAATACCTGGATCCGATGAATTTCTATGAGGGATCTCTGATCGGTATCCCACACCTGTATGATATTTTCCGCAAGGGCAATGTCGCTCTTCTGAACGCACCGGGCAACGGCGTGGCGGATGACAAGGGCATTTACTACTTCGTACCGAAGATGATCAAATACTACCTCGGCGAAGAACCAATCCTGCACAACGCTCCGACCTATCTGCCTTTATATAAGGAAGATATGGATTATGTGCTGGAGCACTTTGACGACCTGGTACTCAAAGATGTCGCGGAAGCCGGCGGTTATGGCGTCCAGTTCGGCAACAAAATGACAAAGCAGGAAAAGGAAGACTTCATCGCGCTTCTGAAACGGGAACCGCGGCGCTTTATCGCGCAGGAGGTCATCGATTTCCTTGATATTGATATCTTTGAAAACGGAGAATGCGTACCGCGCAAAGCGGATCTGCGTGCATTCGTGCTGATGGCGGATGAACCGCTGGTATGGAAGAGCGGACTGACCCGTTTCTCCCGCAACCCGGATTCCTTCATCGTCAACTCATCTCAGGGAGGAGGATTTAAAGACACATGGGTATTATCTCAGTAGAAAACACAGACCGCCTGTTCTGGCTCGGGCGGTACAGCGAGCGCGTTTATACCACCATTAAGCTGTTCGCGGAAAGCTTCGACACCATGATTGACATTGATGAAATGGGCAGCCTGGACGGTTTTTGTAAAAAACTGGAAATTCCAAACATCTACACATCCGGAGAGGATTTTGTCGGCCGTTATTGCTTCGACCCGGAGGATCCGAACTCGATCTATTCCAACCTGACCCGCGCCTACGACAACTGCATCGTACTGCGCGAGGAAATTGGCAGCGACACCATTTCCTACATCCAGCTCGCAATGTACGAGATGAATAAGGCACGGCTCTCCGAATCGCCGCTGATAGAGCTGCAGCACGTGCTCGACGACATTCTCGCGTTCTGGGGCATCGTAGACGACGAGATTGACAGTGAAAACGTCCGCAATATCATTAAGGTCGGCAAACGTGTGGAGCGGCTTGATCTGTATGCCCGCCTGCATATGTCCCGCGAGGAGTTCAAACGCGAGGTCGACCGGCTCTCGGGCCGAATCTGGCGTACCTGCCTGAAATATCGGCAGTCCACCCTTGATGAGCTGAGTCGGCTTGTCGATGCGCCGCGGATCGACTACATCACAATCGTTCAGAAGACGGAAGCACTTCTGGAGGATTCATGATTCTTTTTATGACTCTGGCTACCAGACACATCGCTTCGGGAAATCAAATACCCCATACTGGCATCAGGGTATCTGACTTCCCGGGAATAACTTATTCTGAACTGTTACAAACATAAACAGACTCCGGAGGATTCACGCATGAAAGATCTGCTCTTTGAGTACGACATGCACCTGGATTTTGCACCGCCGGTCGAAGAACATCGCTTTACCCTGAAATGCATCCCTTTGACAGATGAACGACAATTGATTAACCGACTCGACGTGGAGGTTTACCCGAAGGAGTTTTTGTCTACTGATAAAGACTCCTTTGGCAATTACAGCATTTACGGCTATACAAAGGGACAACACGACCGGTTTTTTGCCCGTGTCCGCGGGCAGGCGCGCACCGGACTTGCGCCATACCTGACTGCCAAAGAAGAGCATCAGGTCGGACTGTTTAAATATCAGACCGATTATACCAGGCCTGGACCTGCAATTTTGATATTCGCAAAACAATTTGAAAGCGCTGCGAAAAAATACCAGAAATCGGGTGACGAAAATCAAACCCGCCTTCCTGAACGGGAAATAATTTCTACAAGCAGTGCGACAGCCAAATTAGATTTTGCATCACACTCATGCACGGCCTTTATGAGCATTTTACTTATGTACAGGGCGTCACGGACGTCCACACCACCGCAGAGGAGGCGATGGCTCTCGGCAAAGGCGTCTGCCAGGATTATTCCCACATCCTGCTCTCCCTGTGCCGGATCTGGAAAATTCCCTGCCGCTATGTGGTCGGTATGCTGATCGGCGAAGGCCTGAGCCACGCCTGGGTCGAGGTCTGCAGCGGCGGCCGCTGGTACGCGCTCGATCCGACAAATAACCTGATCGTCGACGACCAGCACATCAAGATCTCCGCCGGACGCGATTACCACGACTGCATCGTCAGTCAGGGCGTCTTTGTAGGACGCACTACGCAGACACAAACAGTCGCGGTGCGGGTGAAGGAACTTAACCCATAACTATATTTTCACAATATTCGGAATAGACCGTTACGTCAGCATAGTTTATAAAGAATATACCATTGACACAAGAAAGGGTATCCTATGATACAGACAATTGCAAAGACCAATATGCCGGTAGATGAGGTGCTGCGTATACGCAAGAACCATATTCAGCCGGAAAACATCTCTTCCTCAAAGCGCATCAGCATTGTCACCGGTATCCACGGCGACGAGCTGGAGGGACAGTATGTCTGCTATGAAATTGCACGCAGAATCGAAGAACATCCGGAATGCCTGAAAGGGACGGTCGATATCTACCCTGCCCTGAATCCGTTCGGCATTGATTCCGTGACAAGAGGCATCCCGGCTTTCGATCTTGATATGAACTGCATTTTCCCGGGAAATACAGACGGAGACATGAACGAATACCTTGCCGCAGAGATCATCCGCGATCTTCAGGGCTCCGATCTCTGCCTCGATATCCACGCGAGCAACATTTACCTGACGGAAATCCCGCAAATCCGTATCAATGAGCTGCACACGGAAACTCTGCTGCCCTGGGCAAAAATTGCCAACGTTGACTTTATCTGGGTACATGGCACAAGCACAGTACTGGAATCCACGCTCGCGTTCAGCCTGAACAGCCGGAATGTTCCCACCCTGGTGGTTGAGATGGGCGTTGGCATGCGCATCACAAAAGAATATGGCGACCAGCTCACAGACGGCGTCTTCCGCCTGATGAAAGAAATGGGCATCTGGACCGGCCCGGCACCGGAAGTACGCACACCAGTCATCTCCGAAAATCCAGATGACGTCGCTTTCCTGAACGCGCCTGTCTCCGGTATTTTTATCAAGACACGTTCTCATGGGTCTATGCTGAAAAAAGGCGATGAGATCGGCCGGATCGTAGATCCGCTGCGCGGCACATTGCTTAGCGTCATTACCGCCCCGGTTGACGGATGGCTTTTTACCGTACGGGAATATCCGGTTGTAGATGAGGGATCTCTGCTCGCGAGGATTCTCCAAAATGTATAAATTTGTTACAGGTTTTTATACGATCTTTGCAACCCATGCGAAAACCCGTCCTGAATAGACTAAATTTCAGCTTTTTTGCTCTTACAAATACAAATGATGCTGTTTCTTCAGTTAAATCAAAGCCGGAAGAACAGCATCCCGCAGAGGAGATTATTCATGAAACAATCCGTTTTATTTGAGATAAAAGCACTTTACCGCGACAATTTCCGCGTCACTGGCTTCACCTTCGGTGAGGGTGAGGAATCCATCTGTATTGTCGGAAGCATGCGAGGCAACGAAAATCAGCAGCTCTATGCCTGCTCCCGCCTGATCCGCAAGCTGACCGAATTAGAAGAGCGCGGGCGCATTCTGCCTGGAAAACAGATTCTTGTCATTCCCTGCGTAAACCCCTACTCCATGAACATCAAAAAGCGTTTCTGGACGATTGACAACACGGACATCAACCGCATGTTCCCCGGCTACGACCAGGGCGAGACCACACAGCGCATCGCAGCCGGCGTATTCAATGCCATCCAGAACTACAAATTTGGCGTCCAGTTTGCTTCCTTTTATATGCCGGGAGCTTTTGTACCCCATGTTCGTATGATGAAAACCGGATTCGAAAGCGTCGATCTGGCGCAGCAGTTCGGTCTTCCCTACATCGTTCTGCACGACCCGCGCCCATTCGATACAACAACGCTGAACTACAACTGGCAGATCTGGGAAACAAACGCATTTTCCATCTACACCACCAACACCCAGCGCATCGACCGGGAAAGCGCAAAACAGGCCGAGGAAGCCATCCTGAACTTCATGGAAAAACAGGGCATCATCCGCTACCGCGGCTACAGCGGCTACCACTCCCGCGTGATCGAAAGCCGCGACTTCATCCCCGTCCGTGCGGAGGATTCCGGCTTTTTCGAAGCCCTGGTGCACCCCGGCGAGGAGGTCGATGAGGGACAGCTGCTCGCTCGGATTTATGATCCATATCTCGGCACCGTCCGCTACACTCTGCATGCGCCCGCTCACAGCACCATCGCCTTTGTCCATGACGAAGCCATGACCTACCAGAGTACCGCCGTGCTTAAGCTGATTCGAGAGGAAGATTATTAAAAACGCAAAAAATTGCTATCTGCTCCGCTGTTTCGTGGAAAAGGAACAGCCGCAGGAACCTGAACCTGTCCTGGCAGAAGATTCGTTTTCCGCCGCAGATTCCGGCTCCTGCGGCTTTTCGTCCTCGATCCCGCAGCCAATATTCCGTTTCTCTGACTGAATACCGCAACGGTCTCCCACCTGCTGACAGCCTTCCTTGTGGCCAGTGTTATCAAATATTTCCATATCCCTGGCTTTCCTCTTCTCACTTCTGTTGACCAAAACAGACACAAGAAGGAATGCGACTGCCAGAATCCCTAAGATCAGGCAAAAGAACCCTGCTATAAGTTGCGCGTCAGACGTATTTATTCTCCCTCGTTCCTTTCCTGTAGCTTCCAATATGAAAATCTTTGAGCAATTCAGGCAATCAAATCTGAACATATCTTTATGAAGAATATGATCAAAACAAACAACATCAGCGGCTTTACGGATTTTGCTCCCCACCGCGCAAAGAACCATGTGCCAGCATAATTCCCTGCTATGCTGAAACACCCTGCCGCCAGCCCCAGAATAAAAATTACTTTTCCATTCAGAAGATAGACAGCAAGCGCAGTGATATTCGTTGTCAGGTTAATTACCTTTGCCACTCCGTTTGCTGATGTAAGCCGCATATGGGCAATGGCTGTCAGCAGCAGCAACAGGAATGTACCCGTTCCCGGGCCATAAAAGCCATCGTAAGCGCCAATCACCGTTGCAGCGATCATACTTAAAATCGTGGTTTTTTTCTCGCTATAAGGAGTCTTCTGTATATCAAGTGAATGACCGCGCATCACATAAAACGCAGTAATCGGCAGGATGACCAGCATAATGATTTTGAAATATTCATCGCTGATCATCAATGCCAGATTTGCTCCGACACCAGAACCAAGCAAAGCGCATAAGACACATAAAGCCGCCTGTTTCCAGATGATATATCCGTTTCTGGCGAATCGCCAGGTTGCCAGCGCGGTTCCCATGCCTGAACTGAGTTTATTTGTGCCAATCGCCATATGCACAGGAAGGCCGGCAATCATATAAGCAGGCAGGGAAATTAAACCGCCCCCGCCTGCAACCGCATCCACAAAGCCTGCCAGAAACACCAGCGGGCATATAATCATAAACTGCAGCGCAGTGATTTCCATACAACGCCTCCACAGTTATTTCAGTTTCAGACCGTCTCTGAACGCTTCGCCTACCCGATCCGTAACCTTGTAATATCCATGCGTATATGGGTCAAAGGCGATAGCTGAAACTTTTGAAATATTCACCTTGTCGCCATCCATAACAGATTCATCTGCGGTCGTATTGACTACTTTACCTATCACCCCGCAACCGAATTCTCCATCCTGATATTCGATAAATTCGCATTCCATACACAGGGGAAATTCATTGATAATCGGGGCATCCACATATTCCGACTTTGTCGTGGTCAGACCGCTCTTTTCAAATTTATCCGCAGTGTTATTCCCGGATACAACACCAAAATAATCCGCTTCCACTACGTGCGCTGCATCCGCAATACTTACTGTAAAAGCCTTTCTTGATTTGATATTTTTTACCGTCTTATGTGACTCCGTCAGGTTCAAAATCACCTGATTTCTTTCAAGCATGGTTCCCCACGCGGCGTTCATGACATTAACGCTTCCATCCTCGTTGTAGGTTGCAATCATCAGCACCGGCATCGGAAAGATCGCTTCCGTAGTCTTTATATCTTTTCTCATTTCAATAAACCTCCTGGATTTTTTCTGATTGCCCTTTGGCTGCATCTATGCTATCATAGTGTCAGATTTAAAACAAGTACCAACTTTTATGTCAGGTACTTACCTGGAGGTAAGCATGAAGAAAAATATAGAAACCGCAAACTTTGAAGACACCGGATATTGCTATACCCTGTCCCTTATTTCCGGCAAATACAAGCCGATTATCCTTTACTGCCTGATGGAATACGAGCCAGTGCGCTTTAACCAGATGCGGAGATACCTGAAAAACGTAGCCGATAAAACGCTGAGCCAAAATCTCAAAGAACTGGAAACTGACAATCTGATCATTCGCCATGAATACCCACAAATCCCTCCGAAGGTAGAGTATTCGCTCACGGAAAGAGGGCATTCGCTGGTCCTCGTGTTGGATAAATTATGCGAATGGGGAAATGAGAATCGAACCACTCCTTTTTGATTTTTTCTCCATCCAGCAGTTATAAGGCATCCTTTTCGATTTAAAACAGCAGATGGATGGATGAAAATCAGATCCGACAATATTTATCAAAACACAAAACTGCCACAGTCTCTTGACGTTTTTTCCACAAGTCAATCATTTTTTCTTCACAGAGCCATAGTATTCTCTATTTCTGAAGCAATCAGCAAGTGCTTAAAATAAATCTTTCTTTTTCATACTCGCCGGGGTCACAGAACATGACCTCGGCCCTCCTTTTTTCTCGGAATTTTGAGTATGAGGCATCCGCCTATCACCAGTTTTTCATGATTTCCAGTATCTCGGTTTCGTAGTCTCTGTTTACGTACGCAACCGAACAAACCGAAAAGAGTACTTATGCATTCTGTCTACAGACACTACTCTGATGAAAACGAAGTAATCCGAATTTACGGAAAACGGTGGGATAAAATGCTTTTTCAAGGTATGCAAAAGCTACCTCCGGCTTGCGAAAGAATGCCGGTCGCTTTCTTATGATGCCATGACTGCACACGTTGCGATTGTGTTTACACGATATATGATGCTATCAGTGGAACACCGTGAGGAGGAAGATCCACGCACACTGGGAGAATTATTCCTTTATTTTTCAGATGAGCTGGCAGATATTACCTGGTTGCAAGCACTGACCCTGATTATGGACATGTTTCGTAAGATTATGTCCGAAGAATTCTCTGTAAGCAGTGAAAAAATGGAAGAATTAGTGGACACCTTTTTGTCGGTGCTCACACCCTCTATACAGCGACAACTGAAGGCCTCTAACAGTTAATTGATTTCCGATATTTATTGAGTTTTCAAGGTACGTAGGCATTTTTTTGCTACGAAGTTTGAGTTATATAATAAAAAAGCGAAACCGCTTTTCGTGCCAGCTAACACGATCTTAGCAGATTCCGCTTATGGTTTTTCTGTCGTCCGCCGACTCTCAGTTCCATCCGATCTTTCAATCGTTCTACTGCTTTGCTATCGGGTTTTTCTGTTGCCCGCCAACTCTCCGGCCCAATGTCCGGCAGCACTTTCGGATTTTAGGTGCCAGTCACACCAGCAGGATGACGCCTGCTTTCCTGTCGATAATATACTCAATTCCCAACAAAAAATCAACCGATTATAGAATTTTTATTCTGACCTTTACAGTGCAATATCTATTCCTCAGCAGGAAAGATTTTGAATGGAAAAGGAAGAAATGGTATCATATAGTTTTTCAGAACAACCGCAATGAATCGCCTTAACTTCTGTTGTCTGTTCTTATGTTATAACACAAAACATAAGAAGCAAAGAAAGAACGCAAGAAAATTATCGACAAATTCTTATGTTCTTATCTTATTTTTCTTATGTTTCTCAAAAACATAACAACATTGCTATGATTATATTGACTTTCTTGCAATATAAAATGATCTCCCAAAATAGAACGTCTCAGTATTTGCGATATAGTTCGATCTGTTCTTCCTAATCAAAGGGACGCTTATTCCTCCTTCCGAAAAGGAAACTGACGAAATACAGGAATTGCACAGTAGCGCCCCTCTAAATGAGCCTTTGTTAAGTTTAAAGAATAAGTGGGCCGCGTCAAGCTCTTTTCGGTCGATTCTGCTCGCTATCCCAGATTTTGGGCGAATACTATTTTACTTCTTCAATAATGCACGTATGATGCTTTCGGCTTTCGCCTTTCGCATCCTTATCATAGTTTACTCCGACAAGCATTACCCTGCCGCCGAAGCCTTTCAGCTTTCCATCATAGCGGTTGTCGTGTATCTGTTGAATCGCGGTATCCGCAGACTTGTTATATTTAAGTTCTATAAGCAGCGCGGGTTTGTCAGTTTCCTTTCGCGGAATGAAGGCATAATCAGCAAACCCTTTTCCTGCGGGCAATTCACGGAATATCTCGTAATAATTCTGTGCTGTGTAATATGCCAGAAGAATTGCGCAGCTCAACGAGTTCTCATCATTGTATTCCAGACTGGATGTACAGGTCTCATGTGCGAGTTCCAATGCTTCTACAACGGTCTGTGCATCGCCCTGAATCGTTGCATTCAACAGCTGATCTGACTGTGACAAAGCCTTGTTTACTTCATTCCACTTTGTACTTTTCACCGCTGTTTTAAAGGCATCCGCAACCTCAAGATTCGGAATATATACTTCTTCTTCGTTCGCATCATATGCCAGATACCCCAGATGTACTAATAACGTCAGCACATCATCACGGCTGTCAAGAGAAATGATGTCATTCTGGAATGTGCTGGTATCCACTTTAATGTGCTGGCCTCCCAACATCAGGATTATCGCATCCTTCAAGCCATCGAAGCCGCTTGTAATATAGCTTTTCAATGATTCAAATGTTTCAGAAGCCCCCCAGTAATTCCTGAACTTCTTCTTACGGATTGCCAGCATAACGGAATTGGGGTTATATACAGATTCCGATCCTTCAAAAGAGTAGCCATCGTACCAGCATCTCATTTTCTCATAATCGGCTCCTGTCTGTTCACAAAGCTCTTGTACTTCCCTCTCTGAAAATCCCACGTAAGGCAGCAGCTCGTCCGGATTCACCATAGTATACTCCTGAAAATCAGTCAGTGCTGACTCGGTACCATACTTTTTGATTGGAAGAATTCCTGTCATATAGGCTCCAACGATCGTTTCATCTGTAGCCGTACCGCCCTTAAACAAGCCTCTCAGCAGCTGGACATATTCTTCCTGCAATTTCTCATCATCTTTCGCTTCCCGAAACAGGGCATCCCATTCATCAATAATCACAAAGAATTTTCTATCTGTCTTCTGGCTGATACCTATCAACGCATCCGGAAGATACACTTCATTCTCTTTCGCATAAGCGGGAAATGCTTCTTTCAGCTCATGAATGACCGCCGTCTGCATATCTGCCAGAATATTGGTCTTTCTGGTTCTTGACCGGGATATAAACCATGTAATATCCATATATATTACATTATACCGGTTCAGATGTTCCTCAAAGGATGGTTTTTTTGAAATCTCCAGCCCCTCAAACAGAGCACGTGAATCGCAACTCCTGTCATAGTAGGCACACAGCATTTTGGCCGCAAAGGACTTGCCAAACCGCCGTGGGCGGCTGAAACTTGTCAGCTTCAGCGGTGTATCCAGCGTACTATTCACATAGTCGATCAGTCCGGTCTTATCAACATACAGGCCGTTCAATATCGTCTCAAATCCTTTTTTCCCCGGATTTAAATAAATACCCATCTACCTCACCCTGTTCTTTCTGTTCCTTCGCACACCTTTAGCATATTATAACCTTTTTTCCCTTTGTTGAGAAGATAGCAACTGAAACAAATATCATCAAAATCTGCCCCATCTTATTATTCGTTCTATTAGCAAAAAAGTCCAAACGTTTCGTCTTTCTTTATTCCGCTATTGCCATTTCTGATTTCACGGTTCTGACTTTCAGTATTTATCAAAACACAAAACCGCCATAATCTGTTTACGGTTTTTCCACAAGTCAATCATTTTTTCTTCACAGAGCCATAATATTCTTTATTTCAGAAGCAAACAGCAAGTGCTTAAAATAAATCTTTCTTTTTCATACTCGCCGAGGTCACAGGACATGACCTCGGCCCTCCTTTTTTTATCCCGGAATTTTAAATATGAATCCCCTGTCAATTACCAGTTTTTCATAATCTCCAGTATCTCAGTCTCATAATCTCCAAAAGAAAAAGCTCCCTTCCGGGAGCCTGAAACAGGTTTTAAATGTAGGTTATACGACCTTTAGGCTGAATATAGGTCTTCACCAGTTCCCTGTCCCGGTCGTCCATGGCGTCCCAGTTATCCAGCCCGTATTTTTTCATGATGTACCGGAAATAATTTTCCAGTTCGTATTTTGCTTTAGTTGGTATCCGCTGATATTCTATTCCTTTCCGATCGGATTTTTGTATGCATCATCCGCAGCATACAGTTTCCCTATCAGAATGCTCATGTTTTCTACAATCTCATCCCTTTCTGCTTTAATCGGATGTTCGACAAGGTATCTGGCTGACTGCGTCATGGCGCCGGTCAGAAATCGAGCAGCATAAACAGGGCGAACAGAAAGGACGTACCCTGCGGCAGCATCTCCCCTGAGATGCTCCTCCAGTTTGTCAGATATTGCGTCAGATGTAGAAAACAGCATTACGACTGTCATTGAGCTGCTGGTAAGCGGACCGAAAGATTCCGTATTTTCTTCCACGAATTGCAGGAATGCCTTAAAAAAGGCAACGTAATAAGAACGCGGATCAGGCGAGTTGCTTTCCTCCTCAGCTTTCTCAATGTAATGATTCAGCATCTCGTTAAGCACGAAGGAAAGGAATGCGTATTTATCCGCGAAATGCTTGTAGAAGGTTTCACGCCCAACCAGAGCCCTGTCACATAGCTCATTGACAGTGATTTCCTCAAAACTTTTTTCTTTCAAAAGCTCCAGCAATGCATTCATGAGACACATATATGTCTTTCTGATGCGCAAATCCAGATTCTTGTCCATGGCAGATCTTCTCCACAGGAAATTTTACGAAGCATTTTTGACGCTTTTGTGCATTATCGCACAAGGCTCAAAATAATGTTCCTTGCACATTTCATTTCAAAACAGTATAATGCCAAACGAGACAAATGTCAAATATCATCTAAATGTGCAAAAACGTCAGAACGCCAAATGTCGTCATCAGCAAAGCGCGGCAGATTGGGATGGGGGAATGTCAAATGTGAAAATCTCTGTTCAGCAGATGGTGTGACCAGGCATAGCTGTATGTCGTATATCTGATTGCTGTCATTGTGATTGAGACGACACACTGGCTAATTTGGAAATTATATTGAAAAAG
>JAJQCQ010000056.1 GCA_021202635.1 Lachnospiraceae bacterium | reverse complement strand
GCCTTTGCGGCTGCGTAGTTCTTTTCCCAGAGGCGGTCCTGGAAGGACTCCCATACCATGCCGATGGAATCCAGCTTCCGGATCCGTTCTTCGGTAAGGTGCCCGTGTGTCGCTCCGTTCCTTGCGCCCCTCTGGGTGGCCACCCAGAGGCCAAGCGGGTAGCCGTCCTCAGTCGCATAGCCGGAGGACATTTCCAGGTTCCCATGCTCCCCGTAATACGCCTTTGCCAGGCCGAACATCATATCCCAGGAAGCAGACAGGGTGTCATTCAGTTTATTGAAAATTTCCCGGCAGTTTTTCACCTCATCGATGATGCGGAAATGCTCGTTGACGATACGGCTGTCCTCGCCGAGAGAACGGTAATAGGACGTAACGAGCTGCATTTCGTCTTCCACCAGGCCTATGCTCTCCAGGCAGTTTACGTTCTGCACAATATCAAACACGACAGCGTCATTGCTTCTGCTTGCAGAAAGTGCACGGCCAATCTGCTGCTTATAAATGATCGGGGATACCGTCGGCCGCAGCAGGATCACCCCGCTGATACCCTCGATATGGATTCCTTCGTTCAGTGCGTCAATACAGTACAGAAGGCGCAAATGGGTGGCATCATCGTCCGCGCGGAAGTCATCGAACGCCTGGTCTGCACCCGGGTCGCTCGAGTAGAGGGAGTAGACATGCGGGTGCTGATCCACCCTTTCGAACCATTCCAGGTGCCCCATCATCTCATCCATATGCTCCTTATTCGAACAGAACACGATGTATTTCCCTGTCCGGTCCGTCATATGCTTGTCAAAAATCTCATCCAGCCCTTCCGACATTTCCAGGGCACGTTTCAGGTCCTCCAGGTACCGCTCGCAGGTATCCCGCACCGCCCTGTTTTTGGCTGCCTTGACCCGTTTTTCATATTTTTCCAGAGTGCCGTTCCAACACGAAGTATTTTCTGCATGAGCGGCACGACCTGCCGCCGCGCGTGAGCGAGGGGACGTTTCTGCTCTCTGCTGGCAGGAATAGACCGAAAGCACATATTTCGGGGAATTCAAAATTCCCCGGACGATCGCTTCGCCAAGGGTCATTTCCGACGCAATATTCCCCTCAAAGAGTTCTTCCGCCATATCCCTCTGGTTGTCCAGGTAGCGGATGTTTGTCGCGGACAAACCCAGGATCGGCGTATCCGGAAAGGCGGCGAGCAGCTTCTGCACGCCCTGCCCCCAAACTTCCGCACCGCAGCGGTGGAATTCATCCAGAATAATATAGGAAGGAACAATTTCCTCCATCTGGGCATCGCTCATCCACATCAGTTTTGCGTACGTGCAGAAAATAATATTGGAAGGAACCTCACCGCCAGTCGCCGCTTTCAGGTTTTCCAGCTGGGTTTTAAATATATAGTCAGAGGGGGAGAGCCAGAGGATGCGTTCCTCCGGATGGTCCGCGCAGAGCCGGAAGCCGATGAAGGACTTGCCGGTTCCCGTCGGGTGGATCACCGCCGCTTTCCCTCTCTGTTTCATCATATCCACTGCCGCCTCATACGCGGACTGGTTATGTTCAAACAGTTCAATCTTCAGCACCCTCACCTCCTCGTGCGATTTTTTCGCAAATCCATCCGTCTAATACACATAGCTTCGCCATACCGCCCTCTTTCCGCGCAGCCTCAGGTTCTGCTATGATATCCCTCATCGGCAACAGCGACGACGCGACATGATGCCAAAGTCCGGAATTTGTAAGCTTAAAGTATCCTTTAGTAAATCACTTAAAGATGTTTTTCCTGAAACACCCCGGATTTACTGGATTTCCGGGTTTGCAGCAAGAATGTCTGACCACGAATCTGACCACTGACCCGTCCCCGGAGCTGACCACTGGTGACGCCGGAGATTCCTTCGGAATCAGGCATTTTGGGCAAAAAAAAGCGGCCGGATTCTGACCACGAATCTGACCACTGGCGCGAAAAGTTCTTTCAATAAGTATGTACATAATCAAAGTGACAATTTGCAATGACTTAGTAAAAATAAGGCAATTTCCGGAACATATCTTGACAGATAAAGCATTGTGATGTAGAATTCTTGCGTGTTGATGGATGATTCAGTATTTTTCTGCCCTTTACAAGTACTCCCAAAGTGATTTACTAAGGGATATCTCGAGGGCAGATTTTTTCATTACGCAATTTTTTTCATTGCAAAGAAGATTATAAGGATTCCGCGTCTGCTTTTTCAGAAACAAAAGAACGAAGCGGTAAAAGAAGGGGCAGCCCGGCAATGGGCTGCCCCTGTTTATGAAAGCATAGAAAAGGATTGTCACGGGAACCCGTTTTTCCTGCGGGTATTCCCTTATTCGTTTACTGCCAGGTAACAATCATACAGGAAATCATACAGTTCCGGTACGCACATGACTGCCCTGAGCCGGCTTTCTTCTCCGGCCATAAACTGCGCCATTTCCCGCACTTCCCCCAGCTCCTCCTGCGTCCCGCTGATAATATCGATGGATATGCCCCGCAGAAAGCTGACAGAGGACTCCACAGCCTTCCCATAAGCATCAGCAAAGTAATCCGGTCTTACGGACATGCCCGCTCTCGGGATGATACCGGTTTCCTGATCCGGTGCCGGCTGTGACTGTACAAGGTGTGTCAGGGCATCCTGCGCCTCTTCCACAGGGAGGCTGATCAACCAGGTCAGCAAAAACGTTCCTGTCAAAGTGGCAAAGTTACTCATTTCATAGTCAGCCGGATTAATCCGGTTTAACCGCAATGCTTTTTCTGTATAGTCCATTTTCTCTTTCTCCTTTATTGTCGCAAAGCAGCACGCCAGGCAGAGGCGCCTGCACAGACATGAACACATTTATTTGTTGTCTGCTTCCCGCCGCATCCGGATTTCTGCCGCAAGTTCTTCGACCTTTTCATCGGTCAGCAGATATTTTTTATGGAACAGCCACACGGCCAGGAGAAGTCCGGCGATCGGGAACAGCGTCATGGTCATGCGCAGTCCCGCCACGGAGGAAGCCGCAGCCGCGGTAGAGGAAGCCGCGTCCGTATCCGAGCTCAGATTGCAAACAGCGAGACATACCGAGGCGACCAGTGCAGCTACGCCGGAAGCAAGCTTAACGACGAATGTCTGCATGGAAAAAATGACACTTTCATCGCGGCGATTATTTTTGATCTCACCATAGTCCACCGTATTGGCAAGAAAAATCGTGGTAAGTACGGTCAGCATGCCGTTCGCCGCGAAGATCAGGAACCCGGGGATGAACAGCAGGAACAGATTCGACATATTCGTAAACGCGAGCACAAGCAGGACCACATAACCGGCCACCGCCATACAGAAGCTGATATAAAAAATACGGATGGCATGAAAAAGCTTCCGCAGCAGCGGGAAAAACAGCATCATCGCCAGGATCTGCGTCGCCCCACCGAAGGTATTAAACAGCGTGTAGGAACTGTACCAGGAATCGCCGCCGAAATCATATTTAAAAAAATAGATCACGAGGTTTGATGTAATATAGACAGAGCAGTTAATCAGTACGATCGTGATCACAACCGCCATCGCCTGGTCGTTTCGGATCAGCGCCTGAAACATCTGTCCGACAGACGGAGATTCCATGTCAACCGTCGATTTCTCTTTGATGTTCAAACAGGTGCATCCAATGAAAAGGACGAACAGAACCGCAACAGTCAGAGCAAACCATTTAAAACCGGCACGCTCATCGCCGCCGCCCAGCGCCATGACACACATCATCGTAAGGATCGTAACCAGCGCAGAACCGACGCCTGCCGCGCTTCTGGCCAGCGTGGTCAGATTTTCACGCTCTTTTCCGCCTTCTGTGAAAGCCGGGATCATGGACCAGTAGGGAATATCCATAATCGTGTAGGTCATGCCCCAGAGGATATAGGTGACCGCGGCGTATACCACAAGCCCCGAACCGTCAAGAGCGGGCGGAGCCGAGAACATCAAAAACAAAATAATCGCATTCAGGATTGTGCCAATCAAAAGCCAGGGGCGGAACTTCCCGAACCGGGTCTTCGTCTTTGCCACGACCACACCCATAATTGGGTCATTAAACGCGTCAAACACACGCGCAATCATCAGGATCACACCCATCGCGAGCGCGTTCACGCCGCAGATATCCTGATAATAATAAAGGACATAGCTTGCTGAGAGCATGTACACCATATCCTTCCCCACAGCACCGAGGCCGTAGGATACTTTTTCCTTCAGGGAAAGCTTCATTTGAAAATCCTCCTGTTGTAAAATCATCGGAATATCATTTCCCTCATTCAAAGGAACTCCACTTTGCAGTGATGGTCTTTTTTCTTTTTGTCATAGCCGATACCCACCATGAGTGTCCTTCCGGTATGCCGTTTCTTTTCAGCCATCTTCCCCTGAAATTTAAGGACATACTTTTTGTCCTTTATCTGCTGAATCGCATTCTCCGGCGTATCATCGACTTTCAGTTCCAGAATGATTCCATCATCCCCCGGCCGTTCCGGATAAAAAATAAAATCAACATAGCCTTTGCCAGCCTTATTTTCACGCTCCACATAGTAGGAGTCACGGGCGGCCAGGTACACGAGATTTACAATTGCCGTTAACTCCGTCTCATTATTGTAATCTAACAGTGGCGTTTCTGTGTCGTGCGCAAATTGCAGAATCTCTTCCATCGTTTTCGTATCGCCTTTCAGTGTTGCCAGAAGCATCCGCCCGGATGCATTTGCCAGATCATAAATATATCCCAGCTTTTTCTCCCGACGGATGGTCTTTGCAAATTCATTCATCAATTCCTTATTCGGTATATGAACCTTCCCATCCTCGTAATTCAGAAAGCCATAAACTACCATCGCGGAGAATATTTCATCTCTCGTACTCAAGTGCATCGCCGTAGCCGCAAACTCTTCCACATCCGCCGGGACAGCTTCCCCTGCGACCATCAGTGCAACATCTTTCCTGACCCCGTCAATATCATTTACAATATAATCAGAAATTTCCAAGTAGGGCCCGGTAGTAGTCCAATAACTCCTGATACGGTTACGATCCAGCGCAAGAACAACCGAACGTGGATTATACATTCTTTCTGACAAGGGAGTGTGATATCCGTCATACCAATATTTTAAATCTTCTCTGGAAACATTGCGCTCGCTTACCTTCGCTTCATATCGCCTGTACAGTTCATCAACCTCTGACTCAGTAAAACCAAAATACTCACTGAATTTATCATCCGTTGCCATCGTGTATTCAATGAAGTTATTAATGGTAGAACCACTGGAGTATTTTGCGACCGGAAGAACGCCTGTCATATAACTCAATGAAACATATCCGGTGTCTTTTGTCAGTGCAGCCAGGAAATTAATGAAATTCTCTCTGTCATCCGTGGTAATATATTTTTTATGAAAAATACAGTCCCACTCATCAAAAACCAGTATAAATTTCGTATGTGTCTGCGCTGAAATCATTTTTAAATCCTGCGTAATTGTCCCGGATTTTCGAAGCCTCACATCAGGAAATGCCTCTCTTAAATCCCCCTGCAGAATTTCCTTAACAGAAGAGATGAAAGTTTCATAACTGGTACTCTCGTTTGCTGGCTCTGCAAAATTAATATATATCACATCATGTTGATTCAAGTGATTACGATATCCGGCAATCTTCGCAATTTCCAGATGATTAAAAACCTCACTGCTGTCAAAGCCTTTACTGAAATAGGCACCAACCATCGCTGCCATAACCGTTTTTCCAAAGCGACGCGGTCTGGTAATGCAAACGTGATTATTGCCCTGCTCTACAAGAGGGATCAGTTCATTCAGCATTTTCGTTTTATCCACAAAATAAGTTTTTTTTACTTCGCTCTCATAGAGCGAAAACAATAACGGATTGTTCAGATAATATCCCATATATTCCATCCCCCTCGTTATTATCATCGACAGTCAGTATATTGACTTTATTATAAACCTCAGTGTTGCAAAATGCAATATATTTCTAGATTGATGGGTTTCTTTTCTCAGAATATCACAGACGTCTGATTTCGCGGCAGCTGAACTATCACCTGGAGAAGGTCTGCAGAAAACTCGGCATTG
>JAJQCQ010000101.1 GCA_021202635.1 Lachnospiraceae bacterium | reverse complement strand
CAACAAAAAACCTTGAGTTTAAGCGAAAAAACGCTTGACAATATGAGGAGGAGGACTGAGATGGATTCTATTTTAAATATCAGAATGTTGAACAAGTCCTATATAGGAGGTTTTTCATTACGTGATGTCGCATTTTCCCTGCCGGAAGGGTGCATTACCGGCTTCATTGGTGTGAATGGAGCGGGAAAGACAACCGTGATCCGCTCTATTCTGGGTCTTAGTGCGCGGGATTCCGGCCAGATACATTTTTTTGGACTGGATTTTGATAAGAACGAACGACAGATCAAAGACCGAATTGGTGTAGTCTTAGATGCGGAAAGCTTTTACGAAGCCCTTTCTCTGGCTGAAATGAAAGATATCATTGCGCCATCTTACACCCGCTGGAGTGAGGCTGAGTTTCGGGAATATCTGGACAGATTTGAACTGCATCCAAAGTAAAAAATTAAATTGCTTTCTAAGGGAATGAAAGTAAAGTATTCCTTGGCGCTGGCACTTTCACATAAAGCGGAGCTTTTAATCATGGACGAGCCTACCAGCGGCCTTGACCCATTAATCAGGAGCCAGGTTCTGAAAATCCTGACAGAATATATGGAGAAAGGCGGAAAGGGTGTACTGTTTTCTACCCATATTTTGTCTGATCTGGACAAAATCGCGGATATGCTTGTGATGATCGACAATGGAAAAATTGTTTTCCAGGAAGAAAAAGACGCACTTTTGGATCAATATCGTATTGTCAAAGGAGATGTGCGGCAGTTGAACGAAACTGTTCGCAAATTAATTCTGAATATCGAGGAAACCGACTATGGCTTTACAGGAATCACCAGACAGATTTCTGAACTAAAACAATTCATTCCGGATGTCATAGTAGAACACGCAGCAATCGAAGACATTATGCTGGCGAATATCAGGAACGGAGGAAAAAAGTAATGTTGTTCAATCTGGTAAAGAAAGATTTTTTGATTACCAAAAAACATATTCTCCTCTTATTTTTGATTGGAATAATTATCCCTCCGGCTTTTCAGTGGCAATTATCTGAGAATGCAGGGGTTTTGGCTTTTACATTGAGCGCATTGTTTTTTATTGATCTGCCATTAACATATAATTCCATGAAAGAATATAAATGCTCAAAAGCGGCTACACTTCTTTGTGCGGCGCCTTATTCGCGCAGACAGATCGTTATTTCAAAATATATTTTTGGCACAATTATGTATCTGGCCTGCTGCGTTCTGTTTCTGGTACAAACCTTATATTTGAAGAAACTGGGCGGATTTCATATAAAACTGGCGATTCTTATGTTTTTTGTATTTGCTCTTTTTCAGGGAATCTATATTCCGGTTCAATATAAAATTGGATATGAAATGGCTCGCAATGTTTCACTAATATTATTTATTTTGATTTGGAACGTTATCGCATATTCGATCGTTTATGAAAAAACAGCATTTTTGAGATCGTCCGGTTTTGGTTTTTATGGAATCCTAAGTGTGTTGAGTATTTTCATATTAGTCGCGTCAGCCTGCCTGTCCATCAATATCTACGAAAAGGCGGAACTGGCATAATAATGAAGGAAAACGTGGATATGAAAAAAGAGATTTTAAGCTGGATCTTATACATAGGTTTTGCTGCATTATTTATTTGGCTTATTATACATTTTGTTGGTCAAAGAACGGTGGTCTCCGGGAGCTCTATGAATAACACGCTGGCTGACGGAGATAATCTGATTGTTGATAAGCTGTCTTATCGATTCAGCGATCCGGAACGGTTTGACATCATCGTTTTCCAACCCTACGAAGATTCAAAAGAGCTTTACATAAAGCGAATC
Source organism: Lachnospiraceae bacterium (assembly GCA_021202635.1). GTDB lineage: Bacteria > Bacillota > Clostridia > Lachnospirales > Lachnospiraceae > Choladousia. Next base: position 31,777 of record JAJQCQ010000101.1, on the reverse strand, counting down.
ATTGGCCTTCCGGGTGAGACAGTCCGTATTGATGAGGATGGAAGCATTTATATTGATGGAAAACTGCTCGAAGAAAACTATGGAAAAGAAGTAATCCAAAATCCTGGAATGGCGAGCGAGGAAATTACTCTGGGAGAGAACGAGTATTTTGTGTTGGGAGATAACAGGAATAATAGTAAAGACAGCCGAAGTGCGGATGTCGGTAATGTGCAACGAGATACAATCGTCGGAAAGGCGTGGCTGCGTATCTGGCCGATTGGCAGTTTTGGCCTTTTGATTCATGAATAAGAGAATAAAGAAAAGCCATAATGGACTTTAACATGGCCAATTGATATGAATTGAATATTGAAATCAAAATAGAAAAATGAAAGTAACGCCGGTTTTTTGATGCGCAGGGACACAATATGTGTTTTGTGGTGTACGCCCATTGCATAAGGAATCCTTCGATTTTGAGGGCATTACCATTATGATACAACATGTGTTCAACGCTTGACGGATAGGATAATCGCTCTCTTATCTGTTTTAAGATACCGGCGTTAATTTTTTCTTAAGAAAAAAGTTTGAGCCGTCCGGCTCCAAAATACGTCTTATAATATAGAAGTACTTCTTACAAAACAACTGACTGTCAACAAACGAGATCATGGAAATGAGGAAACAGGAGATGGAAGACACACAGATCATCCGGATGTATGAACTGCGCAATGAGGATGCGGTGCTGGAGACCAGCATGAAGTATCAGAACTACTGCTACAAGATTGCGTGGAATATCCTGATGAACCATGAGGATTCGGAAGAATGTGTCAATGACACCTGGCTTTCCGTATGGAACTGCATTCCGCCTAAACGTCCGGCTGTTTTGTCTGCATTCTGCGGAAAAATCACCAGAAATCTGGCGCTTGATCTGCTGAGAAAGAAAAATGCTTCAAAACGGGGGAACCCGTATCTGGAAGCAGTAGAGACGGAACTGGATGAGATTGGAGAATTACCCGGTGAGTCTGCGGAGGATGTTGTTTTGCAGCGGGAACTGCTGCGGCAGGTTGAGGGCTTCCTTGATGGACTGCCGCAAATGGAGCGGGTGATATTTGTCCGCAGGTACTGGTACCTGGATTCCATCCGGACGATTGCGGAGCATTACGGAAAGACGGAGAGCAGTGTGAAAAGCATTCTGTATAGAATTCGGAAAAAGCTGAAAAAAGAGGTGCGGCTATGAGCGAAAATGGGAAAAGGTTTGTAGAATTACTGGGGGATCTGGATGAGCGGATAATCGGGGAGGCCTCCATCGGATGGGAAGATTCCTTTATAACAGATTCCCAGGCGGAAGGAGCAGGTGCTCATCCTTCTTATCAGATATCTGCTGTAAGGGAAAGAAAACGAAAACGCAGACAAAAAGCGGCGAATACGAACAGACAAAGGTGGGGGGGCCTTGCAAAGGTGGCCTGTGCGGGGCTTGCCATTGGTGTGCTCAGCCTGACACAGCCCCAGGTTCGTGCTGCGTTATCCAATGCGGTAGCGAAAATCAGCGAAATCCTTGCCATCGAAAATGACCTGACGCCATATACCGAGGCAATCAACCAGGCACAGACAAAGGACGGGATCACCGCAACACTGGGAGAAGTGATACTGGCGGACGGAGAACTCTATGCATCGATCTCTCTGGACTGGTCAGAAACAGGGGAGGAACCAGAACATCCATATCTCGGTACCGGAATGTTAAAAATCAATGGGGAAGATTACGAATGGATGAGCCTGCAAAGCGGCGTTATCCCTGAACTGGATGAGGATCTTTCCAATACAGGGAATTATGTCATTTATTATCTGGGAGAGGAAGACTCTTTTTCAGAAGATGTGCTGGAGATAGAACTGACAGTAAATGTTTATAAGACGGACGACATTGATGAGGAAGGAAATCCGTTCACATGGAATTTCAGCGCATCTCGTGAAGAACTGGAGGAAAACACGCTCTCTATTTCAACAAACCAGAGCTTTTTTGATGAAAGTACAGGTGTTGAATTTCAGATGGAGAAAGTGACCATCACGCCGGTCAGCAGTCGAATCCGGGTCTCTTACAATGATGCTTATGAGGAACGGGAAGAATCAGGAGCATATCCTATGGAAGATTATGTATTGCGGGGGACAGACAGTGAGGGGAACGAGATTCAATATTCCGTTTCAAACGGCGGCCCAGGGTATCTAATCTTAAGAGCGGAAAATATCGGCTGGGGCGAATGGGAGGTACCTTCGGTTGAAAGCGAATGGATAGAGTTGCAGCTTTACCGCGCGGATATTGGTGAGGAAAATATGGCGGATGCTGATTCCGAAGTCATCTCAGATATGACTTTGCAGAGTAACCGCAAGATGCGGAATCTTGGTATAGAAGAAGATGAGGAAGGAACTGCGGATATATCTGATATTTACGATTTGGATGATTCGGAGGGTTCGGAAGTTTCAGCAGCAGATTCTTACGGGTATGCGGAGAACATAACAGAAGAATCGGAAGAAGAGTATCTGATCGAAGAGGGCGGCTATTCTCTTTCCGATGATATGTATATTCCGGTAGGCGAGTCGGTGCGGATTATGTTGAATTCCGAAAATATTACCAGTGGTGAATAATTCCATTTTTGGAAACCATCTATTAATGATTGATGTCAAATGAGCTACCGTGAAGGAGGATAATGATGATTAAGAGAATGTCAATGTTTCTAGTAAGTGCAATGTTGATGTTAAGCATAACTGTTTATGTATGTGCAGAAAATACAGATATGTGCGAAACAGAAATCGAGACTGAGACTGAATATGTCCCGCAGGAAGCGGAAGTGGATGAGGAAGAATATCCTGAAATATTATCAAATTATGCTGAGGAAGAAGAAGAGGAATCCATTGAGTTAAAGGCGGTATTTAAAACGGATGAAGGGGATACATCACTTTATTACCGAATGAGTGATGATGCGCCTCCAAAAACATGGTTCTTTGGAAACTTAGAACCAGGGGATGGAATTGATTTTGATGGTTTTACAGTAGAAGTAATTGCCATTAGTGAGGATAAACTGGATTATTTATTTATGATCGATGATTTGGATGAATAGTTTAGAAAGAATCAAAGTTTGGAGCAAAAATCAGGAACAGTATAATTGATGAATTCAGAGAACTGGATATTCGCAAAAGCAGGCAGAGCTAATGGTGGCTGCCTGTTTTTGTATATAATTTTTTAAAAAAAATGCGACCTGACCGCATAAAACCGTACTATTATTATAGAGGCTCATACGAAAGGCAGTGAACTGCGTTGGATGACAGGCAGATTGTCGAGCTGTATTTTAATCGGGATGAAAAGGCGATAGAGGAAACCGCCGCAAAATATGGGAAAACTGCTTTCATATTGCCAACAATATATTAAATGACTGGCAGGACTCTGAGGAATGCGTTAATGACACATATATGACTGTCTGGAAAACGATTCCCCCCCCAAAACCAGAATGTTTGTTTGCGTATGTCAGCAAAATTGTCAGGAACCTGTCATTGAAGAAATTGGAATATAAAACGGCGAAAAAACGTTCCCAGTATCGTCTTGTTGCAGGAAACGGAAAATAGAAGGAAATGTTTGAATGATTTGAGTCAGCCAATCTTGAACTTTTATTCGGACTGGCTGGTTTTCTGACTTTTGTTGCGCCCATTTTCTCGAGGTAATCTGTCATCTTAGAGAGCTTCTTTTCCGCTTCCTTTATTTCCGCATCGCTCTGCCCCCCCCACCTCATACATCAGATGATTCTTCCGGGTTTTCAGTTCTTCAATCTCTTCCGTAAGGGAAGAGATCCGTTTATTTAACTGGACATGTTTTGCAGGGTTGAAAATGCTTGTATTATTTTTTTCGGATGCAAGGCTTTTCTTTTCTGTCTGTTTTTCTTTCAGCTTCTCTTTCACAGACTGGTATTCTTTGATAAGCGGCAGATTCCAGTCAACGCGCCCGGATATATCTTTTATTTCTGCACGGTTATGGAGCAGATGATATTGCAGCTTGATCATGTGCGCCCGGATATCTTCTAATCGCTCTGCGATGGCCGGGACGGTATTTACTACTGCTTCTGTCAGCTTCCGTACCTGTGCTTTCAGCTCCTTGAGGAAAAGATTGTCCGCTTTGATCTGCCGGTTCAGTTCACAACGGTCTGAAATGATCCCCTTGTCTTCCAGTGCCTGTGCGGTTACGCCTTCATGGATGGTCGGCTGTTCATCAAGGCCGCGCTCTGCATGGCTGCGATGCCGTTATACTCAAGGATGCTGCCGGAAAAGATCGGCTCTGTCTCATAAGCAGTGATTCCTGTCGGCGTGACGGTATTGGCGGTCTTGATGTTACCGTAACCGTGATCAATGGCAATGATTTTGGTGTTGTTCCGTTCTCTCATGCGCTTTCTTCCTCCTTATCGCTGTGTTTTTCTCTCAGCTGGTGTTCCATCATCTGCACCAGCATTTCTGTGGCCGACTTTGTGCCATTCGGATTTCCAAATGAGGAAACCCAGAAGGTCACTTTGCCGATTTTTTGTATGTACGATGCCGCAAGGGCGGCGGTGTTTGTTTCAGGCATAATAAAACCCCCTTTTTGATGTTTTCCTGCTGATCTGGTATCAGATTTTGTGATCTGGTACCGCCTGCCTGCAAAAATAGTCTATCAGAAAGGGAAGCAAGAAGCACTGAGCGGGAATTGAGCGCAATTTGACACTCCAAAAACAAATATATGGCAATTTCCGATGTCCCGTGCTATACTGACTGCAGTATAAATCAGGTTACGGAAAGGAAAGCAGAAGAAACCTATGGCGAATTTTGGAATGATTCTTCAGTATGATGGTACCAGGTACAATGGCTGGCAGCGTCAGGGCAATACAGCAAACACGATCCAGGAAAAGCTCGAAGCCATCCTGGAGCATTTGTATGGAGAACCAATCGAGCTGAATGGCTCCGGACGGACAGACGCCGGCGTGCACGCACTGCATCAGGTCGCAAATTACCGAATCCCCCGCATGCTCAGCCGCTATACCTGCCAGGAGATTCGGGATTATTTTAACGACTATCTGCCCGCGGACATCCGCGTCCTTTCCGTCCGGAAAATGGACGAGCGTTTCCACGCCCGCCTGAATGCCACAGGAAAGCTCTATGAATATCGAATCGACTGCGGCGAAATTGCCCATATATTTGACCGTCGCTACCTGTACCGCATCGAAGAGCCTCTGAATCTGCAGCGGATGCGGGAAGCCGCAGACGCCCTTACCGGGACGCATGATTTCCGAAGCTTTTGCGCGAATCGCCAGATGAAAAAATCCACTGTCCGCACACTACATGAGATCACCTTCGAAGAATCGGATGGAATTCTCTGCATCCGTTACTTTGGCGACGGTTTCCTGTACAATATGGTGCGGATTCTCACTGGTACGCTGCTTGAAATCGGTACGGGAAATATGCTGCCATCCCAGATTCCCGGAATCCTCGAAAGTGCCGATCGCTCCATGGCTGGCTTTACAGCACCGGCACAGGCATTGTTTCTTGTGGACGTTTATTATGAAAACATGCAGTGATACACCTTTATCCTTCGAATTCTGTTTTTGTTGCAGATAATGTGAAAATGACACCCTATCGTTACTGTTCACACTCCAGCCACGCACTTGCTGCGTGGTCAGGGTGTAACCTGTAACACGCTATCATCTTTCCACAAAAAAAACGAATTTTTCTTCATTTTCTCTGCCTTTTTCCGCGAATGTATGCTATAATAGAGGAGCCTGCATTGAAAAATTGCGACAGGAACTGTCATTTCAATGCTGGTTTTGCATATTTTTTCACCAGGAGGACAGATTCCGTGAAAAAGACCAAGAATCTCACCCCATTCTATGCGGTTGTTTTTTCTATATTTATTGTTTTCGCCATTGCCAGTATTATGGTCTTTTTCCATTATAACCGGAAGGAAATCGAAAACAATGCCCAGCAGGTGGCGAAGGACGATGTAGAGAGCGCAGCTTTCCATACGAATTCGATTTTTGAGCTGCAGTACGACTTTCTGCAGGGAGTCGCAGACTGCCTGGGGGACAGCACAGACACCATTACAGCGGATCTGCTTCCGCTGATCGAGAATATCTCAAACAGCAACAGTCTGAACCTGATCGCCCTGATTGACGCAGACGGGAATGCCTATTACAGCGACGGCTCAACAGGCAATGTCGGGGATCGTGAATATTTTCAGGCTTCTCTCGCTGGCGAATACGCACTCAGCACCCCCATTGTAAGCAGGGCAAGCGGAAAGACCCGCATCATTCTGAGCGTTCCGATCTGGCACGAGGACACAGTCATCGGCGTTCTGGGCGGTTCCTACGACATTGACAGCCTGGCGGAGCTTTTGTTTGACTTTTCCTCCGGAGAGACCGGTCATTATATTCTTTCCACAAGAGATGGCACTGTAATCTGCACCGTTCCTTCTTCCTCTTCGGATGAAGCAGAGGAGGAAAGTGAAGTCGGCACAGACAGCGCTGATTCCAGCGAACAGTCCGCGATCTTCACGCTTTCAGCGAATGACAGTCTTTTCGACATTTACAATCACCTGGTTACCGTTCGGTCCACCACTTATATCGATGAGGAGACCGGTAAGAAAACCAGTTTTTCCGCTACCGCCTGGAAGGATGACTATGAAAATGGCCGCTCCAATCTGGTCACTTTCAACCTGACCACAGAATCCTACTATTTCTGCTATAAGGTTCTCGGCGACGCGGAAGACGCTTCTTCCGTCCTCAGTAACTGGATGCTCTGCTACATTGTGTCGGTGGATGACGCACACAGGGATTACAGTACCTTTACCGCTTACCAGACAAGACTGTTTCAGGTATTAGCGGCCGGACTGCTCGTCATGCTGCTGGTGATTCTGATCGCCACCTTCCGCAAGCAGAAGAGTCTGGTGCATTTTGCGGAAACCGACCTTCTGACCGGCATTAATAATAAGAAAACGACGGAAGAATACATCAAGCTCTGGCTCGCCGATGAAGCCTGCTTTGGCACACAGGCGTTCCTGATGGTGGACATTGACCACTTCAAGGGCGTCAATGATGCCTACGGACATGCGGTGGGGGATATCGTTCTGAGCAAGATCGGACAGGGACTGAAAAACATTTTCCGTGAAAGTGACATCATTGGCCGGCTCGGCGGCGATGAGTTCGGTATTTTCATGAAAAACGCATCCCCGGAAATCGCGGTTGAAAAGGCAGAGCAGATCAGCCAGATGGTGCGGTCCATCCGCGTAGACGCACACCCCGAGCTGCTTCCGACCGTCAGTATCGGCGTATCGCTTTTCCCGCAGCACGCGAAGAATTTTATGGATTTGTACAAGAAAGCCGATTCCGCATTGTATATCGCGAAAAACAATGGACGCGATCAGTATGTTCTTTATGACATCCGTACGATGGAGTGATAAAAGAGATTACCGGTTATCAGTCATACTCCGACCACCGCTGCGTGGATAGAATTGAAAATGCAGTGAAAGCCGCAGCCGACTTCAGCCGGAAAGCTCTTATCCGGAAAGCTCTTTACGTAATACCGCGTCTGAAAAACAGGAATCCCCCTGCACGATTTTTCATTTTTCGTACAGGGGGATTTTCGTTTTCTATATTTGTTTTATCACCGCATCAGGTGCATGAACCATTCCGAACAACAGGCCACAGCCCGATCTTCCCGTCAGCAGATCTCCGCTCCCGACGGCATCTCCTTCTCCGGCGTCATCAGCGAAAGATTCCCGTCCGCATCCTCCGCGCAGAGCAGCATTCCCTCGGATACCAGACCGGCCATCTTCGCGGGCTTCAGATTTACAAGTACCATTACCTTCTTGCCGACCATCTCTTCCGGTGAGTACGCCGCTTTGATGCCGGAAAGGATCTGACGCACCTGATTTCCGATCTTTACCTGTGAGCAGAGCAGTTTTCTGGACTTTTTCACCTCTTCGCAGGCAATGATCTCACCCACCGCAAACTGCAGCTTATCGAAATCATCATACGTGATCTCCTCTTTGGGTTCCAGGATCATCTCCTGTGCATCGCCCGCTTCGGATTTATCACCTGCCGGGCTGTTTTCTGCGTTTCCGGCGTCCCCCGCAGTTTCCGCACCGTCCGAGCCGCCGGATGGCTTCTGTGCCTCAGCCGCCTGCGTATCTCCCGCCGGACTCTGTGCTCCTGCCGCCTGCGCCTCGTAAGCAGCTTTCTTCGCGTTCTCCGCCTCAAATTCTGCCATCTGTGCTTTGCGGATCTCTTCTGCCTTCTCCAGCACAGCCTTTCCGTCCAGGCGTGCAAACAGGATCTCCGGCTTTTCCGTCACCCTCGTGCCGGATATATAAAGTCCAAACGTATCCATCTCATTCAGTGAGCGCTTCTTCGCGTTCAGCTGCGTCAGAATGCGCGCGGAGGTCTCCGGCATAAAGGATTCCAGCAGAGACGCACCGATCGAGATGCTCTCCGTCAGGTTATACAGCACCTCCGCCAGGCGGTCCTTCTTTGTCTCATCCTTTGCCAGCGCCCACGGCATCGTCTCATCAATGTATTTGTTGCAGCGTTTAAACAGCGTAAAAATCTCCGTGATCGCATCCGCAACGCGCAGCGCATCCATCTTCTTCGTCACATTTTCCGGAACCGCCAGGGCAGTTGCTTTCAGGTCTTCGTCCACCGGCTCTGCGGCGCCCGTCTTCGTGACCACGCCGTTGAAATATTTATTCGACATGGAGATCGTCCGGTTCACCAGGTTACCCAGCGTATTCGCCAGCTCAGAATTCACCCGCTCGGTCACCAGCTCCCAGGTGATCACGCCGTCATTCTCAAATGGCATCTCATGCAGCACGAAAAAGCGCACCGCATCCACACCATACACATCCACGAGGTCGTCCGCATAGAGTACGTTTCCCCTCGACTTGCTCATCTTCTCGCCGCCCTGCAGAAGCCACGGATGCCCGAACACCTGCTTCGGCAGCGGAAGATCCAGCGCCATCAGAAAAATCGGCCAGTAGATCGTATGGAAACGAATGATATCCTTGCCAATCAGATGGAGGTCGGCCGGCCAGAGCTTTCCAAACTGCTCTGTGCTCTCTCCTTCTGCGTCATATCCGATGCCCGTGATGTAGTTGGTCAACGCATCCAGCCAGACATAAACCACATGCTTCTCATCAAATGTCACCGGAATGCCCCACTTGAACGAGGTTCTCGACACACACAGGTCCTGCAGACCCGGCAGCAGGAAATTGTTCATCATCTCATTTTTGCGCGACACCGGCTGAATAAATTCCGGATGCTGATTAATATGGTCAATCAGACGATCTGCGTACTTGCTCATTCTAAAGAAATACGCTTCCTCCTTCGCCGGCTTTACCGGCCGCCCGCAGTCCGGGCACTTGCCATCCACCAGCTGAGATTCTGTCCAGAACGACTCGCACGGCGTACAATACATTCCCTCATACGCGCCCTTGTAAATATCGCCCTGGTCATACAGCTTTTTAAAAATCTTCTGCACCTGCGCCTCATGATCTGCGTCAGTCGTGCGGATAAACTTATCATAAGAAGTATTCATCAGGTCCCAGATCCGATGGATTTCCCCGGCGACCCTGTCCACATATTCTTTGGGCGTCACCCCCGCCTCCGCAGCCTTCAGCTCAATCTTCTGACCATGCTCATCCGTCCCGGTCTGGAAAAACACCTCATACCCCTGCTCCCGGCGGAAGCGCGCAATGCTGTCCGCGAGGACAATCTCGTAAGTGTTCCCAATATGCGGCTTGCCCGATGTATAGGCAATCGCGGTCGTCATGTAATATTTTGGTTTACTCATGTTCTATCTCCCTCCTAAAGTCGAGCAGGGCGTCTCTCTGCACGAAAAACTTGTTTTACCTTATCACAGGCGAAATTATCTGTCAAGTAGCGAAATAGTTGCCACCAGTTACTGGTCAGACCCGCGTTACGCGGCAAGTGCATGGTCAGGATGTGACCAGTCATGCAAAAATTTCAATTCATTTTTATCAGAATGCCATTCCCCCGTCCGGCATATACTTTTCTGAAAAGCATTTTGGAGCACACCATGCCGCAAAACAACCGTCATCCCGGGACACCCTCAGCCACGGCTTCTTCCGCCAGCTCGCACGTGAAATTCTCCTGCAGCCGGAAAAGTCGCTTCAGAGCCATTTTCCGTTCTTTACGTCCGGCTCTTTTCGCCGTCATACTCACCCTCCTCCTCTGCCATCTCATTACACATCCGCCGTCTGTTTTCCTGACCGAAGAACAGCGATTTGTCGCGTTTACAGAAGAGGTATTCCGCGAAGAGCTGTCCGGAAACACGCTGAATCTTCACTACCTGGTCGCAGACCCGTCCGCATACGGACTGGAGGATGCGGAGGTATCGCTCGGCAATGCTTCGATGGAAGCGCGTGAAGCCTCCTGTGCCACTCTGGAAAACTACCGTTCCTCTCTGCTGACATTTGATTATGAAAAGCTTTCCGAAAAGCGTCAGCTCACCTATGACGTCTTCCTTTCTTATCTGGAAACGGAGCTGGAAGCGGCCGATCTGCTCCTCTACGATGAACCACTCGGCCCGACGCTTGGCGTACAGGCACAACTTCCGATTCTGCTCGCGGAGTATACATTCCGCACCAAAGGAGATATTGAAGATTATCTCACATTGCTTACCCAGATCCCGGATTATTTCGATTCTCTTCTGTCCTTTGAGCAGGAGAAATCCGCGGCCGGACTTTTCATGAGCAGTGCCTGCGCACTGGAAGTCATCGAGCAGTGCCTGGATTTTGCAGCCGAAAGAGAAGGGCATTATCTGATTGACATTTTTGATGAAAAAATAGATAACATATCAAATCTGACCACGGATGAAAAGATCGCTTACAAAACACGGAACCAGGCGATCCTGACCGGGTACGTACTCCCTGCATACCAGGCGCTGGCTGCCGGACTGGCTGCACTGGAAGACACCGGAAAAAATGAAATGGGGCTGTACTATTACCCGGACGGACAGGAATACTACAAATACCTTGTAAAAAGCACCGTCGGCGACAGCCGCGAGATCGAAGAAATCGAAGAAGAAATCAAGACACAGATGGTAGCAGACTATACGGCGATGCAGGAACTGCTCGCCCCGTCAGAGGATTCGGAGGGCGATTCCTCATCAGAAACCGCTGCAGGCACAACGAGGATCCTCTCTGAGGACGAATCCACAGAAAGATCCTATACCTCCATCTCTGCTTCTGACGATCCCGCTTCCATGCTTGAAGACCTGCGCGCAAAAATCACCGGAGATTTTCCGCTCCTGCCATCCGTTTCCTGTGAGATCAAGTATGTCCACGAATCCCTACAGGATTACTTAAGTCCCGCGTTTTACCTGTCGCCGCCGATCGACGATTTCACCAGCAATGTCATCTACATCAACCCGGCAAACGGATATTCCGGAATCGAGCTCTACACTACACTCGCGCACGAAGGATACCCCGGACACCTGTATCAGAGCGTGTACTTTCTCTCGCAGGCCCCCGATCTGCTCCGCACTCTGCTGGACGTTGGGGGATACACGGAAGGCTGGGCTACCTACGTTGAAATGTACGCCTACGCCCTTTGCGATGAGGATCGCGCTTCCGCCGCCATCAGCCAGCGAAACCGCTCCTTCACATTAGGGCTGGCCTCCCTGCTTGATATCGGCATACACTACCGCGGCTACACGCGCGATGAGGTCGCCGCCTTTCTTTCCGCTCTCGGTTTCTCTGAAGACACGGCAGACGCGCTCTACACAGCCATTCTGGAGTCTCCCGCCAACTATTTGCAGTATTACGTCGGCTATCTGGATTTCTGCAGCCTGCGCGACACGCTGGAAGCAGCGGTCAGCGACTTTTCGCTCAAAAAATTCCATCAGGCAGTTCTGGAGACCGGACCGGTACCTTTCGACCTGCTCCGGGAACAATGCCTGAAAAAGCTAACCGGGTCAGACGAATCCAAAGACTGACCCGGAGTTCTTCCTTATTTAAAAGAGCCGCAGCTCTGTTTAAAAATTGTCTGTTCTGAAGCTGTTACGAAAAACGCAGCTTCTTCATGCAGCCAAATCCGATCGCGCCCGGGCCAATGTGACAGGCGACGCTTAAAGAAAGAGGATCCACCAGCATATCCGCCTCGTGATTCGGAAACGCTGCCTCCAGCTCCTGTCTCCAGGCACGCATTTCGTCCGTATAGGCGCCCGTGTACGCCATCGCGAACTGGATATTTTCCGCCCGCTCATCCGCGCCGAAGCGCTCCTGGATATCCGCGCGGAGCGCCTTCAGCATCGTGGTACGCGCGGCCTTTTTCGTCCGCGCATTCGCGTAAGAATCCAGCTTGTCCCCCTGGATCTGCAGCACCGGCTTAATGCGCAAAAGGGAACCCAGCGCGGCCACCGCCGCTGTCACCCCCCCGCCCTTTTTCAGATAATACAGCGTCTCCAGCGTAATATAAATACTCGCATCAAGGCTGGTCGCAAGCAGCTTCTCCCGGATCGCCGCCGCGCTCATCCCGCTTTGAGCCATCCGCTTTGCGTCCAGCGCAGCCTGCTTCTGCGTCACCGAAATCCGCTTATTGTCCACCACAAACACGCGGTTCCCGTACTCCTGCGCCAGCAGCATTGCCGTGCTGCAGGTACTGCTCAGTCCGCTCGACATCGGAATATGGACAATTTCATCGTATTCCTTCAATAGAGAATCCCACAGATCTGTCACATCCCCCACCGCAGGCGCCGAGGTAGAAATCTCCGCTCCCTCCTCCAGATGGCGGTAAAACTCCTCCTGTGTCAGATTAATGTCCTCGTAAAACACTTCCCCATTGATCGTAAAAGGCATCGGGATCACAGAAATCCCCAGCTTCTTCGCCTCCATCTGCGTAATTCCGCTATTGCTGTCCGTTACAATCGCGACCCGATTCATACCGTTCCTCATTTCTTCTTTTTCCCTCTCCTGTCCCTTAAACTATGCAATCACCGCCCACACGTACACGAAAAAATGCTTTCCATCAACGTAGCTATGCGTACTACATAATAAAGTATCATAACACGTAGCAGATAGAACTGCAATCTATAATTTCTTCAGAACAGTTACATTTCCTCTTGCCTTTCCCGCTGCACCACGCTATACTGTATTTATCTGAAAATAGGAGAGTCTGCCTTAACCCATACAAACCAATTCGCGCCCTGATTGCCGGTCGCGCCATACCAGAAGAGAAAGGACGTTGTCATGAGTGCTCTCGTCTCGTTAATGGAAACGATTCTGAACCAGTTTATCAATTTTGCGATTCTGCTGTTTGAGTATGTCGGCGTCGCCATCATCACCGTCACCGGTGTCCGCGGAACCATCAACTACATCAAAAAAAGGCCCGACACCCGCCTGCTTCTGGCTGAGGGTCTGACCATGGGTCTTGAATTCAAGCTCGGCAGTGAGATTCTCCGAACTGTCATCGTGCGCACAATGGACGAAATCCTGATCGTTGCCGGAATCATCGTCCTGCGTGCAGTGCTGACCTTCCTGCTGCACTGGGAGATAAAAAATGAAGAAGAAGAGGCGAAGAAATAGCCGCCCCTTTCTCTGCATTTCCATACCTTACATCATCTGCCGCGCGAGGATTGCGCAGGCAGCGATCCCCGCAAACGTCGCAAGCAGCGCGCCGCACAGTGTGTAGCGCGCTTTTTTGATCCCTGCCGACGTAAAATAGACACTCATAGTATAAAAAACCGTCTCCGTACAGCACATCATAAGAGATGCGATCCGTCCAGTCAGAGAATCTGTCCCATACAGTTTATAGATTTCCAGAAGAAGCCCGGATGCGGCGCTCGAAGAAAACAATCTCACCACACCAAGCGGAACCAGAGCGGAAGGAAACCAGGCATCCGGCAGAATCCGTCCCATGACCGCCGCAGCCAGCTCTAAAAAACCTGATGCACGCAGGACGCCAGTCGCAGTCATCAGCCCAATGAACGTAGGGGCCAGCTTTGCGACTGTTTTCAGTCCGTTTCCCGCACCTCTGATAAAACTGTCATAGACTGCTGTTTTTTCCGCCATCCCGTATCCCACGATGATAAGCACCACCAGCGGCACAATCAGATCCGACAGATACAGAAGAATTCCCATCGCTCATTTTCCTGCCTCAGGTTCTCTCCCTATTTTATGACGGAATCCGGATAAATAGACATTACCGCCGTTTTCTCTGTGCACTCCATCCGAATGTCAGAGCCGCTGCGCACATCAGAAGCATATAAGCAAACAAAGGCGTCACGTCCCCGGTCTCTACGGAGGTTTCCTCCCCGGTAGTCGAACCATTGTCGTCCACCGTGTAAGAGGAGTTCGTGCTCAGGTAATCCGAAGAGGTCGATGCATAGATGGAATCCCAGTCATCCGTAGACGTCGAACCATATACACTGTTCAGCAGAATTGTCTGGATTTCCAGATTATCCTGCGTAAACGCCGCTGTCGCGTTGACAATCTTGATCTGATAGCCGAATTCCCGCTGGTTCGTAATCACATTGCCATCCTCGTCCACCTCCGCGATGTAGACGGTCACCCCGGAGGTCGTCCCCAGATTCAGGGTCAGCTTCAGCGTCAGTTCACTCGCGTTATCCAGTGTCATCGCGATCGGATCCGCGTACAGCTCCGTCATGTCCGCGTCTTTAAACAGGCCGACATAGAATGTCTCACTGACTGCTGTCAGCGCTGTACCGTTATACACCCGCTTTGTCAGGTAAAGGGTCGCCTTTGTGGCCTTCACCTTATTTGTAATCGTCACGGTCTGGCTGCTGCCTTTCGAAATCGTCACGGCCGGATTATCTACCGTTACCACGTAAGAGAAATCCGAGGAATCCGTAATCCGGTTCCCATACGCGTCCACCTCCGCGATATAATAGGTCATATCACTCTCACCGGAAAGCAGGATGCGCCTGCGCACCGAAACCGTAGAAGCGTTTGAAAGGCTCAGCTGCACAATCGTAGGCGTGTCGCTGTAGTCCGCGTTCCGATAAATACCGGCATAAAAGGTCTTTGTCACTGCCTCCGCCGCGCCGGAGGAATCCGTCACATTTACGGTAAGCGTCAGCGTGCCCGTATAGCGGTAGCCGCCCGGCAGCGATGCATATACACTCTGCACCACCATGCTGCGAACCGCCTCCGACATCTGCACCATGCCACTGTTCGTATAGCGGACGGTTCGCTCATCCGTCGAAGAGAGGACGACACCATATTCATCTGTCGCCGCCACATAGTAGACGCCATTCTGCGTCAGATTCAAAAAAATCACATTCCCCGTAAAGCCTTCCACATTGAGAGAGACCACGTTGCTGACCTTATTTTTGCGGGCGGAATCCGAAAACAGCGCGACATAATAGGTATAAGCACCGCTTGCCTGATAGGTCCCTGTCGTCGTGTCATAAGCATAGACCTGGTAATCTCCCGCGTAAACCTCCTGCGTAACCGTAAGCGCATACCCCGTCGTAACCGTGGCCTCATTTTTCAGAACGACTTCCGTCGTGCAGCCCCGGACGACCGTGAACGCCACATCCGGCACCGGTGTATACCCGGTCGGAGCGGTAATCTCTGTCAGATAATACGTCTCCCCGTCTATCAGCGCGTTTGTCCAGACGATCTCCGTCGTGCCGGAGGAAAAGGTCTTGCTTCCCACCGTCTCTACTTCATAAATATTGCCGTCTCTGTCTTTCACAGCAAGAACCGCCCCCGCCAGCAGACTGCCATCCGAAGAGTCCTCCACCCTGATTTTTATCGTGGAATCATTTAATTTATTCCAGACATTGACCGCCGCGTCGGTTTCTCCACAGGAAACAGTCACTGCATTTTCATCATCCAGCGACATCAGATAGGCAAAGCCGTTCTCGCCTGTCGTCACGGCCGCGCCGCTGCTGTCCGTCTCCCGCAGGTAGAAGGTCTGCTGCGGCTTTGTCAGCTTCAGCTTATAAGTCTTCGTCTTCATGGACTCGCCGCCCATCGAAAAATGGATTGGAGACTCATTTACCGCTGTCGTCATCTCCTCATCGCTGTAAATATTCATATAGAATTTTTCTGAAGTCGAAAGCTCCAGACCATCCCGGTCCACCACAATCAGATTAACCGACAGCTTCACAACACAATAAAACAGTTCCTCCGGCCAGGCTTCCGAATAGCAATACTGCAAAACGACACTCTCTGCCGCCGATGTCTCCGTGCCAAGCGTCACCGACACAAGCGGCGAACTCAGTCCCTCTGTCGCGGTCAGCACCGTGCCCGCACTCTCCGTGCCATCCGCAGCCTCACTCTCTGTTTCGCTCTCCAGGCCGGAACCGCCCTCCGTCGCCCCCTCTTCTGTCTCAGCTTCTTCCGTCTGGAACGCATCTTCCGTCTCATCACCTGAGACAATCAGAAGGTTCCCATTTTCATCCGTCGCCGCCAGCAGATTGCCGGCCGCATCCGTCGCCGCCACATAATAGGTACCGGCCGCAAGATTGTCAAAGACCAGGCTCTGGCTGCCGGAGGAGCCAGTCGAAAAAGTCAGTGTCTTCACACTGCTGACACGGGTCATAGCTGACCCATTCTTTGTAAACAGCGCCGCGTAACCGACCAGATCCGTCCCCGCTTTCAGCACAGAATCGCCATACAATGCCTGCGCCGATACCGTAATCGACCGGCCCGAAACCGTATCCAGGACTGCCGCGGCCGCCTCATCTGCCGTTTCTGTCTCAGAATCCGGCTCCGATTCTGCCTCCGTCTCCGTTGCCGGCTCAGATTCCGTCTCCATTTCTGTTATCAGCTCCGATTCTGCTTCCGTTTCTGTTGCCGGCTCAGACTCTGCCTCCGCTTCCGCCGCCGGCTCCGTTTCCGCTGACGGCTCCGTTTCTGTTATCGGCTCCGATTCTGCTTCCGTTTCTGTTGTCGCCTCTGCTTCTTCTCCATCCGCGCTCTCACCGGCAACAGAAGATTCCTCTTCCGACTGCTCAGCTGTCTCGTTTGCGTCTTCCGACTCCGCAGCTGCCTGTACTTCTTCTTCCATCTCATCCGCCAGGAAAACAACCGGCAGCAGCGTTACATTGTCCTGCTTTACCGTCACAGATTTGGCATAAACCGCGCCCGCGAGACTGGCCTCGCTCTCCACCGTCGCCGCCGGGGCAAGAATGGTTCCCTGCAAATTTCCGGAAAGCTTCAGCTTCCCCTGGTAATCCGTGTACGCATCCTCTTCTATCGCCACAAAATTGTAAATCACAGAGCCCGACTCCAGGGAATCCGTATAGGTGACCGTTTTCCCTGACAGCTTCATCGAATAGCCTGAAAACTCCAGTTCCTGATCCGCACTGTCCGCAACAATATTGATCACATAAACCATATCCGTTATATCAAGCACCTTATCCGCAAAAAGCGCCGTCAGCTGCGTCTCATCCAGGCTGCCCTCTTCATCCGCATAGAGATTGATCACGGTGACTTCATCCGTCGTCTGCGCGTCCGCCAGCGTCTTCGAAACCTTCGCAAGCTCCGTAAGCACCGCCTGTCCATCCTTTCCATCCAGGATCAGGGCCTCCAGAACATCCTCCTCTGTCAGGGTTTCACTGTTGTCCGCCGCTGTGTCATCCGAGATTGCCGCGGGCATATCCTCATTCAAAGCCTCCGCCGCATCTTCTGACGAAGCCTCCGCCGCACTCTCTGCGGCATCCTCCGATTCAGCAGCCACCAGATCTTCCAGAACCTGCGCAGCCATTTTCTCCGTGACCTTATCCGGGACGGTCACATCCTTCGCCACAAACAGGTAAGACAACGCCTTTTCCAGCTTTTTCACCAGGTTCTCACGCTTCAGCTTCTCCCCGGCATTCTGCCGGGCGGAACGCTCCGTCTCGGTCTCTGTCTCCTGGGGGGCCGTCTCCGTGACAGATTCCGTCATCGTTTCCGTCTCGGTCGTCTTCCCAGCTTCCGTCGAAGTCTCCGTGTCCCCGTTCCCGGTCGTCTTCACCGCTTCGGTCGACGCTTCGGTATCGTTTTTCTCTGCCTCAGTCGTCTGTGACTGAGCTTCCGTCGCCTGCGTCTGCGACTCCGTCGCTGCCGTCTGGGCTTCTGTTGACGCTGCCTGCGTCTGAGCCTCGGTCGCTGTCTGGGCTTCCGTTGACGCCACTTGCATCTCCGTCGCTGTCTGGGACTCTGTTGCCGTCACTTGCGTCTGCGACTCTGTTGACGCCTGCGTCTCGGTGACCGCCTGCGTCTGCGATTCCGTCACCTGCGTCTCAACGGTCTGCGCGTCTGTCTGCGTCTCAGCCGCGCTTCCAGTCACAGCACACTGCTGTACAAGCAGCGCAGCCGCCAGAAAAGCCGCCGCTGTTCTCCTGAGCTTTCCTTTTTTCCACATAATTTTCCTTCCATGCAGCCACCGTTTGCTCCCCATCCTCCTGCCGGATTGCGGGATGTGCAAACAGCCTTCCAATATACAAAATCATTGTTACAGGTCACGCTTTGACTGATTTACGTTATCATAATTACTACAGGTGTGACCAGTAACAAGTCATTACAAGTACTTATAAACTCCTGTCCGCGTCACTTCGTCCCGAAAATGCGGTCGCCTGCGTCCCCCAGACCAGGCACAATATAGCCGTGCTCATTCAGATGGTCATCCAGCGCGCCGATATACATATCTACATCCGGATGCGCCTTTTTCATTGCCTCAATCCCATCCGGCGCCGCGATAATACACATAAACCGGATATTCTTACATCCCTTATCCTTCAACATCTGAATCGCGGCAACAGCTGAACCGCCCGTGGCAAGCATCGGGTCCACCACAAAAATCTCTCTGAGCACAGTCCGCAGGAAGCTTACAGTAATACTCGACCGGCCGCAGCGTCTCCGGGTCACGGTAAAGTCCGATGTGCCCCACCTTCGCTGTCGGCATCATCGCCAGCATGCCGTCTACCATGCCAAGACCCGCGCGGAGAATCGGAACCACTGCCAGCTTCTTGCCGCTTAACTCCTTCACCGTCGTCTTCGTGATCGGTGTCTCAATCTCCACATCCTGCAGCTTCAGATCACGTGTCGCCTCATAGCACATGTACATCGCGATCTCCCCGATCATCGCCCGAAAATCCCTGGAACCGGTCTCCTTTCTCCGGATAATACCAATCTTGTGCTGAATCACCGGGTGGTCCATTATGACAATCTTCTGCATCTGTTCCTCCTTCTCCTTTTCCAGGCGGCGCTTCCATCGCACAACGCCAGAATCACAGCATTTTTCTGTAACAGTTCAGAACAGCATCGAAATGAAAAGACAGACTGTGCAGGTTTACCTGCTAAGGGCTGTATTTTCATTTCGGGATGGGCGGGCGCTGATCGTCCAGTGGACGATCGTTTAGCGCCGACCGAAGTGAAACGTAGACGCCCATCAAGCCTCAGACATATGACGCGTAAGCGGCATATAGCCTTCGAAGAAGGCGGTCTGTGGCCTGCTGTTCTGAATAGTTACATTTTTCTTATCTTACCATACACCGGACACGAATTTCTGTGTTTTCTCTTAAAATTTCTGTAACTGTTCAGTACCTTCACAGTTACGAGAAAAAAGCCCATTTAAAATCGCTTTGCGATAGGGCTTTTCTCCCCACCTGCCGGAGAATGTCCTTTCTTCCTTATATCTCATCAATCATCTTTACCCGGCGCGCATGCCGCTCCGCACCGGAAAACGGCGTATTCAGGAACGTCTCCGTAATCTTTACCGCCAGTCCCGGCCCCGTCACACGCGCCCCCATGCACAGAACATTTGCGTCATTGTGCAGACGCGTCGCCTCCGCGCTGAAGCAGTCGCCGCAAAGCGCCGCGCGGATGCCCTTATAACGGTTCGCTGTCATCGACATACCAATACCTGTCCCGCAAATCAGGATTCCCTTCTCAGCATCACCCGAAAGAATCTCCTTCACCACAGCCTTTGCGTAGACAGGATAATCTACCGCGTCCGCCGAATACGTACCGCAGTCCTTATACGCAATCCCCTTCTCCTCCAGATATTTCAGAATCTCCTGCTTCAACTCGTATCCCGCCTGATCACATCCGATTGCTAACATAATAATTCCTCCTCATTTAATTGTATGACTAATTTTTTGATCATATATTGCAGTATTTCAAAACACTGCCCATAATCCGCAAGTGTGCCTCCATAAGGATTCGGCAGGCTCTCCGGCCAGTCCACAAACCGGAAAAGCACCTGCACCAGGTCTTCCCGTTCCGGCCGGAAGGTTTCCAGCGTTTTATCCCGAACCTCATCATCAAACGTCAGAATCAGCGTTCGGTCGTCAAAATCCTCCCGAACCAGCGGATCACTCATGTGATGCTTCATTGTCAGTCCATTGCTCACCAGCACCGCCTCCGCCTTTGGATTAATCGGCTCCGGAAACAACACGACCAGACCCTTCGATGTCACATCCAGCTCATCCAGCAGATACTTACTCTGCATGATCGCCTCCGCCATCGGACCGACCGAAGTATCTCCCGTGCTCACAAAGATCAGCCGATCGTATTTCTTCACTGTATTCACCTCCTGCCTGCGCATCTTAGCACCTGTCTTTTCATTTTGCTGCTGTTCTGAACTGTTATACACATATCACCTGGTGGCCTGCTGCTTTCATCAGGCGGTTCATAATCGCCGGTCCCATCTGCGGCGTCTCGAATGATTCCGAATAAATCACCGACACCTCCAGCCGGTCAAACTCCCGCAGGATCGCATATAGATGCCTTGCGATTGAACGCTCGTCCGCGCGGGAACCGATCGACTCCACAATCGCATGCGCATAGCTGCCGGACGTCTCATCCGTCGCGATCACGCCGGGCATCCGCCCGCTCTCGCGCTCCAAAGTCGTCAGAGCATTGATCTTCTCCTGCACCTTCTCCCGGTCGCCCTCCACAATAAAAAGCGGCGCCCTCGGCGCATAATGGCGGTACTTCATCCCCGGCGCCTTCGGCCGAACGGAAGAATCCGCCGCGAGCAGTCCCCGATCCATCTCTACCGGACCGATCACCTCCCGCAGCATCTCCTGACTGATAAACCCCGGGCGCAGGATCGTCGGCGTCTCCTCCGTCAGATCAAGGATCGTAGACTCCAGTCCGATCGAAACCGGGCCGCCGTCAATAATCATATCAATCACACCATCCATATCCTCTGCCACATGCTGCGCCATCGTCGGACTCGGCCTGCCGGAGGTATTCGCGCTCGGAGCGGCAATGTATCCGCCTCCCGCCCGGATCAGCGCAAGCGCAATCGGGTTGTCCGGCATACGCACCGCCACCGTATCCAGGCCGCCAGTCGTCGCGTAAGGCACCGCGGCAGACTTTCTCAAAATCATCGTCAGCGGCCCCGGCCAAAACGCATCAGAGAGAAGCTTCGCCTGCGCAGGGCGGTCCACCGTAATCCTTTCTATTGCTTCCCAGTCGGCAATATGTACAATCAGCGGATTGTCCGACGGCCGTCCCTTCGCCTGATAAATCTTCGCCGAAGCCCCCGCATCCAGCGCATCCGCGCCCAGTCCATATACCGTCTCCGTCGGAAACGCCACCAGACCGCCCCGGCGCAAAACCTCACCAGCGCGGCAGATTCCGTCCTCACAGACGCCGTCACGCATATCTTCCAAAACTGTAATCATCTTCTGTCTCCTTCTTTCAAACAGTATATCACTATAAGCCATTTTTTGAAACTCTTTTTATACGAAATGGTGAAAATTATTTGTAAAACCCGCCTTTTTTCAGTGTTCAAAACGAAAAACCTGTGTTAGAATAGGAAATATCAGGTGCCCGGCAGAGCCGTGCACACACGTAAGGAAAGGACGTAAAGCCATGAATGAAGAAGAAAGAGTAATCGCACAGGAAACCAATGAGACAGTCTCAGAAACGGAACCCACCGGTGCAGCTGAGGCAGCAGGAGCCACATCTGACGTAGCCGAAACAGCAGAAGCCGCGACCGAAGCGGCAGAAACGGCAGAAGCCGCGGCCGAAGCAGCAGAAGCCACTGCTGCACCGACAGAAGACACTGCCGCCAGCGCAGAGACATCCGCACCGGAAGCTCCGACCGAGACCATGGCGGACTACGATGACGCCATCACCGCCTCCATGAAGCCCATCCACGAAGGAGACATCCTCAAAGGCACCGTGATCGGCATTTCCGACGAAGAGCTGACCGTCGATCTCGGCATCTACACGGACGGCGTCGTTCGTCTGGAAGACGCAAGCGATGACCCCAGCTTCTCATTCCGCGATTTCGAAGTCGGCCAGGAAATCTCCGCCACCGTCATCCGCCGCGACAACGCACAGGGACGCATCCAGCTCTCCCTGAAAGCAGCCGCTGCCGTACTCGGATGGGAACGCCTGCAGCAGCTTGAGAAAGACCAGTCCAACATCACCGTAAAGATCAGCGAAGCAGTCAAGAGCGGCGTAACAGCCTACGTAGAAGGCATCCGCGGATTTATTCCAGCCTCCAAGCTTTCCCTCACCTATGTCGAGAACCTCGACGAATACGTTGGCCGCGAGATTGAAGTCCGTGTCATCACCGCCGAGCCGGAAAACAAGCGGCTCGTTCTCTCCGCCCGCGATATTCTCCGTGAAAAAGAGCAGGAAGAGCGCAAACAGCGCATTTCCAACGTAGAGATCGGCCTTGTAACCGAGGGCACCGTAGAGACCATCAAAGATTACGGCGCTTTCATCAACCTGGGCAAGGGCATGAGCGGCCTGCTCCACGTCTCACAGATCAGCCAGCAGCGCATCAAGCATCCCGGCGTGGTACTCAAAGAAGGCCAGAAGGTCAAGGTCAAAGTCATCGCCATCAAAGACGGCAAGATCAGCCTCAGCATGAAAGCACTCGAAGACGCACCGGCACAGGAAGTCGAAGAAGAAACCTACAAAATGCCAAAAGCAGAAGCGGCGACTACATCCTTTGCGTCATTGCTTAAGAATATTAAGCTTTGATTCAAGCTGTCAGGCCTGTGTACCTGCACGAAAGGGCAGGGTTTTTACCCTGCCCTTTCTGAAAGAAGAGCCGAACGCAGATAATCCAGGATCCCATCGCAGATCGCCTGCGCCACCCGATCCTGATAGGTCTCCTCCTGCAGCAGCACTTCCTCTGCCGGATTTGTCAGAAAACCACATTCCACGATTACCGTTGTGCTGACCGACCTTTTTAATATGTAGTAAGTCGTATTTCCTTTCTGTATACGCGGCCGCTCAATCTCCAGTTCCTCATTCAGTCTGTCCTGAATTGCCGTGGCCAGTTTTTCCCCTTCCACTGACTGTTCGTAATAAAACACCTGCGGTCCCCGGACAGAAGAATCCTCCGGATAACTGTTCTGATGGATACTCACGGTCAGAACCGGCGCTTCCTCTTCAATGATTGCCACACGCCGCTGCATATCCTGCGCTTTTTTATTTGACGCATCTGCGTCATACAGACCCTCTTCGGTCGTGCGCGTCATCACGACTCCATATCCTTCTGCTTCAAGAAGCGCGGCAAGCTTCTGGGCGTAAACCAGGTTCAGCACCTTTTCACTGACGCCGCTCTCGCCGATCATACCCGGGTCGTCGCCTCCATGGAGCGGTGGTAACTTGCGCCAAATTCGCTGTTCTTATTGCCCAAAACCAATATCATACAGACGTTCCGTCTGACGCTTCCTCTGCGGCAAAATGTCAGCGCAAGACTAACTTACGTTTTTTTCTTCCGTATACGCTGTCTGAAAAAGGCTTTCCAGTTCATTCGAAAAATTGTAAACGATTTTGATTTTGTGATTTTCAAAAACTCTGATTTCATCAATCATCTCTACCACAATATCTCTGTCCAGTTTTTCAATACTCTTGATTTCCAGCAGACGCCTGATCCAGGGAGTCTTAAAAACATCCTCATCGGTCTGATCCTTTTGTTTGGCTTCCAATGTTTCCAGTTGTTTTGTCAGAAGTTCTTCCCTTTCCAGATAATCTTTCCGATACGTAACATATTCTTCCCTGGAAATCAGTTCCCCGCGGTAATCTTCATAAACAGACTTTTTTAGTTTTCTGACACGCTCCAGTTCCGCAGACAGTCGTATTTTTTCAGCTTCTGTCAAGCGGGCCCCTGCAGCAGTCTCTGCCTTATTCTGTTCTATGATCTCCCGAAGATTATCAATGCTCTGAATGATTGTCCTCAAGTCTTCCAGAATAATTGTTTCCAAAGTCGTATAAGGAATTGCATGTCTGGAACAGAATTGTCTTCCCGAACGCACATAAGTGCCACAGTAATAGTGGATAATGCCATCTCCGTGTCCCGGCGGATCAATCTTCTTTACCAATGCTCTGCCGCAATCACCACATTTTAAAAATCCGGCAAAAATACTCATATTCTGGTTCAGATCAATATTCCTTGTCCGCCGTTTGAGCAGGCTCTGTGCCTTCTTCCATGTATCCTCGTCTATAATGGCTTCATGTGTGTTTCTGACAATAATCCACTCATCCTTATCCAGCATACGTTGTTTGCCTCTCATGCGCTGTGCCCTTGTGCCCTGAACCATATTTCCAATGTACATTTCATTCTGCAGCATACGATTAATCGTAGAATAGGTCCAGTATTCTGTACTCTCCAGCCGGTTCATATTCCGATAATTCTCACCATTGCGCTTCTTATAGGCGGATGGACAAATAATTCCTTCCGCATTAAGAGTCTTGGCGATACTGTTTTTTCCACATCCGCCAATATACAGTGAAAAAACCTTGCGAACCACCTCTGCTGCGTATTCATCAACGATCAGTTTATTCTTGTCTGATGGAGATTTTTTGTATCCGTAACAGGCAAAAGCACCAATAAACTCTCCCGCTCTCTGCTTGGTCTTCATTGACGAATGAACCTTCCTGGAAATGTCCCTGGCATACTGTTCATTGAAAATGTTCTTAATCGGAAGAAGCATATCATACGCCTGCTTCAGGCTGTCAATGTTATCCGTGATAGAAATGAAACGCACATCATTGTCTGGAAAATATCGCTCCAGATACTTACCAGTATCTATGTAATCCCGACCAAATCTGGATAAATCCTTAACGACCACACAATTCACTTTGCCAGACTCAATATCTTCCATCATTCTGGTAAAAGCCGGGCGGCGGAAATTCGTGCCGGAAAAGCCGTCATCGACATATTCGTCATATATAACAAATTCATCTTTTCCTTTCAAAAAATCCGCAATTAGCTTCCTCTGATTCCCTATACTGTCGCTTTCTGCCTTATCACCATCCTCCCTGGATAATCGAATATATTCAGCCACGTAGAAAAGCATCGCTTTTTTCATGTTTATCTGCCTTTCAACCGCTATCCCGGTTTTATTCTACTGCAAAAGATAAATCCCTGCAATCATGTGCTACTACTCTTTGATTTCCATTACCGCTTTGAAGTTTATGCTGACTTATGCCGGTTCCTGTAATTTTTTATTTTGTAAATGAATCTTTATAATACGCTCAATCAGTTCCTTTGCTGAAAATTTCGCAAGAAACTCCCGCTCAACTGTATAGCATATCGCTTCGGATTGTTCTCTTTTCAAACACATCTTCCCCCCTCACAAATTGCACCTAAACTATTGGTAAAACATATTGGTTACAGCTTATCCAATATACGTAATTCTTTATGATTTTTTTCTACTTCGTCTGCATAACGCAATTTCCTTATAACCCAGGGAACGGCAAGGCTGCCCTGGATTCACCAGGGTACCTCGCCGTCAAATAAGAGAGAGGCTATTTTGATTCTATTTATCCTCGACACCCCGAATCATTTTCCTGTTTCAGGAAGGGAATAATAACCTGTCGGAATGCATACTTCCGACCATAACCCAAAAGCCACACAGCAATCAGGCTCCGGCAGTTCGTAGGGATGCCGGCTACAGGTGTTCCACGACCTGCAGATGTATCTCACTCCATGTGGCTCATCGCATCACTGGTCTGCCGACCAATTTCCGGGCAGGGTTTTTCCGCAGCTTTTTACTTTCGCATTTGTCTGAAATCAAAAACTATTGCGGCCTCTTCCTCGTGCTCCCCACATGGTATGTCATGTCAGTTATTATTGAACTATGCAACTGTCAATGTTCTTCTATTGCACATAATCTGCTGTCCGGTAATCAAACGGCCAGCAGCATATCTTTGACCTCAATATCATAACCAAGAACAGGGAAATGAATATTTTCCTCATCATAAGTGTCAAAATGCGTCATTTGTTGCTGCTCAGCTTCAGAAAGTTCCGAAAACATAACTTCATGATCGTTTAGAAATGCCATATGTTTGTAATAGTTTACAGCTTCTCCTTTAAGAGCCATCTGACACAAACAATCAAACTGATGCCGGATTGTCATTTCATCAGGGCAGGAAGGTTTCTTCATACGGGATTCACCTCCCTTCCCGTTACGACATAACAATGGCATGACCAACTGCACAGGGATACCGCCATCGCCACCGGAGGCTTTCAGGAGTTTAATATTTTTGACATGAGCATCAATCGTATGGAGTATGAGGCCAATATTTTCGCCTCCCAGATTTCCCTGCCGGACGAGGAAATTCTTGATTACATCGAAAGCGGATATGACATTCAGCGGATTGCCAGCATTATGAATTCCGATATCAACATGGTTGCTCTGAAAAATGATACGCTGATTTCCCAGGGATACCGCTTCCGGCATCTGGAACACGAAAATGATTTTCTGCGATATGACAAATAACAATTCGGAGAAATCTATATTTCCTATCTCTGGATCATTATACTCTCATTTGTGATATTCTTTCATTGGAGTGACAGGATAATGGCGGAACGAAAAATAAAGCTCTTTTTAGCTATAGAAAGTTTTTTATACGTAGTATTTTGTCACTGGATCTGATTGGCCAATATCAGGCAAGCATTGGATGGAAATATGCCGGTATTCTGCTCTGTTGCTTCTTTTCATTGTCCTACCAGAACAAGGACAAGCTGGTTCCGGCTGCCCTGACACTTACGGCATTGGCTGACCTGTTCCTGCTTGTTCTTGATCAGTATTACTTATTTGGCTTGCTTCTGTTTTTCTTCATACAGATGATCTACGCAGTCCGGCTACATCAGTTGAAAAGTCCTTATTTCGCAGTAGCACGCATCCTGTCACCTGTGTTCGTATTCATAATCCTGTATATGGCAGGTTTCATAAACCCCATTAACCTGTTGGCGGCATTGTATTTTACGCAGCTTATTCTGAACACAATTTCAGCCTGGGCAGGCAGGAAAAATACATTATTTGCAATCGGTCTAACCCTATTCGCTTGCTGCGACATCTGTGTCGGAGCATATAATGTGCCTTCACTGGTTCCGACTGCTTTGTATGAGACCTGTTACATAGGAATGTGGCTGTTCTACCTGCCTTCGCAGGTATTAATCACGCTTTCCTCAATAAAGCCATATATAAATCTCAGCTGAACGGCAGATCTTCATCCCCTAAATCATCCGGAAGATGCAAGTCCTGCCCATCCGTTCCAAGCAGCTTCGAACCAAGTTTATTCATCATTTCCATCGCCCTTTTCGCCGACACTTCATTCGCAATCCGGTTTGCCTCTTTCGTACCCAACAGGAGAAGCGGTGGTTTCAGACCAATATCCCTGAAGATATCACACGTATAGTCATACCCATATCCGGCCTGTTCCAAGGTAACGCCCCCTCACTTTGTTCGGCGGCAGCTTGCAGCGGCCATTTAAAAACGCTACGCGTTAGCCGCTGCTGCCGGCAAGCTTTTCAGTCTGTTGATCCCCTCAATAAAACCTTTTTCGAAGAAAAAAGCATAATCATCGTCCCAGAAAAACAGATTATCATCTTCGTCATCACTTAGCAGCATCTTATCAAACCGCAGGACTTCATTCGCCGCCTGCTTTGCCTCCCGATCGGAATAGCCAAAGCGCGCCATCAATTCGTTTACAACAGCCATCGCTTGTTTCCGGTTGATATACGGATTTTTCTTTTTATATCCAACCTCTCTGCGGAAATCCACTTCATCCTTAGCTGACATTATGGATATCGCAAACAAAAGCTCCTCGAAAACATCGAAGGTGTAGACTTTCTCCTTATCTTCCATCTTCTCGATAAGCGGTGAGCCTCGCCATTCCAAATTGCGCTGACGCGCAATGGCTCGGCCTGCGTCCATGATTTGCTTTGCAAATCACGGACATATAGCGGCGCACTTTTTCTCTGATAAATGTTATGCCCGCTGCCGTATCATCTTTCATTCCTACATATTGAGCAAAACCGGAGAAAAAGTTCTCTGGAAAATAAGGTTCTATCATCATCCAGAAACAGTTATCATCTGCTTTCAGCTGGTAGCACGCCCGAAGTCCCTCCACAATCGTCTGACTCGCGATCTTTTCCAGATAAAGGACTTCCTCCGGATGGTTATCAAAATCAGTTGATACAAATCGAAACATATCTCGCCTCCAGACTCCAAAGTACGGTTCTCAACCGCCCTGTTTTTTCATTGCAACAGAAACAGTTAGATAATCTGACCATGCAGATGATCGACCTCATGCTGAATGATCTGCGCCGTCCACCCACTGAATTTCTGACACTGCTGTTTAAAATTGATATCCTGGTATCGAACCTCAATCTCTTTGTATCGCGTACACTTTCTGACACCTGCAAGCGAAAGGCAGCCTTCCTCCGTCTGAAAGGGATTGGCTTTCATAACTATCTCCGGATTATACATGATCAGATTCATGAAGCCGATATTTACCACTATGATTGCTTTATTCACTCCAATCATATTGGCAGCCATCCCAACACATTCTCCTTCATGCGCTTTCAATGTATCGAGCAGATCCACGGCAATCTGTTTATCTTCCAAAGTTGCTGGTTCCGCTTTCTGCGACAGGAAAATTACGTCTTTCATAATCGGCTGTATCATATCTGGTTTTGACTCCCTTCATTTGCTTGCATTTGTCTCTCAATCCACGCCATTAAAACATTTACAACATATTCCTGCTGTTTCCCTGTCAGCTCTATCCCTTTCGGAATCCGGTGCCATTTCTCCAGGCATCCGCGGCAACAGCATCCGGTCGCGTGCTGTGCAATAAAAAATTCAGCCAATTCAAACTGGCGTTTCCCCACATGGTAGTAATACGTCCTGTCACGCTGCTCCCCAATGATGTCCATACCAAACTGGCGCAGACTCTCCATATCGTTATAAATGCTCTTCCTCTCAGCAGTGATTCCGTACTGTTCCAGAGCAGAAATAATCTCCGGCATACTGATTGAATGTGTCTCATCCGTCTGCTCAAGCAGAATCTTCATCAGATACATAATCTTCAATTTCTGGTTTGAACCTTTCGCCATGACCGCGTCCTCTCATTCATCAAATGCTTATACTACATTTATTCATCCAACCACTTCCAACACCGCATCCACGGTCTGCTGCCACTGTTCCTCTCTGGAAATCGAAGCGGTTCCATCCCCAGCCTGCGCTCCATAGAGGCCGAACCATGCATGACAGCCACCCTCTATACATATTTCGGTGTAATTTGTCGAATACTCTCTTCCAGCTTCGACCTTTTCCATACTCAGGACACCATCATTGCTGCCGTAAATGGAAAGCACCGCAAGATCTCCCAGGTCTTTTGTCGCGTAGGCAGCCAACAGGATAACGCCATCCAGCTTGTCTGTATTTCCAGCCGCATAGGACGCCGCCATTGCGCCTCCAAGAGAATGACCAGAGATATACCAATGCTCATAATCATACTCTTCCATCACGTCATCGGCTCTGTTGATACCGAAAATAGCCATGTTGTAAGGCATCTCGAGTAAAAAGCAGTCCACGCCATTTTTCGCCAGCTTCATCATCAGCGGTGCATATGCCGTATATTCAACCTTTGCTCCCGGATAGAAAATAATCGCGCTGTCCTCTCCTGCGCCGTCAAAAAAGAGTCCATTGTCTATCTCGATTACCTCTACACTACCGCTGCTTTCCAGATACTCTGTGACTTCCGCATCAGCCCTGTAGTAATCGCTCGCGTACCAGATCATCAGCACACCAAACAAAATACAAAGCTGCGCTGCCAGGTTTACCAGCTGCTCGATCCAGTTTGCTCGTTTACTGGTGGAATCCATTTCCTGTCCCGATTCGCTCTGCGAATCGAGGACGTAGGCCATGTCATTGTGCGAAGCACAATTTTTCATGGCATGGCTCTCCGCTGCTGCACCAAGAATTCCCATCACAGCAAATCCGACTATAGCTAACAGAAACAGGATATTGCACGGAAATGAAGAGATGTTTTTCCACAGTTCTGACAAGGACGGACGGCTGATAATCAGGGAAAGAAGAATCAGTACAAAACCGACCGGCATCAGATAATGAAACTGCCTGTATAACAGTTGAATATCCTTATGTGCAGCAGCCAGTATTAATTTCCACAGGACTTTTCCAAGGCCAGCTATGATGCACAACAGTGCGCCGATCAAAAATACTGCTGAATCATACATTAACGCAATCATAGCTATTGAGATGCTGAAACATATGACCGGCAACGCATCTACAAGAGCCATTCCAAAAGAAGCTTCAAGCTGCACCTGGTTATTTTCTGTCTTATTCGTTTCATCCATTCCCATAAAAATCATCCTCTTTCATACGCAAAAATACGCGATTCTATTTCAAAAGCTTCTTCAACTGCTCTTCCGTTGCAAATGGATAGCTATGGCTTAAATGATCAAAAATTCTTTTCCGACTGTCTTCCGGTTCTTCCTTATAATTCGCGGTCACCATGTCATAACCCCACAAGTCTTCTGGCTTTGAATAAACACATACTGGCATTCCATATTCTCCACCTCGCTTGTTTACCTTGCGGCGAAAGTCTTTGATCACCAAGTAAGTCCGCATCTGAAGGTCCGTCAGAATCCCGTTGAAGTTCTTTTCCCCACCTTCGCCGAAGCCAGCACGTCTTTTCAGTTCCAGACCAATATATTCATCCTGATCCTCAAAGCAGTCCATGATCTTCTTACTGCGGATATTGGCCAGTTCATCATCCCATCTGGCATCGAAATCATAGCCATCTCTGCGGTAATTCGCAAAGACCGGAAACCATTCCAGACTGACGAAGGCCGACTTTTTTCCGAAAAACTTTCCATACGCGACTTCATGACTCCGGGCAATCAGTTCCCGCCACTCCCACGGGTCCTGCTCCGGATCACCCGTCCACCAAAACAGATTCGAGGTATGCTCTTCTACCGAAAAGCCTTCGATCTCATTCTTGAACAGCGGGAGAAAACCAATTTCATTGATCCAGCTGATCAAATCACGCCAGCTGCGAATCCGCATGGGATCGTTCCAGTCCATTCCGTACATAATCCACTCTCCGTTTTCATTAGCCATAATTCATTCTGTCTTCTGTTCCTGCCAGAACAGCAACAGTCCTTCCTCATAAATGTCCTGCTTCATTCGTGATGCAATACTATCATAAATTCATCCACTCTTCCACAGACAAATAAAAATCAATGTACAATCAGCAACACATAGCAATGGCATTTTTTCAACAAAAAAAGCCCGCAACCATCGAAACAGAAGATTTTCGACAGCTTCAGGCATGCACCAACACTTTTTATTTTCTTTTCCTCTGATGGAATCAACCATGAGCTTCCTGTAAGAACATCTCACATAATTTGCGCATCTCATCTGTTGTCCACCCATCCCTGATATTTTATTTCCTGCACAATATCCACTCCCATCTATCTGTCATTGTCCGTGAATCTGTTTTCACCGCTATTGTCGTCATCTCTCCCATCTGCCCGGATGT
>JAJQCQ010000050.1 GCA_021202635.1 Lachnospiraceae bacterium | reverse complement strand
TTTGTAACTGTTAACCAGTAGTCCTTATCGACTACATCATTATTATACTAGGAGAGTACAAATGATTAATTATGAGGAAGAACTGAAAAAATTTCATACCAGCATGGATGTCAATGAGGCGGAGGACGCGATTTACAGCCGGGATCTGACGGACATGAGTGACATTTTGAAAGAAATGCTCAGGGAAGAGAAGAAAAACAGAAAGCAGGGCAGCCGATGAAATGTATTTATTGCAATACTCCTCTCGGCGCGACGGATTACTGTACGGGCTGCGGAGCCGATGTTACGATATTGAAGCGAATTGTCCGCATTTCGAATCTTCTGTACAATGAAGGGCTGGAGAAAGCACGTGTCAGGGATATGGAGGGAGCGATCACCTGTCTGAAGCGCAGCCTGAAGTTCAGCAAAGAGAACACCGATGCGCGGAACCTGCTGGGTCTGTGTTATTATGAGACGGGGGAGGCCGTTTCAGCGCTCTGTGAGTGGGTGATCAGCAAAAATCTCCAGGCAGAGGACAATCTCGCGGATTATTATATCGATCAGCTGCAGAATAATAAAAACCGGCTGGATACGATCAATCAGACAATACGCAAATACAACCAGTCTGTCCTTTACTGTCGGGAAGACAATGAGGATATGGCGATTATTCAGCTGAAAAAGGTCATCAGTCACAATCCGAAGCTGGTGAAGGCATATCAGCTGCTGGCACTTTTATATATGAAGCGGCAGGAGTATGAACGGTCGCGAAGGCTTCTCAAAAAAGCGGTCCAGATTGACGCGACAAATACGACCACGCTGCGCTATCTCCAGGAGATTGAGAATGCGACCGGCAAGACCACCGGCCTTGGCCGGCGTCACAGAAAATACGAGAGAGAGACAGAGGACGGTGAAGAGCAGGTGTCCGGCACACTGCGTTATCTGAGCGGGAATGAAATGATCATTCAGCCGACGACGTTCCGGGACAGCTCAACGATCGCGACCTTTATCAATATTACCTTGGGAATCCTGCTTGGCGGAGCGATTGTCTGGTTTCTGGTTGTACCGGCAAACCGGCAGTCTGTCAATGATTCTGCAAATAAACAGGTGACGGAGGCTAACACGAAGCTGGCTGCAGTGCAGGTGCAGGCGGAGGAGCTTCAGGAGGAGATTGACGGCTATGAGGAGCAGATATCAGACGCGGAGGATGAGCGCGACGCGGCACTTGCCAAAGTGGATAGCTATGATGAACTGCTTGCGGTAGCGAATCTTTATATCAGCGGCAATGAATCCAGTGCCGCCGACCAGATTCTGACTCTGAACGCGGACGATTATGAAGACAACGCGCTGGCTTTGTATGAGAGCATCCGCAGCGCGGTGTCCGCAAGTCTGTTTACCGAATATTACAATGCGGGTACGACCGCCTATGTCCAGAAAGACTATCAGACCGCCGCGGACAACCTTGCCCTGGCGGTGGAGGCCGATTCGGACCGTACGCAGTCGAATCACTATAATGCCCTGCTTTATCTGGGCATGGCTTATTATTACCTGGGGGACCGGGACAGTGCGGACGAGGTTTTCAATCAGATTGTGGAATACTATCCGGAAAACGCGTCAGTGGTCGAGGGTTATATTTCATCTTCGTCGTCTTCAGGTGATGGCACAAGTACCAATACGCTGGATTTAAGCGGGCTGGGGGATGCGGCTACCGATGTCACAGCCGAGACCGATGCCGGCACAACCGATACGACGACTGCCGATACGGGTGACGATATCATGATCTATGATGATGACAGCACGGCTACGTCCAGTGAGGTCGTCTGGACGGATCCGACCACCGGTTACCAGTACGACGCCAACGGAAACGTAATAAATTAGTTCCGGGCAGCAGCAAAACAGGCGGATTTATCCGCCGGGAGCCAGAAGAACAAAAGAAAAACCCGGAGGTATGGGAGAGCGTGAGAACGCTCTCCTTTTCCTGTTGTTTTAAGTGCAGAGGCGCATATGGAAGTTTTCCAGCCAGTGCAGGATGCTTTAGGAGGTGTGCAGCATTATGGATTCTGTGTTTACGATTACGGGTACGGTCATGCGCATTCATCTGCCCGCGGAAATCGATCATCATGTATCGGAGCAGCTTTGTGGTCAGATTGACCGGCTTGTGCAGCGAAAGCATATTCGCTGTATTCTGTTTGATTTTGCGGATACGACATTTATGGACAGCGCGGGCGCGGGGATGCTGATCGGACGATATAAAACGATGCGGTTTATGGGGGGAACTGTGATGGCTGTGAATGTCGGCCAGCGTATGGAACGGCTTCTGGCTTTGGCCGGAATCAATAAAATTATGGATATTTATGAAACAGTGCCGTCTGGATTATAGGGGGAAAGCATGATGTGTCAAAATGAAATGAGACTGGAATTTGACAGCCGCTCCTGTAATGAGAGCTTCGCGCGGGTTGCGGTCGCGGCTTTTATGACGCAGCTGAATCCAACGCTGGAAGAGGTGGCGGATGTCAAAACCGCGGTATCGGAAGCGGTGACCAATTCGATCATTCACGCATATGGAGAGCCTTTCAAAAGAACGCAGTTACGCAGTTTACAGGAAGAGCGCTGTGTGGAAAAAATTGAAATTACCTGTCGTATCTGCGGGAATGTGCTGGAGGTGGAAGTGCGTGATACCGGCTGCGGCATCGCGGATGTGAAGCGTGCGATGGAGCCGATGTTTACGACCAGAGCGGAATGTGACCGTGCGGGCATGGGCTTTGCGTTTATGGAGGCGTTTATGGATACGCTGGAGGTGGATTCAAAGCTGGGGAAGGGGACGACGGTGCGTATGAGCAAGCGGATCGCGCGGGAAAACACGGCGCACCTGGAAACAGCTTCGGCAGAAAGGCGGAGAGCGGACGGATGGAACACACCCTTGCGTTAATCGAGAGAGTACACGAGGGGGATAAAGAAGCCAGAGAACAGCTGGCAGAGGAAAATATGGGGCTGGTATTTACCGTTGCGCGCCGTTTTCTGGGACGAAACTGCGATTATGAGGATCTGGTGCAGATCGGCTGCATTGGTTTGCTCAAAGCCATCGATCATTTTGATTTGTCCTTTGAAGTCCGCTTTTCGACCTATGCGGTACCGATGATTGTCGGTGAGATTCGGCGTTTTCTGCGGGACGATGGCATGATCAAAGTGAGTCGTCTGCTCAAAGAATCTGCTGCGAAGGCATGGCAGGCCAGGGATGCGCTGGAAAAGCAGACAGGGGCAGAGCCGACACTGAATGAGATTGCTTCCAGAGCCAGGATCAGTCCGGAAGAGCTGGTGCTGGCGATGGATGCCGCGGCCGATGTCCAGTCGCTGAACCAGACAATCTATCAGGGAGATGGGACGTCGGTGCTGCTTGGAGATCATCTGCCTGACGAAAAGGATGATAATGAAGCGTTACTCAACCGCATGCTTCTGGCGCAGCTTTTGCAGATGCTGGAGCCGGACGAGGAACGGCTCATTCGGATGCGTTATTTTGACGATATGACACAGGTGCAGGTCGCTGCGGCACTTGATATGACGCAGGTTCAGGTTTCCCGTGCGGAGAAACGGATTCTGCGGCGGATGCGGGAGGCGGGGACATAGAATGACAGGAAATCCGGACGGCAGGAAGAGGAAGGACAGGAATGGATAGATATTGGATAAAATGTGGATAAAAAATGGATAAAATTACTTGACACGAGAGTGCTTCTGCGTTATTATTGCAATTAGAAAGACAGTTCAGAGCAGCTGTTTAAGATGGCCTCCAGAGCAGGCGGCTGCAGGTCTGAGCGGTTCTCAGAAGGACAGGGAACGAAAAGAGGCGGTTTTATTATGACGATAGAGGAAATGAGAGAGAAAAAGAAGGAACTCGGCTATTCCTATGAGCAGATTGCGGACCTGGCGGATCTTCCGGTTGGTACGGTGCAGAAGGTTCTGGGCGGGATTACGAAATCGCCTCGCTATGCTACGATACAGGCTCTGCAGAAGGTGTTTCAGGAAGAGACGGGACGGAAGCTTGTGCCCGGGCAGATTGCTTGGACCACCTTTCCCTGGAAAGATGCACAGGATGACCGTAGATGCGAAACGCCAGCAGCTGATTATGGATACAATTATAATAAAAAAACGTCAGCAAACGATATATTTACGGAAGCATTGTCAGAATATGCGGTAACGAAGCATCAGGGGGAATATACGCTGGAGGATTACCTGGCTTTGCCGGAGGATCAGAGATTTGAGCTGATTGATGGCGTGATTTATGACATGGCGTCTCCGACGTATATTCATCAGGCGATCGGGGATAGCCTTCAGGCATTATTTAACGCTTACATCCGGGAAAATCACGGTGCCTGCAGAGCCTTTACCGCACCGGTGGATGTACAGCTGGACTGTGATGATAAGACCATGATACAGCCGGATGTGCTGATTGTCTGTGATTATGGGAAGCTGCGTAGCGGGCGAATTTATGGTGCGCCGGATTTGGTAGTGGAGATATTGTCTCCCTCCACATCAAAGAAGGACCGCAGCCTGAAGCTGACCAAGTACAAACGGGCTGGTGTTCGGGAGTACTGGATCGTAGACCCGGACCAGAAGCGCGTGTTTGTTTACGAGTTC
Source organism: Lachnospiraceae bacterium (assembly GCA_021202635.1). Classification (GTDB taxonomy): domain Bacteria; phylum Bacillota; class Clostridia; order Lachnospirales; family Lachnospiraceae; genus Choladousia. The sequence goes on along the minus strand of JAJQCQ010000050.1, from coordinate 1,792 downwards.
GAAAAGAGCGATTCTTACGTGATCTACAGTTTCGAAGATTCTGTCCCGGTGGGGATTTATGATGGAAAATGCAGGGTTGATTTCAGACAGATTTACGATGAGATTCATTTCCTGTATGATACGATGTAATGTTTTCCTTCCAGATCACCTGTTTCGCAGACAACTTGCAGAAAAGGAACCGTTCATAACAGCAGTTCGTGGGTTAATGTTTCGCTTCGGTCTTTGAACTGCTATACAGAGAATTCGTAATTGTTCTGTGATTTTACTGTTACGAATCCCCCTGTCTTATAGAGAAAAGCACCGAGGCAGAACATTTCATAATTTCCCGTACCATCTCATAAGATAGCTTATCGGAAAAAGCACGGGCGGATTCCGGGAGCTGTGAGAGGGAGGACGGGGTATGAATGACAGATCATTGAGGGTACTGGAGCAGTATGAACTGGAAGTTATCAGCACGAGGAGAGGACGTGGCTCCTGGATTTTTGAGACGTCTCAGGGTTTAAGGATTTTGAGCGAATATTCCGGCTCAGAGAATCGGGCGCTGTTTCAGAATTGTGTGATGGACAGAGTTCGGGATGGCGGATATAGGAATGTAGATAAAATCCTCCCGAACAGGGAAGGGAACCTGGTATCAAAAGACAGGGAAGAGCATCGCTATGTGGTAAAAGAATGGTACACCGGTCATGAGTGCGATACGTCGAATGAGGTGGAGGTTCTGGCAGCCGTGCAGAATCTGGCGCGCCTGCACCGACTGATGCGGCTGAGGGAAGATGCAGGTTTCCTGGAGGCTTCCGCTGCGGGATCCGGTGCTGTTCAGAAAGAAAAAGACAGTAAGGACGCAGATCGCATGGCAGCAGAGGAGACAGTTTCAGATGAGACGATAGCGAATGGAGCACCTTTCGATGGTATCTCGGAACGAAAAACAGGTTCAGGTGTTCCGAATGCGAGTGAGGAAGAGATGGGCGGCAGGTTTACAGAAGAAGCTGTTTCGCACAGCGTGCCATCTGTGGAGGATTTTCGAAAAAATTACACAGCACAGCCGCCTCTTATGGAACTGCACGCCTGGAATGCACAGCTTCGCAAGATTCGTTCCTTTGTACGGGAACGTCCGCGAAAAAGTGCGTTTGAGCGGTCGTTTCTGGATAGCTTTGAGCGGTATTTCGCACAGGCACTGGAGGCGGAGCGTCAGCTTGCCGTCAGCCAGGAGCGTCTGGAGGGCTTGCGGGTAGAGCAAAGCGACACGGTATGTCATGGGGATTACAGCCATCATCATATTCTGATGCGCGGCTATGAGATTGCTACGACGAATTTTGACAATTGCCGGTTTGACTTTCAGGTAAACGACCTGTATCGCTTTATGCGCAAGATAATGGAAAAGCATGACTGGAATGTGCGCCTGGGAATGAGGATGACGGAAGCTTATGACCGGACCCGGACGCTGTCTGGGGCCGAACGGCGCCTGCTGTTTGTGCGGATGCTGTACCCGGAGAAGTTTCGCAAGCTCGCCGCCAGCTATTATGGAAGCAATAAGGCCTGGATTTCCCGTCAATATACGGAAAAACTGGGAAAAATCAATCGCCAGGAAGCAGCCAGACGGGAATTTATAAAACGGCTGTGAAATGATTGCAAAAGATCAGAACAGCATCAAAATGAAAAGACAGGTGCCAGGTGAGGGCGGCGTGCTGTTTTGAATCGTTAAGCATCGCATGGATATGCGGAGAAAAGCGGGAAAAACGCGGTTACAAGTCACACCCTAGCCAGGACTCACTGAAACGGATTTAAGGACTAAATT
>JAJQCQ010000054.1 GCA_021202635.1 Lachnospiraceae bacterium | reverse complement strand
TCGCTGCCTTTTCGCTGCTGGCCACGACCGGGATGCCCGCCACATGCGTTCCGTGGGATTTTCGTTCGGATTCGTTTTCCGCAGCAGCGGCTGCCGCTTCGCTGTGCGCAGGAGTTTCTTCATTATTATTAGTGTCTGCGTCATCAATCAGCACCGCCCCGGAGATGGTGTATCCGGCGTAATTATTCTTTTTCAGATTTTCAATCACCTCTTCTGCGATGTCAGAGGAGGTGACAATCAACAGGGAGCGATCGCCTCCGGTCGCCCGGTGTTTGACCAATACGCGTTTCCACAGGAAACGAACCGTCCAGGTCAGGACCGCGTAGAAGACAAAAGTGAAAATCAGAGCCCGCCGTGAATAGGCGCCTCCCTGCTGCAAAAGAAACAGATACAGGAGCGCGACCGCCATCAGCACGGCCATGTGTCTGGAGGTGAAAAGGAATTCCGCGTGTTTGCCGCGCTTCAGGACGCCCTTGAGCGTGTCCATGGAAAAAATGACCAGCAAATCGGACAGCGTCAGGAAAACCGACATGTTCCGGTACAACACGTTCCGATATGGATTCCATCCCTGGCCGCTGGCCGCAAAGGCCAGAACAAAGGCGATATGAAGGCAGATCAGATCGAGGAGGATAAAATCATAATGCTTGAGCCAGCCTTCTGTTTCTATTTGATACATAACCCACTCTCTTTCGTTTCAAGCAGCTTCCGATGCGGAAAGCCGACCTTTTTCTTTATGGGATTTTATTCCTTTTGATACTGGAGTTCGTATTACCGCATCTGGGATCGTCGTAAAAAAAGTGAACAGATATTCAATCCTGCTCTGTTCTTTTATCCGTGGATGCCTTAAGCTCCCGTTTTCCCATACGCCAGTCTTTGCAGACCGATTCCAGACGCTGTATCCGTTCCGCCGGCAGCCTGCCTTTTTTGTATAGATATCGCTGTCGATGCATCCAGACTCCCAGCTGCTGACCGTTTTCTGTAACATACTTTGTCGGGACAAGCAGGTTTCCATATTCTTTTACATAGTCGGACGCTGCCTGGAATCCTTTTTCCCATTTGTTTTCAAACTGGTTTTCCCAGTTCATGCCGATCGCATCCAGCCGTTTCACCTGGTCTTCATCCGGCGGAGTTCCTTTTGCTGTTCCGGCGCGCAGGGAACGGAGGCGGGTAATCCATGTGCCCAGGCGGATTCCGTCTTCGGTCACGTATCCGGCCGGGACATCCAGGTTACGGTTTTCCAAATAATACCGGTAAGCAGCCGCATAGTTTCGTTCCCAGTAGTAGTCCAGGACATCCCAGACCATGCCAAGATCATTCAGCTTCCGGATCCGGTCCGGGGTGAGGTACTTCTGACGCGCCCCGGCATTTTCACAGGCACGTATATCTGCAATCCAGGAGCCAAGGGCAACCCCTTCTTCATCCACATACTTTGCCGGCGGGTTCAGGTCGCCATATTTCTCATGGTACCGCCTGGCCGCCGCATAATATCTTTCCCAAGTTCGGTCATTTGCTGCTTCCCAGCGCATGCCGATGGAATCCAGCATGCGGATGCGCTCTTCCGAAAGTGAACCGGCTGCCTCTCCTTTCCGGATTTTTCTCTGGTTGTAAATCCAGTTGCCAAGGTTGTAGCCGTCTTCCGTAACATACCGGTAAGGAACTGCCAGGTTTCCGTTTTCCCTGTAAAAAGCTTCTGCCTGTTCATACATCAGATCCCAGGAAGCGGTCAGCGTATCGTTCAGCTTTTCAAACAGGATGCGGCAGTCATGCACCTCATCGTTAATCCGGAAATGCTCATTTACAATCATTCCGCCCTCCCCAAGGCTGCGGTAGTAGGACGTGACCAGCTGCATCTCCTCTTCGATCTCGCTGATGCTCCACAGGGAATTTAAATTCGCAACGATGTCGAAGATCACAGCATTTTTCTTCCTGCTTGCCGACAAGGCTCTGCCGATTTGCTGCTTATAAACAATCGGGGAAACCGTCGGCCGCAGGAGGATGACCCCGCTGATATCTTCGATGTGGACCCCTTCGTTCAGCGCATCAATGCAGTAAAGGAGCCGCAGGTGTGTGTCGTCACGGTCGTTCCGGAAATCATCAAATGCCCGTTCTGCCCCCGGGTCGCTGGAATACAGAGAATAAACATGCGGGTGTGCATCGACCTTCGCAAACCATTCCAGGTGGCGCATCATCTCATCCATATGCTCCTTGCTCGAGCAGAACACAAGATACTTCCCGGTCCGGTCTGCCATATGCTTATCAAAAATCACATCCAGCCCATCCGCCATATCCAGGGCGCGGCGCAGTTCCTCCAGGTACCTCTCACACTCGTCCCGGACCAGCTTGCTCCTGCTCTGCCGGATACGCCTCTCATACCTGACCAGGTCTTTCTGCCAGGAATAAACAGAGAGCACATATTTGGGCGGATTCAGGATGCCCCGGACAATCGCCTCACTGAGGCCCATCTCCGAAGCGATATTCCCGTCAAAAAGCTCATCCGCCATATCCCGCTGGTTGTCCAGATAACGGATATTGGTGGCCGACAGTCCGAGGACCGGGACTTCCGGGAAGACGGATAGAAGCCGCAGCACCCCCTGTCCCCACATTTTTGCCCCGCAGCGGTGGAACTCATCCAGGATGATATAGTCCGGATCCGTCTTCGCAATTTCCGCGTCCTTCATCAGCATCAACTTCGCATAAGTACAAAAGCAGATATTCTCCGGCATTTCGCCGCCAGTCTCGGCCTGCAGATTCTCCAGCTGCGTCCGGAAGATATATTCCGATGGGGAAAGCCAGAGGATTTGTTTTTCCGGATGGTCTGCACAGAGCCGGAATCCGATGAATGACTTCCCAGTCCCTGTCGGATGGATCACAGCCGCCTTTCCAACCTTCCCCATCAAGTCCACGGCAGCGTCATACGCTGACTGGTTATGGTCATACAGCGCAACTTCCAACATCCTCACCTCCGAAAAAACGCATAGCTTCGCCATCCTGTCCGTTTCGGGCAGGCTGAAAAACACATAACATCCTTTACCGGCAGCAGCGGCGGAGCGACATGCGGCCAGTAACTGGAATTTGTATCAGGAAGCGGTATCCTTAAGTAAGGCATTAAGAGAGCTTCGCCCCAAAGTGGCCGGTTTTACAGGCATTTCCTTTTTTTCGAACTTTCTTTTGACCACGAATCTGACCACTGACGGCGCTTAAGTATTTCCATATCCGGACCACCGTCAAAGACGGCGAAAGCCGCGAACTACCTGCCTTCTGCGCACAAAAAAAGTGGTCAGATTCTGACCACGAATCTGACCACTGACAGAACAAAGTATATTCGTTTTTGTGTGCATATGCAATAAAATATCTTGTGTTAAAAAAGTAAAAAACAGGTAAGTTCCGTCACATATCTTGACAGCAGGAACGTTGTGATGTAAAATTCATGCGAGTTACAAGTTGAAACCATTTATTTCTGCAGGAAAAAGGGACTCCTTTAATGCCTTACTAAGAGATATTTTCCAGGGTCAAAAACGGAGTCAGATAAACCGGCAGATACATAAGACCACCTTTTCGGTCTATATCCTTTTGTGAAATAATAATACTGTCCCTGCTATTTTTTGCATATTTTTCCGCGAACCCAATCAGAGATTCATGCTTTCCCGTTCCCGAAGATTTTACTTCTATCGCGGAAACCTTTGAGCCATTTGAAATCAGAAAATCGATTTCGTAGTAATGCGAGCTTCCCTCTTTTTCCCAAGTATGATAATACAATTCTCTTCCCGCCGCAGTCAGCATCTGTGCAACAAGGTTCTCATACAGATATCCCAGATTCGCAGGAAGCTTGTCAGAAAGGAGCTTTGCGTAGAGTTCATTTTCCGTTACCGGTCTGTCGATAAACAATAGTGTCACAAACAATCCGGTATCCGCAATATAAAGCTTAAAACTGTCCAGATCTTTGGTCAGAGACAGACTGACTCCGGGATCTTTCGTATTGTAGCAGGGAAGAACTGTCTTTGAGTCAATCAGGTCGTAGAGAAGATGATCTTCTTTCGATGACTTTTTCTTCCCTACAGCCGTTGAAATGCGATATCGCCTGAAATCTCTTGAAAGCTGTGCCGGTATGGCATGATACATCGCTGATAACCTGCCGGACGCGTCTATCTTTTTAAAATCCTCTTCATACAGGTAGATAATCTGCCGCTTCACCTGGTCAATCATGGCAAAATTTTCTCCGGCAACGTAGGCTTCCACTGCCTGCGGCATGCCTCCCACTGCCATATATTTTCTTACATCGCGCATAAGCGTACGATTAACCTGCTGGCCAATACTCTTTTTGCTGTCGAAAAGAGTCTTCAGAAGAAAATAGTTTCCTCCAGCGGCATCGCAGAATTCCTCATAATCCATCGGATAAACCGGTATTCTCATTTCTTCCGACGGGATCAGAATATTCTTCACATTCTTTTTTATCGAAATCAGGGATCCTGTTTCTATATAGTGATATTTTCCATATTTCACCAGCTGCTTGATCGCCTGCCGCGCCTTAGGAAACAGCTGCACTTCATCAAAAATGAGCACCGACTCATGCTCATACAGACTGATACCGGTAATTGCCTGAAGCCTCAGGAAAAACAGGTCTGGATTATGGATATCATCAAAGCACGAGCAGATCTCCGGTGAAGCCGCCCCAAAATCAATCAGAATATAGGATCTGTACTCCGTTGCCGCAAAATGCTCCGCAATCGTCGACTTTCCTACACGCCGCGCTCCTTCGAGCAGCACTGCATACTTATCCGCGTACCGTTCTTTCCACTCCAGCAGCTTTTCATAAACTTTCCGTTTGAAATACATGGATTGTCCTCCTCGTTCTGAATCTTCATGCGGCCTGGAACAATAAAACCCTTTACATGAGAGGATAACACGGTTTGTCCATTTCTTCAAGATTTTTCAGGTGGAAATGTGCTCTTTCTTCAAAGCTTTCCAAATGAAAATATGCCCTTTCTTCAAAACTTTTCAAGTGAAAATATGCCCTTTCTTCAAAATTTCTTTTCTGTAGCCAGCTGTTCTGATTCGTTACAATTTCCGGTAGTACAAAACAAAAATCCTCAGCGCAGCCCGCGAATATACAGACGTTTCCGATGCAGAATCCGGTCGATCTGTGTATTGACCAGCTGGTCTAATACGGAAAGCCGTTCTTCTGATAAGCCGTACAGCCGATTTCTGCTAAATTGAAAACCGCTCAGATTCTTCAGATCAGCACGAATCTCCGGTGTCAGCACACCGTACGCGATTTCATTAAAGTCCTCTCCGATTCGGGTGGGACGCTCTGACAAGTAGGCATCCATCTCTTGAAAATCTTCCTCCTCCGCATAAGGCAACAGAGCCTGATTGTGGTCAAACACCGGAGCCATTCCGGTAATTTCGAGTGTGTCTGTGTCAAAAAGCATTCCATAATTTCCCTTGTGACGGTCTGTGTTTATAATCAGCGCGTCAAGCACAATCATGCGCCGAAAATCATCACCCGCTCCGTATGTTTCCATATAGGAAAGAATATCCTCCGGATCCAAAATATCTCTGGCGGCAGTGTGAATTGTCACAAATCCCGTATGCTCATCCGTAAAAAGCGGACACCGGGAAACCAGCTTGCCCCGAAACATTTCTGTCTGATACGGTACATAAGTTCGGCAGAATGCCTCCGCCACCTCACTGGCGTACATTTCGGAATAAGGTTCCAGTCCTGCATTACGCTCCCCCTCAGAACCCTGTTTCATCAGATAGATGATACCATTTTCCCGGATCCAGCACTTCGCGAAGGAGCCGCTCGTTCCAAACTCAGGAGATGTCGTCGAAAAGCTTTCTCCGTACAGACCGCCCTCGAAAGCCAGATGTGCAATTGTCTCATCAAAATCATTTTGAAAGAGCGAAACCCGTTCCCAGGTCAGATCGGACGCCGCAGGACAAACCCAGAACGTATCATTCAAGGTAAGCGCATATGTCACACGAATGTATCCCTCCAGGTCGTAGCATCCGCACAAACGGAGGAGCTTCTCAATATGTGCCCGGTGCTTTGGTGCCTGTCGGCGCGCCACCCACGACTGAATATCTGAAAAACCGACAGGCAAAAGGGAATTATCTTCGCGGGATGTTTCCTTGAGCTTCACTGTTCCGAGTTCTGACCGGCAGACCTGAAAAGTCAGGAGTTTCCGGTTTTTATTCATCAGAAAAAATGTATTATCCAGAAACATTGATCTTCCCCCTCAAATAGAATGAATGAAATAAAATATTTGCATCAAACATTACAGGCTGTTTAATTAGTAGTTTGAGCGATATTTTTTGTAATACACTTTTCATGCATCAATCCTCCCATACATCAGAGAGGTATCTCGTTAATTCAACATCATCATCCTCATCTATATCTTCTTCATTTATGTCATCAAAAAAACCTTCGACAAGTGTTTTATCAAGTTCCAATATCTCGGCATCTTTTACTATTTCTTCTCTAGATGCATATCCATTATCATATACTAATTTCATTTGTCTATATATCAG
>JAJQCQ010000026.1 GCA_021202635.1 Lachnospiraceae bacterium | reverse complement strand
ACTAGAATGAAAGAGAATGTAACCATGACAGATCATTGGAAAGAAGGATAGCAGGATGCAGACAATTACACCCTGGATTCACAGGGTTCAGTATTATGAGACCGACCAGATGCAGGTCGTTCACCATTCCAATTTTATCCGCTGGTTTGAGGAATGCCGCGTGCATATTCTTGATGAGATTGGATATGGCTATGATCAGCTGGAAGCGGCGGGGATCGCCAGCCCGGTTCTGACGATCGAGGCAAAGATCGGAAAGAGCGTTCATTTTGGCGAGACGGTAAAAATCCGGGCGGCCATTGAAAAATTTGACGGGATTCGCCTGACGCTGAAGTACGAGGTAGTGCGGGAAGGGGACGACACGGTCTGCTGTACGGGAAAGACCGGGCATTGTTTTCTGGGGGGCGGATGGGAGGCCGATCTCACTGAAACGCAAGTTTCCTGAGGTGTATGAGGCATTTCTGGCATTGCCGACTGATTTTGTGTGAGGCGGACGGTATTCATAGCTTAGCGGGACGCAGACCATATGTAAGGAGATTCGGAAAATGACCATCAATGAATATCAGACACTCGCAATGACGACGCTGAATCCGGAGCTGGACCGCAAGGACGTCCTGATCAACAGCGTGATGGGGCTGTGCGGAGAATCCGGTGAGGCGATCGATCTTGTGAAAAAGTGGCTGGCACAGGGACACGAGCTGGACAAAGAGCATCTGGCAAAGGAACTGGGCGACATCGCGTGGTATCTGGCGGAGGCTGCGACTGCGCTGGATCTTCCGCTGGAAGCAGTATTGCAGGCGAATATTGATAAGCTGAAAAAACGCTATCCAAATGGATTTGAGACGGAAAAATCACTTGCAAGGCTGCAGGGAGATCTTTGAAAACGGCTGTTCGGTCTTGTGAAAATGAGGAAAGAATGCCATAGTCAGGGTTCGGTGGAAGACCGCGTCAGCTTGTGAAAAGAGTTTCGTGTGGGAAATGTTTTATAGATGACGAATATGAGGAGAACTATATGACGACACAGCAAACCTTAAAGGAAGTCCGAGAGGCGATCACAGTGGCAAACTGGGCGCTTGACAGCCTGGAAAATGCGCAGAGGGAGCTGAAGGGTGCGAAAAACTGGGGACTTCTCGACTTGTTCGGCGGCGGCATGATGACTACGATGTTTAAGCATGGCCGTATGGATAAAGCTCAGCGCCAGATTGAAGACGCGAAGTATTATCTTCAGGTATTAAAGAAGGAATTGCGCGACATCGATGTGCCGATGAATTTTAATATAGAAGTCGGTGGCTTTCTGAGCTTTGCGGATCTCTTTTTTGACGGCGCGGTCGCAGACTGGATGGTGCAGTCCAGGATTAACGACGCAATTCGGCAGGTGGATAACGCGAATGCGCGGGTGATGGAAATTCTGGGGAATCTGCAGCGCTGGGAAGATCAGCTGCTGGCGGAACCGATGAAGTAAAGGTTTATGTCTGGAGGCATGTTGAGAGGAACAGCTGTCGGCGGATAGCTGCTGTTTCGACATGGAGTGCAGACGTATATAAAACCGGAATGGAAGAGAGGACGAATCTTTGATATCAAAACCGATGAAAGCGATTCTCCATGCGCTTTCCTACAGCGATATGGAGCTGGAATCGTCGAGACGGCTGGCTGATTTAAAAAAACTGGATCCGGTACGGATTTTTTGCAGAAAACTGGATGCGGAGGCCTGCAACGGGGACTATAAAGTGCCGCTTCGACTGTATTTTCCGTCGGAGGAAGTCATGGAAGATATGGAGAAAGCATGTGATCAGAGGGACGAGGCGGCAGCCGGGCCGGCCAGTTACCCAATGTCAACACTGCTTTTTTTTCACGGTGGCGGCTGGGTAACAGAGAGCGTGGAGAATTACGACCGGGTTTGTGCCCGTATGGCGCAGGCGACCGGGCATCTGGTCGTGTCGGTGGAATACCGGCTGGCACCGGAGCATCCTTTTCCGACTGGACTGCGGGACTGTTACGCAGCGGCGCGGGCACTCTCCAGAGGAGAGCTTTACTGGGAGCGCCCTGTCGATACGGAGGAAGAGCAGACGGAAACGACGGCCTCCAGGGCACGTCGTATTCCGTTGCGGTCAGTGACAAATGAGACTTCGCAGAAAAATTTACAGAAGAATTTACAGAGAACAAGACCGGTCTTACTGCGTGTACCTGCGGGAGGACTGACAGTGATTGGTGACAGCGCAGGCGGGAATCTGGCGGCGGCCTTAAGTCTGATGGTGCGGGATACCGGAGAGTTTCAGATTGAGCGGCAGATTCTGATTTATCCGGCGCTGAACAACTGCTATACGGAAGAGTCGGCATTTGCGTCGGTTCGCGAAAACGGGGAAGGCTACCTGCTGACCGCGAAAAAAATGGAGCGCTACCTGGATTTGTATGAGAGTGTGCCCGAAGATCGGCAGAATCCCTATTTCGCGCCGATTCTGGCGAATGATTTGCAGAATATGCCGCGTACGCTGATACTGACGGCAGAGTATGACCCGCTGCGGGACGAGGGCGAGGCATACGGGGAACGCCTGCGGGCAGCCGGGAACGATGTCGAGATGCATCGAATCGCAGATGCGCTGCACGGCTTTTTTGCGCTCGGAATCCGGTTTTGGCATGTGCAGGAGAGCTTTGACTATATTAACAGTTTTCTGGAAAATAAAGAAAACGGATGATTTCAGCCTGTTCGGGATTGGCAGCCCATGAAGAGAATAAAATCGTTACTGGTCACAATCCGACCACGCACTTGCTGCGCGGTCAGGATTGAAAACATAGTGGCAACACAAAATCAAAATCGGTGGCAGCTGTTCAGAATGCTTCCATCAGGATGTGAAGTGATAAGGGGAGGATATGGCAGAATTTGGATATTCCCAGTGGAGAAAACTGGATAACGCCGGGCTGGCCTTTCCGGCCGCCGCGGGCGAGAGTAACAATCGCGTCTTCCGTTTTTACTGTCAATTGAATGAGACGATAGATGCGGAGCTTTTGCAGCGCGCGCTGGATCAGACGATGGAAAAATATCCTCTGTATCAGGCGGTGTTGCGCAAGGGGCTGTTCTGGTTTTATCTGGAGCGGCGGGATATCCGCGCGACAGTGATTCCGGAAGAAAAGCCGCCCTGCAGCAATCTGTACATCCGCGACCAGAAGTCGCTGTTGTTTGAGGTTTCGTATTATGAAAACCGGATTAATTTTGAAGTGTTTCATGCGCTGACGGACGGCACGGGCGCGATGCATTTTCTGCAGGAGCTTGTCAAAAATTATCTGACCTTCGCGCATCCGGAGGTTTGTTTCCCGGAACTGGAGCCGGACGAAGAGGTGACCGGCAGGGATCAGGAGGAGGACAGTTTTTCCCAGTATTATTCCGCCCGCGGCGAAAAAGAGCGGGAGAAAAAACATTTTGCGGTACAGATCAGAGGCGAACGCCTGGCACAGGATGAGATGCGTATTACGGAGATCGAAGTTCCGGTGCGGGAGATGCTGGCGAAAGCACGGGGCTATGGTGTGTCACTCACCGTTCTGATCGCTTCGATGCTGCTTTTTGCGATCCACGAGGAAGTGCCGGTGAACCGAAGACAGCATCGACCGATTGTCCTGATGGTGCCGGTAAATCTGCGCAATTATTTCCCGTCTCAGTCGATGGCGAATTTCTGGGGCTGGATTGAAGTGGGATATGAGTTCCGGGAGGATACGACACTCGCGGATGTGCTTGCTCACGTGAAGGGACAGTTTGAGCGGGAGCTGGACAAAAAAAGGCTGGCCGCACGGCTGAATGCCTGGGTCGGCCTGGAGAAGCATCCCGTCCTGCGGGCAGTGCCGCTGGGCATCAAGCAGTTCGCCCTGGCAGCGGGAGCCAATGTGGGGTCGAGAAATGTCACTGCTGTTTGCTCTAATGTCGGCATTATCCGTATGCCGGAGGAATACGTTCCCTACATAGACACTTTTCGGCTCTTTTGCAGCACGGATACCATGCAGCTTTGCTCCTGCACCTATGGAGAAAAGCTGGAGATCGGAATTTCCTCCAAGCTTCCGGCAGACAGTATTCAGAGAAACTTTATGCGGCTCCTCAAAAAAGACGGGGTGCCCTACCAGGAGCTTGAGAACGATTTTCCGGGTTACAAAAAAGAACGATCCAAAGAGAGCAAAACGCTTTTTTCTGTTTTTACCTTTCTGTGTATCGCTGTAGTGGTGGTTTGCGGCATGATTGATGCGATGATGAGCCGGCAGTTCGGCTGGAGCTGGTTCGTGACGGCAGGCGTTGGCTCCGCCTGGCTGGTGGTCGTCGTCGCCTACCGGAAGCGGCGTAATTTGCTGAAAAATGAGATGTGGCTGCTGGTTCTGATTTCCGTGATCGGCGTCCTCTGGGATCGCTTCACCCGATGGCGGGGCTGGTCGGTCGATTTCCTGATTCCGGTGGCGGCGCTGGTTGTGCTTGGCTCCGTCCCCGTGATTGCCAAAGTCCAGCACCTGGAGAAGCAGGAATACCTGTTTTATCTGGTGCAGGCCTGTGCCTTCGGCTTCATCCCGCTGGTTCTCATGCTGGCAGGGGTTGTACGGATTCCATATGCGTCGATTCTCTGTGTCGGAATCAGCCTTCTGACTCTGGCAGGGCTGTTTCTCTTTCAGAAGAGGGCAACCATGCAGGAGATGCGGAAGAAATTCCGGATATAAACGAAATACACCCCAGAGCCGGTGATCCTCTGGGGTGTTTCTTTATCCGATCGTTTTCACCGCAGCTTCCGCATCATCCGGTCGATCGTGTCGCGGTGCGCGAGAACCATGAGGTGGTCGCCCTCGCGGATGAGGGTCTGGGGATCCGGCATGAAGTTCGTCTGCCCGTTCGCGCTGATGATGCCGATGATATACATATCATGTCTCGCGCGGATATCGGACGAGAGAATCGTTCGGCCGACCCATTCTTTCAGAGGCGTGATTTCGTAGATGGAATAGCCGTCCTTCAGGTCGATGTAGTCAAAAATGTGATCATTGTTGTACTTGACCGCTGCCCGCATGGCCGCGCCGCGGTTGGGGTGAATGACCTCATCCGCCCCGTTGCGCAGCAGGAACTTTGCGTGTACCTCGCTGCGCACCATGCTGACGACGTACTTTGCGCCCAGGTCTTTCAGCAGGCTGGTGATCTCCAGGCTGCTCTGGAAATTGCCACTGATGCAGACAAAACAGATGTCAAAATCAGAGACACCGATCTTTTTCAGAACATTTTCACGGGTGCAGTCCGCAATCAGGCTGTCGGACACCAGATCCAGCAAGTCTTCGATGGCGGTTTCGTCCTGGTCGACCACCATGATATCATTTTTCAATCCTGCCAGATCACGGCAGAGGTAGTGTCCAAAATCTCCAAGTCCGATAATTAAGATGGATTTCATACTTGTTTTTCCTCTACTTTCTCAATGTTTTATAGTTGGTCAACGGCATGTTCTGTAATTCTGCATATGTTCGGCAGATCTGTTTTGCCTGTCACACATGGAAAGATCCTTAACTCATTTTGCACTGTCTTCTCGCTTTACCCTACAATGATCTCCGCCTCCGGATAACGAATCTTTCCGGGGCGTTTTTTCTCGGTAAAGGACATGGCAAATGACAGGCTGCCGACCCTTCCGAGGAACATCAGTATCATGATGACAATGCGCGAGAGTGTGTTTAGCTCGCGCGTGACGCCGGTGGACATCCCGACGGTGCCGATCGCAGAAAAGGCTTCAAAAAGAACATCCGCGAGGGGCAGATCCTGTCCGATCAGGAGAATCAGAATTGCGCCAAGCGCCAGGAAATAGTTGATAAATACGACCACACAGGCTCGCTTGACCGCATCCGGAGCCAGGCGCCGCCCAAAGACGGTGAGATCCTGGTTGTGCAGCAGATAGGCGCGAATGTGCAGCAGAATTACGACAATCGTCGTGGTTTTGGCACCGCCGGCCGTCGATCCGGGACTGCCGCCGATAAACATCAGGCACATGGTCAGAATTTTGCTGCCATTGGTCAGAGCTGCCGTGTCGACCGTGTTGAACCCCGCTGTCCTCGGTGTGACAGCTGAAAACAGGGCGCGCCAGAATCGCTCTCCGGCACTCATTCCGAGAAAAAGATTGTTCCGCTCAGAGATAAGAAACAATGCCGTGCCGCCGACCGTCAGAATGGCTGTGGCGGTGAGAACAATATTGGTCTGGAGGCTGTATTTTTTCCAATGCCAGCGGTTGAGCAGCAGATCTTCCCATACGATAAATCCAATTCCACCAATCAGAATCAGGGAACACAGGACAATATTTACCAGTGGATCCGAGGCGTATGCGCAGAACGAGGAATAAGGCTCCTGATAGCCCATCAGGTCAAAGCCTGCGTTGCAGAAGGCGGAAACAGAATGAAAAATTCCGTAATAAATCCCCTTTCCAATCCCCATCTGCGGCACAAATCGGATGGAGAGGAGGACAGCCCCCGTCCCCTCAAAAATCAGTGTTCCGCAGACAATCCGCCGCACCAGGTGCACGCTGCCGCGCAGCTGCAGCGTATTCAGGCTCTCATGGATCAGCTCGCGCCCGGCCAGGCCAATCTTTTTCCCCAGGAGAATCATGGCGAAAGTGCCAATCGTAATAAAGCCCAGACCGCCAATCTGAATCAGGATGAGCAGAACCAGCTGCCCGAAGATCGTCCAATGCGACCAGGTGTCGTACACGATCAGGCCGGTTACACAGGTAGAAGAGGTCGCTGTAAAGAGAGCACCGAGAAAAGTGGTCGTTTCTCCGTTCTTTGTAGAGAAGGGCAGCATCAGAAGACAGGCGCCGATCAGAATGATGATCAGAAAACCGCCCATGATCAGCCGGGTTCGGGAAAGAGTGCGGGAAAGGCGCATTTCGCGCAGCGCCTGAAATTTATCGCGTAAAGATTCCATGGGGCATTGCCTGCTTTCTTTGGGTGATGTACGCTCCATTTCTTCGAAGCAATTGCCGGAGAATAGAGAACAAATAGTGGACGGCCCGTAACAGGGGCTTTGGATGAAGCCATTTTAAAATCTTTCCAGGCTGCTGTCAATAGATAAAGATGCTGTTCTGGACTGTTTCACAATAATATGATAAGATGAATCCGATACCGTTTGGGAAGATGAGTCGGGGGACCTCTTTTCGGGCGGAATGGCATTGAGCGAAAGGAGAAGAAAACGTATGAGTCGAATCAGCACACCGTGCAACGCGAACGCGACGCCGGAGGCGGCAGCACTGATGAAGTATCTGGATGAGGTGGCGGGAAAGGGAGTCCTTCTTGGGCAGCACACGCAGACCAGGGATCCGAAGGAGCTGCATTATATTAAGGAAGTGACGGGAAAGCTCCCTGCGATCTGCGGATTTGAGCTGCTGGCTTATTCCGGAAATGTGCAGTGGGATACCTGCAATGAAGCCTGCCTGAAGGAGCTTTATGAGAACCTGGGGACGATCGAGAATGCGTTGGACTGGGGAAGAAAGAAAGGAATCGTGACCCTGACCTGGCACTGGTATTCTCCGGTGGGCGGTAGGGACAAGAGCTTTTATGCGGAAAATACAGACTTTGACGGGGAAAAGGCACTGGTCGAAGGCACAAAGGAGCATCGGGCGATGCTGCGTGACCTGGACCTGATGGCAGTTCATCTGCGCCGGTTCCAGGAGGAAAACATCCCGGTGCTGTGGCGACCCTTCCATGAGTCGGATGGGACATGGTTCTGGTGGGGCAGCCGGGGACCGGAGCTGGCGAAAAAGCTTTATCAGTTCATGTATCGTTATTTTACGGAGAAAAAGGGTCTGAATCATCTGATCTGGGTATGGAACTCCGTGCTTCCCGAGGGATATCCGGGCGACGATATGGTAGATATTATTTCCCGGGATACGTATTTGCCGGCGCATGAACACCATTCGCAGGCGGACGGCTACCGGGAGCTGATTCGGATTACGCCGACAGAAAAAATCTGCGCGCTGGCGGAGGTCGGCACGCAGCCGGATGTGGACGCGATTGTGAAGGAGCAGATCCCCTGGTGCTGGTACATGACCTGGTCGAATGAATTCGGGTCGTCGGAGGAGTTCACGGATAAAAAGCAGCTGTTCGCGAACTATCACAGTCCGTATGGGATTTCGTATGAGGAGCTGCCGTGGAACCGGTAAGAAAAGGATTGCAAGAATATCCGGAATGTACTAAAATGAGGAGCGGAAACCACTGCCGGGAGCGCTTTTGAAGGAAAGCAGTCTGCCCGGCGGGAAGCAGTGACAGGGAACGACATGGATTCGTTTCCCGGTGAACAAAAGGAGAGAGCGAAATGAAAATTGCATTAATCAATGAGAACAGCCAGGGCGCGAAGAACGCGATGATCTGTAATTCCCTGAAGAAGGTCGTAGAGCCGATGGGATATGAGGTGTTTAACTATGGGATGTACACGGCGGAGGATGCGTGCCAGCTGACTTACGTGCAGATCGGTATTCTCGCGGCGGTGCTTTTGAATTCCAAAGCGGCGGATTATGTGATCACCGGCTGCGGCACCGGTGAGGGCGCGATGCTTGCCTGCAATTCCTTCCCGGGCGTGATCTGCGGACATGTGGAGGATGCGCTGGACGCTTATACCTTCGCACAGATCAACGATGGCAACGCGATTGCGATTCCGTTTGCGAAAGGCTTTGGCTGGGGCGGCGATCTGAATCTGGAGTACATTTTCGAGAAGCTCTTTGTGGAAGAGAGCGGCCAGGGCTATCCGCGGGAGCGCGCGGTGCCGGAGCAGCGCAATAAAAAGATTCTGGATCAGGTAAAGGCCGTTACCTACCGTCCGCTGACGGAGATTTTAAAGGAGCTGGATCAGGAGCTGGTAAAGGGCGCTTTAAGCGGTGAAAAATTCCAGGAATACTTTTTCGCAAACTGCCAGGACGAAGAGATCGCGGCGGCGGTGAAGGAAATTCTCGGACTGTAATCAATGGTGATCAGGAAGGAGACAAATGGAATGACTCGTGCAGAACTTTGTGAGGAAGCGCTGGCAAGAAAGGATGAATTGATTCAGCTGGTATCTGATATTATACAGATTCCCAGTGAGAATCCTACCGGGAGCCAGCGACAGGTAGTTGATTTTGTGAAACAGTATCTGGAGGCCTCCGGTATCCCCTGTGAAGAGGTGGGGGTAAACCCGGAATTTCCCTGTGTTCTGGCAAAAATGGGGAGTGAGGACGGATTCAGTGTTATTTTAAACGGCCATATTGATGTAGTCCCGGCGGGGGACCTGAATCAGTGGGATTATGATCCCTTCTGCGGAACGGTTACGGATAAGCGGATTCTTGGCCGCGGCACGTCAGACATGAAATCCGGAGTGGCCGGACTGCTGTTTGCGATGCGCATTCTCAAAGAATCCGGAGTGGAGCTGAAGGGAAATATCCGTCTGCACATTGTGTCGGACGAGGAGAGCGGAGGAGAATATGGCTCAAAATGGCTGTGTGAAAATGGTTATGCAGACGGTGCCAATGCCTGCCTGATTGCGGAGCCTACCTCCTGTGACAATATTGAAATCGGGCAAAAGGGCGGCCTTCATGTCATTCTGAAAGCACATGGAGAATCCGCGCATGGAAGCCTGGCTGGATTTAAAGGGGATAACGCGATCCTGAAGCTGTCCAGGATTCTGGATAAGCTCTCCAGGCTGACCTCGATTGAGGGGCATTATAAGCCGAGCCAGATGCACGCACTTGCAGTATCGAAGCGCCAGGCAGAAGAAAAGACCGGCGTTCCGGGCTCCGGCGAAGTCATCAGTCACGTTTCCGCGAATGTGGGCGTGATTCACGGGGGAACCCGTCCGAATATGGTTCCGGACTACTGTGAAGCGACCGTGGATGTGCGGCTCCCCATCGGGGTAGATCATCAGGAAATCGAGGATATGCTTTGCCAGATCATCGAGGAAAGCGGCGAGACAGGAATTGAACGGGAGATGCACTGGAACAGCGAGGGCAACTACACAGAGGAGACAGAGACCATCGTGGAGTGTGTCCGGAAGAATGCAGAGGCCATCTGGGGAATCAAAGTGGAGCCAGGGTATCAGTGGGCATCCTCTGACGCCCGGGAGTACCGTAAGCTGGGCATTCCTACGATCCAGTATGGCCCGGCGAATACTGAGGGCATCCATTCTTATAACGAGAATGTGGATATTGAGGATGTCGTGAACTGCGGTCAGATCTATGTGCTTTCTCTTTGTGATATGCTGGGCATAGAGTGAGCGGATGACGGCGGCCTGCCTCCGGCAGCGCATGGAAGTAATAAAAAGGTATAAAAAGAACCCCGGCCCGGGCTATGCGGACCTGGGGTTCTTTTTATGCGCACGGCTGCGCAAGGCATATTTCTGGCAGACGCCAGACGCGGGTCTGCGCTTCGCTCCGGTCGTTCGATTTAAAGCATAGCGTAGCGCCCCGGCGCTTCCTGCAGCAGCGCGCTCTCATAAAATACCGTCAGCGCGTCCAGGAGATAGTCGGTGTCCTTGATTCCCGCAGTTTCGTAGGGCGAGTGCATGGCCAGCTGGGGGAGTCCGATGTCTGCTGTGATGAGCGAGACATGGTGGTTGGACAGGTTGCCGAGGGTAGAACCGCCCGCGATGTCGCTGCGGTTGAAGAAGCTCTGGCAGGGGACATTGGCCCGCTGGCAGAGTTCCCGGAACAAAGCGGCGGAGACGGCGTCCGTGCAGTATTTCTGACTTGCGTTGAATTTGAGGACGATGCCTCCGTTTAGGACGGGGCGGTTCACTGGATCGGCGCAGGCTCCTTTGTTGGGATGGACGGCATGGGCATTGTCCGCGGAAATCATAAAAGAGGACGCCAGCATCGTGAAGTAGTCTTCTCTTGATTTGTTCAGGCACAGACAGATACGCTCTGTCACATCGGCCAGGAACGTGGAGTCTGCTCCCTGCTTGGTGGAGCTTCCCACCTCTTCGTTATCGAAAATGGCGCAAAGGGCGATGGCTTTCGAGGGAGTTGCCCTCGAGATGGCGGTAACCGCGCTCCAGGCGCATTGCAGGTCGTCCAGACGGGCACAGGAGAAATACTCTCCGCTGGCGCCCCAGATCGTGCCCGGAACCCGGTTATAAAGGAAAAGATCCGTTCCGAGAATGTCCTCCGGTGCGCAGTCAATCTGCCGGGCAATCATGGGCATCAGCTTTCCTTTGGCGGAAGCGTCGCCGAACAGCGGCAGCAGATCCTGCTGTGGGTCATAGGCGTAGCCCTCGTTGACCGAGCGATTCATGTGGATGGCCAGGTTGGGGATCAGCACCAGATCCCGGTCCAGGTTGACCAGGCGGCTCTCGATCCGGCTGCCATCCTTCACAACGGCTTTGCCGGCGATGGACAGGGGTCGGTCAAACCAGGGAGCCATCAGCATACCGCCGTATTTTTCCACATTGAGCCGGGTATATTTGTGCTCCGCATCCATTTCCGGGTTCTCCTTCAGCTTGAAGGAGGGGGAATCACTGTGCGCCGCGGCGATCTGGAAGCCGCCGGGCTCGCTCATCGGCAGCGCAAAAGCAATGAGAGAGGATTCATTGCGCCGGACATAATATTTCCCGCCGGGCGTTAATGTCCATTTTTCTCCCTCTGTCAGGCTTTGAAAACCCGCGCCTTCCAGGATGGAGCCAAAATTTGCCACCGCGTGGTAGCAGGACGGACTCCGGTCAATAAAAGAGATCAATTGTCTGGTCGTTTCTTCAAACATAGGAACCTCCAATATAAAAATGATAGAGAACCGGTCCCCGCATCTGCTGCGAAGACCGGCTGAAAACGTAGAAGCCTGCGTTTAGTTTCTGGGAGAAAACAGGAAAAAGCGGTTTGCGGAATCGGGAGAACCCTTGTATTCCAGCCAGGCCTTAAAGTCTCCGTCCGGATAACTGGTCGGCTGGCGGTATTTGCAGTCTTCCGCTAAAAGATCAAAGGTCGTGTGCAGGTAAAAGCCGTTTTCTCTGACCAGGCCGGCGCGGCCCTCTTCTGTAAATTTGTCCGCCGTCTGGGAGGGGTCAAGAATGGTGACCTCCTCGCCGCTCTCGTCGATGGCGACCACCGTGACATAGTGTCCGCCGTGGGAGAACAGACCGATGTGGTTGTCCTCCGGCCGGTCACCGGTGATGTTGGCGATGGCCATGTAGCCTTTGCGCATATGGGCGCGCAGCTTTTCCGGGTCATCGGTCATCTCTAATTCCAGGTCAAACCGTTCTGCTACATATGGGGCAAACAGGTCCATATCCGTCCCCGGAGAATGGTTTGCCCCCACGGTTAGGGAAAGCTCCAGACTGTCCGCCAGAGAAAACTCAAATCCGGTGAGGTTGGTAACCAGCATCGATGCAGAGCAGAGACCGCAGCCGGCGTTGGAGACTGTGGTGTTCCGCTGCCGTTCCGGCAGGTCGGTCAGAGTGGGGTAGGAGATATGAGGATAATTTTTCTGGTTAATATAATACATAAAAAACCTCCTGAAACTGGTACAAAATGAGATACAGATTTAAAAAGCATTATGTAAATAATTCGCTGAGCACCCGCATCACCAGCGTCCGGGGCAAAAGAACCGGCAATCCGGTGATATCGTGAATCGCAGCCTTCATTTCAGCGGAATATCCCATGCAGTCCGCGCATACGAAGGCGAGATCCTTATCCCGGAAAGTGACGGCAGCCTCTTTGATTTTCTCAAAATCCAGGTAAGGGGAGGCACAGGCGACTTCTACAGAAAGGCCGCTGCGGCCCCAGGATTCCCGCCCCTGCTGTACCTGGTCAGGCATGGGTACCAGAAGGCCGATTTTTTTCCCATCCGCCAGCTTTGACGCCACTGCGTGGAGCAGGGGCTGCGGCTCCAGAAAAAGTCCCTTGTGCCGGAAGGGCGGGAAATAACCGGTACAGAACAGAATGACGGCGTCCGCGCCTTCTGCCTCTGCCTGATCGATCTTTTGCTGGACCAGGGGGATGATGTACCGATCAGCAAAGTGCGCCTGTCTTCCGTCACGCATACGGGAAACCAGTACCTCATCCCCGGGCTGCGGAGAAAACTGTGCCTGTATCTCTTCCAGGGTATAATCGTCCAGCGCACCGTACTCCCGCAGGGTCATGCCGGGCGGCATGAGCGGAAGAATATCATGCGTGATATCCGTTCTGGGCGCCTGGCCGATGGTGATGGCGGCCAGGACCGCCTGTCGGCTGCCGGCGGTGTCAGTCATCTTCGTTCACCGGTCCGTTTCCAAAGGTCTGGAACTGCTTCATGGAGCCGTACAGTTCTGTGATCAGCGCGAATTCTTCCGGGTTATAGAACGCGACCTTGCCTTCTCCGTAATCCTTGGCCACTTCCAGGGCGAAACGGGCAGCGGCCTCCACGTCCATGGCGTGGGAAGCGCCGGTCGCGCACCCGGCCACCATCTGCTCGGTGGTAATCGCAACACCCACAACCGGAGCGTCAGAAGCGGTACAGGGCTGTAAAATGCTGTTCAGGTGATGCAGGCGGTTCCCATATGGAGTGATGTCCTGCTGTGCCAGAGGAAAGACGGCAGGAAGCTTGCCGGTCACCCTTGTATAAATATCCATCAGGTCATTGCTGACATCCAGGATATACCCTTCTTTTACGGTATTGGAAATCGCGATGCCGTTCAGGTTGATGACGCGGTTCCCCTTCGTGGTATCAATGGAAACAATGGCGTCCATAGCCTCATCGCAGTCCATCTCATTGCACTTTGCCATATTGATCGGCGAATCCATAAACGGGACCGGAAAATGGGGCTGTGTAGGCGCGTCGGGGCAGATGTGGGTGGAAATAATGACATCTCCCGCAAG
This sequence comes from Lachnospiraceae bacterium, assembly GCA_021202635.1. Taxonomy (GTDB): domain Bacteria; phylum Bacillota; class Clostridia; order Lachnospirales; family Lachnospiraceae; genus Choladousia. The sequence continues at coordinate 20,780 of JAJQCQ010000026.1, read as the reverse complement.
AACATCTCCGTTGGCGTGCATTTTCGCAAGCTTGAGCGCCACGGCCAGGGCAGCCAGGGCTCCGTCACCGTCAGAGGTAAAGCCAATGACCTCCGGGCGGGCACCCAGCCCTCCCAGGCGTCCGATCACACCCAATGTGGGGGCGCTGCCGCCGGATGTCTTGCCGCGGGAGCCCTTGATGAGAATTTTTATGCAGTCGGTTTTTCCTTTTGATCCGCTGATGGTGGTTACCGTCACCTGATCCGCGCCCTTGTCAAGCAGCAGATCCTGAATCGTCTTGCCGCAGGCGGCCGGAGTATCCAGCAGTTCATACAGCTGCAGAACTTCATTTAATAACATAGTCTTTCCTCCTTCTGGAAGTTTTTGAGATCAGAGCTGTTGATTCCAGCTCGACCATTTATTCATAGCACGATTATACCGTATTGTGAAGTTCGAGTCAACCAAAGGGGAAAATGTGACATGTAAGGGAAAAACGTCAAAACAAAAAAGTAATAACCGTGTAAATAAATTGTAAAAAAATTCGAAAAACAGCTTGCATTTATACATTTTTTTTTGCTACACTTATCTTTGTTGTAGTTAACCTGCAAACAGGTGCTCTTTTGGCGGTTTGTTTGCCCCAGACTTTTGCTTTGACTGTGAATCCGGTCGACTGATGGCAAACGGAATGACGCACACTATAGTCGTATGTTTTGCAGGTATTAGAAGGTATATAGGGAACGGGCAAAGAAGCTGACGCAGAAAGGGGTTTTATACCTGGGACGTCAGTTTTTTCATATTTATTGATAGATTTACGGAGGATTCGTTCGAAATGAATGTTTACGAATCGATGCTGGAAACAAAAGAAGAGCTGATTGCGCATCGCCGCTATCTGCATCAGTGTCCGGAGATTGGCTTTGATCTGAAGCAGACCCGCTCTTATGTCCTGGAAAAGCTGCGGGAATATGGCTATGAGCCAGAGACAGTGGGGCAGGCGGGCATTACCGTTACCGTTGGGAAGGGAGAGCGCTGCTTTCTGATCCGCGGGGATATGGATGCGCTGCCCATGGAGGAGAAGACCGGTCTGCCATTCGCTTCTGCAAACGGGAATATGCATGCCTGTGGGCATGATTTTCACACCTCATCGCTGCTCGGGGCGGCAAAATATCTCAAACAGCATGAAGACGAGCTCAAAGGAACGGTGAAGCTGCTGTTTCAGCCGGCGGAAGAGATCATGACCGGTGCGCAGGACTGTATCCGCGGGGGTATTCTGGAAAATCCAAAGGCAGATGCGGCGCTGGCCCTGCATGTGGTACATGCCCCGTTTGGGACAGCCGGTTATACGCCGGGGTATGCATGCGGCTCCTGCGACTCTTTTACAGTGACGGTACATGGTGTGGGCGGACATGGGGCGGCGCCGCACCGCAATGTAGATCCGATTCTGGTGGCTTCCCACATCATCCTGGCGGCGCAGGCCATCAACAGTCGGGAGGTCAGTCCCAATGAGATGATTGTGCTGACGATCTGTTCCATACATGCGGGAGAGGCAGCAAATGTCATGCCTTATGACGCGGTGCTTAAGGGGACGATCCGCACCATGAATATGGATGTGAAGGCCTATGCCAGACGGCGCTTTGAGGAAATCTGCCACGGCGTGAGCGCTACGTATCGCGCGAGCTGTGAGGTGGAGTACCTCAGTGAGGGGATTCCGCCCATGATCAATGACGATGCGCTTTGCGGGGAATTATCCGGATACATAGACAACCTGCTGGGGGAAGGCACCTCTTATCACATCGAGCGTATGACCGGATCGGAGGATTTTTCCGCGCTGAGTACAGAAATCCCCTGTATGCTGGTCTGGTTTGGAACCGGCAGCGACGAAGAAGGATATGCCTACGGTGTTCACGACCCGCGTGTCACATTTAACGAAGATGCCCTGCCGATGATGGCGGCCGTCTACGTGCAATGTGCCATGCGATGGCTCGAAAAGCACGGTTAAGTATATAAGATGCACACGGACGCACAGGGAATGGCAGCCTGCGCAGCCTCGCGTCTGGCGCGAAGTAAAACGACTTACGTCGTTTACTATAATATTATAAGGTAAAGGAGAAAAAACGATGGCGAAAAGAATATCAAGAAGAGATTTCTTACGGGGATCGGCGGCAGGCGCCGCACTTGTAGCAATGACGGGCCTGACAGGCGCTGTGGCGTCAGCTGAGTCAGAAGGGACAAAGGATCTGGTGGTTTCCCTGTCTTCCTCCCCCAGCAAGCTGGATCCGATTCACTACACAGGTACCTATGAAGGACAGATCATTGGTGAGGTCTGCGACCGTCTGATTGAGTACAATGATTCTCTGGATGAGTATGTTCCTTCTCTGGCTGCCAGCTGGGAGGTGTCTGAGGATGGTCTGACCTATGTGTTCCAGATTCGGGACGATGTGTATTTCCAGACAGGAACCTATCAGGATGGCCGCCAGATGACGGTGGATGATATTGTTTATTCCCTGAACCGTTCCGCGGAGTATTCCGATAACAACCGTCTGTCCATGCTGGATTATGCGGAAGCGACCGGTGACTGGGAAGTGACCTGCCATCTGACGGCGGCGAATTCCGCATTCATGACGGCTTTGACCGATGCAGGCAACTCGATTGTTCCGGAAGAGGAAGTCGAAGGCTGGGGCGATGACTTCGGTTTTCATCTGATTGGTACCGGCCCGTTCTATATGACAGAATTTGCGCTGGACGAGTATGCTTCTCTGACGGCGAACAAATCATACTGGCTGAAGGAGCCAAATCTGGATACGCTGACCTTCCGCTTTATTACGGATACCTCTCAGTCCGCGAATGCGGTGCTGACCGGCGAGGTGGACATTGCGACCGATCTGACCGGCGAGGCGGCCAATACAGTCACATCCTCCGGGACAGAGGATATTTCTCTGATGCAGGTGGAGCAGCTGAAGATTGATTATATCCGTCTGAATACCACGACCGGTCCGACCGCGGATATCAATGTGCGTAAAGCACTGATCATGGCGGTGGATTGGGATGCGGTGGTATCCGCTCTGTATCCGTATGGCGATGCGGTACGCGCTTATGAGCCGGTTCCGCGTGGATCCTGGGGATATGACTCCGAACTGGAGGAGCTGGTTCTTCCGTATGATCCGGAAGGCGCGAAGGAGCTGCTGACAGAGGCTGGTTACCCGGATGGCTTCTCTATCACCTTCTATGTTTCCAATACAGCGATCCGTCAGACGCTCGCTACGGTGCTTCAGGCATACTGGGCAGAGGTTGGTGTTGACTGCGAGGTAAACATCTCCGAGTGGGGAACCTTCTCCGATTATGCGGCTTCCGGCACAGCGGATGTGTATGGCATGAGCTGGACCTGGTATCCGGACCCGTATTTCTTCCTGAATAACCTGTTCGCTTCCTATAACATCGGTTCCAACGGCAATGGCGCGAATTATTCGGATCCGGAAGTAGACGACCTGCTGGACAAAGCGGCGGCAGCGACCGACCAGGATGAGCGTGCGGAATACTACAAAGAAGCGATGAAGATTGCGATGGAGGCTTATTCCGGCTCCTATTACGCGACGACGATCCTTACCTATGCGGTGAACAACCGTGTTACTGATTTTGCACAGAGAGCGGATGGAACACTGCGCTTTGTTACAGAGGAGCACAATGTATCCGTAGAATAATCCTGCGGCTGTCTGCGTTCCTGCAGAAGGGCGTGCCTGGCGCACGCCCTGTGTCTTTTATGCGCAGAGCCGGGGAGGGAGTTTTGCGGCGAAAGCCGCACCCGGCTTTCGCAGGCGGATAGGGGAGAGAGAACTCCCCTATCCGATTGCGCAGGAAATATTTCTGGCTGATGCAGACACGAGATTGCCTTGTGTTGATCATGGGCGATACGTCTTCCTAAATAATTTATGGCGGTGATAGAATGTTAAAAACGGTTTTAAAGAGGATTCTTCAATGTATTCCCACAGTTTTTATTGTGGTCACATTTACCTTTATTCTGACTAGAATGATTCCAGGCAATCCGGCGGCTACGATTCTGGGACCGCAGGCGTCTGCGGAGGATATTGCAGCCATGGAAATTAAGCTGGGTCTGGATAAACCGGTCTGGGAGCAGTATGTGAATTATATTTTGGATGTCCTTCATGGAGATTTTGGAACCTCTTATATGTATAATCAGCCGGTACTGAGGCTGATCGCTGAGAGAATTCCCAAAACCCTGCAGCTGACGGTGACAGCACTGGTGATTGCGGTGATTCTGGGTGTTGCCATTGGTATGTTTTCTGCGCTTCATCAGTATTCAATCCTGGATTATCTGTTTATGATTCTGGCATTGATCGGGGTATCCATGCCTGTTTTCTGGCTGGGGCTGATGGTTGTCAAAGTGTTCGCTGTTGACCTGGGATGGTTTCCGGCTACCGGCAGGGGTGGTCCGGAGCTTTTGGACATGATCCGCCATATGGTTTTACCCTGCCTTTGTCTGGCGACAATTCCCATGGCAACTTTTGCGAGAATTACCCGTTCCAGTATGCTGGAGACCATCAACAGCGATTCCATTAAGGCGCTGCGGGCCAGAGGCATCAAAGAGCGCAGCGTAATCATGAAGCATGCGTTCAAAAACGCGCTGCCGCCGATTGTGACGGTACTGGGTCTGCAGATTGCCAGCTGCTTTACCGGCGCGATTCTGACAGAGAATATTTTCGCGTGGCCGGGAATGGGTACCATGATTGTCAATGCAATTACGAACCGGGATTATACGCTGATCCAGGGGACGGTATTGTTTTTTGCGATTGTGTTCGTTCTGGTAAACCTTGCTGTAGATCTTGTGTATATGCTGATTAACCCCAAAGTCAGCTATGAAGGGGGGAGCAAATAATGTTGGCGAAAAAGAAAAACAACCAGATGGGAGAAGCACTCGGAAGCGATTCCGCAGAGGCGCTGCTTAAACGGGAACGAAAAGCAAACAGTGCCTGGGCAAAGCTGCGCCGGAATAAGACGGCGATGGTCGGACTGATTATCGTGCTGGTGATGATTTTCCTGGCAGTGTTTGCCCCCCTGCTCTGTACATATGACCCCAACAAGATTGATATTCTCAATATGTATCTGAAGCCCGGACAGGGCGGCCATATTTTTGGAACAGATGAAGTAGGACGCGACCTGTTCGCCCGCTGCCTCTATGGTGCCCGCGTTTCCCTGATTGTGGCGTTTGGCGGTACGGTCGTGGCCGGTATTATCGGCGTTTTGCTGGGGCTGATCGCCGGATTCTGCGGCGGCGTGGTAGATTCCGTAATTATGCGTATTATGGACGGTATGCTGGCGTTTCCGTACATCCTGATGGCGATTATTCTGATGACGGTTCTCGGATCCGGCATGTTTAATGTCATTCTGGCGATCGGTATCGGGAATGTACCTTCCTTTGCCCGTGTGATCCGCGGCGAGGTTCATATCATCAAAAATGAGGAATACTGCAATGCGGCGCAGGCGATCGGTGTTTCCAAAGTGCGGATGATGTTTACGCACATTTTGCCAAATACCGTTTCTCCTCTGATTGTTTACGCGACACTGGGAATCGCCGGCGCGATTATTTCGGAGGCTGCACTGAGCTTTCTGGGACTTGGCATCTCTACGCCGACTGCTTCCTGGGGAAGTATTCTGCGCAGCGGAAAGGACGTTCTGAATACTTCACCGCACCTGGCTTTTATTTCGGGCGGATTTATTCTGGTGACGGTTCTGGGCTTTAACCTGTTTGGCGACGGCCTTCGCGATGTCCTGGATCCGAAAATGAAGCAGTAGGAGAGAGCAATGACAGATTATAAGTTGAGTGTACAGCAAAGGGTCGATGAGATTCTGCCCCGGCTGATTGCGCTGTCGGATGATATCTGGTCGCATCCGGAATATAATTTTCAGGAATTTCACGCCTGCCAAGCCATGAGTACGGCATTGCGGGAACAGGGGTTTCATGTGGAAACCGGGGCAGGCGGGGTGGAGACCAGTGTGAAAGCGGTTTATGATAGTGGAAAACCCGGTCCGAATATCGGAATTTTTGGCGAATTTGACGCGGTGCCCGGGATGGGGCACGCCTGCGGGCATAATCTCATGTGTGCCATTGCCGTGGGTGCCGGGACGGCGATTAAAAGTGTATCAGATGAGCTCGGCGGAAAAGTGACGGTGCTTGGCTGCCCGGCGGAAGAGGGCGGCGGCGGAAAGATCATGATGCTGGAAAACGGCGCGTTCCGCGAACTGGATTTTGGTATGCTGTTTCATCCGGCTACGCAGACAGTCGTACATGACAGGTCGTATTCCAAGACGACACTGACGATTCATTTTACAGGAAAAAAGACGCACGCGGCGGCTACGCCGGAGTGCGGGATCAATGCACTGAATCCGATGATTGAACTGTTCAACATGGTTGCTGCCATGCGTCTGGAGCTCACCGAGCGGGGAAATATTTTTGGCGTGATCACAGACGGAGGGCAGGATCCGAACTATATCCCGGAACATACCTCCGCACAGTTTGTGATTCGTTCGTTTTCGAGCAGACAGAGAAAAAATCTGTTGGACCGGTTTCTGGGTATCTGCCGTCATCTTTCTGAGATATATGGGACGCCGTTCTCTTATACGATTGACGGATTGACGTACGAGAATATTATGAACAATCCCATCATCGAAAAGCTGCTGGAGGAAAATCTGACAGAGCTGGGCGAGGAGGTCCTTCCCAGGGAAGCCATCGTGGATATCGGCAGTACGGATATGGGGAATGTGACCCATGAGGTTCCGGCACTGCAATCCTATATTAAGGTTTTCTGTGATCCGATTCCGAGAAATCACACGATCGAATTTCAGAATGCGGTCGGAGGGCCGGCCGGTCATCTGACGATTGCGAATGCTGCGAAGGCCATGGCGATGACCGCAGTGGATATATTAACGCATCCGGCTTATCTGGAAGAGATTCAGAAGGCGTTTCAGGATGAAAAAGCCAGGTATGAATGAAATTAGAGGAGGAGTTATTATGAATGGATCGCAGGCTCCGGTACAGGACGAACCGTTGCTTTCCGTGCAGGATCTGAAGACCTACTTCTATACGGCGAGCGGCGTATCAAAAGCAGTGGATGGAGTCAGTTTTACGCTGAACAGGGGACAGGTTCTGGGCATTGTGGGTGAGTCTGGCTCTGGCAAGAGCGTCACCTCCAATTCCGTGATCCGTCTGCTGGCCCGTACCGGTAAGATCGTTGGCGGTGATATCCGGTTCAACGGGATTGATGTGATGAAATTAAATAAGCATGAGCTGGTGGCGCTTCGCGGCAGTGATATCGCAACGATCTTCCAGGATCCCATGACTTCTCTGGATCCGGTATTCAAAGTGGACGACCAGATGATTGAGATGATTTGCTCTCATCAGAAGGTGAGTAAGCAGGAAGCACGCTCAATGGCGGTAGAGGCGCTGAAGAAAGTAGGGATTCCGGAGCCGGAAAAACGGATGAATTCCTATCCGCATGAGTTATCCGGCGGCATGTGCCAGCGTGTGATCATCGCTATGGCCGTGTGCTGCAAACCGAAGTTCATCATTGCGGATGAACCTACAACGGCACTGGATGTGACGGTACAGGCGCAGGTACTGGACCTTCTGAAGGATCTGCAGCGGGAAATGAACACGGCAATCCTTCTGATTACGCACAACCTGGGAGTGGTCTGGGAAATGTGCGACCGGGTGATGGTGATGTACGCCGGTAAAACGGTGGAGAGCGCAGACGTAAAGGAGCTGTACGCCAACCCGCAGCATCCTTATACCTGGGGACTGCTTGATTCGATCCCCCATTTGTCGGATGAAACAAAAGGGATGCTCCGCACGATTCCGGGGGTGCCGCCGGACCTGAGGCTGACGGGCAAATGCTGCAACTTTTACAATCGGTGCCCCTATTGCACGGAGGAGTGCAAAACAAAGGTTCCGGAACTGGTGGAGATTTCTCCCGGCCACTTTGTGGCCTGTCTGCGTCAGAATGGCGTGGAGACCCTGCAGAGAAATGAGGTGGCGATTGATGAGTGATGGAAAGCCAATTTTGCGTATACGGAATCTTTCAAAGAATTTTACAATTAAGAGCAGCAAGCTGTTTGGAAAGCCTCAGCTTCTGCATGCTCTGAATGATGTCTCTCTTGATCTGTATGCGGGAGAAACGCTTGGCGTGATTGGAGAATCCGGCTGTGGAAAGTCGACCCTGGGCAGAACGGTGATTCAGCTTCACAGCCCAAGCTCCGGCGTAGTGGAGTACGAGGGCAGGAATATCTTTGAGATGCAGGGAGAAGAATTAAAGAATCTGCGTAAGGATATTCAGATTGTATTCCAGGATCCTTTTTCTTCCCTGGATCCGCGCATGACCTGCGGAAAGCTGATCAAAGAACCGCTGATCGTACACCATCTGGAGCCGGATAAAGCGAAGCGGGAAAAAATTGTCCTGGACCTGATGCATGAGGTGGGCCTGGACATCCAGCATGTAAACCGCTATCCGCATGAGTTTTCCGGCGGACAGCGTCAGAGAATCAATATTGCGCGCGCGTTGTCCATGAGTCCGAAGATCATCGTCTGTGACGAGCCGGTCTCCGCTCTGGATGTGTCGATTCAGGCACAGGTTCTGAATCTGTTTAACCGTCTGCAGAAGGAGCGCGGTCTGGCTTATATCTTTATCTCGCATGATCTGAGCGTGGTAAAGCATGTAAGTGACCGGATCGCGATCATGTACCTTGGCCGTGTCGTGGAGCTTTGCGACGCGGAGGATATTTACGCGAATCCCTGCCATCCGTACACAAAGGCGCTGCTTTCTTCCATTCCGCCAGATTCTCCGTTTGAGAAAAAGGAGCGCATTCTGCTGAAGGGGGAGATCCCAAGCCCGATCGGTGACCAGATCGGCTGTCCGCTGGCCGGGCGCTGTCCTCACTGCACGGAGCGCTGCATGAAAGAGACTCCCGCACTGTCGGATATCGGGAACGATCATTCCGTAGCATGTTTTCTGTACGAAGAGAAACAGGCATAGTTTTTCATAGATACCCCGCTGATTCTGGCGGGGTATTGTTATGCACACGTTACTGTAAACAATCTGACCATGCACTTGCCGCAAGGCTTGACCCTTCGTGTATTTGATGTATAATGGCTTTTACCGGAATCAGTTACAGGCTGCCAGGTTATGCCAGACCTGCGTAACTGGTGTAAGTTTGGAGAAAAGCTTATAAGGAGATATGAGATGGATGTAAAGATTTTAGAGGATTTGTCAAACGCGTTCGGCCCAAGCGGCTTTGAACGGGATGTGATTTGTACGGCCGCGAGCTATTTGAACGGGATGAAGCTTCACAGCGACGCAATGTACAATCTGTACGCGGAGCTTCCCGGAAATACGGGAAAGAAGCCGGTAGTGATGCTGGACGCGCATACGGATGAGTGCAGCCTGATGATACAGGCGATTCAGGAGAATGGCAGACTGTCTGTTTTAACGCTGGGATCAATGCATATGAGTACATTGCCGGCGCATTCCTATCTGATTCGGACACGTTCCGGGAAACTGGTGAGAGGCATCACGACCTCAGTCCCGGTGCATTTTGCAACGCAGGCACAGGCTATGGACAGTCAGACAATTGAAGAGATTTTTCTGGATGTGGGAGCGTCAGACCGCCGGGAAGTGATGGAGGACTATGGAATCCATATTGGCGATCCGGCGGTGCCGGAGGTAACGTTTGACTATGACTGTGAGCATGATATCTGTTTTGGAAAAGCCTTTGACAATCGTGCGGGATGCGCCTGCATTATCGGCACGCTTCAGGAACTCGCGAAGGATCAGGAGCTTCCGGTTGATGTCGTTGGAGCGTTTGCATCCCAGGAGGAGGTTGGGATGCGCGGCGCGGAAGCGACGACACATACGGTGAAACCGGATCTTTGTATTTTATTTGAAGGCTCACCTTCAGACGATGGAATCTTTGCAGAAGGAGTCATGCAGGGACAGTTAAAGCATGGTGTACAGATCCGCAGACGCGATCTCAGCTATATCTCGAATGATCAGTTTATTGATCTGGCTCACCAGATTGGCGACGAATACAGGATCCCTTATCAGGATGCGGTCAGAAGAGGCGGAAGTACGAACGCCGGGAAGATCAGCCTCGTAGAAGGTGTTGTTCCGGTACTTGTGCTTGGAGTCCCGAGCCGTTATGTCCATACGCCATTTAATTACTGCTCCATGCGCGATGTAGACGCGGCTGTGCAGATGGCGGTTGAGGTGATCCGGCATCTGACGGAGGAAAAACGGGATCAGATATTAAGAAAGGATGCATTTCGGTTTCCGGCGAACACGGACTGCCGGTTGGAAAAATGTCAAAATAAAGGTAAATGAACGCGAAAAAGTGTCATTTGCACCGAATATTTCATTGCAAAAATGCCGAAATGATGCTATGATGTTACAAATTGCAGTAACACCATGTATTTATCACGTGGTATGACTTATAATGTTTGCCGCAACACAGGAAAAGAAAAGATATCTGGAGGACTTGTTATGCGAATCGGAATGGGATATGATGTACATCGTCTCGTGGAAGGACGGAAGCTGATCCTCGGTGGTGTGGAAATACCTTATGAAAAAGGATTGTTAGGACATTCAGATGCGGATGTGCTGCTGCACGCTGTGATGGACGCGCTTCTCGGCGCGGCGGCGCTGGGAGATATCGGAAAGCATTTTCCGGATACGGATGAGCGCTACTGCGGGATTTCGAGCGTGGAGCTTTTGAAACAGGTCGGCGAGATGCTGGATGAGCAGTGCATGGTAATTGAAAATATTGACGCTACGGTGATCGCACAGCGGCCAAAGCTGCTGCCATATATGGAGCAGATGAAGCAGAATATTGCGGAAGCGCTGCGGCTTGCCCCGGAGCGGGTGAACGTGAAAGCGACGACGGAAGAGGGGCTTGGCTTTACCGGAAGCGGAGAAGGAATTTCCGCCCAGGCGGTGTGTCTGCTGCAGCCTCTGATGGACGGAATTGCGGATGACCGGATGCGCACTGCGAAGGCGCCGGGGTGTGTCGGATGTCAGGGATGCGATATGCGCAGATAGGCATGAGCGAGGAGGATATGAATCGCTATGGAAGAAACATATATGAACCGCTATCATAGCTTCTGCGATAGCCTGAACAGCCTGGAGCGAGCCAGAGAGAGGGATCCGGAGGATGAGTTTGTGCTGAGTGGCACTGCGGAGAAATTTCGCCTGACTCTGGACATCTCCTGGAAAGTGATGAAAGATATCATTGTGAAGTATCATAAAATTCAGAATTTTGCTACGGGGTCGCCGCGGGAAACCCTGCGGACGGCTTACAGTGTCGGGCTGATTTCGGATGACAGATGGATGGAAATGCTGGATTTAGGGAAAGAGCCGGTACGTACATGGATAAGATGAAGATGGGAAATGATCTGTGATCTGCAATCGTAAATCGAGTTACAGGTCAGAACCATGCCTGGCGTGGGTCTGACCTGTAACTAAATTGATGATTGTAATTGATGCTAAAAAGAATTGACAAACGAAGGGATTTTGCATAGACTGTTGGCAGACATTGTTGAAATGGCGTAACAGTTCAGAATAGCGTCGACATTGTTCTGAATCGTTACGAGATGGATCGTCAGATGGAGTGCAGGCAGGATACGCGGCTCGTATCCTGCGCAGAAAATGAGGAGTGAATATGAGAGTCTATAATACACTTTCGAAAAGAAAAGAAGAATTTGTCACACTGGAGCCGGGCAAGGTAAAGATGTATGTGTGCGGACCGACGGTTTATAACCTGATCCACATCGGAAATGCCCGCCCGATGATTGTGTTTGATACGGTGCGCCGGTATCTGGAGCATAAGGGCTATGAGGTTAATTATGTGTCGAACTTTACCGACGTGGATGATAAAATTATCGCAAAGGCAAATGAGGAGGGGGTCTCTTCTCAGGAGATTTCAGAGCGCTATATCGCGGAGTGCCAAAAGGATATGGAGGCGCTGAATGTGCGCCCGGCGACGACGCATCCGCGTGCGACACAGGAGATCGACGGGATGATCGCCATGATCCAGACGCTGGTGGATAAGGGCTACGCTTATGATGTGGACGGAACGGTCTATTTCCGCACCCGGAAGTTTCAGGAATACGGCAAGCTTTCCCACAAGAATCTGGATGATCTCCGTTCCGGCAACCGCTCACTGCTGGTGACCGGTGAGGATCAGAAGGAGGATCCGCTGGATTTTGTCCTCTGGAAGCCGAAGAAGGAAGGGGAGCCGTCCTGGCCGTCGCCGTGGAGTGACGGGCGTCCGGGCTGGCATATTGAGTGTTCGGTGATGTCGAAGAAATACCTCGGAGAGCAGATTGACATCCATGCGGGCGGGGAGGACCTGATTTTTCCACATCATGAGAACGAAATCGCGCAGAGCGAGTGCTGCAATGGCAAAGAGTTCGCAAAATACTGGCTGCACAATGCTTTTTTGAATATTGATAACCGCAAGATGTCTAAGTCTCTGGGCAATTTCTTTACGGTGCGCGAGATTCTGGAAAAATATGACCCGCAGGTGCTGCGCTTCTTTATGCTGAGCGCGCACTACCGCAGCCCGCTGAACTTCAGCGCAGATCTGATGGAGGCGGCAAAGAACGGACTGGACCGCATCCGCAATGCGGTTTCGAATCTGAAATATCTGATGGACTGCGGTACACAAGCTGCAAAAGAGTCGGATTCCGGCGTTCAGGAAACGGCTTCCGGAATGACTATTGCGGAAGAAGGCCTGCTTGCCGGTATGAAAGGCTACGAAGAGAAGTTCGATGAGGCAATGGACGACGATTTCAATACGGCTGACGCGATTGCGGTGATTTTTGAACTGGTAAAATTCGCGAACAGCAATCTGACCTCAGAGAATTCCCGGGCGCTGCTGCAGGCGGTATATGATGAGATTGTGAGCCTGAGCGACATTCTCGGCCTGATCGTGGAAGAGAAGGAAGAGCTGCTGGATGCGGACATTGAAGCTCTGATTGCAGAACGTCAGGCGGCACGCAAGGCAAAGAACTTCGCACGCGCGGACGAGATTCGTAATCTTCTGGCGGAGCAGGGCATCACGCTTCTGGATACGCGGGAAGGCGTAAAGTGGAAACGTGCGTGAAACGTATTTTGTTATAGGAATTACCTGTGCTTTGTGACAGGCGGATATTCCGATATAGCCAGGTGCCGCTGGGGTTCTGGCATGGTTTTTAAGAGGTTGATGAAGCCGGAAGTCCGTTGGCTTTAGAAAAATGGGGATTCACAGAAAAGCATAAGGCTGTAAGGATGAAATAGCGGAGTATCATAAGAATGCAGAAAACAGAAGTGGAGATGGAACGAAGAACAGAGCAAAATCTGACACAGATTCTGGATACCACGTTCGCACTCCCGACAAAAGACTGGAAACAATATGCGCCGCTGACCCTTGCGTATATCGGGGATGCGGCGTATGAGCTGTTGATTCGGACGATTCTGGTGAAACGGGAGGATATTCAGACGCAGAAGCTGCACCAGAAGGTGACGCATTGTGTCAGCGCGAAAGCACAGGCACGGATGATCGCGGCTCTGCTGCCGGATTTGAGTGAAGAGGAAGCGGCGATTTACCGGCGCGGGCGGAATTCGAAGCCTTACACAAAAGCGAAAAACGCCACTATGACCGAGTATCTGGAGGCGACCGGCTTCGAAGCACTCATGGGATACCTGTATCTGGATGGACAGTATGCGCGGATGACGGAGCTGGCTGCGAAAGGGCTGGCTGCTCTGAAAGTGAAATGAAGTCGGAATGAGTGGCTGCTCCTGAATGAATCTGGTTCAGAAAAAGGAAAAACCCCAGGCGGGGAGCCATTGGATGAAGACGGATAAGAAACGGACAATAAGGGTTTGTATATAAAGCAGGAAAGAAAGGCAGTGCGGGAAACATTGTGAGAGAAGAAAGAAAAAATAAGGGAAACAGCTACGGAAGATATGGAAGCCAGGAACGGGGCGGAAATCGAGTGACGGAAAGAGCCGACGAAATCGGCGAAGACACGGGCATCATCGAGGGCCGCAATGCCGTTCTGGAAGCGTTCCGCGCCGGGAAGACGATTGACCGTCTTCTGATTCAGGACGGCTGTCAGGACGGCCCGATCCAGACGATCAAGCGGGAGGCGCGCAAGGCAGATACGATCATTGATTTTGTACCGAAGGAACGGCTGGATCATATGTCGGAGACCGGACGCCACCAGGGCGTGATTGCCTGTGCAGCTTCCTATGATTATGCGGAGGTTTCGGATATTCTGGCGGCAGCGCGGGAAAAAGGCGAAGCGCCATTTTTCATTCTGCTGGATGGCGTGGAGGATCCGCACAATCTGGGCGCGATCATCCGTACCGCGAACCTGGCGGGTGCGCATGGTGTGATCATTCCAAAGCGCCGCGCGGTTGGTCTGACAGCGGCGGTCGCGCGGACATCCGCCGGGGCATTGAACTACACACCAGTCGCGCGGGTGACGAACCTGGGGAATACCATTGACGAACTGAAAAAAGAGGGCATCTGGTTTGCCTGCGCCGATATGAGCGCAGAACCGATGTACCGCGCGAATCTGACCGGGCCGATTGGCCTGGTGATTGGCGCGGAAGGCAGCGGTGTGAGCCGCCTTGTCCGGGAAAAATGTGATTTTACAGTATCGATACCGATGAAGGGCAATATTGATTCTCTGAATGCGTCCGTCGCGGCGGGGGTTCTGGCGTTTGAAATTGTGCGGCAGAGAGAGTATCTATAGGAATCACGATTCGTAAGGGCCAGCACCTGCAACTTTTAAATTTGCTTTGTTCGGCAGAAAAAGCCGGGAGGAGCAGGTTCATCCTTTGTGGATATGGAAGGACTGGCAGAGGATCATTTATGTGGATCAGGAGGAATGATAGAAAATGGGAAAATATTTTGGTACAGATGGGTTTCGCGGAGAGGCGAATGTGAAGCTGACGGTGGAGCACGCGTTCAAGGTGGGACGCTATCTTGGATGGTATTTTTGCTCCCCGCACCGCAGGGCGCGGATTGTCATTGGCAAGGATACACGCCGCTCCAGCTACATGTTTGAGTATGCGCTGGCGGCAGGCCTGACCGCTTCGGGTGCGGACGCGTTTCTGCTTCATGTGACGACAACGCCGAGCGTTTCCTACGTGGTGCGTACAGAGGACTTTGACTGCGGCATCATGATTTCCGCGAGCCACAATCCTTACTATGACAATGGCCTGAAAATCATCAGCGGCAGCGGAAAGAAGATCGAGGCTGAGGTCGAGGAGAAGATTGAAGCGTATATTGACGGCGAGATCGAAGAGATTCCGCTTGCGACCGGAGAGCGGATTGGCCGTACCGTAGACCATCAGGCCGGACGGAATCGTTACATTGGCCATCTGATTTCTCTCGCAACACGCTCCTATAAAAACACGAAGGTCGGGCTGGACTGCTCAAATGGCAGCTCCTCCGCGATCGCGAAAAGTGTGTTTGACGCACTGGGTGCAAAAACCTATGTTATCCACAATGAGCCGGACGGCACCAATATCAACCGGGATTGCGGCTCAACGCATATCGAAGAGCTGCAAAAGTTTGTGCTGGACAACGGGCTTGACGTCGGCTTTGCCTATGACGGCGATGCGGACCGCTGCATCGCGGTGGATGAGAATGGAAGAATCATCGACGGCGATCTGATCCTGTATATCTGCGGCAAATATTTTAAAGAAAACGGTCAGCTGTTTCACAACACGGTTGTCACGACCGTTATGTCCAATATTGGTCTCTATAAGGCCTTTGACCGCGAGGGCATCTGCTATGAGCGGACGGCGGTCGGGGACAAATATGTCTATGAGAATATGTGTGAAAACGGACATTGCCTCGGCGGCGAGCAGTCCGGCCACATTATTTTCTCCAAATACGCGACCACGGGCGACGGCATTCTGACATCCATCATGGTCATGGAAGTGATGATGGATAAAAAAATGAGCCTGGCGGCGCTGGCCTCTGAGGTCGAAATCTACCCGCAGCTTCTGAAGAATGTGCGTGTTGCAGACAAAACGGCTGCCCTGGGCAATCCGGCGGTACAGGACGCCATCGCGGCGGCGGAAGCGGCGCTCGGTGACGACGGACGTATCCTTGTGCGGAAAAGCGGCACTGAGCCGGTAATCCGCGTGATGGCGGAGGCGCAGACCGATGAGCTGTGTGCACAGCATGTGAACGCGATTATCGAGGTGATGAAGGCGCAGGGGCTGGTGACGGAGTGAGAAATTGCAGTGAAACTTTTAGCCTGCGTGCGTGATCAGATTGCATTGTGACTGAGCCTGGATACATTTAAATCGGGACAATAAGGAAAAATAGAAGAGAAAAAGAAGAGAAGAAAGAGGAAGAGAAAAATGGAACACAAATGGAAGCGGCTTCTGAGTTATTACAAACCATATCTGGGCCTGTTTCTCTCGGATATGTTTTTTGCGATCCTGGGAGCCGCTGTGACGCTGGCAATCCCGCTGATCGTTCGCTATATCACCTACAATGTCATCGAGCTGCCCTCGTCTGAGGCGGTGCCGATCATTGTAAAGCTGGGGACGGCCATGCTTGTGATGGCGGCGGTGGAGTGCTTTTGTAATTTTTACATTGGCTACTATGGACACGTCATGGGCGCGAAGATCGAGCATGATATGCGTGATGAGATTTTCAGCCATTACCAGAAGCTTTCGTTTGCTTATTACGACAACCACCAGACCGGACAGATGCTCTCGCGCATTACTGCGGATCTTTTTGACATCAGCGAGCTGCTGCATCATGGACCGGAGGATGTGGTGATTTCGATCATCAAGCTGATTGGTTCCTGTGTGATTCTTGTGCAGATCAACTGGCGGCTGACCCTGGTGACCTACCTGTTTATTCCGTTCATTGCCGGATACGCGCTTTTCCTGAATAAAAAGATGAAGGCCGCGTACAAGGAAAACCGCCGCCGGATGGCAGACATTAACGGCCAGATCGAGGACAGCCTCTCCGGCATCCGTGTAGTCAAATCCTTCGGCAATGAGCATATAGAAGAGGAAAAGTTCCATGCCGGCAATGAACGCTTTGTGGGGGCGAAAAAGCTCAGCTATAAGTTTATGGCCATGTATAATTCCGGTCTTGGCCTGATGACGACCCTGGTCACGATTGTCGTGCTGCTGGTTGGCACCGGTCTGATTACGACCGGGCTGATGGCCATCGCGGACCTCGTGACATTCCTTTTGTACATTAACAATTTCACGGAGCCGATTAAAAAGCTGATTACACTGACGGAGCAGTTCCAGAACGGTTTCTCCGGATACGAGCGTTTCCTTGAAGTGATGGACATTGAGCCGGATATCCAGGACGCGCCGGATGCGGTGAGCATCGGTGTGGCAAAAGGAAACATTCGTTTCAAAAATGTTTCATTTAAATATGAAGAAAATCAGGACACTGTTCTAAGCCACATTGACCTGGATGTGAAAGCCGGGGATTATCTGGCGATTGTCGGCGCGTCAGGCGGCGGCAAGACGACTCTCTGCAGTCTGATTCCGCGCTTCTATGACGTGGACAGCGGCGCAATTCTGCTCGATGGGCAGGATATTCGCAAAATTAAGCTCTCTGATCTGCGCCGCCAGATCGGGATTGTGCAGCAGGATGTGTATCTGTTTACCGAAAACATTATGGAAAACATCCGTTACGGCAGGCCGGACGCGACCGACGAGGAAGTCATCGAGGCCGCAAAGCTGGCGAACGCGCATGAGTTTATCTCCCAGCTGCCGGACGGCTATGCTACCAACATCGGCCAGCGCGGCGTGAAGCTCTCCGGCGGACAGAAGCAGCGTCTCTCCATCGCGCGTGTATTCCTGAAAAATCCGCCGATCCTGATTTTCGACGAGGCCACCTCTGCGCTTGATAATGAGAGTGAGCGTATTGTGCAGCAGTCTCTCGAAAAGCTGGCGAAGGGGCGCACCACCTTCGTCATTGCCCATCGGCTTTCCACAATTCGCAATGCGCAGAAGATTCTCGTCCTCACGTCAAAGGGCATCGAAGAGCAGGGGACGCACGAGGAGCTGCTTGCGAAGAACGGGGTATATACGAAGCTGTATGAGAATCGGTAGGACCGAAACAGTATATACGATCATACTGGAAAGGAAAAATATACAATTATGAAAATATGGGAATCAAACATCCGCAAGGTCACGCCCTATGTGCCCGGTGAACAGCCGAAGCGCACGGATGTGATCAAATTGAATACCAATGAAAATCCGTATCCCCCCTCGCCGAAGGTAGCGGAGGCATTGCGGCAGATGAACACGGAGCCGATGCGCAAGTATCCGGATCCGGAGGCGCGGATGCTGGTGGAGGCGATTGCCCGGGAAGAGGGCGTTGCTTCGGAGCAGGTGTTTGTCGGCGTCGGTTCGGACGATGTGCTGGCGATGATTTTTATGACATTTTTTAATTCACCGAAGCCCATTTTTTTCCCGGATATTACATACTCTTTCTATGACGTGTGGGCGGATATGCTGCGGATTCCTTATGAGCAGAAGCCGCTGAACGATGCGTTTGAGATTGAGAGCGGAGACTACTATCCGGAAAACGGCGGCGTGATTTTCCCGAACCCGAACGCGCCGACCGGTGCGCTGCTGGGTCTGGACGTGGTGGAAGATATCCTCGCGCACAACCAGGATGTGATTGTCGTAGTGGACGAGGCTTATATCGACTTTGGGGGAATGACCTGCACAGGGCTGCTGGAACGGTATGAAAATCTGATTGTGGTGAAGACCTTTTCCAAGTCGCGTTCGATGGCCGGTATGCGCATCGGATACGCCATCGCGAGTGCGGAGCTTATCCGCTATCTGAACGATGTAAAGTATTCGTTTAATTCTTATACCATGAACCAGACGGCGATTGTGCTGGGAGCGGCAGCGGCGGAGGATCACGCGTATTTTGAGGAGACCAGGCAGAAGATTATTGCTACCCGTGAAAATGCGAAAACTGAATTGAGAAAGCTGGGCTTTTCTTTCGCAGATTCGATGGCGAATTTCCTGTTTGTTACACACGAGCGCGTTCCGGCGGCGGAATTGTTTGCGGCACTCAAAGAGCAGGGGATTTATGTGCGTTACTTTAATAAGCCGCGGATTGACAATTATCTGCGCGTCACGATCGGGACGGATGAGGAGATGGAGCGGCTGTATGCGTTCCTGAGAGAATACCTTGGAGAGAACTATGGCGTCTTATGAAAGCTTTGCCCGGGTCTATGATCTTTTTATGTCGGATACCCCTTATGATGAGTGGTGTGAGTATCTGCACAGTCTGTTGCTGCATTATGGGGTGACAGAGGGGCTTGTGCTGGAGCTTGGATGCGGCACCGGGCAGATGACGGAACGGCTTGCTGCATGCGGCTATGACATGATCGGTGTAGACAATTCGCTTGATATGCTGGAGATTGCCCGCGAGAAGATGGCGGAGCGGGAAAGCGTTGCAAGGCGGGATGATGATGAAATCTCTGACTCTGCTATGCGGCGCAAACCTGAGGAAGAAGGTAAGATTCCGAAGCAGGGAACAGAGCCGGACATTCTTTACCTGCTGCAGGATATGCGCGAATTTGAACTCTACGGCACCGTGCGCGCGGTGGTGAGCATCTGTGATTCAATGAACTACATCACGGAGGAAGCGGATTTACTGCAGGTGTTTCGCCTGGTCAATAATTATCTGGATCCGGGCGGAATCTTTATTTTTGATCTGAATACCCTGTATAAATATGAAGAGATCCTGGCGGAAAATGTATTTGCGGAAAATCGGGATGAGGGCAGCTTTATCTGGGAAAACTGGTACGATCCTGAGACACAGATCAATGAGTATGACCTGACTTTATATATCAGAAGTGAGAGCAATGGGCTTCGTGGCGGCAGTGAGGATAACGGCGGTGCTGTAAGTGGGAGTGCGGTTCTATGCGGCAGGGAAGGTTCTTATGAGCGGTATGAGGAAGTACATTACCAGAAGGCATACGCGCTTGATCGCGTGAGTGAACTGCTCAGAGAAGCGGGGCTCCATCTGGAGTCGGTCTATGATGCATTTACGTTGGAACGACCGCATCCGGAGAGTGAACGGGTGTATTTTGTTGCGCGGGAGATGCGGAAATTGCAGTCTGTACCCCAAAACGTTTCGCATACGTAATCTGACAGGCGGGTATGCGAAAGACTCTTGTCAATACAGGTTTCAGGATGAAATGACGAGCGGGAATCATGTGTCGAGCTTCGGTACTTCGTAGGTCTCATTATAGTTGAACTCTCCTGCGTCGATATCCGTGATCACGCTGTCCTCCCATGTGAAGCGCAGATACCGATAGATCACTTCATGCGTACGCAGATAAGCGGAAGAACTCAGCAGGGAATACAGGTCTTCATCTTCGATCTCGTTTTCCTCGCAGATTTCTTCCTCTGACATTGGTTCTTCATCAATAAAGAAGTTTGCGATGAGTGTTGAAATATTCTCATCATAAGGAATCCTGTTTATGGACATAACAAGATAGCTGGAATCTACGTCTGTGTAGGCAGCCTGAATCACATAGTCGCTGTATGCACGGATAAATTCGGACTTCCCATCGCCAATAGCGACCCCGTCCTGTGTGACGCCGTCTTCCACGTGAAATACCTCGGCCGAGGCTACTTTCTGTTCATTTTTATCACATCCGGTCAAAACGAATACCGAAACAAGCAAAAGTAACAGTAATTTTTTCATAAGAAACAAACCTTCTTTTTTGTTCTCCT
>JAJQCQ010000016.1 GCA_021202635.1 Lachnospiraceae bacterium | reverse complement strand
TCTCACCATATGGATCAAAAGCTTAACTAAATGACATTGGGGTGTGACCTGTAACGGTGTGCATCTACCTGGGATGAATCCGCAGAAAATTTAAGAAATCTGACTATCGGGAAACGGAGGTATAGATACTTCTGATTTCCTTTTTTTATGTACAGAGCCGGGCAAGGAATTTTGCGGCTGATGCCGTACCTGGCCCGCGCGGCGAGCAGGGAGAAAATCTCCCTGCTCGATTTACGTAGATTTTACATATCCTTTACTCTTGCCCGATATTCTGTTTCATGTAAATACGCTAAACTATCTGTGTACAAAGAAATAGAAGGAAAAAGTGATATGAGGGCACTGTGTATGAGAAGGAAAAACGACTGATAAAGATTTATGGGAGCAGTTCAAAGAGATAAGACAGTGCGGCGACAAAAGAAAAGAACATAGGAGAAAAAGATGAACGATACACTGGAGATTATTTTTGGCCTGTTTGGAGGCCTGGCGATTTTTATTTTTGGTATGAACCTGATGAGTGAATGTCTGCAAAAAGCGGCGGGCGAACGAATGAAGCAGATTCTGGGACTTCTGACAAGAAACCGGCTGCTCGGCGTTCTTGCGGGTGCGCTGGTGACAGCTGTTTTGCAGAGCAGCAGTGCGACGACCGTCATGGCGATTGGTTTTGTCAGTGCGGGTCTGATGACATTGCCGCAGGCGATTTCTATCATTTTTGGCGCGAATATTGGTACGACGATTACCGCGCAGATCATTGCTTTTAAGATTACGGATTATATTTATGTATTTATTTTTGTCGGATTTATTATTTCCTTTGTCTGTAAAAAGGAACGGATCAAAAATATCGGTCTGACTCTGTTCGCGTTTGGCCTGCTGTTTCTTGGAATTGAGACGATGGGAGATGTGATGAAGCCGCTGGCGTCCAGTCCGGTCTTTACGAATATGATTGCAAAGGTGGCGGATGTGCCGGTGCTCGGCGTTCTGGTGGGTACGCTGATGACGCTGGTGGTGCAAAGCAGCAGCGCAACGATCGCTGTGCTGCAGAATTTTGCCTCGCAGGCGGGAGCAGACGGTGTTACCAGTATTCTGGGGCTGACCGGGGCGATTCCGATTCTGCTCGGAGATAACATTGGTACGACGATCACAGCACTTCTGGCTTCGGTCGGGCAGTCAAAGGACGCAAAGTGGACAGCCATCGCGCATTCTCTTTTCAATATTTCCGGTGCCCTGCTGTTTATCTGGTTTGTAAAGCCGTATGCGGCGCTGATTCAGCGTATTTCTCCGAGTGGGGCGGAGATTGATGTGATTTCACGGCAGATCGCGAACGCGCACACGATTTTTAATATTACGATGACGGTGCTCTGGATTCCGCTTCTGGGGATTATGGTGAAGCTGGTTATGAAGCTGATTCCGGATGGAAAGGTGGAAGAGGCGGATCCGGCGGTTCCGGTTTATCTGGACAAAAATGTCCTCGCCCAGCCCGCGGCCGCACTGAAGCTGGTGGCGAAGGAGACGCTGCGCTGCGGGGAGATTGTGCGGACGATGCTGCAGGATGTCCATGGGACCGTGGAAAGCGGCGACACGCGGGTTCTGACGAAGGTGCGGGAGTATGGTCAGGCAGTGAGCTCCCTGCAGGGGGAAATTAATGAATATCTGGCGGACCTGTTTTCCTCAGGTGCTCTGACGGAGCAGCAGGCGACGGAGACAGCGAAGCTGATGGTTGTGCTTAGTGATCTGGACCGCATGAGCAGTTTGTCGGTGGAAATGGCGGAGACGATTCAGGAAAAAATCGATAAAGGCTATTCCTATTCGGAGGAGGCGATTCGTGATCTGGAAAACAGCCTGGGTAAAATTGAAAAAATGTATGCGAATGCTCTGACTGCGCTGTACAAAAGAGAGGAAAGTGCGATACGCAAGATCATCAAGCACAAGGACGAGGTGCTGGATCTGGACATCAATATGCGCAAATTACATATGCAGCGTGTGACGGAAGGCAAGTGTAAGAGAAGCCTGTCGGCGCCGTTCATGCGGATTTTGCACTGCATTGACCGGATGGGAAACAGCTGTGTGAATCTGGCGGAGGTGGCGATGAACCAGATGAATTTTGAATATTTTATTGCGGAAGACAGGAAGGCGGAGTCTCAGGGGTAAAGGGCTGTGCTTTGGCGCAGGCGGCACCCTGAAGCAGAAAAAGGTGCAGAACATAAGGAATGCCTGGCGGCTGCTGTTTTGGCCGGAAAGGTTTACGGAAGGAGGGGGATATCCTATGACTGGAACGATGATTTCCGTGATTGGCTATATGATTGCAGTGGCGGCGCTTGTTTTCATGATTGCGGGAGCGGCTGTATGGAACAATTATAAGAGCAAAAAACAGGCAAAACGATCCTGAAAGGCTGTTGATGGAATGCTTTTTTTCTTGCAATCCATATAAAAATAAGATACAATTGAAAAAAATTCTGAACAGCAGGCATTGTGCGGCCTGCTGTTTTGATGCGCAGGGCTGGGCAAGGAGTTTTGCGGCAGGAAATGGTATACAGAGTCCCCGTCTGACTCGTACACAATAAGGAAAAGAGGATGTTCCATGCAGCAGGATCACAATCGTCAGAAGAAAATTGCAGTTATCAATGATTTTACAGGTTTTGGCCGATGCTCGCTTACGGTATCGATTCCGATTATCTCCGCGAGAAAGGTACAGTGCTGCCCGGTGCCAACCTCTATTTTCTCTAATCACACGGCGTATGAAAGCTGTTATTTTGAGGATTATACCGACCGGATGCAGCTGTATATTGATGAATGGAAAAAGCTTGGCCTTACTTTTAATGGGATCAGCACCGGGTTTCTTGGCTCAAAAGAGCAAATCCAGATTGTGCTGCGCTTTCTGGATGATTTTGCAAAGCAGGACACAGTTGTCATTGTAGACCCGGTGATGGGAGACGATGGGGTACCGTATTCGACCTATACGCCTGAAATGTGTTCTGAAATGAAGAAGCTTGCAGTGCGTGCGGATATTCTGACACCGAATCTGACGGAGGCGTGTATTTTGGCCGGAGAGGAGTTTCATGGTGGAAAATGGAAGACAGAGCAGGTGATTTCTCTGGCGCGGACACTCGCGGAAATGGGACCGGACAGAGTTGTGGTTACCGGGATTCCGCAGGGAGAATTTATCGCGAATCTCTGCTATGAAAAAGGCAGGGAGCCTCGTTTTGTACGCACGCACAAAGTCGGAACGGAGCGCTGCGGGACCGGAGACGTATTTGCTGCCATGATTGCGGCAGACGCAGTGAATGGCGTGGATTTTCAGCAGTCCGTCCGCGGGGCATCCCGCTTTATCAAACGGTGTATTCAGAAGTCTATTGAGCTTGATCTGCCTCTGGAGGACGGAGTGTGTTTTGAAGAGCTGATGGGACTGCTATGTAAATAGGAAGGGAAACCGGTAATTTTTATGGATAAGCTCCAAAAATAGGAAAAAAATCAGTGTAAAACCCGGAGAATATGAAAAAAGTCATTGACAAAGATGCCGAAACATATTACAATAGCTCTGTCATCAAGATTTAACAAATATGTAATAATTTTTAATAAAAATGTAGCAAGCTATTGGGAGGTACTATTTATGAAGAAAAGGACGGTCGGAATTGCCCTTGGCATGACTGCGATTTTGTGTGTCGCATCCGTGACGGGCGCTCTGGCGATGGCGAACGGCGAGACCACGGTGGTCAGTGCGGAGCTGTCAACAGAGGAGACGGAAGCTTCCGAATCTTCTGTTTCGGAGACAGAAGCAGCAGAAGTTGAGACGGCGGAAGCTGTGGTTACAGAAGCGGCGGCTGCTGAGGAAGAGACTGAGACTGAGATTGAGACCGAGACCGAGACGGAAGAAGACACGGAGCCCTTGTATCTTGCGGTTGCCTATGGGGAAGAAGATGCCTGGGCACAGGTCGCGATTACGAACAGCGAGTATGTAGAGACTGGTGTTATCATTCGCAGTGCTGCGGATGCAGAGAGTGAGGTTCTTGGTTATCTCTACAAAGGTACCGCTGTCTGGGTACTTGATCGAGGAGAGACCTGGACGGAGTTTTATTCAAATGGGATCACCGGATATGTGATGACAGCGTATCTGCTTTTTGATGCGGATGTGGCAGAGATTGCTGAGGTTTACGGAGCGGAAGGTGTTCGCGCGGAGTGGAACGATGTGAATATTTATACATCGGATGACGCGGCTACGGTGATTGATACGATGGATGCCGGTGAAGTGTATCAGGTTGTGAATGACTATGGTCACTGGATTGAGATTTTGTATGATGAAGATACGACGGCATTTGTTTCAAGCGAAGACGTGACAAGCGTTATGCTGTTTGAGTCTGCGACTCCGAAGGATGGCGAGCGTGTAGAACTGGTAGATATTTACGCGAAGTTTTTCGAGGAAGTGACAGAGACCGATACATATACGGAGACAGAGGCGGTTGCTTCGACAAGCCAGTCTTCAGACAGTTCGTCATCGACAGGCAGCTCTTCCACGGGTTCCTCCTCGTCGGGATCGTCATCGACAGGCAGCTCTTCTTCGAGTTCGTCTTCCACAGGAAGTTCCTCGTCGAGTTCGTCATCGACAGGCAGCTCCTCCTCGAGCTCTTCTTCTGCGGGCAGCTCTTCGTCGGGGTCGTCCTCCTCAGGAAGCTCCTCGTCGAGTTCGTCATCGGCAGGCAGCTCTTCTTCGAGCAGTTCTTCCTCTTCGTCGACAACACAGACGGAGCAGACGGAGACGACAGCTACAGAACAGACGGAAACTACCGCGACAGAAGCAACTCAGACGGAGACAAGCTCCTCCTCGAGTTCTTCCTCTTCGGATGACGAAGGGTATTATGACGCGGATACCGATACCTATTATGACGGAGATGGCAATGTAGTGTCGACGGCTTCTTATGAAGCGGATACGACAGAGACGGCGGCAGCGGCGTCTGCAGAGACGGTATATACAGAGGCGGAAACGACTGCCTGGACAGAAGCGGAGACGGTGTACACAGAGGCGGAAACGCCTGCCTGGACAGAAGCAGAGACGGTGTATACAGAAGCGGAAACTGCTGCGTCGACAGAGGCGGAAACTGCGGCGGCATCTGCATCCGTCAGTACAGATGATACGACCCTTTTGGCAGCCTTGATTTACTGTGAGGCAGGAAATCAGAGCTATGATGGAATGGTTGCGGTTGGCGCAGTTGTGATGAATCGCGTGAACAGCTCCTCTTTCCCGAATACGATCAGCGAAGTGATTTATCAGAGCGGCCAGTTCTCCCCGGCTTCCAGCGGCGCTCTGGCAACGGCATTAGCGAATGGTGTCCCCAGCACCTGCTATACCGCGGCAGCGGCGGCGATCGCCGGAGAGGATCCGACAGGTGGTGCGCTTTACTTTAACACCACGGCGAATAAAGGCATTCAGATAGGAGACCACTGGTTCTATTAAGACTCTATGACAACTACAGATGAAAACAGGACGGGCTGCCATTTGGCAGCCTGTCCTGTTTTTTCTGTACTTTTGAATTTTGGTATGATAAGATGAGAGAATGAAACGGTAAATACACGGATTTTGCTGGAAACAGCGGGGAGGATTTTATAAAAATGGAAGATTTTAGGAAAACACCTTTATGGGATTCGAGGCTGCCAATAGAGGAGAGGCTTGATTATCTGATTTCGGAGATGACGATGGAGGAAAAGCTCTCCTGTCTGGGGACGGGGACACCTGCACTGCCGCGGTTTGGGATCGGCGAGCAGTTTATCGGTTCAGAAGCAGCACATGGGGTGGAGGCACGCCATGATCAGGGACAGAAAAGAGCGCCGGAGCCGACGACTTCGTTTCCGCAGCCGATCGGGATGAGTGCTTCCTGGGATCCGGAGCTGCTCTGCGAAGCGGGAGAAGTAGTTGGTAAGGAGGCACGGGTGCTGTATCAGCGTAATCCGGCTGGCGGTCTGTTCCGGTGGGCGCCGACCGTGGATATGGAACGTGATCCGCGCTGGGGGCGAACAGAGGAAGGGTATGGGGAGGATCCATATCTGACCGGGGAAATGGCTGGTGCGTACGTGCGCGGGATGCAGGGGGACCGGGTGCGCCATACACGGACGCCGGGTGCTCCGGAGCCGATGGAAAACAGGGAAACGGGCGATGAAAGTGCTCCGGAGAATCTGCTGATCTCGGCCGCACTGAAGCATTTTGAGGCGAATAATGTGGAGGAGGGCAGAGGAATCAAGTCTTCCGGCCTGGATGCGGCGAATCGGCACGATTATTATTATGAGCCATTCCGCCGGGTGATTGAAGAGGCAGGAGCGACCTCGCTGATGACTTCCTACAATGCTGTGAACGGTGTCACTTCGATTCTGGATCATCGTGTGAACGAGCTGATTCGCGGCAAATGGGGGCTGAGCGGACATGTCGTCAGCGACGGAGGTGCGCTGGGCATGGAGTACAATGCCCGTCATGAGACGGAATCGCACGCGGAATCGCTTGCACTTGCGCTGAAAGCAGGTGTGGACTGTATGACGGACGAGCGCGGGATGGTGGAACAGGCAGCGCGGGAAGCGTACGCGGCCGGGATGATTACAGAGGAAGAGATCGACCGGGCGCTTCGCCATTCATTTGGGACGAAGCTTCGCCTAGGACTGTATGATGCCTGGGATGCGAATCCATGGAACCATGTAGATGAGTCTGTCATGTGCTCGGATGTGCATAACGAAGTCAGTCTGCGTCTGGCGGAGGAATCTCTGGTTCTTCTGAAAAATGACGGAATTCTGC
>JAJQCQ010000015.1 GCA_021202635.1 Lachnospiraceae bacterium | reverse complement strand
GGATTGACAGGCTGGGGGTTCATTGTTACAATATTTTCCGTGAGCAAATGCTTCTGGAGCAGGCATTGGAATACGTGGTGCCGGGAAACGGCTGCCAATCAAAAAGGAAAGAAGGACAAAAAGATGAGTGATTATAAAATGGGGACCCGTTGTGTGCAGGGTGGTTATACACCAGGGAATGGTGAACCGCGTCAGATACCGATCGTGCAGTCGACGACCTTCCGCTATGCGACGAGCGAGGATATGGGTAAATTATTCGATCTGGAGGCGAACGGCTATTTTTATTCGCGTCTGCAGAACCCGACGAATGACATGGTGGCGGCTAAGATTACGGAACTGGAGGGCGGTACCGCAGGGATGCTGACATCTTCCGGGCAGGCGGCGAATTTTTTCGCTCTGTTTAATATCTGTGAATGCGGGGACCATATTGTATCCTCTTCTTCCATTTATGGCGGCACGTTTAATCTGATCTCGGTTACGATGGCGAAAATGGGGATCACGGCTACCTTTGTCAGCCCGGATGCGAGTGAGGAAGAGCTGAACGCGGCGTTCCGGCCAAATACAAAAGCAGTCTTTGGCGAGACCATTGCGAATCCGGCATTGACGGTACTTGACATTGAGAAATTTGCAAAAGCTGCCCATGCGCATGGGGTACCGCTGATCGTAGATAACACATTCCCGACGCCGGTGAACTGCCGCCCATTTGAGTGGGGAGCGGATATTGTGACGCACTCGACGACAAAATATATGGACGGCCATGGGGCGGCTTTGGGCGGAGCGATTATTGATCACGGTGTGTTTGACTGGATGGCGCATGCGGAGAAGTTCCCAGGACTGTGCACACCGGATGAGAGTTATCATGGCATTACCTATGCGGAAAAATTTGGTAAGGAAGGCGCATTTATTACAAAATGCACTTCTCAGCTGATGCGGGATTTTGGTTCCATGCAGTCTCCGCAGAACGCATTTATCCTGAACCTGGGACTGGAGTCGCTCCATGTCCGTATGCCGAAGCATGTGGAGAATGGACAGGCAGTGGCGGAATTTCTTTATAATCATCCGAAGGTGGCGTACGTGAATTATTCTGGTCTCCCAACGGACAAATATTACGAGGTGGCACAGAAATATCTGCCCAATGGCGGCTGCGGCGTAGTTTCGTTTGGATTAAAGGGCGGCCGCGAGGCGGCGTCTGTCTTTATGCGTGAGCTGAAGCTTGGCGCGATTGAGACTCATGTAGCGGACGCGCGCACCTGCTGTCTGAATCCGGCGACCTCTACGCATCGGCAGATGAACGATGAGCAGCTGGCAGAGGCTGGCGTACCGGCGGAGCTGATCCGCATCAGTCTGGGTCTGGAGGATAAGGAAGACCTGATTGCGGATATCGCGAATGCGCTGGATGCGATTTGAGTGCAATTTTTATTATAAACATTGTAACCGTTCAGAACGGTTACGAAATATTTTTCATTCAGAGTCGAAAGAGAAAGGCTGTTTGGGAAGCTGGTTTTCTTTGGACTCTGTTTTGTTGTTCCTGCTTGACAAATGGAAAGGATGGATTTAAAATCACCACATAACACAAGACGTGGCTTCGAAAACCATGTGATGCAAATTTTAAGGGAGGATGTCATGGAACGGAATTATGTTTTGAGCTGCTGCTCGACAGTAGATTTGACAAAAGCGCATCTGGAGAAGCGGGATATCAAATATGCCTGCATGCACTATTCTCTGGATGGGAAAGAATATCTGGATGATCTGGGACAAACCATGCCGTTTGACCAGTTTTATAAGGCGATGCAGGATGGAGCGGAAACGAAGACTTCGCAGATCAATGCAGAGGAATTCCTGAAATATTTTCGTCCGTTTTTGGAACAGGGACTGGATGTGTTTCATGTGAGTCTTTCGAGCGGGATTTCGGGCACTTATAATTCTGCGTGCATCGCGCGGGATACCCTCCGGGAGGAATTTCCGGACAGGAAAATCCGGGTCGTTGATTCCCTGGCCGCTTCTTCTGGTTATGGTTTGCTGATGGATTTGCTTGCGGATCAACGGGATGCCGGAGCTTCTATGGAGGAACTGTACGATTGGGTACAGAAGAACCGTCTGACGGTTCATCACTGGTTTTTCTCCACGGATCTGACCTTTTTTATCAAGGGCGGACGGGTTTCGAAGACGGCCGGTTTCTTTGGAACGATGCTGAATATCTGTCCGCTTCTGAATGTGGACGATGAGGGAAAGCTGATTCCACGCAGCAATATCAGAGGAAAACGTGCGGTGATTCGTAAGCTTGTGGAGAAAATGAAAGAGCATGCACTGGGGGGCACGGCTTACAGTGGGAAATGCTATATCTCTAATTCCGCGTGCCCGCAAGACGCCCAGGCAGTTGCGGATCTGGTGGAGAAGACCTTTCCCAACCTGCCTGAGCCAGTGCTGATTAACAGCATCGGTACGACGATTGGCAGCCATACCGGTCCGGGAACGGTCGCTCTGTTTTTTGTGGGAGACGAAAGAGTCCATTGATGGCTGGTTATCCTGAGAATGGCCCAAGCCGCTGGCCATGGCTTGGGCAAAGAGAATCCTTCTGATCCTTCAGGACTTATGTCCGGTGAATTCTTCCAGCTCTTCGCGGCCAAGAATCAGTTTGATCGCCCATGGCGGCACGTCTACATCACAATAGTCCTCTTTCAGGAATACAAAAGCGGTGTCATAGGGCGGCTTTTTGACCGGAAAGATGCCATAGCCGTCTGTAAAATAGATCAGTCCGCGCAGCTTCGTAAAGCAGCCCTGGCGGGCCAGCTCCTGCACACGCGCAAACGGCGGGCGGAAGTCGGTGCCGCCGAAGCCGCGGATGGTGAAATGCTCCAGATAGTCCCGCATCTCTTCCTGATTGGTGACCAGGACATCCTCCTGCACCTGATCATCACATTGCAGAATGTGGACATGTATTCTTCGGAAAAAGCTTTCCGATTCGCTTAAGATATGATACGTCTCTTCCAGAAAATGCAGCAAAAGATCGCCCTTGCAGGAGAGGGAGGTATCCAGCACAATCACGAAATCTTCGATTTTTTTCACTTCTTTTGTTTCAAGCGGTTCAATGAGCGGTACATTGCCGTACAGATCCATACCATAGTTATAGTATATGTAGTCAAAGGCGTCCAGATCGACCTGCATTTCTTCTTTTAATACCGAGAACTTTCGCAGAAATTCCCGATAATCATAGTGTCTGCGGTTTGCTGCGCAGACCGTTTCCTCCAGTGCTTTCACATCGTCAGAACGATCCTTGCCGAAGGTTTCCATCTCGGTCTGCATGCGGTCGCGGATGTCTTCCCATCGTTTTCTGGCTTCCGAAGGAAAATCGTTTGACGAACGCTGCATCTGTTCCTGTGAGCGGTTCTCCGGATCGGTGAAAGTGTCCTGCCCAGGCAAAGGCATATCTGATATTTGCGCATTGTCCGGTGCCGAAGCTGCCGGATTCCGGGGCTGCTCAGATAAATTTCTGGGCGGGGCGGGCAGGATGGCCTGCTCTCTGGCCGTGTGGGGCGGCTGTTTTGCGGAACACTCTTCTTCCCAGCGGCTGTGGTCGTCTGCGGAAAATTCCCGTTTCAGGCGGTCAAGCTGCGCCTGTACAGGGTGGACCCGGCAAAGGCAGCGGTAAACGCGCTGGGCGGTCAGAGCAGGGCGGGAAGCGGTTCCGCCAGTGGAAGATACCCTGCCGGAAGAAGGGCGTACATTTTCAGAGTCCTGCATGTCCGTGTCTTCGGTCAGTGTATGGTAAAATTCCCTTCTAAGCGCCGACATGGGCCGATGCAGCGCGCGGATATAGAGACCGTCCATGATGGATTCGACTGCAATGTCACAGGAAAGATTCCAGTACTCCGGATCCCGGTTCCCACGCACCCAGAGATGGGCGAAGAGGCAGTGCAGAATGCTGTGCAGGTAAAGGCGGTTGACATATTCCCTTCCCTGACGGAAAACACTCGTCAGCTGATCCGGCTGAAAATAGTAATAGATACCGTCCGTACCGGCTGTGCGGATCTGTCCGTCCGGAAGGGGCCTCAGAGTGGCGAGCGCTACATCCAGAAATCGCATATTCAGATATAATTCGTTTTGTGCGCCGCGCAGAATATCCTGGGCAACCTCCGCAAAGGCGAGCGAGCGTGTTTGCTCGTCATAAATAACACTCATTGGAATTCCTCCTGCAAAAAAGTAGCGTGTCATATAGAAATTTGCCGCAAACAGCGGAGCTTCCTTATCTTCAGAGTGACACGGTTTCTGTGTTCTTACTATATCATGTAAGTTTCCGTGTATGCAATCCTTTTCGCAATTGTTTCAGATGCCTTTCTCTGCTCATTCCTGTATACAGCCAGACCATGTTTCCGTGCTGGTCTGGGGCCTGTTTCATACAAAGTGCGGGCTTGCCGCCTATCGAGGGCCGAAAATGCAATTGCAGCAGGCATCCGGCTTCATCGCACAGAGATTTTCCTTTTAAAAACCCGGAGAAACTCTTGACAGCGTCTTTTTGCAAGCGTAAACTGAACACCGAAAGCAGAAATCTTTATTTTACACAAAGGAAGGTTTAAAATTATGGAGAAAAAGAATATTGACTGGGCAAACCTGGGGTTTGGCTATGTGCAGACCGATAAGCGGTATGTTGCAAATTATAAGGATGGTGCCTGGGATGACGGCGCACTGATCTCGGACGCGATGGTAACGATCAGCGAGTGCGCGGGTGTGCTTCAGTACGCGCAGACCTGTTTTGAGGGGCTGAAGGCCTATACAACGGAGGATGGCCATATTGTGATGTTCCGCCCGGATCTGAACGCTGCCCGTCTGAAATCCTCCTGCGAGCGCCTGGAGATTCCGGTATTTCCGGAAGAGCGTTTCATCGAGGCAGTTTCTGAGACGGTAGCTGCGAATGAAGCATATGTGCCGCCCTATGGCTCTGGCGCGACGCTTTATATTCGACCGTACATTTTCGGCAGCAGCGCGGTGATCGGTGTGGCTCCGGCCGCTGAGTATCAGTTTCGTGTGTTTACGACTCCGGTAGGTCCGTACTTCAAGGGTGGTGCGAAGCCGCTGACGATCCGTGTGTCTGATTTTGACCGCGCGGCACCTCATGGCACCGGCCATATCAAGGCAGGACTGAATTATGCGATGAGTCTTTATGCGATCGTTGACGCTCATCAGAAGGGTTTTGATGAGAATATGTACCTGGATCCGGCTACCCGTACGAAGGTAGAGGAAACCGGCGGTGCGAATTTCCTGTTTGTGACGAAGGACAATAAGGTCGTGACTCCGAAGTCGGGCAGCATTCTTCCGTCCATTACACGCCGCTCTCTGATCACGGTTGCCAGAGATTATCTTGGTCTCGAGGTAGAAGAACGTGAGGTTCTCTTCGATGAGGTGAAGGATTTCGCAGAGTGCGGCCTGTGCGGCACGGCTGCAGTTATTTCCCCGGTTGGAAAGATCGTAGACCATGGAAATGAAATCTGCCTGCCGAGCGGTATGACGGAGATGGGACCGGTGACGAAGAAGCTCTATGACACCCTGACCGGTATCCAGATGGGCCGCATTGAGGCGCCGGAAGGCTGGATTCATGTGATCAAATAAATTAGTATGAAAAATCTGCAGCATGTTTTATCCGATGAACAGAGATCAGCTGTTTAGGATAAAGATTGCCATTGACTAACAAAGAACCTCCCTGTTACAATCAGTCTAATGCGATAGACAAATTGTACGCAGAGGGGGGTTTTTATATGCAAATGCTGACAGATGTACCGAGCAACACGATCTGTACGGTCAAATGGATGCTTGGTCTGCCGGAGGAGACAGATCAGGAACTGAGGGATTGGGAGATTTGTCAGGGGAGCGAGATCCGTGTGATTCAAAACAATGGAGGCGGACTGTTGATCATAGGGGCAGGCCCACGCAGGATCGCATTAGGAGCAGATACCGCAAATCATATCCGTGTGTGACGAAAAGACTGCGGTTGGCTCATTTGCTGATTTATTTGAGTTCCAGCTCTTTCAGCCGTGTTTCGATGGAACGGCTGCGCTCTTCAAAGAGCAGCTCTTTATTGTAGCGGTAATAGCGCTCACAGTCATACTGCTGCAGGAAGCGGATACAGTAGTAGTCTGTGTTCAGGTTTGTTACAAAGATCACGGTCTCCTGGCCGTTTCCGAAGGCGGTTTCGATGAAGTCAAAGGCATGCTCCAGCATCGCCGCGGCTTTCTGGAAACTTTTATCAAGCGCATCCTGCCCCAGATCAAACTGTTCTTTGATCCAGGCAAAGGATTCCTTCGGCTCCTGCAGGCCGGAGGTCTGTAAATGGTGTTCCCAGGCTTCCAACTGCTCCGCCGCCTGGCGATAGCGGCGGTCTTGTTCACGGGAGAGCAGACCGGCCGTTTTTTTCTGCTCATACTCCTGCCGGAATCCGGAGATCTGGTCAGTCAGGCAGGCGGACCCGCATAATAACCGTTCTTTCAGCTGCTTCAGCTGTTCGAAGAGCAGAAGACTTGCCTCTTCCTGACGGATCTGCGCGGCGAAGCTTTCCCGGCAGCGGGCGAGCAAGAGATGAACGACACTGAGCCGTTCATCGAAGGACGCGTGTGCAGCCTTTTTCAGAAGAGCCTCGTCGATGTGTCCGGAGAGCACAGCTTCCAGTTGGTAATCGATCTGATATTTTCGATACAATTCGAGATAATTGGCAAAATCTTTGGCAATCAGTTCATGCTGGATGTACTGGACAACGACCTCGCGATCCATTTCTTTTCCAAGTGTTTCGTAGACCTTCAGCATGGTTGAAAGGTCTTCCCAGCCACGCGGGGTCGCAAATTTTCGCCCATCTACGGTCGTTTCCATCTTGTAAAAGCTGCCGGGGCGTGTGTCGAGATAAGAGATGACGGCAGAATGGATCTGCTCTTTTTGCGCGTATTCTTTCCAGACCGTATAGTCTGGTTCTACCTCAATTTTCTTCACACGGTCCATCGTGACAACGTCAAATTCCCGGACGGATTTGTTGTATTCCGGCGGGTTCCCGGCCGCTACGATGATCCAGCCCTGCGGAATCTCATGGCTTCCGAATGTTTTGCACTGCAAAAACTGCAGCATGGCAGGCGCAAGTGTTTCCGAAACGCAGTTGATCTCATCGATAAACAGGATGCCTTCCCGCAGTCCGGTTGTTTTCATTTTTTTGTAAATAGATGCGACAATCTCGCTCATCGTGTACTCTGTCACGGGAATTTCCTGCCCGTCAAATTCCTGCCTGGAGATGAATGGCAGGCCGATCGCGCTCTGCCGCGTGTGATGCGTAATGGTATAGGAAACCAGGCCAATTCCGCACTCGCGGGCCACCTGCTCCATGATCTGTGTTTTGCCGATGCCGGGCGCGCCCAGCAGCAGCACCGGGCGCTGACGAATCTGCGGAATCACATAGTCCCCGAATTCGTCCTTCAGCAGATAGGCTTCGATGGTATCTTTTATTTCATTTTTTGCGCGTTTGATGTTCATAAGTCTGAAATGCCTTCCTTTACTCACCCTGGTTTTGTTTGCATTTACTGCATGATTATCTTTATTGGAGAAATATTTTATGCTGTATTTTCTCTATCGCTTCCGTAACGCTTAAACCGGTGATGTCGACGGTAATATCTGCGTATTTTTCATAGAGCGGGACGCGCTCGGTGTAGAGATCATCCAGCGTTTGTCCGGGCTTTATGGTGACGCCTCTTTGGGAGAGGTCGCCCAGCCGTCCAGCAAGCTCTTCACAGCTGATTTTCAGGTAGACGATTGTTCCGATGGAACGCAGATGCTCCATCGCCTGAGTGCAGTAAATGACACTGCCGCCGGTCGCGATAACGGTTTGGTCTACGGTGATCTGTGCGTTGACGCGGTCTTCAATTGCGCGGAAGCCATCCAGACCGCAGCGTTCAATAATCTGCCACAGCAGCTGTCCTTCTTCCTTCTGAATTAAGAGATCCGAGTCAATAAAATCATAGCCAAGTACCTTGGCGAGAACGATTCCTACGGTGCTTTTTCCTGCACCGGGCATTCCGATTAATGTAAGATTGTTCATTGTTTAAATTTCCCAGATTTATATGCAAATGAAAGTTGTAACGGTGCAGTCACCGTCAAATATCTGTACAAGCGCGTCTGCCTGGCTCGTGGCCTTCGCAGGTATAAAAGAAAAAGCGAGGGGTTTTAAGAAAAGAGAACCCCAATTGCGCCAAGCAGTCCATTACTGGCGAGTCCCATAATGACGCCGGCGAGCAGAACGCCGAGGATCACGGCGAGAATGGTGGATTTGAAATCCATTTTCAGAATACTGGCAGCGAGGGTACCGGTCCATGCGCCTGTACCCGGAAGCGGGATACCGACAAAAAGCAGAAGAGCGACAAAAAGTCCCCTTCCGGCTTTGGCCTGCAGCTTCTGTCCGCCCTTTTCTCCCTTTTCCAGAAAAAAAGTGAACAATTTCCCAATCAAAGGCTTATCCTGCCCCCAGACGAGCACTCTGCGGGCGAACAGATAGATAATCGGCACAGGAAGCATATTTCCGATGATCGCCACGATGTAGGTTGGTATGGTTGGCAGTCCGAAAAGTACGCCGTAGGGAATGGCTCCGCGCAACTCAATTAGGGGAAGCATGGAAATCAGAAACACAATCAGGTAACTTTTCATAGAAAATAGAATCTCCTTTATCAGTGAATTTGCAATTGACTTTACCTGCGAAATTTCTTTATCAATATAACAGCAAAGGAAAGAAAATGCAATCAGAATATGAATCGGACAATCGTTTTTGGGACATACTGGGAGTAATGCAGAATGAATATAAAATGTTATAAGGAGATACCTGACATGGCAGAACCGCAGAAAATTTACTGGAAGCTCTGGCAGAACGCAGCCTGTATGAAGCATCTGCTGCCAATCGGCGAGAGCTTTGACCTGGTTCAGAGAGATATCCGCATCGGCGGAAGAGAAGCATCGTTTTATTTTCTGGATGGAATGATGAATGACGAAGCGATGCTGAAGATTCTGGATTCCATCCTGAAAATCACACCGGAGGAAATGCCGCAGGACGCGGAAAGCTTTACCCGGAAAATTCCGTATTCAGAAGTGGGTACGGTGGAGGATTTTGACCAGGCGGTACGCCTGGTGCTCTCCGGCATTACCATGCTTTTTGTGGACGGGTACGGCGAGGACATCCAGATTGACTGCCGTTCCTATCCGGTCCGCAGCGTAGATGAGCCGGGGATGGACAAGTCCCTGCGCGGATCGAAGGATGGTTTCGTGGAGACAATTGTGTTTGATACTGCATTGATTCGCAGGCGAATCCGCGATCCGAATCTGATCATGGAGATTCTGGAGGTCGGCACATCCTCCCGCTCGGATGTTGTACTCTGCTATATGAAAAATCTCGTGGACCCGAAGCTGCTTGAAACGGTGCGCACGCGGATCCAGGCGATTGAGACGCCGGATCTGTGCATGAACCAGCAAAGCCTGGCGGAGGCATTGATTGGTACGCGCTGGTATAACCCGTTTCCCAAATTTAAATTTACGGAACGTCCGGATACTACAGCTGCCTGCATTATGGAAGGAAAGCTGGCAATTCTGGTGGATAACGCGCCTTCGGCGATGATTTTGCCGACTTCCATATTTGACATGATCGAGGAAGCAAATGATTATTATTTTCCGGCCTGGACGTCGCTGTATCTGAAAATTTCCCGCATTCTGATTTTGCTGGTGACAGTCTTTCTGACACCGGTTTATCTGCTCCTGATGCAGAATCCGCAGTGGATACCGCCGCTGTTTGATTTTATTCTGATACGGGATGTAGTCAACATTCCGCTGGTCTGGCAGCTCCTGATTCTGGAGCTGGCGATCGACGGCCTGCGCCTTGCCGCGCTGAATACGCCGAATATGCTCAGCACTCCACTGAGTATTTTTGCGGGTCTTGTACTCGGAGAATTTGCCGTGACCTCCGGATGGTTTAACACGGAAGTCATGCTCTACATGGCTTTTGTGGCCGTAGCAAATTATACCCAGCCGAACTTTGAGCTTGGCTATGCGGTGAAATTCATGCGGCTGATCCTGCTGATTCTGACGGCGGCGTTTGATCTGCCGGGATTCCTCGCGGGATGTCTGATTCTGATTTTGCTTCTCTGTACGAATCAGACGCTTTCCGGGAGAAATTACCTGCATATCAGTCGGAATTAGCAGATGCCGTTATCGGTCACACCTGTAGAGATTAAAAAATATAAATCTGATCGGGTGTGACCTGTAACATTGATTTTGTGCAAAATGTCAAAAAAGTTCTTGAAAAAACATTCGTTATTGTGTATGATAGACGCATACTAAGATTCCAGGAGGGACTGTCTATGGAAAACAGGGCGAACAGAATTGAGTCAAAGCTAAACAAGAACGTGATTATCCGGACGATTCCGGGACATTTTGCCACGAACCACTCCCATATCAATAATTATGTGGATATGACCATTATGAAGTGCAGGAAGAGCGAGGCTTCCGCGGCAGCTTCCGTGCTGGCGAGAAAGTATACGAATTCTACGTACATAGATACGATTATCTGTATGGATGGCTGCGAGGTGATCGGCGCGTATCTGGCGGATGAGCTGACAGAATCGGGGATCATGTCTCTGAACCGCCATCAGACGATGTATGTGGTGACGCCGGAGATGAATCCGGGCGGGCAGCTGATTTTCCGCGACAATATGCAGATGATGATTAAGGGAAAGCACTGCATCCTTCTGCTTGCTTCCGCGACGACCGGCCGGACGATTGCCAGCGCGATTGACTGCATCCATTATTACGGCGGCATTCTGGAAGGCATCTCGGCAATCTTCAGTGCAAGCAGTGAAGTAGAAGGCTATGAGATCAACAGCATTTTCCACGGGGAGGATATCGGTGATTATCAGACCTATGAGGTAGGTCAGTGCCCGATGTGCGCGGCAGGGCAGAAGATTGACGCGATTGTGAACAGCTTTGGGTATTCGAAGCTGTGATGGGACGATGAAGCGGTTTGCATACCCGGTGCTGTGAGAAAAATGGGGAACGGTTCCGGAAATTGAAATGCGTAACACCATTAATAAAAACGGAAAAGACAGCCTGTGCCGGAAGGTCAGACTGTCTTTTACTATTTTGATCATTGTGCGCTCTTTTATTTTACTTTTACAGAGGCTTCTTTTTTCAGGTTCTTCTGTGCGGTGGAGAGCATCAGCTTGATGCGGTTGAGCTGGTTAACCTCGCTGGCGCCCGGATCGTAGTCGATGGCTACGATGTTGGACATCGGATACTGGCGGCGCAGCTCTTTGATGACGCCCTTGCCGACTACGTGGTTCGGCAGGCAGGCGAATGGCTGCGTGCAGACGATGTTGTTGACGCCGGAATGGATCAGCTCCAGCATTTCACCGGTCAGGAACCAGCCTTCCCCGGTCTGGTTGCCGAGGGAGACGATATCCCTGGCCATTTCGCCGAGCTCGCTGATCTTTGAGGGCGGGTCAAAGTGGACGCTCTTGCGCAGCTCGTCGCCGGCGGCGGCGCGCAGCTTTTCGAGGAAAGCGATGCCGAGGTTCGCGAAGGTTGCCGTACTTTTTTTTGTCCCCAGATTCTGGCTTTTGAAGTTCTGGTTGTAGAAGCAGTAAAGGAAAAAGTCCATCAGGTCCGGCACGACGGCCTGTGCACCCTCTTTTTCCAGCAGCTCTACGAGGTAGTTGTTGGCAGCCGGCATAAACTTCACCAGAATCTCGCCGACCACGCCGACCTTCGGCTTTACCTCGTCGGTAATCGGAAGATTGTCAAAGTCGCGGATGATCTCGCGGCACAGCTTTTTGTATTCCCGGTAGGAAGGGTTGCCGGCGACAAATTCACAGCAGCGGTCTTCCCATTTTTTGAACAGCGCATTTGCCGAGCCTGGCTCCTTTTCGTAGGGGCGCATCCGGTACAGACAGCGCATGAAAATATCACCGAACTCGAGTGCGAACAGGGCGCGCTTGAGCAGGGAATAGCTCAGTGTGAAGCCAGGGTTTCCCTCCAGACCGCTTAAGTTCAGAGAGATTACTGGGATCTGCTGCATGCCGGCCTTTTCCAGCGCACGGCGGATGAAGCCGACGTAGTTCGAGGCGCGGCAGCCGCCGCCGGTCTGCGTCATGATGACGGCCGTGTGATTCAGATCGTATTTGCCGGAGAGCAGTGCCTCCATGATCTGGCCGACCACCATCAGGGACGGGTAGCAGGCGTCGTTGTTGACATACCGCAGTCCCATGTCAATCGCGTGACGGTTGTCGTTCGGAAGCACCTCCAGATGGTAGCCGGAGGCGTTCATCGCGGCGGAAATCACCCGGAAATGGATCGGCGACATCTGCGGACACAGAATCGTGTAATCTTTACGCATTTCTTTGGTGAACTGGACGCGCTCAATATTCGCCGGGACAATCTGGCGCGGCTCATCCCCGCGCTCTTTACGCACACGGATGGCGGAGAGCAGGGAACGGACTCGGATGCGGGCGGCGCCCAGGTTGTTGACCTCATCGATTTTCAGGCAGGTATAGATCTTGCCGGAGCGGGAGAGGATGTCGTTCACCTCATCGGTGGTGACGGCGTCCAGACCGCAGCCGAAGGAATTCAGCTGGATCAGGTCCAGGTCCTCTCTGGTCTTTACAAAATTCGCCGCGCCGTAGAGACGGCTGTGGTACATCCACTGGTCGAGCACCTGCAGCGGCCGTTCGACCGGGTTCAGATTGGAGATGGAATCCTCGGTCAGCACCGCGACGCCGTAGGAATTGATCAGCTCCGGGATGCCGTGATTGATCTCTGAATCAATGTGATAGGGACGTCCTGCGAGCACGATGCCGTGGCGACCGGTTTCCTCGAGGTATTTCAGCGTCTCCTGTCCTTTGTCGTACATCGCCTGGCGTGTTTTCGCCATCTCCTCCCAGCCGGCTTTTGCGGCGGCGGTCACCTCACTGGCCGGGATATCCGGGAACGCTTCCTTCAGGCGTTTGGTCACCGTATCCAGATTCGTGAAAGCAATGAACGGATTTTCAAAACGCACATGTTCCGTGCGCAGGCTTTCTACATTATTTTTAATATTCTCCGCATAGGAGGTGACAATCGGGCAGTTGTAATGGTTCGGCGCATCCTCAAACTCCGTGCGTTCGTATGGGATGCACGGATAGAAGATGTATTTGATGCCTTTTTTGATCAGCCATTCAATATGCCCGTGCGCGAGCTTAGCCGGATAGCATTCAGACTCGCTTGGGATGGACTCGATGCCCAGCTCGTAGATCTTGCGCGTGGAGGGCGGCGAGAGGATGACCCGGTATTTCAGCTCCGTGAAAAAGCGGAACCAGAACGGGTAGTTTTCATACATATTCAGCACACGCGGGATACCAACGATGCCGCGCTCCGCTTCATCCTCCGGAAGCGGCTCATAGGAAAAAAGCAGCTTATTCTTATATTCAAATAAGTTCGGCACGTGATCCTTGTTGCGCTCTTTGCCGATGCCGCGCTCGCAGCGGTTGCCGCTGATGAACTGGCGCCCGCCGGAAAAGCGGTTGATCGTCAGGCGGCACTGGTTTGTACAGCCCCTGCATTTTGCCGATGATGTCGTATATTGCAGCGCATTGATGCGCTCGATGGAGAGCATCGTGGATTTTGGGAACGCAACCGTTTGTGAGGCGGCCGCTTCTGCATCTGCTGCGTCAGATTCTGACAAGGTCGGGCAGGTGGTCTGTGCGTCGGCGATGCGTCTGGCCTTTTCATATTTTGCCACCTCGGCCTGGTAACGCTCACGTGCCACCAGCGCCGCACCGAACGCCCCCATGATGCCGGCGATGTCCGGGCGGATGGCTTCACAATTGGCGATACGCTCAAAGCTGCGCAGCACACCGTCATTGTAGAAGGTGCCGCCCTGTACAACGATATGGTGCCCAAGCTGGGAAGCGTCGGACACTTTGATTACCTTATAGAGTGCGTTTTTAATGACCGAGTAAGCCAGACCGGCGGAGATGTCGGAAACCTCCGCACCCTCTTTCTGGGCCTGCTTTACCTTGGAATTCATGAAAACGGTGCAGCGTGTTCCCAGATCAATGGGGTGCTTTGCGAACAGGGCGGCTTTTGCGAAATCCT
Source organism: Lachnospiraceae bacterium (assembly GCA_021202635.1). Taxonomy (GTDB): domain Bacteria; phylum Bacillota; class Clostridia; order Lachnospirales; family Lachnospiraceae; genus Choladousia. The sequence goes on along the minus strand of JAJQCQ010000015.1, from coordinate 21,593 downwards.
GCACCGAATAATTCAGAGATTTTGCGAAAGTCTCGATGAAGGAGCCGCAGCCGGAGGAGCAGGCCTCGTTTAGCTGTACACTGTCCACGGTACCATTTTTAATTTTAATGCATTTCATGTCCTGACCGCCGATGTCGAGGATACAGTCCACCTCCGGGTCAAAGAAAGACGCCGCGTAGTAGTGGGACACGGTCTCCACCTCGCCCTCATCAAGCAGCAGGGCAGACTTGATCAGCGCTTCGCCGTAGCCGGTCGAGCAGGACCAGGTGATGTGCGCGTCCGCCGGGAGCAGAGAATAGATCTCCTGCACGGCCTGGATGGTCGTGCGCAGCGGGCTGCCGTTGTTATTGCTGTAAAAGGAATACAACAGTGTGCCGTCCTCGCTGACGAGGGCCGCCTTTGTCGTGGTGGAACCGGCGTCAATGCCCAGGAAGCAGTTGCCGCTGTAGGTGGAGAGCTCACCGGTCTTTACCTTGTGGCGGCTCTGCCGCTCGATGAAATCGTCGTAATCCTGCTGGGAAGCAAAAAGCGGCTCCATGCGGGCAACCTCAAATTCCATGTGGATGTTGCCGGAAAGCCGATGGATGAGCGCCCCAAAGGTCGTCACTTCCCCGCTATGACCCGTATGCGTATCTGCAGCAGCTTCGCCGCGGCCGCAGTTTTCACAGCTGCAGTCCTCACAGCCGTCCTCCATGACGGCAGAGTGGAACTGATATTTCTCAGAAAGCTTCTCCACATCTGCGTTCAGCGCGGAGCCGATCGCCGCGAACAGGTGAGAATTCTCCGGTGTGATTGCGTGTTCCTCATCCAGATTCAGCGTGCGGATAAACGCCGCCCGCAGCTCGGAGAGGAAATGCAGCGGGCCGCCAAGAAAGGTGATGTGCCCCCGGATCGGTTTGCCGCAGGCCAGGCCGCTGATGGTCTGGTTGACCACCGCCTGGAAAATCGAGGCCGAAAGGTCTTCCTTCGTCGCCCCGTCATTGATCAGCGGCTGAATATCGGATTTTGCAAACACGCCGCAGCGCGCCGCGATCGTATACAGGGAAGAATAATTTTTCGCATACTCATTCAGTCCGGCGGCATCCGTCTGCAGAAGAGAGGCCATCTGGTCGATAAATGAGCCGGTGCCGCCCGCGCAGACACCATTCATGCGCTGCTCCACATTGCCGCCCTCAAAATAGACAATTTTCGCATCCTCGCCGCCAAGCTCGATCGCGACGTCCGTCTGCGGCACATAGTGCTGAAGCGCGGTCGCCACCGCGATCACTTCCTGTACAAATGGTACCTGCAGATGATTCGCGAGTGAGAGCCCGCCGGAGCCCGTGATGACCGGGGCTACCGTCAGGTCGCCGAGTTTTTCAGAGGCTTCCTGTAAAAGAGCGGAGAGCGTCTCCTGTATGTTGGCGTAATGCCGTCTGTAATCAGAAAATAATAACTCTTTCTCCGGACTAAGTATCGCCACCTTGACTGTAGTGGAGCCGATATCAATCCCGAGCGTATGTAAAAGATTGGTGGAATTGTTTGCCATAAACACTGCGGATATGCCGCACCCTCCTTTGTATCTTTTGTGCTGAAGTTTTATTCAGGCATTCCGTATTATAGTACAAACATTTGAAAATAGCAAATACTACATTTCACCATTCATTCAGGGAACAGTTGTTTCAATGATACGGATTAGGAAGCAAATGTTTATATTATTCCATGATCCCAAAAAGTCAATCATAAAATTGATTGACTTTGCGAATCAGGAATATTATGATACAGAGGATTTTGAAAACACGGGCGATGTCCCGTTCTGGGAGATATGGAATGTATAAGATTTTAAAAACAGACCACCTTGCGAAGCGAGCGGTTTTTGAGACTGTGCATGGGACAGTCCAGACACCGGTATTTATGAACGTAGGTACAGTCGCGGCCATCAAGGGCGCGGTGGCGACGACAGATCTGTATGAGATTGGTACGCAGATTGAATTATCCAATACTTACCATCTGCACGTGCGGCCGGGGGATGAAGTGATAAAAAAACTGGGCGGGCTGCACCGCTTTATGAACTGGGAACGTCCGATTCTGACGGATTCGGGCGGATTTCAGGTCTTTTCGCTGGCCAGCCTTCGCAAAATAAAAGAAGAAGGCGTCACGTTCCAGTCACACATTGATGGACATAAGATTTTTATGGGGCCGGAACAGAGCATGCAGATTCAGTCTAATCTGGGCTCCACGATTGCGATGGCGTTTGACGAATGCCCATCGAGCGTAGCGGACCGAAGCTATGTGCAGAATTCCGTTGACCGCACGGCGCGCTGGCTGGTGCGCTGTAAGGATGAAATGAAGCGGCTGAATGCTCTGCCGGATACGATCAATCCGCATCAGCTTCTTTTTGGCATTAATCAGGGGGCGATTTATGAGGATATCCGCATCGATCACGCGAAGCGCATTTCGGAGCTGGAGCTGGATGGTTATGCGATCGGCGGTCTGGCGGTCGGAGAATCGCACGAGCAGATGTACCATATACTGGATGAGGTTGTGCCGTATCTGCCGCAGGACAAGCCGACCTATCTGATGGGAGTAGGGACGCCCATTAATATTCTGGAAGGCGTCGCGCGCGGCGTAGACTTTTTTGACTGCGTTTATCCAAGCCGGAATGGCCGTCACGGCCACGTTTACACCAAAGATGGCAAATTAAACCTCTTTAACGCCAGGTATGAGCTGGATGCGCGTCCCATCGAAGAAGGCTGCGGCTGCCCGGCCTGCCGTCATTACAGCCGGGCCTATATCCGTCACCTGCTAAAAGCGAAAGAGATGCTTGGAATGCGGCTGTGTGTGCTGCACAACCTTTACCATTATAATCATCTGATGGAGGAGATCCGGGAGGCGATCGAACAGGAGCGTTATGAAGCGTTCAAAAAAGAAAGAACAGAGCGTTATTCGCAGGGAGCAGATGCCTGACAGATGGTGCACCGAACACGCGTTTCCCACCCATTTTCGTTTCGAAAAGGGTGATGTCAGACCAGATCAGTCATGCTATAATGACAGCAAAAATCAAGAGGTCTTTGCCTGGCAGGAGCGAAGAGGGAGGTGCAGATGGAAAATAAATCACGACACTATGAATTCGAGGGCGCGGTCTTTGATATCCCTATGTACTACGATGCACTGGCGGATATGTATATTGAGGAGTATCGGAATTTTTATGAGAACCCGGTGTGGACGAAAGACGGACATCCGATTATGGGATCGGTGGAAGAAGCCTGCCCGTGCGGGGAGTGGGATGAGCCGGAGCGGTGCAACACCTGCGGCTCCTGCAGGTATTTCCGGTTTCTTGCTCCGCATACTCTGATTGGAGTATGCCGGCAGGATAAACGGCTCTGGGCGAATAAAACAGAGCAGAAAAATTAAGAAAAATGACAGTTGACACGAAAGAATCAAAAAAAAGACTTGATTCGCGCGGGTGGATTGTGTATTATGGTATGCAGTCAGCCGCAATATTACTTTTGTGATGAGCCGGGAGCCGGGGCGCTTTCCGAGTGATCGTGCGGCGAAAACGAGAGAATCAGGAGGCACAGGACATGTTGAATCTATTAACGGACTCCACCACATCGACAGGCAGCAGTATGATCGTGCTGATCATTTATATTGTGGTGATTGGTGTTGCTATGTATTTTTTTGCGGTGCGTCCGCAGAAAAAGGAACAGAAGCGCATGCAGGCATTGATTAATTCTGTGGAAGTCGGAGACACAGTCGTTACCACGAGCGGTTTCTATGGTGTAGTGATTGACCTTACGGACGAGGACTGCATTGTAGAGTTTGGGAGCAATAAAAACTGCCGGATCCCGATGAAAAAGTCGGCGATTGCGGATGTTGAAAAAGCCGGACAGGCATAAGGATTGTGTATTAGGTACCGGAAGGTACGGATAAGCGCTATGCGTCAGACTGGCCGCATGGCGTTTTGTCATTTAGATACGCACGGTCATAAAAAGGGTTTCCGCGAAAAACAGGCGGATGCATGACAGAGGAGGAGAGCGGATATGAGTTATAAGATAGCGGTTATTCCGGGCGACGGGATAGGCCCGGAGATTGTAAAGCAGGCGCAGCGCGTGCTCGACGCGGCTGCGGCAAAGTTTGGGTTTGAACTGAACTACACCAGTCTTCTGATGGGAGGTGCGTCGATTGACGCGAACGGGGTTCCCCTGACGGAGGAGACGGTCGCCATGGCGAAAGCAAGCGATGCTGTTCTGATGGGCTCCATCGGCGGCGATGCGAAGACGTCTCCGTGGTACCAGCTGCCGCCTGACCGGCGTCCGGAGGCAGGCCTTCTGGGGATCCGCAAAGCACTGAACCTGTTCGCCAATCTTCGGCCGGCGTATCTTTACGAGGAATTGAAGGCAGCCTGCCCGCTCTCAGATGAAGTGATCGGTGATGGCTTTGACATGGTGATTGTGCGTGAACTGACCGGCGGTCTGTATTTTGGCGAGCGGCACACGGAGACAGTCGATGGGCTTCGGACAGCGACGGATACGCTGGTATATAATGAAAATGAGATCCGCCGTATCGCGATCAAGGCTTTTGAGATCGCACGGAAACGCCGCAAAAAGGTATGCAGCGTGGACAAGGCGAATGTGCTGGATTCCTCGCGGCTCTGGAGAGCGGTGGTGGAAGAGGTCGCGAAAGACTATCCGGACATTGAATTGTCTCACATGCTTGTGGATAACTGCGCGATGCAGCTGATGAAGGATCCGGCGCAGTTTGACGTGATTCTGACAGAAAATATGTTTGGCGATATTCTTTCCGATGAGGCGAGTATGGTGACCGGTTCGATCGGGATGCTCTCCTCTGCGTCTCTGAATGAGACGAAGTTAGGACTGTACGAGCCAAGCCATGGCTCCGCTCCCGATATCGCGGGCAAAGGCATTGCGAATCCGATTGCGACGATTCTGTCCGCAGCCATGCTTCTGCACTATTCCCTGGATCAGGACGAGGCGGCAAATGCGATTGAGAACGCGGTAAAGCAGGTGCTGAGCGAGGGTTACCGCACGGTGGATATTATGAGTGAGGGCTGCGAAAGGGTTGGCACGGAGAAGATGGGCGAGCTGATCGCTGCGCGAGTATAAGTGTCAGGGCTGTGGCCTGGTGTTTCAAAACGGAAACTGGTTTTCCCGTGTAACTGTGAAGGCATGAAACAGTTACCTGGAAGGACTTTTAAGAGGAGGTATTGGTAAAAATGAGAAGTGACGCAGTAAAAAAAGGCGTGCAGCAGGCGCCGCACCGTTCTCTGTTCCACGCGCTGGGACTGTCAGAGGAAGAGATGAAGCGGCCGCTGATTGGTATTGTAAGCTCGTACAATGAAGTGGTTCCCGGGCATATGAACCTGGATAAGATTACAGAGGCGGTGAAGCTTGGCGTATCGCTGGCAGGTGGTGTTCCCAGGGAATTCCCGGCGATTGCGGTTTGCGATGGCATTGCGATGGGACACATTGGTATGAAGTATTCGCTGGTGACGCGCGATCTGATCGCGGATTCGACGGAATGTATGGCGATGGCGCATCAGTTTGACGCGCTGGTGATGATTCCGAACTGCGACAAGAATGTGCCGGGACTTCTGATGGCGGCGGCAAGGCTGAATATTCCGACGATTTTTGTCAGCGGCGGACCGATGATGGCCGGCCATCACAGAGGACGCAAGCGCAGCCTTTCGAGTATGTTTGAGGCAGTTGGCGAGCATGCGGCCGGGAAAATGACGGATGAAGAGCTGACGGAGTTCGAGCACAATGCATGTCCGACCTGCGGTTCCTGCTCCGGCATGTATACCGCGAACAGCATGAACTGCCTGACCGAGGTGCTCGGCATGGGACTCAAAGGAAACGGTACCATTCCGGCGGTGTATTCCGACCGCATCATCCTGGCAAAGATGGCCGGTATGCAGGTTATGGAGCTGCTGAAGCAGGATATCCGCCCGCGTGACATTATGACGGAAAAGGCATTTATGAATGCACTGACTGTAGATATGGCGCTTGGCTGTTCGACAAACAGCATGCTGCATCTTCCAGCAATCGCGCATGAGGCGGGTGTGGAGCTGAACGTAGACATTGCCAATGAAATCAGCGCGCGCACGCCGAATATCTGCCACCTGGCTCCGGCAGGTCCGACCTATATGGAAGACCTGAATGAGGCGGGCGGCGTATACGCGGTGATGAACGAACTGACGAAGAAGAACCTGCTGAATCTGGACTGCATGACAGTGACCGGAAAGACCGTGGGAGAGAATATTAAGGACTGCGCAAATCTGAATCCGGAGGTGATCCGGCCGGTGGAAAATCCATACAGTACCACTGGCGGACTTGCCGTTCTGAAAGGCAATCTGGCACCGGAGGGCAGCGTTGTAAAGCGCTCTGCGGTTGCGCCGGAGATGATGGTGCATGAGGGACCGGCACGTGTCTTTGACTGTGAGGAGGATGCGATTGAAACCATTCTTGGAGGAGGAATTCATCCGGGCGATGTGGTTGTCATTCGCTACGAAGGCCCGAAGGGCGGCCCGGGTATGCGCGAGATGCTGAATCCGACCTCCGCGATCGCGGGTATGGGTCTTGGCTCTACTGTGGCTCTGATCACAGACGGACGCTTCAGCGGGGCTTCCAGAGGTGCTTCCATCGGACATGTCTGCCCGGAGGCAGCAGTTGGCGGACCGATCGCACTGGTCGAGGAGGGAGATATCATAAAGGTGAATATTCCGGAGTGTACGCTGACGCTCGACGTAGACGAAGAAGTCCTGGCGAAGCGCAGGGCGGCATGGCAGCCGAGAGAGCCGAAGGTGAAGACCGGCTATCTGGAGCGCTATGCGGCGCTGGTAACAAGCGCGAGCCGCGGCGCAGTGCTGGAAGTACCGGGAAGACATTAATATAGATTGAAAGGAAATACACGGATGAAATTAAATGGTTCTGAAATTGTTATCGAGTGCTTAAAGGAGCAGGGCGTGGACACGGTCTTCGGCTATCCGGGCGGTACGATTCTGAATATCTATGATGAACTGTATAAACACAGCGGGGAAATCCGCCATATCCTGACGTCCCATGAGCAGGGCGCTTCTCACGCGGCGGATGGATACGCGCGTTCTACCGGCCGGGTGGGCGTCTGCCTGGCAACGTCCGGACCGGGGGCGACGAACCTGGTGACCGGTATCGCGACGGCTTATATGGATTCGATCCCGATTGTAGCGATCACGGCGAATGTGGCAGTGTCCGCGCTCGGGCGGGACAGCTTTCAGGAAATTGATATCGCGGGTATCACCATGCCGATTACCAAGCATAATTTTATTGTAAAGGATATTACAAAGCTCGCGGACACGATCCGCTGGGCCTTCCAGATTGCGCAGGAGGGGCGTCCGGGGCCGGTTCTGGTAGATATTCCGAAGGATGTCACCGCAGCGGTTACAGAGTTTGAACCGCAGGTGCCCGAGAAACCGGAACGCAGCACGGAATATATCCGGGAAGCAGATCTGGATGCGGCAGTGAAGCTGATTAATGAGTGCGAAAAGCCATTCGTGTTTGTCGGCGGCGGCGCGGTGCGCTCGGATGCTTCCGAAGAATTGAAAAAATTTGTGGATAAGGTACACGCACCGGTGGCAGACTCTCTCATGGGTAAGGGCGCGTTTGACGGCAGAGAAGAGATGTACTGCGGCATGCTCGGTATGCATGGGACAAAGACCGCGAACCTTGGCGTGAGCCGGTGTGACCTGCTGATTACGATCGGTGCCCGCTTCAGCGACCGTGTGATCGGGAACGCCGCGACCTTTGCGAAAAACGCGAAGGTTCTGCAGATTGACGTCGACCCGGCAGAGATTAATAAAAATATTCAGGTGGACACCAGCATCATCGGAGATGTCCGCGAGGTTCTCAAACGGCTGAACGCGCGGATTGAGGATCACCGCCATGATGAGTGGGATGATTCGATTAAGGAACTGAAAAAGAAATATCCGCTGAAATACAATGAAGATGGCCTGACAGGCCCTTATGTGATTGAAGAGATTTACCGCCAGACCCAGGGCGACGCTATTATTGTGACCGATGTCGGCCAGCATCAGATGTGGACTGCGCAGTATTATAAGTTCTCCAAACCGCGCACCCTTCTCTCATCCGGCGGTCTCGGCACGATGGGCTACGGCGTCGGAGCCGCGATCGGCGCGAAGGTGGCGAATCCGGATAAGACGGTAATTAATATCGCAGGTGACGGCTGTTTCCGCATGAATATGAATGAGATTGCGACCGCGGCGCGGTACAATATTCCGATTATTGAAGTTGTGATCAACAACCACGTACTCGGTATGGTGCGCCAGTGGCAGACTCTGTTTTACGACAAGCGCTATTCCGCGACGATACTCAACGACCAGGTTGATTTTGTCAAACTGGCGGAGGCAATGGGCGCGGTCGGCATCCGGGTAACGAAAAAAGAAGAGGTCGGACCGGCGATTGAAAAAGCGATTGGCCTGGGGCGTCCAGTAGTGATTGACTGTCAGATTGACGCCGATGATAAGGTATTTCCGATGGTATCACCGGGGGCGGCGATCGATACTGCGTTTGACCAGGATGACCTGAATTAAATGGATTTTTTCCCCCGCAGCTGCGAAAATACGGAGCAGCTGCGAACCGGGAGATGTTTAGAGGAGGAAATGAAAAAATGAGCAGAGTATACAACTTTTCAGCAGGTCCGGCAGTTTTGCCGGAGGAGGTTCTGCGGGAAGTGCAGGACGAGATGATGGATTACGGCGGCAGCGGAATGTCCGTGATGGAGATGAGCCATCGCTCGAAGGTGTTTGATCATATTATTCAGGAGGCGGAGCAGGATCTGCGCGACCTGATGGGGATTCCGGACAATTACCGCGTGCTGTTTATGCAGGGCGGCGCCAGCCTGCAGTTTGCGATGATTCCGATGAATCTGATGAAAAACCGGGTGGCGGACTATGTGATTACCGGCCAGTGGGCGAAGAAAGCATGGCAGGAGGCGCAGAAATACGGCACGGCGAACGCGGTGGCGTCCAGCGCTGACAAGACGTTTTCTTACATTCCGGACTGCAGCGATCTTCCGATCAGTGAGAACGCTGACTATGTGTACATCTGTGAGAACAACACCATTTATGGGACAAAATACAAAAAGCTTCCGAATACGAAGGGAAAGCTTCTGGTTTCTGATGTCTCCTCCTGTTTCCTTTCGGAGCCGGTGAATGTGACAGACTATGGCATCATTTACGGCGGCGTCCAGAAGAACATCGGACCGGCCGGAATGGTGATTTCCGTGATCCGCGACGACCTGATCACAGATGAAGTGATGGAATGCACGCCGACCATGATGAAATTCAAAACGCATGCCGACGCAGGTTCTCTTTACAACACTCCAAACTGCTGGTGCATCTATGTGTGCGGCAAGGTCTTCAAGTGGCTGAAGGCGATGGGCGGTCTTTCCGTGATGAAGGAGCGCAATGAGAAAAAAGCGGCGATTCTCTATGATTTTCTGGATAACAGCAAACTGTTCCATGGCACAGTTGTAAAGGAAGACCGTTCTCTGATGAATGTTCCGTTCGTGACCGGAGATAAGGAGCTGGACGCAAAGTTTGTCAAAGAGGCCGAGGCGGCTGGTTTTGTGAACCTCAAAGGACACCGCACGGTTGGCGGTATGCGCGCCAGCATTTATAACGCAATGCCGCAGGAAGGCGTGGAGAAGCTGGTAGCGTTTATGAAAGAGTTTGAAGATCAGAATGGTAAAGAGGCGTAAAACGACATGTATCAGTATAAGTGTTTGAATCCAATCGCTACGGCCGGACTGAATCAGCTGTCCGGTCAGTATGCGCAGGTCGAGAATCTGGAAGACGCCGATGCTGTGCTGGTGCGCAGCGCGAATATGCACGGGCTGGAGCTTCCGGATACGCTGCAGGCGATTGCGCGTGCGGGGGCGGGGGTAAATAATATTCCGCTTGACCTTTGTGCCGAAAAGGGCATTGTAGTATTTAACACACCAGGCGCGAACGCGAACGGGGTGAAGGAGCTGGTGATCGCGGGGATGCTGCTTGCAGCGCGTGACATCATTGGCGGAGTCGGCTGGGTAGACAGTCAGGCAGGCAATGCAGATGTGCAGAAACAGGCGGAAAAAGAAAAGAAACGTTTTGCGGGCACAGAACTGCGCGGCAAGAAGCTTGGCATTATCGGGCTGGGTGCGATCGGTGTGCAGGTGGCAAACGCGGCGACGCATCTTTGCATGGAAGTCTATGGATACGATCCGTATATTTCTGTTGACGCAGCCTGGAATCTCTCCCGCAGCATTCACCATACGACGGACGTGGAGCAGATTTACGCGCAGTGCGACTATATCACAATCCATGTTCCGCTGATGGATTCCACCCGCGGCATGATTGACCAGGCGGCGATTTCCAAAATGAAGCCGAACGCCGTGATCCTGAATTTTGCGCGGGATCTGCTGGTGGATGAAAAAGCAGTGGTCGCAGCTCTTGAAGAGGAACACATTCACCGCTATGTGTCTGACTTCCCGAACCCGGAGACGGTAGGTAAAAAGGGCGTGATCATCACGCCGCATCTGGGTGCGTCTACTGCGGAGGCGGAAGAAAACTGCGCGGTGATGGCAGTGAATGAGCTGCGGAATTTCCTGGAAAACGGGAACATTCGTAATTCTGTGAATTACCCGAACTGCGATATGGGTGTGTGTACACATGTCGCCCGCGTGGCAATTTACCATAAGAATGTACCGAAGATGATCAGCCACTTTACCGATGTGCTTGGCGATATGAATATTCAGAATATGAGCAATACCAGCCGCGGGGATTATGCGTACACGCTGGTGGATCTGGACGCCCCGATTCCGGATTCGGTTGTGACCGGACTCAGGGCGGTGAAGGACGTCATCAAGGTGCGCGTAGTAAAAAATGGCTGAAGCAATCAGCTTTTATACCTGGACAATGCCCGCAATGCGGGCATATGAGTTTAACAGATAAATGGAGAAAACGAATGGCAGAGATCGTTCCATTTTACGGTGTACTTCCGGCAAAAGAATATGCTTCCCGCGTGGCTGCGCTCCCTTACGATGTCTATAGCCGTGAGGAAGCGGCAGCTGTTGCCGCAAAGGATCGTCTTTCCTTTTTAAACATTGACCGTCCGGAGACACAGTTCGATCCTTCACAGGATATGTATGCGCCGGAGGTGTACCGCAGGGCGGATGAAATGCTTCACGCAGAGATCGCGGAAGGTATCTTCGTGCAGGACCCGCAAAAGAATTATTATATTTATGAGCTGACTATGAATGGGCGCAGCCAGACAGGGCTGGTTGCCTGTGCTTCTATTGATGATTATATGCACAATGTGATCAAAAAGCACGAGAATACCCGTGCAGAAAAAGAAGAAGACCGCGTCCGCCATGTCGATGCCTGCAGTGCGCAGACCGGACCGATTTTTCTGACCTACCATCGGGAGGACAGAATTGCGGCTGTCATTGCCCGCGCAAAAGAGCGCGAACCGCTCTTTGCTTTTCTTTCAGATGACGGGATCGGGCACCGGGGCTGGCGCATTGACGAAACATCGGACATCATTGAGATTTGTGAAGCCTTTGCCGGGATTGACCGCATTTATATCGCGGATGGGCATCACCGGGCGGCCTCAGCCGTACGTGTCGGATTGCAGCGCAGGGCGGAGCATCCGGATTATGAGGGAAATGAGGAGTTCCATTATTTCCTTTCTGTCCTTTTCCCGGCGGATGAGCTGATGATCATGGATTACAACCGGCTGGTGAAGGATCTGAATGGTCTTTCTGTGCAGGAGTTTTTAACACGCACAGGTGAGGTATTTGCAATTTCCCCCTGCGAAGCAGAGAAAAAGCCTGACAAAAAGGGCAGTATCACGATGTATCTCGATTCAAAGTGGTATCATCTGGAGTTAAAATCCAAGTACCGCAGTACAGATCCCGTACTGGGACTTGACGTATCGGCGCTTCAGACGCATCTGATTGGTCCGGTGCTGGATATTCAGGATCCCAAAAGGAACCGCCGGATTGATTTTGTCGGCGGAATCCGTGGGCTGGGAGAGTTAAAGCGCCGGGTGGATGAAGACGGATGGGCCGTGGCGTTCGCGATGTACCCGACTTCGATTGAAGAGCTTTTCGCGGTTGCCGACGCAGGGCTACTGATGCCGCCGAAATCGACCTGGTTTGAGCCAAAGCTGCGAAGCGGATTGTTTCTTCATCTCTTTGAGAGGTGAAAGGAGCGGGACGCTTTCTGTCCCATCCGGCCAGAGCAATCCGGCCGGATGGAATGCACGGACACAGGAAGTAAAACAGACGTAAAGCTTCAGAACAGCAGGCCACAGACTGCCTTCTGTTCTGAATCGTTACAAAAAGAAAAGGGAAACAGCACAAAACAGGAGGATTCTCTATGAATGAAAAACTGTACGATTTAATGGATTGGGCCGGGATTGAGGCACTTGTCTATTCCGAGGAGGATCACCCTCATCAGAATCTGGGTCCTCATCTGACCGGAGACGGCGTCGTTTTTCTGGCATTCTTTCCGGGTGCGGCAGAGGTGTTTGTTCAGATGGAGGGGCAGGAGCCGATTCCGATGGAGATGGAAGATGAAGCCGGCTATTTTGCCACGATGACGGAAGGAGAGTCGATTCCTGCTTATTCGTACCGGGTGGTCTATGGGGATGGAAAAGAGGCGGAATATGGGGATCCTTATGCCTTTGCACCGCAGCTGACAGAAAAGGATACAAAAAAATTCAATGCGGGGATTTCCTACGAAATCTATGAAAAGCTGGGAGCTCACCCGATGACAATTGACGGAAAATCCGGTGTGTACTTTGCCGTGTGGGCGCCATATGCGGTGCGTGTCAGCGTGGTTGGTGATTTTAACAGCTGGGACGGGCGAATGTATCCCATGCGCAGACTCTGGGATTCCGGCGTGTTTGAACTGTTTGTGCCGGGGCTTACGGTGGGAGCGCTTTATAAGTTTGAGGTCAAGGCGAAGGGCGGTCTGACTTACCTGAAAGCGGATCCGTACGCAAACGCTTCCGAGCTTCGGCCGGGAACAGCCTCGATCGTATCAGACCTTGGCGGTTTTGCGTGGACAGATGAAAAGTGGCTTGCCAGCCGGAGCAGCCTGCAGGCGAAGGATGCCCCGATGGCAGTTTACGAGGTTGACCTTGCTACATTCCGGAAACCGACTTCACAGAATGGGGAATCGCCCCTTGCATCCGGGAATGAGAAGGATTTTCCTCAGATTCGCCCTGTGAAAAACCAGGCGACACAGACAGCAGCTGCGGAGACATCTCCCGCGAAAGGCCAGGCAGCACAGACAGCGGCTGCGGAGACATCTCCCGCGAAAGGCCAGGCAGCACAGACAGCAGAAGCGGAGACTTCTGACGCGAATACGGCCGGGGACACAGAAACTCGTGAATTTTATAATTACCGTGAGCTGGCTGTGATGATTGCGGACTATGTGAAGGAGTTGGGCTACACGCACGTCGAACTGCTGCCGGTGATGGAGCATTTTTCGGACAGCTCCTATGGTTATGAGGTAACCGGTTATTACGCGCCCACCGCCCGCTTCGGTACGCCGCAGGATTTCATGTATTTTATGAATTATATGCATGCACAGGGGATTGGCGTGATCCTTGACTGGGTTCCTTCCCAGTTCCCGCGTGATACGCATGGTCTGGCGGCTTTTGACGGCACCTTTTTGTATGAGCATCTGGATCCGCGCAAGGGCGTTCACCCGAAAAATGACACACTGCTGTATAATTATGGCCGCCCGGAGGTTTCCAATTTCCTGATCGCGAATGCCCTTTTCTGGAAGAACGTATATCACGCGGATGGCCTGCGGATGAATGCGGTCGCCTCGATGCTGTATCTGGATTATGACCGGAATGCAGGAGAATGGGTGCCGAATATGTACGGCGGCAATGAGAATCTGGAAGCAGTGGAATTTTTCAAACACCTGAATTCCATCTTTAAAAAACAGGCGGACGGCGCCCTGCTGATTGCGGAGGATTCCTCCACCTGGCCAAAGCTGACTGCCCCGGTTGAGGATGGCGGGCTCGGGTTTGATTACAAATGGAATACCGGCTGGACGAATGATATGATCGACTATATGCAGCTGGATCCGATTTTCCGTTCGCATCATCATGGGGATCTGACACTAAGCATGGTTTATGCCTACAGTGAGGACTTTATCGTCGGCTTTTCTCATGACAACATCATTCATGGTCAGGGCTCCATGTTTGACAAAATGCCTGGCAAGCGCAATATGAAATTTGCAAATCTGCGCGCCGCTTACGGGTTCATGATCACGCATCCGGGCAAAAAGCATCTGTTTATGGGACAGGATCTTGGAGCAACCTTCCAGTGGGATGATCAGACCGCAGTGCCGTGGGAGCTTCTGAAAGAGGAAGAATATACGCAGATGAAAGCGTATATGCAGGCTCTGCTCTCCCTTTACCGCTCCCAGACGGCCCTGTACGAGAAAGACTATGATCCGGATGGGTTTGAGTGGATCGATACCCTCTCGGCGAACGAAAACACGCTTGTATTTCTGCGCAAGGGAGCTGCGGACGGCGATGACCTGCTGATAGCGTGCAATTTTTCTCCGCTGGCTTATGAAAAATACCAGATCGGTGTGCCCTACAGCGGAAAATATAAAGAGATTTTCAACAGTGACAGCACAGCGTTTGGCGGAACCGGAAAGATCAATCCGCGCGTAAAGGCGTCAAAGAAAGTAGTGTGCGACGATCGGGAAAGCTCCATTCAGATTCAGATGCCGCCGATGGGAATCGCTGTTTTTAAATGTACGAAAGAAGAGGCAGCTCAGACGGTTACTCCAAAGGACACAGGGGACACTTCTGCGGAAAAACCGGCAGTAAGGAAGACTGCAGCGAGGGCTGCGGCCGCGAAAAAAACAGCGGCGAAGAAAACCGCAGCAAGGAAAGTGAGGGCGGATGGATAACTATAAGGAATCTGAAATAAAAGAAGAGCAGGGGCACACACATACGCATGTTCTGGAGGATGGAACGGTCGTTCAGCACAGTCACACGCATACGCATGAAAATACGAAAGCAGTGCTGAACCGGCTTTCCCGTGCGATCGGTCATCTGGAATCGGTCAAGAGGATGGTCGAGGACGGGCGCGACTGCAGCGAGGTGCTGGTGCAGCTTTCCGCAGTGAAATCAGCCCTGAATAATACGGGAAAGATCATCCTGCAGGATCATATCAGGCACTGCCTCGTAGATGCCGTGCAGACTGGGGACATGCAGGAGATCGAGGAACTGAACAAAGCAATTGACCAGTTTATGAAATGAATGGTCGATGTGCGAACTGCTCAAAAATATCTGAATAATTAAAACAATCACTGAAATTTTACGAAAAAAAGAAAAAGCGTTTTTTTTGCAAAAAAACGCTTGCCAAATTCGCGAAAATTTTATATAATAACGTGGTCGGTCGGGCAGAAAATGGAATGCTGAACGGCCACATGAATTGTATATGCTGGATTAGCTCAGTCGGTAGAGCGACGCATTCGTAATGCGTAGGTCGTGGGTTCAAGTCCCATTTCCAGCTGAATGAAAAAGCCTTGAAAATCAGGGCTTTTTTCTATTTTATCGATAAAAAAGCCGCCCATTTTGGACGGCTGAATTGATGTTTGACTAACATTTGACTAACGTTTTTAAAAGAAATCAGTTGGATGATGAAAGAACCTGCTGCATAATGTTCGCCGCTTCCTGATTTTTCGTTTGGAAGAAATAGGAATATATATCGAGTGTCGTGCTGGCGTTTGCGTGACCAAGCACCCCGGCCACAGATCGCGGATCCATGTTGTTTGCGATCAGGATGGATGCGGCTGTGTGGCGGAGATCATGCGGCCTGATGTTGTCCGGGATCCGGTGCGCGTCATCCGGTGCGGCGTTATCGTTATAAATCCGGATGATTCTCTTGAATTGCGTGTAAGGGCTGTCAGGGTGCATCTGTTTCCCGTTATCCTGAGTGAAAATATAATTTTTGTTAAAATCCTTCCCTCTGCAGCCGACCCAGTAAGAACCATATTCTGTAGCCATTCTCATTTGTTCCGCCTTCCATTTCCTCAAGATGTTGATGACAACACCTGGGATGATCGGAGTGCGTGACTGGTAAGACTTTGTCTCTTTGTGGTAAATCTGCCTGTCTACGTAAGCGGTGGATTGAGAAATATAAACTTCTCCGGTATCAAAGTTCACGTCTTCCCATTTGAGAGAAATATTTTCCCCGCGGCGATCTCCAACAAACAGAGACAGGTAGAAGTATGCCCTCCATTTCAGCGAAAGGCTCCACTCCTGTGAATAACCGGCCACGGTGTAAGTATTGCCATTTCGGTCTTTTCTTTGTCTGGCCGGGTAACTTACCATTATGGGGTGATCCAGCGCCCAGAGGAAGGCCTGTGTCTGTTCTACGGTGAGATATTGTACTTTGTATTCCCGTTTGAGCTTGTGCCCTTTGGCCTGTTTCCCGGCATAGATCAGGGGATTTAGCGGCAGCAATCCCTCACCAACGGCGTAGGAAAGAATGGAACTGACGGTTGCAAAATCCTTTGTAATTGTCGATTCAGATAGGCCGCCTGGTTTGCCGTCCTGCCTGGATCCGTCCGCACGCATGGTCTTCCCATAGTCTTTCATGGTTTTTGGAGTGATATCTGCGATCTTAATATGCCCGATCTGCGGAAGGATACGCTTTTCCAGGCTGCGACGGTACTCTGACCATGTTGTAATGGACATGGTTGAATCTGAATTATCTCCCGGTCGATTATCTTCCAGGAACAGCTCTGAAAGAGTCTTAAGCGTCATCCTGCGGCCTTTTACGTTCTGGCCGTCCTTTACATCGCGCTCAAATTCGACGGCGAATTGTTCAAGTGCTTTCTGATTCTGTTTCTCTGTCCGGCTTGGATCCGGCGTGAAGGTTGCTGTCTCAATGATCTGTTTTCCGGTGGCATCCCGGCCGTTTGATACGGTGATCTGGTAAGTATTGCCGCGCTTCCTGATTGAAGCCATCTATCTCACTTCCTTCAAATTTTGGTTGAAATTCTGATTTTATTATCATATAATATGCTTAACAAGGGAGCCGGAAGGTGAACACGACTCACCCGACCCGGCGCTATTCATAACTTGCTATAAGACATAGCCGTTCCTAAACTTTGACGAGAGCAGGACGGCTATTTCTTATTTTTCATATCCAGAATCGCGACAACCAAAGAAACAATTGCCAGTAAAAGCATAATTCCTTCGTATGTACTCATAATAATCACCCCTTCCGCAAGGTACTCGGATCAGGTGAGAGACGTCCCCCGGCTCCCCAGGTAAGCATATTATATTTTCAATGTTCTGTTTGACAAGATCCCAAATCAGGGATTATAATACACTTAACAGGAGAGCCGGAAGATAGATGAAGCCTATCCGCTCCGGTGCAAAGTTAACAGTTATGATAAAGCAAGCTGCCTACTCCGGCCAAGAGACAAGGCGGCTTGCTTATTTTCTATATTCCAGAATTGCCACGATGAGCAACGCCACAGTTAATATAACCATGAATTCCTCATATGTACTCATAAGCATTCATCCTTTCTAACAGGATAGAAGCGGATGACTGCACGCCTCCCCGGCTCCCCGGGTAAGTGTATTATATTGTCAATGTGCCTGAGAACGCGTATTTTGACCGTAGAGCGATTTTGGGTGCATAGATGGATAATTACCATTGGGTAACCTAAAATAGTTCTACAGGGCTGCACACGTTTAGAATAGCTATTCCGGTTCTTTTTCTTTTTGGTATTCCGGTATTTTTGCAATCGTTTCTGCATAATCAGCAACTTTTTCTTGCCCGATATTATTTAACTGCTTGCAAGCAGACTGAATACGGGGAGATATAAAGTTTCGTTCTGTTCCTATTTCAGATATTTCAGCATCTAAATCGTCAAGGGCATCAATTAACATTTTTGTATAGAAAAAAGTATCAATTTGAAAAAATTCTTCATCTGTTATATCCTCATTGTTTTGTATTTTTTCGAGCACAGCAGAGTCTTCTGCTGATGTAGACTCAGAATGTATAATATCGTCTAAGTCATCCATATCCCGTATTCTTTTTAAATATCGTGCTTTATCAATTTTTAAAAAAGCTTTATAGGCTTCCTGATGATTGATTTGCAGCACAATTTTTTTTTCGTCTAATCTATTCACATCAACTCCAATGGCGTCGGCTATACGTATAAGGGTGCTCTTTTTGGGTTTACGAACTCCATTCTCATATTGCGAAATCATAGCCGCAGAAACGCCTAATGAATCGGCTAATTTCTTTTGGGAAATACCTTTTTCAATTCGAGCCTTTTTTATTCTTTCGCCAACAGACATAGTATTCTTTCGAATGACAGACATCGCATACACCTCTCTTTTTTCTTGCGAATCAATAATAACATAAATAAAAATTAAAGTAAAGCAAAAAGCTATAATTTATCATTGACAAATATAAAGCGATATGCTAAAGTATGTTATATAGCAAAAAGCTTAATATGGAGGTGGAAACAATGAGAATTGATCGAATCAAATTTTACACGGAACTGCTTCGTCGAAGCATGACGCAAAAAGAGTTTGCTACCCTGTCAGGTGTTTCCAGAGTGACAATCAATAACGTGCTAAATGGCAAGAGCTGCTCACAGGCCACAGCGGAGAAAATCGCGGCAGCTCTGAATATCAATCTTTCAAAGATTACAGAATGAAACGGAGGTGCATACGATGGCGAAATGTTACGTTTATAAAGTCATTCGTGAAAATGTTGTCACTGGCGAACAGGGCAAGCGGCCAAAAAAGTGTTGGAGATTCGAGCCGCTGAAGGTTGGTGGCTTATATTGTCATCTGGGAGACGGCTTCCCTGGCTTCCAGCGTGTGCTTGAGCTGGTAGAGATAAAAGAATTTGAGGATTGACAGAAGGGAGTGTTTATTTTGACAAACGGACAGATAAGTGAATTCCTGCTATTACTGGATCGAAAGACGGCGATTCAGGCGCACAGCGTGTCAGACTGGCGGCCAGAGTACTCTCAGGAGCTGCGGGAGATAGAGAGGCAACTGTCTGTGCTGCGTGTGGCAGCCGATCAAGATAGAGGTCGTGGATCTTCTGGCGGTGACTATGTTCCGACCATGATTACATTGACTGAGGCGGCAAAGCGGACAGGCCTGAGTTATGACCACCTTCGAAAACTGGCGTTAAATGGCAAGATCCGAACGGTTAGAGCCGGGAACAGTAAATTCCTTGTCAATTATGAGAGACTGCTGGAGTATCTGGATCAGGGAGATCGGGAGGTAAATGCATGAAAAATGAAGCTCTGCATTATGCGAAAATTGGGTTGAAGATTATTCCGATCAGAACGAATAGAACTGGATTTGATGAAGATAGCGCGGAGAATAAAAAGCCATTTGAGGGAATAGGTAGCTACAATGCTTCCTGCAATCCTGGACAGATCGAAGGATGGCTTCGGAGGTGGCCGGGCGCGAATATAGCCATTTCTACGGGAAAGATTAATAATCTTGTGGTTATTGATTTGGACGTTGATGACGAAAAAGGCGAAAACGGGCGCGACATACTGCGGGCGTGGGAAGACGAACACGGGAGATTGCCTGACACGCTTATGAGCATCACAGGCCGCGGCGGGAATCATATGATCTACAGAATGACAGAGAAGTATAACGGCTACAGCAACGCGCAGATGAAGACGCCAGACGGGAAGGAACCGTTAGGCGTGGATATCAGGGGCGAAGGAGGCTATTTCGTTGCATCTCCATCCATCCATAAGAATGGCCGTGCTTACGAGTGGGAGGCTGGATCTATTGCCGGGGAAGACGTGGAGCTGTCTGACATAGCGGATGTGAATGAGACAGTTGACGCTTTTATTCGGTACGTATATGCACATACTGGGAAAGTAATTGATAACGGTAATGGGAAGCGGTTTGAAGTCCCTGAAAAAATTCCGGAAGGTATGCGCACAGATACTTTATTTAAAGCAACGTGCAGCATGATAGCCAAAGGATATCATGAAAGATCTGTCAGACTGGCGATCTGCAGCGAAAATGAAATAAGGTGCGAACCGCCGCTTGAAGATGAAAAACTGGAAAAAGAAGTATTTAAAGCATTTAAGCGTGGATATAAAGCAAGTGCATCCTATATGTTAGGAGGTGGAAAAAACGGACGAAAAGAAGGATTCAGGCGTACAGAAGAAGGCAGGAAATGTAGAAGTTTCATTAACCCGATTTCATAAATTCAGCACGAAGACAATGCTTCCATATGACATTATCGATAGCGAGATAGAAATGTATCTTACTACTGAAAGGCTTAACGTGATAGTGCTGGATGATAAGGATTATTTATACATAGGCGGTTATTATCGATTTGATGAAGGTGGAAAAATAATCAAGGCCTATATCCGTGAATTGATTTATCCGGAACTTGCCACAGCTTCCCGCATAGATCGCGTATATAAATTGATGATAATGGATTATCGGCTTATGAAAACGGATAAAGAGGTGAATGCATACCCAAAACACTGGATCAACTTTCAGAATGGTATGCTGGATGTAAAGACGCTTGAAATGCATGCCCATGATCCTAAATATCTGTCGATCAATCAAATTCCTTATGAGTATATATGGAATGCAAAGTATGAAGGTAGCTGGACAGATAAATTCATTAAAGGTTTGGTCCCAGATGAACAGGACAGGAAAATGCTTTTGGAGTATTCCGCATACTGCTGGACGCTTGACACGCATTTTCAGAAATTTCTAACATTCGTTGGATTGCCTGGATCCGGGAAATCTACCGTAATAAATTTAATCGTGCGCGTAACCGGAGAAGAAAATACCTGCGGAATAACTTTGCAGAATCTGAACGAAAGATTTTACCCGACACGATTACACAACAAATTGCTGAATGCCTGCGGTGATCTTCCAAAAACTGCATTAAAGCAAACCGATACGATTAAAAAGCTTACAGGCGAAGACATTATTGTCGGTGAATATAAAGGCGTAGATTCATTTGACTTTTACAGCTATGCAAAGCTTTTGTTCTCCGCAAACGAAATGCCAGTTAATCTCGATGAAAAATCAGATGCCTTTTACAGGAGGCTGCTAATCATTGAGATTAAAAAGAAGGGCGAATATATTCCGGATCTCGATAAAAAGCTATCGGATCCATACGAAATACAGGGATTCATTTGCGCTTGTGTCGAGACTCTGTCGAGGCTTTACGCTTCCGGCGGCGAAATGGACAGTCCAAACAGTAAAAAATTCGTCCATGAATATCATCGTGAATCTGACAGCGTTATGTCATTCATGGAAGACCAGACCGAAGTCAAGCCAGGGGGCCGGATTGAAAGGAAGCTACTTTATGACGCCTATGTCAATTACTGTATAAAAAATGGATGGACTGATGTGAGCAATAAAACATTCTTCAGTAACCTGAGGGGGAAGGGATATAGTGAAGTCAAGGTTAACGGAATCATGTATTTCAAAAATGTGTGCGTGAAAATTGCCCCCCTAATCTGCCCCCAAATTGCCCCTTAA
>JAJQCQ010000007.1 GCA_021202635.1 Lachnospiraceae bacterium | reverse complement strand
AGTAACTATGCGGTTTTCAGCTACATTAGCTGTTATACCGTGAATAATTCAGGATTATTTTTTCTGCTTTTTATTTTCGCAAAATTATTTGGGAATTTTAAATGGCGATTGACAATTCCCGCGAACCTTTCTAAAATCAAGGCAGAGTGAGGCGACAGGGAAGTCACGGAGGAAGCGGATTTCCCTGCGTCTCTTTTTTTATCCAACAGGAAAGTTCGGAGAAGAATCGTTGCGCACAGATGCACAGGGGCTTTATTGCCTCGCAATATGCATCGATGCAGCAGATTAGGGAGGCGGATTTTTATGAAAACACTCGGATACTATAATGGAACCTTTGGAGAGCTGGACGAGATGTCCATTCCGATGAATGACCGGGTCTGCTGGTTTGGAGACGGTGTGTACGATGCCGGTCCCTGCCGCAACTACCACATTTTCGCGCTCGACGAACACATTGAACGTTTTTTTAACAGTGCCGGCCTGCTGAAAATTCAGATGCCGGTCACGAAAACAGAGCTGAAAGACCTTCTGAATGAACTCGTTCAGAAAATGGACAGCGGCGATCTCTTTGTTTATTATCAGGTGACACGCGGCACGGGAGCGCGCAATCATGTTTTTACGGAAGGCCCGGGAAATCTGTGGATTACCCTGACCCATCAGGAGATTTCAGATGGAAAAACGCCGATCCGGCTCATCACAACGGAGGATACCCGCTTCTACCATTGCAACATTAAAACGCTGAACCTGATTCCTTCTGTGATGGCAGCGCAGCGCGCAAAAGAAGCCGGATGCCAGGAATCAGTCTTCTATCGTCCGGGCGGCCGCGTAACTGAATGCGCACACAGCAATGTTCATATCATACAGGATGGCATGCTCCGCACCGCGCCGACAGACAATCTGATTCTGCCGGGCATTGCACGCGCACATCTGATCCGTACATGCAAAAAGCTTTGTATTCCGGTAAACGAGACGGCCTTCACGCTGGATGAACTGTACGCGGCAGAAGAAGTCCTGGTCACCAGCTCCAGCAATCTCTGCCTCTGGGCAAATGAGATTGACGGAAAACCAGTCGGCGGGAAACAGCCGGAGCTGCTCGAAAAAATCCGCGGGGCCCTGATCACCGAATTTCATGAAGCGACAAATGGCTGCGCACCTGTTTGATACAGCTCTGTAATCACCGGCCTGCGATCCTGCAAAGAAAGTGTTTGAAATCATGAATTCTACTACAGAAACTGTACGAATACTGCCTGCCGGAGACCACGCGCTGGCAGCGGAATTTGGAGACAAAATTGATCCGGCGGTAAATGACCGGGTGCACGCGCTGGCTGCACGGATTCGGGAAACATCCATCATCGGTGTTACAGAGCTGGTACCGACGTTCCGTTCTCTGCTCGTTGTTTACGAGCCATCCATCCTGACGTACGGGGAATTAAAATCCACAGTCGAACGGCTGGCACGCCTTCCGGAGACTTCTGCATCTGACACAGGCCGGGTGCTGCACATTCCCTGCTGCTACGGCTCCCACTTCGGACCAGACCTGCCTGATCTGGAGCGATATACCGGTATCGACCGGGATGCGATCATCGCCATACACAGCGACACCGAATACCGCGTCTATATGCTCGGTTTTTTGCCCGGCTTTGTTTACCTGGGGGGACTCGATGAGCGGATTGCCATGCCCAGACTCTCTACGCCGCGCGTCAGAATACCAAAAGGCTCCGTCGGCATCGGTGGAAACCAGACCGGGGTCTATCCGCTCGAATCGCCGGGCGGCTGGCGGCTGATCGGAAGCACGCCGCTGGATTTTTATAATCCGGAGCGGGAAGCGCCTGTACTCTGCCGCGCAGGGGACAGAATCCGCTTTTACCCGATCAATTCCAGCGATTATTATGACATCCGCCGGATGCAGGCACACGGAGGAGGCGATGCAATATGGCAATTCGCGTGATCAATCCCGGTGCGCTGACGACCGTACAGGACATCGGACGTACCGGTTATCAGGAACTGGGAATGCCCTGCTCCGGCGTAATGGATACGTGCGCGTACCAGGCAGCCAATACACTGGTTGGTAACAAACACGGCGAGGCTGTCCTTGAATTTACCCTTTTCGGCGGCATTTATCAGATCGAAGAGGATGCCATTCTGGCGCTCACCGGTGCGGATATGGCTCCGCTGCTGGATGGGGCGGCCTGTCCGATGAACCGTCCGTTTCCGGTCAGAAGAGGACAGATTCTGATGGTTGGAACCGCTCTTTCCGGCTGCCGAAGCTACCTCGCCGTCAGCGGCGGCATCGATGTCCCTACCGTACTCGGCAGCCGCTCTACAAACCTGAAATGCGCGATCGGCGGATTCGAAGGGCGCGCGCTGAAAGTTGGTGACCTGCTTCCCGTCGGAGTTTCTTCTATTATATATAGGGAGGTCGCTGACCGTTTTGCTCCAGAGCGCATCTTCCCGGAAATGCTTACCGTTCGCGCGATCGGCGGGCCACAGGAAGACCTGTTTACGGAGCAGGGGCGAAAGACCTTTTACACAGGCACCTACACGGTTTCACAGGAGAGCGACCGCATGGGCTGTCGGCTGAGGGGAGCCGCCATCGAGAGCAGACATGGAACGGATATTGTCTCCGACGCCATCGTTTTCGGCTCCATCCAGGTCACACCCGCGGGGCAGCCCATCATTCTGCTCGCCGACCGCCAGACAACCGGCGGATATGCGAAAATTGCCACGGTCTGTACGGCGGATTTACCGGCACTCGCTCAGGCGCGGCCAGGGTACACTATTCACTTTCAGAAAATCACCGTCGAAGAGGCACAGAAGCTGCTGCAATAAAAAAACAGGCAAATATTTCACCGGTATCCAGCATCTCTGCTCTCCATAATCGTATGGCACATTACACTACAGGAGGAAAAACCTCATGAAACAAGAAGACGATACCACCATGTCCCCGCGTGAGGTGCGCGCACGCATCCGCGACGGGCGGATCACCGGACAGACCTCCGGCATGTGTGCCGGATACGCGCAGGCGAATCTGGTCGTGCTTCCGGCGGCCTACGCCTATGATTTTCTACTGTTTTCACAGCGCAACCCACGCGCCTGCCCCCTTCTGGAGGTCAGTGACACCGGCAGCCGCTTTCTGAAAGAAATCGCCAAAGGCGCAGACATCGCGCGCGAAATCCCGCGCTATCGGATTTTCCGAAACGGCATTCTCGCCGGGGAATACACCGACGTGTCTGATTTCTGGCAGGAGGATTTTGTCAGTTTTCTGATCGGCTGCAGTTTTTCCTTCGAAGCGGAGCTGCTCGATGCAAGGGTTCCCGTCCGCCATATCGAGGAAGGGCGCAACGTTCCCATGTACCGCACCAGTATCAGCTGCGCCCCGGCCGGTATTTTTCACGGAAACATGGTCGTCAGCATGCGGCCCATCCCCTTTGAACTGGTGCCGCGGGCCGTCCAGGTGACCGGCGCCATGCCCCGTGTTCACGGTGCTCCGATCCACATCGGATGTCCGGAGGCCATCGGTATTACCGATCTCCATCATCCAGATTTTGGCGATATGGTTACGATCCGTGAGGGAGAAGTACCCGTTTTCTGGCCCTGCGGCGTCACCCCGCAGAATGTAGTGATGGAGTCGAAACCAACGCTCGCGATCACACATGCGCCGGGACATATGCTGATCACGGACATTCGGAATACGGAATTAAAGTTCTGAATAAATGTTACAGGTCACACGATAGCCATATTTACCTTATTTCAACCACTACAGGTGTGACCTGTAACGGCATCCGGCCAATGAAATATTTATCATCACCTTTCCGGGAGGAACTGTTATGCAAACCATTGATCTGAACTGTGATCTGGGAGAAAGCTTTGGAAACTACAAATGTGGGATGGACGAGGAAATTCTTCCCTGTATCACCTCCGCAAACATCGCCTGCGGCTTCCACGCCTCGGATCCGCTTGTCATGCAGAAAACCGTACGCCTCGCAAAGGAAAATCAGGTGCGCATCGGCGCGCATCCCGGATTTCAGGATCTGGTCGGCTTCGGCCGCCGCAATATGAGTTTGCCGCCGTCCGAAATCACCGCCATCGTAGAGTATCAGATCGGAGCACTGCAGGCTTTTTGTACGGCGAACGGTGTCACATTACAGCACGTAAAGCCCCACGGTGCCCTTTACAATATGGCAGTAAAAGACGCTTCCATCGCCGATGCGATCTGTGAGGGCATCGCTGCGGTCGACCCAGACCTGATTCTGCTCGGTCCCGCCAAAAGCCAGCTGATCCTCGCCGCAAAAAAATACGGTCTGCGCGCCGCGCGGGAGATTTTCGCCGACCGCGCATACGAAGAGGATGGTTCTCTGGTCGCCCGCAGCAAGCCGGGTGCCATTATTTCCAGCCAGGAAGAAGAGCTCACCCGTGTTATCGGGATGATAAAATACGGCACGGTAACCGCCATCACCGGCCGGAAAATCGAAGTGGAAGCAGATTCCGTCTGCATCCATGGCGATAATCCGGCAGCACTCGCCTTCGCAAAAAGCATCCGCGAAGCACTCCAGGCAGAAGGCATTACACCCACGCCGATGGACAAGGTGATCTCCTGCGTATAAGGGCGTTCCGACTGTATTTCCTGCCAGCAATTTGTAAAAGAATACAAGGGAGAAACAGGCATGAGCACAAACCAATCGTCAGACACCATCGAAGATATTGTCCTGCGCTACTCAGAACGCGGGATGTCACAGCTGAAGGAATACCTGGAAGCGGCCTACTGTAAAAAAGCTGCCGAGCGTCTGCTCGCACTGGAGCGCGGGATCGTTTTCCTTGCCACCGGGTTTTATGTGGCCGGGCATGCGGAAACGGATGGTCCGCCCGGTACCTTAAGCATTGCGCTGGCCCTCAAAAAGCTCGGATTTACCCCCATCATCATAACCGACCGTATCTGCGATGGCCTCTTTGAGCCGGAAGGCCTTTTCGTCCTCTATGTCGGAATCCAGGCAGACACGGCCTGGTATGAGAGTATTCTCGATCATTTTCACCCGGTATGCCTGATTTCCGTCGAACGCTGCGGCAGAAACCAGAATCAGGAATACGCGAACATGAGGGGGGTCAGTATTTCCGAACAAACTGCCCACATTGACACCATGTTTGAGCTTGCGTCTGATGCCCACATCCTCACAATCGGGATCGGAGATGGCGGCAACGAAATCGGGATGGGAAACCTGAAAGGCGTGATTTCTGAAAAGCTTTCTCTCACGCCCTGCGAGATCAGAGTGGATGAATTGATCATTGCTACCACTTCAAACTGGGGAGCCTATGCGCTGGTCGCCTATCTGGATCTTCTGCAGGAGCAGCCACTCTTTCCTTCCTATGAAGCCTTATCCGGCTACCTCTGCCGGATTGTCGCGCTCGGCTGTGTGGACGGTGTCACAAAGCAGCCCATCCCCAGCGTGGACGGTTTTTCGCCTGAAATTGAACAGGAAATCGTTGATTTGCTCTGGCAAATCATAAACCATACTTACCGTTAAGGCTGCCGCAGCAGGATTATTTCCCTGCCTTTCCCGCCTTCTCAAAAAACAGTCCGATCAAAAACCAGATCGGCGCGTAATCGAGGCGGATGACTCCGTTTACCTGATAAGGGGAATCACTGTAGTCCCAGGGACACCGGTCTCTCTTTTTCAGCCACATCCCGGAGGAATATTCGACGGCAAAAATGCCGACCATGTAAATCAGGCCTCTCGTAAATGTATTGAACCGCTTCAGGGCACCCGAGAGCGGTGCGATCAGAGAGGCCAGGCCATAAATGGGAAACATATGCAGGGAAGAAAACCCCAGCAGCTTCGGGTCGTGGTGCGCGAGGGAGTGCATTCCGGTCCAGAGAACCTCCAGACACCATCCATACATCCCGCAGCGGATAAATCGATTCTTCATTGGCAGAAAGCCGCCTTTCTGACAGGTTTCATCCGTCCTGTCTTCCGTCATTTTCTTTCTGCCTTAGTCTGTACCGGCTTCCCATAAATTATGTTTCCATTTTGTAACAGTTCAGAACAGCATCAAAATGAAAAGACAGACTGCCTCACTTTTTTAAACTCCCCCACCGCGCCATTGTCGATACCATCAGGATGGCAACGGCAATGATTCCGGCGACCGCAACGGTATACAGTCCCTGTCCATACACGCGCTCCGTCTCCTGCCGCACGATATAATTCATCGTATAATATACGCTCGCTCCGGGGATGAGCGGAAAGATCGATACAACCAGGTACGAAATCGCCGGGAATTTGCGAATGCGCGCCATGATTTCCGAATAAGCCGCAGCAAACACGGATGCCATAAAGTACGCCATCAGATCGGAGCTGCCAAAATATGGTGCAAAAAAATAAATGGACCAGGAGAGCATCCCACCCAGACAGCAGAGCAAAGCACCAATTCCGTGGATGTTAAACAGCATCGAAAAACCTGCACACGCAATGAAACAGGCAATCGCCTGAAGAGCATAGGGATAGCCCGCATCGGATGCGGCAAGAGGAATCCCCCACAACTGTTCCGCCAGGTTCCAGGCGGCGCCTGTACCCAATGCGATTGCAGCGGCAATCAGAAAGACCTGCACAATCCGGTTGGTGCCGGAATTGGTATCGCCAAAAATAATATCCCGCATCGCGTTTGTAAAAAGCAGTCCCGGAACCAGAAGCATCAGTGCGCCGATGACAACTGCGTCTGCGTTGTCCGCAAGACCGTATTCACCCATGGCATAAGCGGGAACGGCCATCAGAAAAGCCGCGAGGATCGTGCGGAAAAATGGATTCGCGTGGAATCGATCCAGAAGCGTATCGGTCACGCCAATGATCAGACCGCAGATGCCCGCACAGATCGCATCCCGCCATGTTCCGCCAAAAAGGATGGAAAACCCGCCCGCTCCCAGGAAGCTGCCAAGCAGCCGTATGGGCCAGGGAAATTCCAGACGCTGCTTCTTTGTATCCTCCAGCCAGCGCTCTATGAGCGCCGGTTCCGGCTTTTCCAAGCAGATTCTGCGGCTGAGATTGCTCAGCTTCTCCACACCGTCCAGATTGTTTCCATGATAGCCGATGCGGCGCATCCGGGTCAGGGCATTTCCATCCGGCGTGCGGATGCTGACCGTCAGACAGTTGGGGATGGCAAACGCCTCCGCCCGGGCACCGTAGGATTTTAGAATCCGGACAATGCTCTCCTCAATTCGAAATGTTTCCGCCCCGTTCATCGCCAGCTGGTAGCCCAGCTCGGCCGCCAGATCCAGCAAAGCTTCATAATCCATAATTGTTCTCTTCGTTTCCTTTCCAGTGTTGCCTGCACAGCCTGTCTGCGAACGTCTCTTAACATTCTCACAGCTTCCCTTTTCACGCTTCAAACGGAATCTGATTATACTTAAACACACTCATCATTTCCCGCGTCAGGCTCACCCCGTCATTCTCCGGCACTTCCTCACGCGTACACCACTTGCCTTCCGAGAGCTCCGTCTCATCCAGTATAATGTCACTCTCCCCATCCACTTCCGCAAAGAACCCCATCAGAAGCGTATCGGTGAAGGACCATGGCTGGCTTTTGTAATAGCGAATGTTTTTGACCTTCAGCCCGACCTCTTCCATCACTTCCCGCTCTACGGTCTCCTCGATCGTCTCCCCAATTTCCGCAAACCCGGCAATCAGTGCGTAATTTCTGAACGAACGTCCGGCATACTTTGTGAGAAGGATTTTATCCCTACAGGTCACGCCGACAATTACCGCCGGACAGATTTTCGGGTATTCCATCTGTCCGCAGGCTTCGCAATGCATCATGCGCTCCTTTTCCGAGTGAATCATACGTCTGCCGCAGGCCGGGCAGAAACGGCGGCTTTTGTACCAGCCATAAAGCTGCATCCCCGTAACGCCCGCAAAGGCCGCCTCTTTCGGCCCGGCAGTGCGCATGAGTTCGATTTTTTCCCAGGTATAACCCGGAAACAATTCCGGCAGACCATTCGCATTCCATAAAGCTTCCCCATAGCTGCCCCGGCTGTCTTTCCCTTTGAGGCTGTCATGTCCCTGATGCTCGTCCGGCTCCGTTCGTTCCAGGCGGGAAATGTCAATCTTCTCTTCTCCAAACATCCGGAACAGAAAATAATCCGTCCCATCCATTGAAAACAAAAAGGTCGCTTCCTCATCCGGATCAGGACAGACCCGCATGACTTCCTCATAGCTCAAAAAAGAAACCGAACCTTCCCTACGCTTTACAAAAATCTCCCTGCCCCGATAAAACAAAACCCTGCTGTCCGCCTTCGGCCGCGCGCAGGGCTGGTACTCATTATGAAATCTGTGTTTTCCGATCTCCTGAATCATTAGATTCCCCTTTCTTTCTGTCACCATTCGCCCGGAAGCGTAACCTGTCCTCTCGCATTTGCCACTGTATCTATATAAATTTCTTATTTCAAAACGCTGTCCAGGTATTCGTTATTTATCATTTACCGCCATAATGTCCTCTGCAATGTGCAATGTAAATACGTCCGTCTTCCATATGATATACAAGACGATCCTGGTCATTTATACGACGACTGAATTCTCCACGCAAATTTCCGGAAAGCGGCTCCGGTTTACCTATCCCTTCATTACAGCCATTGCGTTCGATGTCCTTAATGAGCTTATTTATACGGCTTAATGTTTTTTTATCCTGATTCTGCCAATACAGATAATCTTCCCATGCATCATCTGACCATATTTTCTCACTCATCGTCCACCTCTATCAAATCATGAACACGGCCTTTCCCCTCACGTAATTCCTTTACGGATTTTTCAATATACGCAAGATTCTCCTCAGAGTAAAAAGGATCCGGGTCGTATCCAATATCAAACGGTATACGGTTTTCCCGAAGAACCGCCTTTACAAATATGTTAATCGCGGAAGACGTTGTCAATCCGACATTCGAACAAAATAAATCAAATCTCGTCTTATCTCTTTCATCTACTCTAGCAGTCAAAGTAGCCTGTGCCATAGGTAATCACTCCTTTTATTGTATTAATTTTTACATCAATATATCACAATTGTATGCGAATTGCAATCTATTTAGATATATACTCTGTAACTGTTTTACTTTCATGTATAAGTGCATGCAACACATTCTGGCACCTTTCCCGCCTGGGAGTTTTCAAAATATAAAAATATGCTTGAAAAACCCTTCTGAACTTGCTATAGTGCGAATGGCAGAAATATTGCTGTTCTGAACTGTTAAAAAAATAAGTGAGGATTTTCTATGATTACAAAAAATCAGACAAAAACGATCTATGATCTGTTACATAACGCGGGCCGGGAATACAACAGCCGGATTTTTCTGCGCTACGAAACGCAGGATGTCCTGCATGAAGTCTCTTATCGAACCTTCATGGAGGAATGCGACGCGTTTTCCGCATGGCTGGAAGCACAGGATCAGACGGTTGGCCGCAAAATGCGCGTCGCCATCTTAGGCGGCAGCAACCACGCCTATCTCACCGTTCTTCTTAGTGTTATGAGCCACGGGAACGTCGTAATTCCGCTGGACGTCCAGCTGGATTATCAGGGACTGGCAGATTGCCTGAACCGCTCCGACGTCGATATCCTGTTTTATGACTGGGAACATCACTCCGTCGTGGAGGGTGCCCGGCCGCTCTGTCCGACGGTCACCTCGTATATTTCTCTGCAGCACGGCAAGCACGTCCCCTGTCTGGACGGCATTCTGACCGCGTTTAAAGGACAGGCTGTCCCGGCAGATGTGCGGGAAAAGGACTGCGCGATGGTACTTTTCACCTCCGGAACCACCGGCAAGAGCAAGGGCGTCATGCTCTCTAACGCAAATCTGATCGACAACGTTTTCAACGCAGACGCAGATGACGACGCACAGAACCGAATTCTGCTCAACGTTCTGCCGATTCACCATGTTTTCTGTATCAACTGCGATGTTCTTTCCACGCTTCGCTATGGCAGTGTTCTGGCCTTAAATCAGGACATGACCCGTCTTTCCGAACACTTGAAGCTGTTCGCGCCCACCGAAATGCGCGTTGTCCCGATGATTGCGAAGGCTCTGTATAACCGCATTGCCCTGCTCTCCAGGCAGGAACCAAAGCGCTCGATCTTTGAGATTCGCTCCGAGGTTCTTGGAAAAAATATGCGTCAGATCACCACTGGCGGCGGCTATCTCGCACCGGAGCTTGCAGCGAATTTCTGGCGGATCGGCGTACCGATCGCGCAGGGCTACGGCATGTCTGAATGCGCGCCGAAAATCGCCTCCGCGGACTGGAACCGTCCTGACAAGGTCTCTTCCGTCGGACGAATCGTGAAGGGCTGCCAGGTGCGCATTGTCGAGGGCGAAATTCAGGTCAAAAGCCCGTCCGTCATGATGGGCTATTACAAAGAACCGGAACGCACCGCTGAGGTCATGACCGAAGACGGCTGGCTCTGCACCGGAGACCTCGGCTATGTCGATGAGGACGGCTTTCTCTGGCTCACCGGCCGCAAGAAGAATCTGATCGTCCTCAGTAATGGGGAAAATGTCGCGCCGGAGCAGCTGGAAAATCTCTTTGAGGGCGAACAGCTGGTCGAAGAAATTCTCGTGTATGGCGAGGACGACGCCATTGTGGCCGAAGTCTTCCCGAATTTTAAATACGCGGACGCAGCAAATGTCCATGATATTCATTCTGCCATAACCGAGATCATCAACCGGCGCAACCAGGATCTTCCTTCCTATAAGAAAATCGTGCGCTTTACTCTGCGGGATACGCCTTTCCCGAAGACCTCTTCAAAGAAAATTCTTCGCAGCCATTATTTTGAGCAGAAAAAGAACCATCTGGAGACTGAGACAAGCGCCCTCAAACCGGAAAACGAGCTTCAGCAGCAGATTTATGATATGATTGCCGCGCAGCTCGGCCACAGCCGCTTCGGCATT
This sequence comes from Lachnospiraceae bacterium, assembly GCA_021202635.1. Lineage (GTDB taxonomy): Bacteria > Bacillota > Clostridia > Lachnospirales > Lachnospiraceae > Choladousia. The sequence goes on along the minus strand of JAJQCQ010000007.1, from coordinate 25,329 downwards.
GACACCGACATCTATGAAGCCGGACTGGATTCCATGGGCAGCGTCATGCTGCTGGCAGACCTGTACGAAAAGCTGCAGTTTTCCATCACCTTAAATGAGCTGATGAACAATACCACCGTAGAAAAGCTGGAAGCACTCTGCATTCAGTCCCGGGAGCGCGAATCGATTGACTACTCGCCGCGCGAGATTTACCCGCTCACGAATCTCCAGCTTTACTTCGCTTATGTTGTGCGCGGAAACACTACCGCAAATCTTCCGTACTTCTTCCGGCTTGGGAACAAAATTGATCTGCCCCGGCTGAAAAAAGCAATCGAGGATTTGTTTGACGTACACCCGGCCATGAAAAACATCGTCCAGTTCCACGAAGGGGCTTTCAAAAACTTCCGCGATGACAGCCGCAAGATTGACATACCCATCGTAAAGCTCAGCGACGACGAATGGACAAAAACAAGAGAAACCCTGCTTGTTCCCTATATGTACACGCCGAATGAGCCACTGTACCACATTGCGATTTACGAGACGTATTCCGCAAATTATCTGTTTTTCGATCTCGCGCACATTGTCGGCGACGGAACGACCATGCACGTACTTTTTGAGGATCTCGACGCCCTGTATCAGGGGAAGCCGGTAGAAAAAGAAACTTACTCGTTCTATGAATACATTCTGGATGAGAAAAAACGTGACGCCGACGGTCTGCGAACAGAAAGTGAGAAGTACTTCCAGACTCTGATGAAAGACTTCCGCATCCGCAAAAGCATCCTCACCAGAAGGGACTGCCATGACCTCGAAACCGGCCAGAATGCCTCTCTGAAAGGACGTTTCACAAGCCTGACAAAAAAAAGCTGCTCGCTTTCTGCCGGGAAAATGCGGTATCCGAAAACGTGCTCTTCCTGACCGCGTTCAACTATACGGTCGGTATTTTCAGCAATGAGAAGGATGTGGTCAGCAGCAGTATTCACAGCGGACGGACCGACAGCCGCTGGGCGAGGATCGCCGGTCCCCTGTTTCTGACCTACTTCTTCCGCTACACCAATGTCCCGCACGAGACCGTGCCGGAGCTGCTGAAGAAATCGGCACACCAGATCATGGATACCATGAACTGCTACATCTCCACCCTGCACGCGGACGAAATGTTCTTCCAGTACCAGGGCGACCTGCTGCATGTGGAAGAAATCGGCGGTGAGCCTCTGACGCGCGAACCAATACAGCTGGATTCCCTGCCCTTCCACCTTCAGGTCATGGCGGACGAGCGAGGCTATTTCTACGAGCTGCGCTACTGGGAAAACCGCTTCGACAGCAGCCAGCTGGAGCTTTTCCTTGTCGCCATGGAAGCCGTCACCCGGGCCATGCTGGACGAACGCTCCGTGCGCCGGCTGAAAAAGCATCTGCCGCAGTCGCTCTTCCCGAAGCATTACTATACCACTGTTGGCGAGGTCAACGAGGCCGCCGGATACAGCCTGATTCCTACCGTCTTGGCAGATACAAAGGTAAAGGCTTATGTCTTTGACGAAACCTGCCGCAAGCAGCCGCTGGGCGCCTGGGGTCAGCTTTACATTATGGACTATCCGACCGAAGGCTATCTGGATCAGATCACGAACCCTTACGGCCCCGGCGTACTCTACCAGACCGGGAAGACCGCCCGCATCCTGCCGGACGGCTCCATCGATCTGCTGGAACAGGGCGGAAGAACCGTCATCCACGAGGGTATCAAAGGACGGCACTTCCTCGACCTGTACCGTCTGGAGACCGTTCTCACCGCCTATGAGGGGATTCACCATGCGGAAGCCTATGTCCGCTACGCAGAGAAAAATCAGCTGGTACTCACCGCAGACATCTATGGCAGCGAAGAACCCGACCAGGAGAAACTGCACGCATATCTTGCAGAACACTGCGAAGAAGCGCTGATACCGGGAGAGATCCGATTTATCGCTGAACCGTAAGCCATTCTATTTTTTCATACGGTCTTCGCTGCCGGACAGAGATTTTTCTGAGCAGCTGCAATTGTTCTCCGTAAATGGCAAAATCGGATAAGGGAGTATTTTCTCCCCTATCCGATTCCTCCTTTATTAAAAAAAGTGCCGCTTCTCGAAAACGACACTTTTTACAGCAAACACCTGCCCTTCAAAAAACAGGCAAACTATTTTCAGACTCTATCTGCCTTTTGGGGCTTAATTAGCGCCCATCTGCTTCGCCACTTCCGCCGCGAAGTCTTCCTGTTTCTTCTCAATGCCTTCACCGGTCTCATAGCGGACAAAGCCTTTGATCGTGATCTTTGCACCGTTGGCTTTCGCAACCTGAGCAACATAATCACCTACGGACTGCTTGCCATCCTCAGCCTTTACATAAACCTGATCAAGCAGGCAGATTTCTTTGAGCTCTTTCTTGATACGCCCCTGGATCATGCCCATGATTACCTTCTCCGGCTTCTGGGATTCCTTCGGATCGTTCTTGATCTGCGCGAGAAGAATCTCTTTCTCATGTGCGATATAATCCTCGCTGACTTCCTTATCACTGGTGTAGAGCGGCTTCAGCGCTGCCACCTGCATCGCTACGTTCTTTGCCATTTCTTTGACCGCGTCATTGACTACATCAGTCTCTACGTCTACCAGCACGCCGATCTTTCCGCCCATATGGGTGTAGGAAGCTACAAAACCAGCGTCTTCCTTTACCTGAGCAAAACGGCGGATATTCATATTCTCACCGATCACGGCGATCATGCCGGCCAGCGCCTCGTTTACCGTCTTGGTCGTGTCAAACTTCCACGGCTCTGCAAGGAAGCCTTCGATATCAGACGCCTCGGTCTCCATCGCCTGCTCCGCTACCTGCGCTACATAATCCTGGAATTTCTCATTCTTCGCTACGAAGTCTGTCTCAGAGTTCACCTCTACCGCTACCGCACTCTTGCCATCCTCGGATACAAGAACCTTTGCAAGACCCTCCGCCGCGATTCTGCCAGCCTTCTTCTGCGCAGTCGCAAGGCCTTTCTCTCTCAGCCATTCAATCGCCTTGTCCATATCTCCTTCCGTCGCTGTCAGAGCCTTCTTGCAGTCCATCATGCCAGCGCCGGTCATCTCTCTTAACTCTTTTACCATACCTGCTGTAACAGCCATCTCACATATTCCTCCTACACTATATTCAAATCCTGCGCAACTGCTTCACACGCTCGCAGTTACGAGACTTATCCTCCCGCTATTACGCCAGCCTTTCCTGCCGGGAACGGCTGGCGTTCAATTACAGTTATCTTTTTCAGTGCTTCCGCAGCTGCAAGTATTCCGTACCTCTTTAGAATGCCTCTACCGGAGCTTCCTCGTAAGCTTCCTCCGCTGCCTCAGGAGCAGCCTCTTCAAAGCCCTGTCTGGCCTCGATCACGGCATCTGCCATCTTGGAAACGATCAGCTTCACTGCGCGAATCGCATCGTCGTTGCCCGGGATGACATAGTCCAGCTCTTCCGGATCACAGTTCGTATCGCAGATACCGATCAGCGGAATACCAAGTGTATGTGCTTCCTGTACGCAGATGTGCTCTTTCTTCGGATCTACTACGAAAATCGCATCCGGGAGCTTCTTCATCTCCTTGATACCGCCAAGGTTCTTCTCCAGCTTCTCGATTTTCTTCTTCAGAGCAATGACTTCCTTCTTCGGAAGGACATCAAAGGTACCATCCTCCTGCTGTCTCTCCAGATCCTTCAGATATTTGATTCTGGCCTGAATGGTCTTGAAGTTCGTCAGCATACCGCCGAGCCATCTCTCATTGACATAGAACATTCCGCATCTTTCCGCCTCGGTCTGTACTGCGTCCTGCGCCTGCTTCTTTGTACCGACAAAAAGAATCGTGCCGCCGTCTGCCGCAATATCAGCCACCGCCCGGCATGCCTCGTCTACCTTAACCACTGACTTCTGAAGGTCAATAATGTAGATGCCATTGCGCTCTGTGTAGATGTACTCTGCCATCTTCGGGTTCCATCTTCTGGTCTGATGACCAAAATGAACACCTGCTTCCAGTAACTGTTTCATTGAAATAACGCTCATGTCTTTTCTCCTTTTGGTTTGATTCTTCCGCATGCATCTTCTTCCAGAGAGACCCGTCCGCCTGTGCACGGAACACGTTTCCCCGTCTGCTCCCGTACCGCCTTAGGGCACCGTCCCCGGAATCAACACACGTGTTTGGTTTTCAACTCGTCAAGTATAACACAGGGACCTGCCATATGGCAAGTCCCTTTTTTACGTTTTTAACAATTCATCATTCTCTCCTCAGCGCCTCGATCGGATCCAGGTTTGCCGCCTTCATGGACGGCATCAGACCAAAGATAATACCGATCACCATAGAGAACAGCACTGCGATCGCCGAAGCAGGGACACTGATCGCGACAGCCGTCCCGGAAATTTTGTTAATGATATAGGCCATGCCAATACCTGCTCCCACGCCAAGCAGGCCGCCGATGCTGGTCAGCACCACCGCTTCCGTCAGAAACTGTCCGAGAATCGCTCCTTTTCTTGCTCCAATTGCCTTTTTCAGACCAATCTCACTGGTACGCTCCGTAACAGATACCATCATGATGTTCATAACGCCGATGCCGCCGACCAGCAGGGAAATACTCGCTACCCAGATCATCAGCGTCTGTGTGGAGCTGGAAAGGCTCGCAAGCTCTCTGGCCTGTTCCACCAGATTCTGCGCCGCATACTTTACCTCCGTCTGGGAACTGGAAATCAGGGTATTCAAAAGATCTTCCGCATCGGAACCCGCTCTTTCCATATCATCGGTGCTTGTCGCTTTCACAATGACATTTTCCGGCTCGTCAAAGCAGTAAATAATCGGCCAGCAGGCACTCGGAATATACAGAGTGCCATAGGAATCCTGCACGTAGGTGTAGTAATCCGAAATCGTGCTGATCGAGGAGCTGGTATCACTGGTATCTGTGACAACCCCGATGATCGTGAAGGGAACACCGCCTATTTCCAGTGTCTTGCCCACCGGATCTTCATTCGGAAAGTATTTGTCCGCCAGTGATCCGTCAACGATCACCACTGTACGGAAATTCGTATAATCGCTCTCCACAAAGCCGCGCCCGGTCCGCAACGTATAGCCGACCGTCTCAAAATAACTGGTATCAATTCCCCGGATCGTCAGATAATTCATCACCGTATCCTGATAATACACCGTCTCGTAAAGATAGGTTCGCTCCGTGTAGCAGGTCATATTTTCCACCGTGTCCAGTGCCAGAATCTGCTCTCTGATTTCATCCGTGACCTGCGGTACTCCGTATGGAATTTCAGAAGAGGAATAAATGCTGAGTTCCTGACCGTTCTGCATCAGGTAAATATCGACTGTGTTGGTACCCGCACCGATCAGCTGATTTTTAATTTCCTCATTCGTCCCCTGAATCGTAGAGACAATGGCGATAATTGCCGCAATGCCGATGATAATACCGAGCATCGTGAGGAATGACCGCATTTTGTGCGCCCAGATACTCTGAAAGGAGAGCCGCAAGTTCTCTATCAAAATCTATTCCCCCTTTTTAACCCCAGGCCGCTTCCAGCGAATCAACCTCTTCCGTCTTTGCCCCCTCATAGACGTTGTCTCCATACGGAAACGCAATCTTGTCAGAAAGACTCAGTCCTCCGATTATTTTCACAATATACCCTTCATCCGGCGAAGTCCCCAGTGTAACATATCTCTGTTCAAGCGTTCCATCCGATCCCTGCACATAAACATAATTATTTCCGGCAGCGTCTGTACGAACAAAATACGGCTCCAGATAAATCGCGTCGCTTCCTTCGGCATACGCCATGGAAAGGGTCAGATCCGCATAGCCTTCCTCCAGATCCTCGGTGTCGTCAATCTGCGCGTAAAACAGATAGTAAGAGGTATTCTCCGGATAAGAGTAAATGTCATAGTTGTACAGCTCCGAAGAGGAAATCGGGTATTCGGAAATCTCTGTAATCACCGCAGTAAAGGAATTACCGGAATAATCTACTCCGGAAATGGAATCTCCTACATTTACCGTGTCCAGCGCGCGCTCACTGATGGCGCTTTTCACATACAACCCCTCACTGCTTGTGATTTTCACAAAATAGTCGTTATCATCGTCTGTATTGCCGTCCTCATCCCCGATCGTGACAACAGTGCCATTTACTGTACTGGTAACAACCTTTTTATCCACCACTCTCTGCTGCTTTTCCAGTTCGAGGGAGGCTTCCCGGATATTCAGCTCCATTTCCTGGATATCCGTCTCCAGATCCTCAATGATCTCTTTGAGTTCCTCTGCTGTATAGCCGGAATCATAATCCGAATAATAATCGTCACCCCAGCTGTCATAATTCTCCGTCTCAGACTCCGATTCTTCCTCCAGAAGTCCGTACAGACTCAGCAGTTCAAACAATGTGTCCGCGTTCCAGACGAGAGCCAGCTGTGTATCCGTCAAAGACAGATAATCCCAATACAGATCCGCCAGCAGCTCCAGATAATCACTCGTCTCTGTCTCCTCCTCTGAATCAGCTTCTGTTTCGCTTTCAGACTCCTCTCCGGCATTTTCCCACTGCTCTTCTTCGGACAGGGCGTCCAGTTCCCCGATCCGCAGGACAATATCATAAGCAGTCAGATAATCCGAAACACAGGGGAATCCATCCTCTGCGGAAGCATCCAGTGCAATCGCCCAGGCCGTCCCCAGGAGATCGTAGGCTTCCTGCGCTGTATTCAGTTCTTCCCGCGTCATTGTCTGCGCATCCAGAGACAAAACCAGGTACTCCACGTAAGCCAGGCAGAGCTCCTGATAAGTGTCTGTCAGCGTGATCTGCGCTGCAGCGCCCTCGCTTCCAAGCGCTGAGAAATACGCCAGCGCCTCTTCGCTCAGGGTATACTCTTCCATCTGTGCTCCGGTATCCTCATCCACAATATCCGCGGGCGGCACTGCAAGGTACATCTGATAAAACGCAATTGCGTTCTGATAGTCAATTGCCTCCGGAGACGCCGTCTCTGAAAGCACAGCATCCGCCATCATAAGGAAACTGCTGATCCGTTCCTCTATGCCAACCTCGTCGGAAGCGGATTCGCTCTCTGCCTCAGATTCCGATTCGACTGTGGAGGAATTCCCCGTCTCAGTCTCGCTCTCATTCCCATGCGCTGCATCTGATTTCGATTCGGTCTCACTTTCCGTCGCGTTCATCGTTCCGGCTTCCGTACTGCTTTCCGTCTCGTTCTGCCCGCTTCCATCCGGTTCCGTACCGGATTCTCCCTCTGTCGCCCCGCTCTCCGTTTCCGATTCCGAATCATCTTCCGCCAGTTCCGTCTCCGTCCCGTTTTCGGTCTGCTCCCAGGCGGCAAGCTTTGCCTCCAGCTCCTCCAGTTCTTCCAGCAGCGTCACGTCTTCCCGGGCGTCACCACTCAGATTTTCATATTCCTCCCGCGCTGCTTCCACCGCCTCTCTCAGACCCTCTCCATCCTCACCCATGGCCGCTTCGATCAGCATATCCACATAAGCCGCGTGATAACGCTCCATCAGAGCCACGCAGGCCTCCAATGTCTTAACCTCCTCCGAGGAGAGAAGCCCCTTTACCGAATCCTTCAGAGAATAGGATTTCACTATCAGCGACTCACCGTCGTCCCCTGTCGTTTCCTCCTCTTCCTCATCCGCCAGATATTCCCGGTAAAACTCGATTGCTTTTGTAAGCGACTCGTCGATCATTTCAACGTCCTCAGAAGTAAGCTCCTCATCAAACTCCTCCATCAGATCCCGAAGCGCGCTCATCAGCAGCTCAAAATTCGTCACAGAGGTCAAAAGCACGACATCTTCGTTCTCATCCGGTTCCACCGTCTCAATCCCCTCAATTTCAAGGCCAGAGCCGTCTGTCCCGTCCGAGTCATCCTCCGCGGATCCCTGCTCCGCCGTACTGTTCTCCGTCGATTCAGCAAGGATCGCGTCGCCGGAAGAAGAAGTCAGCGTGGTCGCAGTCGTTTCCAGGGAAGCCGTTGCGGTCATGTTCTGATAACTATCCAGTTCCTTTTGCAAACGCCGAAGCCGGAGCTCATAGGTCTGAACCTCGATATCCTTAGACTCCAGATCAATCTCTTCTTTCGTCATATCATACGAAAAAAGCGGTGTGCCCACCGTCACCTCATCGCCCTCTGACACATAAATTTCCTCAATGTCATAGTCTTCCAGAACCACCGTCTGAGAGACCTGCGAGGTCACGGTACCAGTAACCGTATCAGAGGAATAATAGTATTCTCCATACCAGGATTCATTTACATTTTTCACCGGGACGACCTCCACTGGAGATACCTGCCCCTGCATGGTATAATAAGCCGCGTACGCGACACCAGCGACCAGTGCGCCTGATACGGTAATACTGATCAAAGCTGTCCTGATTTTCAAAAAACTGCCACCTCCTGTGCCGGGTTCTCGTGCGCTCTCAGCTCCCCGTCAAAAATGTCCACAATCCGCTTCGCGTGCCCCGCAATCTTACTGTCATGTGTAATCATAATGACCGTCACGCCCTCCTGGTTCAGCTGCGCAAACAGATCCATGATCTGCAGCCCGGATTTGGAATCCAGCGCTCCGGTCGGCTCATCCGCCAGCAAAATCGTCGGCTGATTCACCATGGCCCGCGCAATCGCTACCCTCTGCTTCTGTCCGCCCGAGAGCTGCGTCGGCTTAAAACTGATTCTCTCTTCCAGTCCTACCCGTACCAGAGCTTCTTTCGCCCTCTGTTTGCGGACTTTCTTGCGCACGCCCGCATATACCAGCGGCAGTGCTACATTATCCAGAGCCGTCATACGGGGAAGCAGCTGAAAATTCTGAAATACAAAACCAAGCTCCTTCAGACGCAGATCCGCCAGCTGCGAATCACTCAGTCCCATGACATTCTGACCTGCCAGCTCATAGCTGCCAGAGGTTGGCCGGTCCAGGCAGCCTATGATATTCATCAGTGTGGATTTTCCGGAGCCGGACGGCCCCATAACCGCCAGGTATTCCCCCTCCTCCACCTCCAGGCTGACATCCTTCAGAGCGGGAACCTTCATTTTTCCGAGAATATAATCTTTATAAATATGTTCCAGTCTCAGTATCATAATAGAAGAATATCCTTTCCTACAAATGGGTTTTTCCCCCGTAGCTGCGAAGGTACGGAACCGTTCCCGTTACAGGTCACACCCTGACCAGATTTACCTTACCTTAACCACTACAGGTGTGACCAGTCACCACACCCTTACTCTTCTTCCTCAATCACAGCAAAGGAATCCTCATACTCCTCGTCATCATCCTCTTCATAGAAGACATCATCATCTTCCTCAATCGAATAATAAATCCCTTCGTCTACATCATAATAAACATCCGGGTCCACTTCTTCCTCATCCGCATCCGCGTCATAATACTCTTCCTCATCATCCAGATCCGCGCTGTCATCCACTTCACTGACGACCGCAATATCTGAATAAATCACCGGATCTCCCTCCGAAATTCCATCGTACGGGAATGCAATATAATCGTCCGCCTCCAGCCCGTCAAGGATCTCATACTCTGCCAGCTCTTCGTCGTACTCACCAAGCGTGATCTCGTGCTTTTCAATGAGATTGGATGTATTCGCCAGCCATACGTACGCGCTGTCGCCCTCCTGGATAATATAAAATTCCTCCAGCCACATGCCGTTTTTCTCCTCTGACTGTCCGGAATCCACTTCGATATAAACATGCTGTCCGAGGAGCAGTCCCTCCGAGCTGTCCAGATCAATATAAAAGCTATAGGTAGAAGTATCTGACGAAGAACTCGAGTAATAATAATAGCTGTCAGAATCCTCCTCATCCTGCTCCGTGCTGATGTCTGTAATCTCACCCGTCCAGGTCTGAGAAGCGTCTACGCGGGAATAAACGATCACAGAGATTCCCTCATAAATATCATAATAATTCAGCTCATTGATCGTGCCCTTGATCCGATAGTCTCCTTCCGCCAGAATCGTAATATACACGGAGCTATCCGAGCTGGAATAATAGGAATCGGATTCATCCTCCGTATCAGAAATCTTCTGGACAATGCCTCCCATGTCCGCCGTCACAACCGCCCCATCAATCGTCTCCTGCAGACTCTCATTTTCTACCTGCAGGGACTGGATTTCATATTCCAGAGAACGGATTGAATTCTGGAAGGACTGAATCTGCAGATTCGCCTCCAGGATATCATCCTCATCCTTATAGGTCGCAATCAGTTTTTCATAGGACGTGATCTGCGCTTCATAGGACTGAATCTCCATCTGCTGCTTCTCTATATCAATCTCGTTCTGGGCAATCTGATCCTCTTCCTCCTGCGTTTCATAAGAAAAAAGCGCCTGCCCTTCCTCAACCACGTCGCCGACCTCTACATAACACTCATCCACCGTGCGGTTCGAGTCCAGCTTAATCTCCAGAGTCGCCTGCGCTTCCACCTCACCGCTGTAGCGATCGACCACTCCTGTACCGGAACCATAGCCTGTGATAACCGATACCTTCTCCACATACACAGCGTCCTCGCTGGAGGAGGATACGCGTTCCGTCGACGCAGAACCTCCTAAATAAAAATAATAATACGCACCATAACCCCCGCCGCCAAGCAGGGCCAGTATCAGGATCGTAATCACTGCTTTTTTCATAAACTGTCTTCCCTTCAACTTTCTGTATGGTTACTAAGGATCTGTTACGAAATAACCTGTCTGTTTTGCACCGCCAGAGCACACTGCGGCCTGCCGCGGTTGCGTGTCGTTTACAATATAACACACCCACAGCCAAATGTTCCACCATTTTTCTTAAGTATTTCTGAACTTAACAAAAAATAACGATTCAGAACAGCAGACCGCAGAAGCAAAAAGAAAGGAAGAACTCCCTCAGCCAATCGGCGAACCGGAATTCTTCCTGAAACATGAAATGATTCGAACAGCAAAACTTCTATTGTACTAAGACACATTACGAATCAGCAGGCTTCCTGGCAGTCAGATCATCCGATCAGCGGATAGCGGTCTGTAAGCCCTTTCACCAGCGCTCTGGCCTTCTCCTCACATCCCGGCTCACTCTTCACTACGCACGCAATCGCTTCCGCAATCGTATCCATATCTGCCTCATTCATACCGCGCGAGGTAACTGCCGGCGTTCCCAGACGCACACCGCTGGTCACGAAAGCGGACTGCGGGTCATTCGGAATCGTGTTCTTATTGCAGGTAATATTTACCGAATCCAGCAGATGCTCAACCTCCTTGCCAGTCTTGCCTACACTGGTCAGGTCTACCAGCATCAGATGATTGTCTGTGCCGCCGGATACAATCCGCACTCCACGGTTCATCAAACCGGCGCAGAGTGCCTTCGCATTCTTTGCGACATTTTCCTGGTAGGTCCTGAACTCCGGCTGAAGCGCCTCTTTGAAGCACACAGCCTTTGCCGCGATCACATGCATCAGCGGTCCTCCCTGTGTTCCCGGAAATACCGCTTTATTAAAATTCGCTTTCTTCGCGAACTCCGCGTCTGACAGGATCAGGCCTCCACGCGGTCCGCGCAGAGTCTTATGTGTCGTCGTTGTAGTCACATGCGCATAGGGAATCGGGCTTGGATGGATCCCAGCAGCCACCAGACCCGCAATGTGCGCGATATCTACCATCAGATACGCCCCCACCTCGTCTGCGATCTCGCGAAAACGCTTAAAATCAATCGTGCGCGCATAAGCGCTCGCTCCGGCCACGATCATCTTCGGGCAGCATTCCAGCGCAATCCGCCGCACCTCGTCATAGTCGATAAAACCGTCGTCATTGACGCCATAAGGTGTAACGTCAAAATAAGCTCCGGAAAAATTCGCAGGACTTCCATGCGAAAGATGACCGCCCTGGGAGAGATTCATACCCATCACCTTGTCGCCAGGCTTCAGCAACGCAAAGAACACTGCCATATTCGCCTGCGCCCCGGAATGCGGCTGTACATTTGCATAAGTACATCCAAACAGCTCCATGGCCCGCTCTCTCGCAAGGTTCTCCACGACGTCTACACATTCACAGCCGCCATAATAGCGCTTCCCCGGGTAGCCTTCCGCATATTTATTCGTCAGGGGACTTCCCATTGCCGCCATCACAGCTTTGGAAACCCAGTTTTCCGATGCGATCAGTTCAATGTGGCTGTTCTGCCTCTCCTGCTCCGCGACAATCGCATCTGCGATCTCGCTGTCCACGCGTCGCACTTCATCCAGTGAATACATAATATTTTCTCCTTACTGTTTTATCGTAGCCTTCGAAACTGTTCGACCTTCCCAACAGTCTTCTTATTTACACACTTCGCATATCTTACTTTGCTTTCCAATAAAAGTCAAGACCGTTCGCCCTGTTTTTTCCATGCTCTTTCACCGTTTTTTTTCAGAAATACATTTTCTGTAATGCCGGTCCCGTCATAAAAACACAGAAGCCAAACTTTTTGCGAAATCACATTGTTTCCGAAGCTTTGTTTGTTTTCCATTTAAAAGGCAAATCAGTTGTTCACTTTGTGCGCGAAACCGGGCGATTTTTATCGAATTATGTCAGATACGATTTGAATTTGAAAATTATTCAAAGTAGAGTTTGACAAATACAATCATTTCGTGTAAAATCTTTCCATCAAAGGTACTTATTGTCAGAGGTGAAAATGAAGGTTTTTTTGATTACATACACCATTCTCATAAATATCATCGGGCTGCTGGTTATGGGACTGGACAAGCTGAAGGCCCGGCGGAGAAAAAAGCGGATTCCGGAGCGAACGCTTTTTCTCATTGCGCTTATTTTCGGCAGTGTCGGCATCCTGATGGGTATGTACCTCTTCCATCATAAGACCAAAAAGCGGCGTTTCTCCATCGGGATCCCTGCAATTCTGGCAGTGCAGCTTCTGTTTGTCGGTCTCCTCTATCAGTGGAACAGGAAGGAGATGGAACGTCCTTCTCAGGCCGTTCTGCAAGAGCTGGAACAGATCCGAGAGCTGGATGAGGATACCATTGCCTCCTTTATCTCCTATGAAAATCTGATCAATTCGAACCTGGCCTCCGGCGAAATCGGCTCAGACGCCGCAGAAGCGGTCAGTCTCTTCTTTCAGGATTTTTCGTACCGCATTCAAGAGGAAACCATTAATGGCGACGACGCTACCGTTGCCGTCCAGATCACCAATATAGACGCAAAAGCCCTTGCCCGTGATCTCTGCACGGAAATTTTAAAACAATCGGTCGAAATATATCCGGAAGATAACACAGAATCAACTACAAACGATTACTATTGTCTCCTGCGTGATACGCTCGCTGCCAACACTTATGACACAGCTGTCACCACCGCCTATTTTCATCTTCAGAAAACAGATGATATCTGGACGATTCTATCAGACTCTGATCTGGAGGATGAGCTGGTCGGCGGATTTATCACTTATATGAATGATCCCTATATCTTAAGCGCCTCTGAAGTTCTTGAAATCCACCTGGAAGCGCTGCGCGAGCTGTCCGCAGATGAATGGATGGATTATCTCGAAGTGGAAGATATTTTTGCCACCTACAACACGGAGTACTACTCTTTGATTGATGAGGCATATATTCGGCAGCTGACTGATGCGTTTGACTGTGAAATTCTCCGATGTACAGAAAACGGATCCTCTGCCGAAGCAGTGATCCGTGTCACAAGTGTTGATATGACCAGTGTACTGGAAGTGTATAAAGAAGCGCTCCTGGCCTACGCCGGAACGACGCAGTCCATCCGGGACAACTCTGTCGTCTTTTCCAATGAAACCTCCCGGATGCTTCTGGAGGCTTTGCAGGAAAACACAGCCACCACATCCACTGACGTTACCCTTACGTTTTCCAACAATGGTTCCACCTGGGAGGTCTATTTTGACAGCGAATTCACGGACGCCCTTATGGGCGGGATGACCGCGGCGATCGAAGCCTTCTCTTCCTCAGGAGAAGATGCCCAGGAGGTATCCCCATCGGAATAAAAGGCTTTCAGCTGCCACCCGGTCTATTTCGCGGACAGAAATTCCGCAATCTGATCCAGTGCGACCTCCGTCTGTTCACCGGTAGCCATATTTTTCAATTTCGCGCAATTTTCCGAAAGCTCCTGCGAACCGATAATGACCGTATTTAAGACACCCAGCTTATTCGCGTACTTCATCTGCGCCTTTACACTGCGGTCCATGTAATCCGTCTCAACGATCAGTCCCTTCTTTCGCAGATCGCTCACCAGCTGATATGCGCGGGGACGCGCTTCTTTTCCAAGAATCCCGACATAAAGATCCACCGGCTCCTCTTCCGGAAAGCAGACGCCCTCATTCTCCATAAAATACAGGATGCGTTCAATTCCCATACCAAATCCGGCCGATGGGATATCCTGTTTTTCATCCAGCTCATGAATCAGTCCATCGTATCTGCCGCCGCCGCAGAGCGTAAAGCCATCCGCGTTCACAAACTCAAACACCGTCTTTGTGTAATAATCCAGGCCGCGGACAATCCCGGTGTCGATTTCATAAGGAATCGAAAGCTCATCCAGCAGAGACTGTAATTCCTCAAAATGCTCCCTGCACGCGTCATCCAGGTACTGAATGGTGCGGGGGGCATCCGCGACAATTGCCTTACAGGTATCTACCTTGCAGTCCAATACCCGCAGCGGATTTTTCTCCATGCGTTCGCGGCAGGTTGGACAGAGCTGAGTCTCATACTTTTTCAGATAAGAGAGCAGCGCGTCATTGTAAGCCTTCCGGCAATTCGCGCAGCCGATGCTGTTGACGTGAAGCTTCACGTCGCGCAGACCAAGCTTGCCAAGCAGCTCCGTCACAAAGGTGATCAGCTCCATCTCCACAAGCGGGCTCTCTGAACCAACGATTTCCACACCAAACTGGTGATGCTGGCGGAGCCTGCCCTTCTGCGGCTTTTCATAGCGAAACGCCGGTGTCACATAAAACAGCTTCGTCGGCGCCGCATTGGCATAGAGGCTGTGCTCCAGATACGCACGCATCACACCTGCCGTGCCTTCCGGCTTCAATGTAATACTGCGTTTCCCCTTATCCTGAAACGTGTACATCTCTTTTTGCACGACATCCGTCGTATCACCCACACCGCGCTGAAAAAGCTCTGTGTGTTCAAAAATCGGCGTAATAATCTCACTCATATGATACGTACGTGCCGTCTCCCGCGCAAGCTTTTCCACATAAGCGCGCCTGCGCATATCCTCTCCATACCAGTCCTGTACGCCCCTCGGTGCCTGTGTAATCATGTCAAAATCCTCCTTACCACCATTTCA
This sequence comes from Lachnospiraceae bacterium, assembly GCA_021202635.1. Classification (GTDB taxonomy): domain Bacteria; phylum Bacillota; class Clostridia; order Lachnospirales; family Lachnospiraceae; genus Choladousia. The sequence goes on along the minus strand of JAJQCQ010000007.1, from coordinate 10,086 downwards.
TATGTCAAAATTCCGGCTGCTCTCCGTTTCCGGCCACGCCATGCGCTTCTCCAGGCTCCCCGCAGCCAGCCATTCTTCCAGCTTTGCCTCCAGAGCCTCTGTGTCAAGCAGCTCCTCCAGCCCCGGCTTATGGACGACACGCAAAAAAGCCAGAAACACACCGATATCATAATCCTTCGATTCCTCGATCATCATCTCTACCGCCGTATCTACGTCAAAGGCCCGGCGGTACGGACGATCCGATGTCAGCGCGGCAAACACATCACAGACACGCAGGATCCGCGCACCCATGGGAATATCCTCTCTTGTCAGATTCATCGGATACCCGGTACCGTCACAGTTTTCATGGTGGTATTTAACCATATCCACCACGGTCCGTGAATACCCCATTTTTTCCAGAATCGCCGCACCAATCACTGAATGACGGCGAACATAGCGCATTTCCTCAATTACAAGGGTCTCGTTCTCGTGTCCGCGCACGTAGTGCGCCAGCTCCAGCTTGCCAATATCGTGAAGGAACCCGGCTACAGCAAGATCATGGCAGTCTTCCGGCAGCAGACCCATCTCTTCCCCTACTCGAAAAGCCAGATTGCTTACCGTACAGGCATGCGTCAACTCCTTTACAATACTGGGGCGGATGATCGGATATTTTTTTTTGTAAAGAGGCGCATTTTCACCCATACAGCCCTGCCCTCTTTCTCTCTATCATTTCGTCGATTCGCTCCATGTAATTTTTGATATCCTTCACATTTTCCACCCGGGAAATCCGGTTCCCAGGCAGCACCAGTTTGGTAGAGGCTCCCGCGCCAAGGGCCAGGATGGTCTGGATTTCTTCCATGATCAGAATATTGTATAAACCCTCGCAGCCTTCCCTGGCGTATCCGACATTTTCAAAATTACCCGCCATATTCTTCTGCCGGTACAGATAATAGGGATGCAAACCAGCCTCCCGCGTATAAGCCGCCGTCATATCCATAATCGCACTGCTGTTTTCAAACGTAAGCTCCCTGTGCTCTTCGCGGAACAGACGCAGTCTGGCAGCCCGCTTCACCGCAAGGGAATGAACCGTAATGCTGTCCGGAGCCATCGCGGAAAGCACCTGCATTGTGTGTTCCACTTCGGAAGCACCCTCGCCGGGCAATCCGACGATCAGATCCATATTAATATTGTCAAACCCCATCTCCCGTGCCAGGAAAAAGGCGTCCCTTGTCTCTTCTACCGTATGCTTCCTGCCTATAAAGTCAAGCGTCTCCTGATTCATCGTCTGTGGATTAATGGAAATCCGTGTGATGCCATGCTTCTTCAATACCGAGAGCTTTTCCCGCGAAATACTGTCCGGCCGGCCGGCCTCTACCGTATATTCCTGTGTACGGCCAAGATCAAAGCAGCTCTCCACCTTTGAAAGAAGCCGGTCCAGCTGCTCCGGCTCCAGTGTTGTCGGCGTCCCTCCGCCGATATAGACCGTATCCGGCCCGCGCCCCGGCAGCAGCTTCGACACCCGCTCCATCTCATACAGGAGGGTATCCAGATAGGCGTCCACCTGATTCTTCCACAAAGCAATCGGACTTGAGCTAAAGGAGCAGTAAAGACAAATACTGGGACAAAACGGGATGCCAATATAAAGACTATAGCCGTTCCACAGCGGCTCCGGAATCGTCTGCGTCCGATCTTCCTCCTGGTTCAGACACAATTTTTCCAGCAAATAGCGCTCCCGGTTCGCGATCGCGATGGCAAGCGCTGTTTTTTCATTGCTCGTGTAGTATGTTTTCCGCATATAATCAGCGATCGCGCTGTTTTTCCATCCCTGATTCAAAAGCGCCATCGGGATTTTCGTCGGGCGGATGCCTGTCAGATTCCCCCACGGCAGCGTTTTTCCGGAATATCCGGACAGCAGCTGATAAAGCAGCCGTTTCAGCTCATTCTTCGTCTCATGGCGGTCTTCCTCACAGCAGAAGCTCTCCCTGCAGAGCCTTTCCTCTGCATTTTCAAGGAGAAGCATCCGAATCTGCGACCGGCCGGCCGCTTCCGGCACAAATGTGATTTTCAGAAAAAACAGCTCCGTATCCGGCCGAACGGCATCCTTTTTATCCGGTTCCTGCCGGCATCCTGCCACAGGCACCCTGTCACTCTTTTTTCCTTCATCCGCGCTCTGACCACAGTCTACCCGCACTTCCTCGCCCGGATAGAAGGCGCGTACCAGCGAATGAACATCATATTGAAAACATTGTCTGTTTAAGCTTACCTGTATCATATCTTCTCAATCGTTTTCTACTCATTGTTTCGCAGCAGCTCCTCAGTATGGATTAAAGCGCTTTTCATACTGGATCGTTGTCGGGGCCTCATGTCCCGGATAGACATCCGTCTCATCCGGAAGAAGAAAAAGTGTTTCATAGAGGGAACGGTGCATATCGCCCATGCTCCCGGTCGGAAAATCCGTCCGCCCCACGCTGCAGTGAAACAGGGTATCACCGGAAAACAAAACCTTCTCTCCGGAAAGGTAATAGCAGGCGCTTCCGATGGTGTGTCCCGGCGTATGCAGCACGGTAACGGCAAACCCGGCCAGGAGCAACTCCTCTCCATCTGTAAAATATCGATCCGCCTTCAGACCATACCCACTGCCATTCCAGTACGTCAGATTCTTTACCGGATCAGATAAAACCTCCTGCTCTTTATCCAGCGCACAAATGGGAATCCCATATCGGCTTTTCAGCTCCATGGCAGCGCCGATATGATCAAAATGCCCATGTGTCAGCAGGATGGCTTCCGGCTTCCCGCCCATGGCGGTAATTTTTCGCACAATGTCGTCCGCCCGATCCGCCGGATCCAGGATCAGCAGCGCACCGGACAACCTGTTTTTGGCCAGGTAGCAGTTCGTCCTCACCGGGCCAAGCACCAGCGTCTCAAGCTGAAGCTGATTCATCTTATCACCCCGTCGTTCTCTCAATATCAATCACACTCTCAATCTGACGCAGGCGCTCAATCAGATATTGCAGCGTATCCTTTCCCGCCACTTCGAAAGACATGGCAATCGTAGCGATTCCCTGCTTGCTGGTACGGGAATTGACCGACTGCACATCAATCCTGTTCTCTGTAAACACCTTCGTAATATCCACCAGCAGACCCGTGCGATTGTTACAGTAAATCATGATCTCCGCAAGATACATGCCCTGATTGCCGGCAGTGGCTTCCTTTTGCCATTTCGCGTCGATCAGACGCATCCGCTCGCTTTCCGGCAGATTTACAATATTAATACAGTCTGTGCGGTGTATGGTTACCCCTCTGCCGCGCGTAACAAAGCCGATAATCTCATCCCCCGGGATCGGACTGCAGCATTTCGCAAAGCGAACGCTGACGTCATTAATCCCCTGCACGGTAATCCCGCCCTTTGATTTGCGGATGCGCACCGGAGCAGCATCCTTCGCACTCTGTACTGCCTCTATGATCTCCGCATCCGTGATTTCCCTGCGATGATCCTGGTCATAGCCTTCCAGCAGCTTATTGACAATCTGGCCTTCCTTCAGGCCGCCATGTCCCAGCGCTGCCATCACGGAATCCCAGTCACGGAACCCATACTTAGACATCACACGGTCCATATAGGACTGCTTCATCAGGTCAGACTGCACCAGACCTTTGGATTTACAGTACGCGGCAAGCATTTCCTTGCCTTTTACGATATTGTCTTCCTTCAATTCCTGGCGGAACCATTGATTAATCTTATTCCTCGCCTGCGAGCTCTTGACAATTTTCAGCCAGTCCCGGCTCGGGCCACGGGAATTCTGAGACGTAATGATCTCAATCCGATCCCCGTTCTGAATCACATAATCAATCGTCACCAGCTTGCCATTGACACGCGCACCGATCATGCGATTTCCTACCGCACTGTGAATGCTGTAAGCAAAATCAATCGGCGTGGAGCCATTCGGAAGGTTCTTCACATCCCCCGCCGGCGTAAAACAGTAAACACTCTCCGCGAACAGGTCGAAATCGCTCTTCAGAAGGCTCATAAACTCGCGGTTGTCCGACATCTGCCAGTCCAGCACCTGCCGCAGCCAGCTCAGCTTTGCCTCTTCACTCCTGGTATCGCTCTTTTTGCCGTCCGCCGCTTCTTTATACTTCCAGTGCGCCGCAATGCCATATTCCGCCGTACGGTGCATTTCAAAGGTGCGGATCTGAATCTCAAATGGCATACCGTTCGGACCGATCAGCGTCGTATGCAGGGACTGATACATATTCTGCTTCGGCATCGCAATATAGTCCTTAAATCGTCCGGGAATCGGCTTATACATTTCATGAATCACACCAAGCGCCGCATAACAGTCCTTCACCGTATCGACAATAATCCGCACCGCGAACAGGTCATAAATCTGATCCAGCGTTTTCTGCTGGTTCACCATTTTCTTATAAATACTGAAAAAATGCTTGATCCGGCCGTCAACCTGCGCCCTGATCCCTGCCTCTTCAATATGCCCGCGCACCTGCGCGACAATGCTGTCCACATAGGCCTGTCGTTCATCCCGCTTCAGCGCAATCTTGTCTACCAGATCGTAATAAATATCCGGTTCCAGATACTTCAGCGATAAGTCGTCCAGCTCAACCTTAATCTTGGAAATACCAAGCCGATGCGCGATCGGCGCATAAATATCCATGGTTTCACGCGCTTTTTTCTTCTGCGTCTCCGGCGACCAGTATTTCGCAGTACGCATATTGTGCAGACGGTCCGCCAGCTTAACAAGAATCACACGGATATCCTTCGCCATAGCGAGAAACATTTTTCGCAGATTCTCTGCCTGAACATCCAGTTTGTCAGCCGGATAACTGAGTTTGCCCAGCTTTGTCACGCCATCGACCAGCAGCTCTACCTCCGCTCCGAACTGCTCCCGCAAATCTTCCGAGGTCATGATGGTGTCTTCCACCACATCATGTAAAAGTCCGGCTACAATCGTCTCTTTGTCCAGTTCCAGATCAGCAAGGATAATCGCCACACAAAGGGGATGAATGATATAAGGCTCACCGGATCTCCGCTTCTGGTCCTTATGCGCTTCATATGCAACGTGATACGCTTTCTCTATCATAGAGATATCGTCGGAAGGATGATATTTCCGGACGCTTGCGATCAGTTCCCGGTAAAGCTCATCCGGATCCGTAAAATCGTCCATCTTCTTCACACTGGCATCGGCTTTTTTGATTTCTTCTATCTCTTCTGATTTTACATCCAAATCCTTCGGCATCTGGTCTCACCGCCTTCCGTGTCACATATTCTTTCGTCCTGTTCTCAGTACCTGTGTTACAGGTCATCCCATAACCAAATTTCCCTTATCTCAGCCGCCGCGGGTATACCCTATTTTCCTTCATAGCAGATCACGGAATCCACATCATACTTTGCAAGCTTCTCACGCCCCTTCAATCCCGCAAGCTCCATCAGGAACACAACCTTCACAACCTCGCCGCCCAGCTCTTCGATCATCTGAATCGCCGCCTCGATGGTGCCGCCTGTCGCGATCAGATCGTCAATCACTACGACCTTCTGTCCAGGCAGAATCGCATCCTTATGCATCTCAATCGTCGCGGAACCATACTCCAGATCGTATTCCTTGGAAATCGTCTCACAGGGAAGCTTTCCCTTTTTGCGAACCGGAATAAACGGCTTATGCAGATTATATGCAACCGGCATTCCAAAAATAAATCCTCTGGACTCCGTTCCGACCACCACATCAAAGTCAAGTCCGGCCAGCTTCTCCTGGATCAGATCAATGGAAAGCTGCAGCCCATCCGCGTCCTGCAGGATACTGGTAACGTCACGAAAGATAATGCCCTTCTCCGGAAAATCCGGAATACTTCTTACATAGTCTTCGATCTTTTTCATTTTCTATTCCTCCGCTTCTTCTGTACTTCCGTTTGGCAGGACCGTTCAGGACAGCTCTGCCTTATGCGAAAACCTTTACGTATCTTTCAGGTACCGGGCAAATCCGGAGCCTCACGCCTGTTTCTGTCCGCGCTGGAGCCTCCTGCTCGACATTTTTTACGAGTATATCATTTTCCGCCATTTTTCGCAACCATTTCCTTGTTATACGATTAAGTAATCGGTGTATTTCGATGCTGCGATACTATATTCAGAGCAGCAGGCCACAGACCGCCTGCTTCGCAGGCTATATGCCGCTATTGCGTCATATGTCTGTGGCTTGATGGGCGTTCCGCCCATCCCGAAATGAAAATACATCCCTTAGCAGGTAAATCTGCACGGTCTGTCTTTTCATTTCGATGCTGCTCTGAACTGGTTTTCAAAAAAATGTACCGCTGTCGGAAACGTTCCGGCAGCGGTACGTACATTCATTTTCTGAAAGCAGAATTATCTCTTCTTCTTTGCCTGCGCCGCAAACACCTGTACGCCTTCCACGACAAGGATAATTGCAAGAACAGCCATGGCAGCCGCAAAGATAAACTGGAACCAGTCGCCCCAGGCAGCCGTGCCTCCGCCGATCAGAACAATCTTCTTCTGCACGGTCATAATCAGATAGGTCAGGGTAGCCGCAAGCATGAAAATCATCGGGATGAAGAACATTTTATTGTTCTTACCCGCGTTGCCAAGCCATGCAGCGATCGCCATCAGAGCGATACCGGCAAGCAGCTGGTTTGCAGCTCCGAACAGAGACCAGATCTGAGACAGACTCAGTCCGCCAAGGATGCAGCCGACTACTACCATAAAGATTGTGCCGAACAGCGGGTTCGCGAGAATCCTGCGGGCACCCGTTACGTCCTTATAGGAAGTCTCATTTTCCTTAAGGAAAAGCTCAGAAAACATGAAACGGCTCAAACGCGTACCGGTATCCAGACTGGTCAGCGCAAATACAGAAACCGCCAGCGTCAGAAGCGCTTTGATGACGCCGTTGACGGTGCTGCCGTCCGTCCCAAACATGAGGGCAATACCGGAGGCGAACGCAACAGCCGGTGAACCAAAGCCGCCGCTTGTATAAGTGTCATAAACCATACCTACCGCAATCAGGGCAATGATGCCGAGCGCAGACTCAATCAGCATGGAGCCATAACCGATCGGCTTCGCATCCGCTTCGCTGTTCAGCTGCTTGGATGTCGTACCAGTCGCAATCAGGCTGTGGAAACCGGAGCATGCGCCGCATGCTACGGTGATGAACAGTACCGGGAACATTGTGCCAAGGCTCGTGCTCCAGCCGGTGAACGCCGGCATATCGAAGGTCGCCGCTCCGCCGCCAAACGCAGAAAACACAATACCTACCAGAGCAACCGCCATCATTGCGTAAAGCAGAAAGCTGGAAAGATAATCACGCGGCTGCAGCAGGATCCAGACCGGAACCAGAGAAGCAATCGTGATGTAAGCGCCGATGAAAATGATCCACGCAATGCGGCTCATAGCAAAACCGACATTCAGGCCAAACGCGATCATTGCCACGATACAGACAATGCCAAGAATCGTAGCCGGGGTCGTCTTCATACCTGCGCGGTTTGTCAGCATACCATAAATGATAGCCAGCACAATAAAAAGCAGAGAAATCATGGCTGTCGTCTGATTGTTCGTCGGATTCGTTACGAAGCCGACTCCGCCGCCCGCAGCCGTGTAGAAGGTACCTGCTACAACGTTTACAAAAGAAGCGATGACCAGAAGCAGTACCAGCAGAGCAAAAATGGTAAACAGCTTCTGCGCTCTTTTTCCCATAGAGTCTTTGATAATCTCGCCGACAGACTTGCCGTCATGCCGGATGGAGGCGAACAGAGAACCGAAGTCCTGTACACCGCCAAAGAAAATACCGCCAATGATACACCACAGGAACACCGGTACCCATCCAAATACAGATGCCTGAATCGGTCCGTTGATCGGGCCCGCACCTGCGATCGATGAATAGTGATGTCCCATCAGAACCTGGGGCTTCGCCGCACAATAGTCGACGCCATCCTCCAGGCGATGCGCCGGCGTCACTTTTTTCGGGTCAATCCCCCACTGCTTTGCAAGCCATGAGCCATAGTAGATGTAACCTATGACCAGCAGAATAATGGCTACAAGGATGATAAGTAATGCTGTCATTTGTTTCGCTCTCCTTTTTTCTTTGTTCCCGAACAAATCGATTGTTCAGGGCTGTTAAAATATATTGCTCACGAGCTTCTTCAGGTCTCTGCCCTGGCGGTTACAGACACTCCGGCCTGAGGATTGCTCAACAGCAATCAGACGGTACTGGCTCCACCCCTGGAGCGAAAAACGGTAGCTCTTGTAATGACTCAGCTTTGGTATCAGCGCCGCCGCCTCATCCGTCATCTGTCCGGCCAGAATCATCAGGGTCACATCACTGTTTCTGTGATCCTTGTGCGGCTTCACGCGGGAGAGGTCGTCCTCCCACGCCTTTGCATCCAGGGTGCGCAGCAAATCCGCATCCAGAAGCTCCCGCTTCGCAAAATACACATATTCGTGAGATTCTGCCTCCGAGATCGTTGCACTGCGTACAAGAAAAAACTGCTCATCATGAGAGTGAAACTCCGCCATCGCATCAAACGGAGCTGGCGTCTCCTCTGCCCGATGGACATCATAGTAGGCCTCAAACCGGCTCAGCAATTTTTCAAACGGTTCTGTCAGATTCATTGTTTTCCTCTTTAAAAATGATTCCAGATTTACGTGCTGACTCTGCCGGTGCAACCTGTTTTTCCAAAAAAAGAAAACCCACACGGAGGGAATAGCCATATGGGTTTCCTCTGTTTTCCATCGTCCGCGTAATCCTGTAATTTCTAAAATTTTTCTAAAAAATTACTTAAGATTCTAGCACTGAATGACGGGAATTGCAAGTATTATCTTTTGTTCTTTCTCTTCCATTTATTCATATAGCACTTCATGCAGTTTTTCTATCGTAGCCGCAAAATCCGGAACAAGCATCTCATTCTGTGATGTAAACAGGCCGTCGTATGGAATCCGGTTTTCCACAAGCTCGTACTCGGTCAGCCCGGAAAGAGAACCAAGCAGTGAGATCATATCCAGGGCACTGATATCGTGATCAACCAGCTCCAGAACCTCCTGTGCCAGCTCCGTCAGCTGGGCTGCACTCATCTCCTGTGCCTGTGCAAAAATTTCCGTGAGAACATCTCTCTGACGCTGCGTGCGCTGATAATCTGCATTGCCCACATAGCGGATCCGCATATAGGCCACGGCCTGCGCACCGTTCAGATGATAAGAGCCGCCACTTTCCAGCGCATATTCCTTATCCTCCGTGCTCAGGTAATTATTCAGCACACTTACTTCATCGTCCGTCACTTCTATATCAACTCCGCCGATCAGGTCAATGATTTCTGCCATGCCGTCAAAATCCACTGCCGCATAATTGTCGATCTCGATCTCATAATTGTCCTCAAGCGTCTCAATCAGCTTGTCTGCGCCGCCCGCCGCGTATGCGTAATTCAGCTTATGCACTCCATACCCCGGAATGTCCGCGTACAGATCACGCATATAAGAGGTCATGATAATCTTCTTTGTATTGCTGTTCACTGTCACAACGATCATGACGTCGGAATTGCCATTCCAGCTGTCATCTCTGCGGTCAGACCCAATCAGAAGAATGCTGTAAATGCCGTCATCACCGGGAAGACTGACACGGACGCCGGAGGTTTCTGTTTCCGTCTCCGCTTCTTCCGTCACTGCCTCTGTGCCTGCGCTCTCATCCGTTTCTTCATCCGCTGCCTCCGCGCATTCGCTCTCATCCGTCTGATCCTCCGCTTCCGAAAGCTCGCTTTCCTCTGCTGTGCTCTCCTCGGCCGCCACCGTGCTGTCCTGGCAGAGCAGTCCGCCGAACACCACCAGGCAGAAAGCCAGAAGTCCGACACGGATGATCGCATATAATCCGCTCAAAAACGCTCCTGTATGTTTCATTTCGTAATCCTCCTTAAAGCAGTCAAACAATTCTGTATTCTAAATACACTTTTTGTATTTTAATCCTTTCCAGAGTAAAAATCAACTGTTAAAAACCTATTTCCTGTCAATCTTTCAGGAAGCGTCCAGGAGTTCTCCGTGCTTCACATCTTCGCTTCGCTATGGTCGGCGCCAGGCGGACATCCGCTGGATGTCCAGCGCCCTTGTAT
>JAJQCQ010000093.1 GCA_021202635.1 Lachnospiraceae bacterium | reverse complement strand
GAGTATAATTGTAATTGAAAGAAGAATAAAATATCACAAATTTAGAGAAAACAAAAAGGATGATAACATGACAAAGTTTATAAGTAACGTAAACAAATACCTGTCAGAGATGAAAATAAAACAAACATACTTGTGCAGGGTTACGGGTATAGATAAGAATAAAATATCCCGTTTATTGACTGGTGCGCAAGAGGAAAGTGGCTCGGATATGGAAAAAATTGCACGTGGACTAGGCAAAAACGTGGAATTCTTTTTGTCAGACTCGATTTGTATTCCGCAAGCTGGAAAATTTGCAACGAATAAAATAGCATTTTATGCTGGCGAACCATCTCAAAAACAAGAACAGATTGCGAATCAGTTGATGGAATTAATGGAGAATATTGACGAAGTAATAAGTGCGGGAATTCGATTTGCAAATATAGCAAGGGGATAATGAATGAATATCGAGCGATTACGGAAAATCATTGCATATAGTGAAAAAAACTACGGGGAGATAAATTCTAAAGTAAAAGGATTTTGTGCGTTTACCGGAATTGAATATGATAATGATCTTCTAAATATTTTACAGATTGTTAGATCTTCATTTCAAAAGAAAAGGTTCCTTGTATTAGAATTGCCGTTTGCCGATGATGAGATTGGAGCATTGTGCTATAAAGGTGATGGTTTAGGATATGTTGTTATTAACACTTCCTTGCCTAGAGTGAATGTAAACTTTGCTATAGCTCATGAAATATATCATGTTTTTTGTCAGGAAAATGAATTTGTTTCTAAAGTTGAATTCTCTAATGATAATTATTTTGAACATGAGGAGGAATATGCAGCGAATCTTTTTGCTGGTATGCTATTAATGCCGGAAAATAATTTTAGGCGGATGTATATTACTTTTAAGGAAGAATCGAAGGGAAACGAAATTGACACGATAATCAGGCTTGTGTCATATTATCAAGTGCCATATATGGCAGTTTTGATTAGATGTCTTGAATTAAACTTGCTAGAAGGAAAATTGGGTATAGAAAGTCTTCTAAGTGTTGATAGAATCCAGATCAGACAAAGACTGTCGGATTTATGGCTAGACGAAAGTATCATGGATGCCTCTAATAAAGATGACTTTTCTCGTATCGAGAGATTTGTAGATAGGATAGGAAGAGAATATATTGAGAATGAATATATAAATGAACGTACTCTGGAAAAAGTTCTTCTTAATATGCGTGAATTATATAAGAAGATAAAGGGGGAATAAGATATGAAAATGACATATTCTGAAAACCCTGATAACTTCAATGAAATTGAAGCTTTTGTTGAAACCGACATTGTGGCGATAAGGAATCTTTTTTATTCTGCAGAGAAAATTGCTTTTTATGATGCCTGTTCATTTCAGAGACATTCACATTTGGCGGAGAGAGAAAAAAGTATTCTGGTAAATTTCTATAAGGGACATGGCGCAATCATTTTTATTACGAGATGTATTATGATGGAACTTGCTTCATATAGCCATATATTAGCGAATGAGTCTATTAACTTCATAAAAAGACTGAGTGACGGTGGAGTAAAGGTTGTAATATTCAACGAGGAATATACGTATGATATTCTTTCTGAATGTTTTGCCACAAATGAGAAAATGAATGAATACTTAACATGGGCTGTCAGAACAGTAAAATCTCCGGTAAGCACGATAGAAGAAACGTTGAAAGATGATAAAAAACTCACAACAGAAGTAATTGCAGGAAAAAATATAAAGCAGTCGGATGTGTACTTTCGTTTTTTTACAGCAGTGAGAAAAAATAAGGAACATGGTGATAACTTAGGCGAGGAATTAATGGCAGTATGCTTACATATTATGTCTTGCTTACCGGGAATTTCTGACGGAAAATTATGTGTTATAACGGATGACAGAGGTGCAGCTGCTAAAATTTATTCTGTAATGAGAAGAACAAATCCAGGGAATCGAGGGGCTAAAATAATCCTGTTTAGTACACCGAAGCTGGTGCAATATATATACCAGGAACAGACAAATATATCTGAAGAAGAAATGTTTAATATTATATCACAGGGAACATCAGGTAATATAGTTGTAATGGGAATCACTTCTTATGATTTGAAAGTGAATGACAAAATATCAATGACTGGCAGAGAGTTGGCAAAAAAAATAATGGAACCGAATGGAATTTGTATTGTGTTTTAGGCATGGATAGAAAAAAATATGCTGCATTTATAAAAATGTCAGACGGTGTTTTCCCAGGAGGGAGAAACCGTCTGACATTTTTGTCTGGCAAGGCAGCTGAGATTTAAGCCTGCCGCATCGGTTTGATCATGTTTTTATTGATGCGGTTCAGGAAGAAGAGGCCGCAGGAAATGGATACGATCTCTGCGATCGGCCAGGCAAGCCATACCTTTGAGACGTCGCCTGTCTGCGCGAACAGGAAAGCCAGCGGGATCAGGCAGACGAGCTGACGCATGATCGAGATTACCATACTGTAGACGCTGCAGCCCATTGCCTGGAAGAACGAGGAGCAGATGACGCTCGCTCCGGCAAACAGGAAGCTGAGGCTGATCGTGCGCAGCGCCGGAATTCCAATCGAGAGCATTTCCTCGGAGGCACTGAAAAGCTGAAGGAGCGTTCCTGGTATGGTCTGCATAATGATAAACGCGATCACCATGATACAGGTGGCATAGATGACCGCGAGCTTCAGGGTTTTCATAATGCGGTCCGGTTTCTGTGCGCCGTAGTTGTAGGCGATGATCGGCACCATGCCGTTGTTCATGCCGAAGACTGGCATAAAGGCAAAGCTTTGCAGCTTATAATATACGCCAAAGACCGCGACGGCTGTGGAGGAAAATGCGACCAGAATTTTATTTACACAGAACGTCATGACGGAGCCGATGGCTACCATAATCACGGACGGAATGCCGATGAACAGGATGCTGCTGATGGCTTTCAGTTCTGGTCTAAATTTCCGGAAATTCAGCTGAAGGTCCGTGTTTTTCATGGAATTTAGAATGACAGCCAGAATCGCGGCGACAATCTGACCGAGAACGGTCGCCGCAGCCGCACCCCGGATGCCCATTTTCGGGAAAATGCCGATACCGAAAATCAGCACAGGATCCATGATAATATTAATGATCGCGCCGATCCCCTGTGTGAACATCGTGTAGATTGTTTTTCCGGTCGACTGCAGAAGTCGCTCATAAATGACCTCAATGTAGACACCGAAGCTGAAGCACATGATAATAAACAGGTAGTCATGCCCGTAATCCGCGATGGTTTCCGATGCGCCCTGAATGACAAAAAAAGACTCTTGAAATTGTCAGCCCCAGGACAAGAAACAGCAGATACGCACAGACAGCCAGAAATACGCCATGCATGGCCATGTGGTTTGCGGTATCTGATTTTTTCTCACCGAGTGCTTTGGAGACCAGGGCATTCATGCCGACTGCGATACCGGTCGCCAGGCCGATCAGCAGGTTTTGCATCGGAAAGGCCATTGATACGGCGGTGAGGGCATCCTCACCGATCCTGGACACGAAAATACTGTCCACTACATTATAGAGCGCCTGCACCAGCATGGAAATCATCATGGGCAGTGCCATCGTTATGAGCAGGCGATTTTCTGGCATGACGCCCATTTTGTTTTCTTCGGTTACCGTTACCGTCTGTTCTTTTTTCAAGTCTTATCCCTCCATGTTTTTTCGCGGGGGTATACTGTTTCTCTTCCGGAAAAAGAGAACCCCGCATTTTTCATATAATTGTTAACGGGCTTGATTATATAGCATCCTTTTCCAAACGTCAACTCACATAATTTAATCCTTGCGGCGGTCACGCCGCTGTGGTAAGCTGACGAGAGAAAAGGAGCTGTGACTTATGGAACTATATCTGATCCGGCACGGAAGCACGGCCGGGAATCTGGAACACCGCTATGTTGGCACTACCGACGAGCCACTGACTGAGGAGGCTTTGCGCAAACTGGAAGAATGCCGGGATTTTTATCCGCGGCCGGAGCTTGTGTTTGCGAGTCCGCTGAAACGGTGCGTGCAGACGGCAAAGGCGTTATATCCGGAAAAGGAAGTCCGGCTGCTGCCGGGATTGGCGGAGTGCGGATTTGGCGAATTTGAGTATAAAAATTACGAAGAACTGAAAGGGGACGCCCGCTACCAGGCCTGGATTGACAGCGGTGGTACGACCGCATTTCCGGGAGGAGAGAAGCGATCGGATTTTATCGAAAGATGTTGTGGCGCGTTTCTGGAGGGCTGCGCTGAGGCACAGAGGGCGGAAGCGAAAAGCGCGGCTTTTGTCGTGCATGGCGGGACGATCATGGCCATTCTGGATCGATTTTCCAGACCGCATCGGGATTATTTTGCGTGGCAGGTAAAAAATGCGGAGGGTTTTTCCTGTGATATGGAATCGGGCACCGGTAATGAGGGACAGCCAGACAATGCCGGGGAAAGAAAATCCGCAGATCGAATTGGTTTGACGAATATTCACCCGTTGCCCTTCATTCCGGGATTAACTGGGATCGAGGACCAGTTTGTCATGAAAAAGAACAAAAAGCTGCGCTGCGGCTATACGACCGGAAGCTGTGCTGCTGCGGCGGCAAAAGCGGCGGCGCAGATGCTTTTGTCGGGACAAATCTGTCATCGGGCAGATTTGCTGACTCCGAAAGGGATTCGGCTTCATTTGCCGGTTGAAGAGCAGGAGCTGGCAGAAGGCTTTGCAAGCTGTGCGGTTCGCAAGTATGCCGGAGACGATCCGGATGCGACGGATGGGATTCTGGTGTATGCGCGGGCAGAGCGGTTGCCCGAAGATGGGGCCTTTGCCAGAGTGAATCAGGAGTGTAAGAGTCAGTCGCGAATCCTGATTGACGGCGGCGTGGGCGTTGGACGCGTGACGAAGCCTGGTTTGGAGCAGGCGGTCGGAGAGGCAGCAATCAACCGGGTGCCGCGGGCGATGATTGCGCAGGAGGTGGAGGCTGTCTGTGAGGTATTCGAATACCAGGGAGCTCTGAAAATCACGATTTCGGTACCAGAGGGGGTAGAAATCGCGAAGCGAACGTTTAATCCGCATTTGGGAATTGAAGGCGGCATTTCTATTCTGGGCACCAGCGGAATCGTGGTTCCAATGAGCGAGGAGGCTCTGATCGCCAGTATTCGGGTGGAGATGAAGCAGAAGGTGGCAAACGGAGAACAATATATTCTGATTACGCCGGGCAACTATGGCGCGGATTTTATTCGAAGAGGGGGCACCTCAATTGACACCCCGATTCCGGACAGGCAGGATGTGGAAACGCAGGAAAAAACTGTAAAAATGAAAGCGGAGCAGAGAGAAACGACGCAGGCGGGACTGGCTGGGCAGAATGCGACCTCACAGGGGAATTTAATTGCGAAAGAAAATGCCAGAGAAGAATTCTTTCAGCGAAGTGCCGACGATTCCATGAAATGCAGTAATTACGTCGGTGAGACGCTGGATATCGCGGAAGAACTGGGTGTGAGGGGGATTCTTTTTGTTGCGCACATTGGGAAGTTTATTAAGGTTTCCGGAGGCGTGATGAATACTCATTCTGCGCATGCGGACTGCCGCGCGGAGCTGTTTGCGGCGCAGGCAATGCGGGCCGGGACGCCGCCGGAAGTCGTGCGCAGGCTGCTGGATACGAATACGACAGAGGAAGCGGTCGGTATTTTGCTTGAAACCGGATGGCTTGCGCAGACGATGGCAGAAGTGGCGAGCCATGTGAAATTTCATCTGCAAAAGCACTGCAGGAGAGCGTTTGAGACGGAGGTCATCCTGTTTTCCAACCAGTATGGATATCTGGGGGAGACGGATGGCGCGGAGAGCATGATGGAAAAAATGATGGCGGAAAAAATGGAGATGGTCCAAAAGCAGGAAGAGAGCAGAAGGATAGATAATCAGGCTGAGCTGTAATGGATGAATCAGTGTCCCGATCAAGACAAAAGGCGTTTGCCGCCGGCGTTCGATCGGGACACAGCAGATTACGATTATTCTTGCCAGAGGTAAGCTTTCAGCGCTTTGATCTGCGCCTCGCCATCATTCAGCCCCAGCTCGTAGACGGCCTGCAGCTTTGATGGGTCGCTCTCAATGCGTCCGATCTCGATCGGAACAGAGGGACGGATGACGAAGGCCTGCCCATCCGCTTCCCGCTTTTTCAGAGCTTCGACGGCGTCATTATAGACGGTATGCCGACGCAGAAGCTTGCTTTGCAGCTGGGGGTATTTCCGATAACAGACTTTGATCAGTGCAGGAGACATTGGTTCTTTGCGGTAGGACAGATCGCGGGTCAGCACCACAATCAGCCGGTCATATTCATTTCCATACATCCACTCGAAGGGGACGCTGTCTGAAATGCCGCCGTCCAGATAGCGGCTATCGCCGATTTTTACGGGTTTAGAGACAAAGGGCATGGATGCGGACGCGCGCAGAACGTCCATTTGCTTGTAGACGCTCCGGATGCGGACGTATTTTGGCCTCCCGGTCTCAACCTCGGTGACGACTGCGTAAAAGGGAATCTTCTCTGCGGCTTTTCGGTAGGCTGCGTCATCAAAGACATCCAGCTCATATGGAACATCATGGTAGGCGTATTCCGTGCTGATGATATTTCCTTCCTTTAATAAAGGAAGGATTCCCATATAGTTTTTATCACTGTTGAAGCGTTTGTTGTAGCGGATCACACGGCCATTTTGCCCGGAGAGATAGTTTACGCCGAACAGTGCGCCTGCGGATACCCCGATCGCGCCATTGATTTTGATCTGGTTTTCCATCATGACATCGAGAATTCCGGCGGTATACATGCCGCGCATGGCGCCGCCCTCCAATACAAGTCCGATTTTCATTTTCTGCTGCCTCCTTTGTTTTTCATGGCATTTCATTGAAAAATAGTTCCTCTGATTCGTTCTGCGGGAAGAGCAGAAAGCGACTTCCCTGTTTGCCGTTACCGGGAATTTTATCACGAATGTCGGATGTTGTAAACAAGAACAAAAATCAGCAAATCTTTTCGGAAACGAGTGTAAAAAAAATGAAAAAACAGTTCAATTTGTCGAAAAGTGTGGTATACTGTTCTCAGATATGTGCCGATACAGAAGTAATGCCGTATAACATTGCATGAAAAAGAGGCACAGCTTGTACTATTTGCCGATTGACCTGCGGCAGACGATGGGGAATTCTGCAGAGGCAGAAACAGGGGGTTCACTCAGATCCAGAGCCGGTACTGGCTTAAGGATAAATAAAAAACAAAGGAGTATGCAAAAATGAAAAGAATGAGCAAGGCATTAGCAGTACTGATGGCTGGCGCTATGGCACTTTCCGCAGCGCCCTCGTTTGCTTCCGCAGAGGAAGAGACCTACAAGGTAGCTATGGTTACCGACTATGGCGATATCACAGACCAGTCCTTCAACCAGACGACCTATGAAGCATGTGCCGCATTCTGCGAGGAGAACGGCATCGAGTTCCAGTATTACAAACCAACCGATGACTCAACCGCAGCGCGTGTAGAGAGCGTAGATCAGGCCGTAGCTGAGGGCTACAATGTTATCGTTATGCCGGGCTATGCATTCGCAGGCACGATCGTTGAGACCGCTGAGATGTATCCGGATGTGAAGTTTGTCGCGCTGGACGTTGGAGCTGGCGACATCCTTGAGTATGCGGAGCCGAATTACGACTATGTTCCGGAGAACTGGGAAGTAACCGATTACTATTATTCAGACAATGTCTACATCGCGATCTATCAGGAAGAGCTGGCTGGTTACATGGCAGGCGTTGCGGCTGTGAAGCTTGGCTATCGTCACATCGGCTTCCTGGGCGGCATGGCAGTTCCGGCTGTTATCCGTTACGGATGCGGCTTTGTACAGGGCATCAGCGATGCGGCGGCAGAGCTTGGCGTATCTGACGAAGTGACCGTTGAGTATGTATATGGCAACCAGTTCTATGGCGATTCCGATATCACTGCTTACATGGATACCTGGTATCAGACCAACGGCGTGGAAGTAGTCTTCGCATGCGGCGGCGGCATCTACACATCAGCGGCTGAGGCTGCTGCAAAGGTGGACGGCAAGGTTATCGGCGTTGACGTAGATCAGGCTGGTATCATCGACGGCGCTTATGGCGAGGGCATGACGGTTACCTCCGCGATGAAGGGTCTGGCAGCTACTGTAAATACCCTTCTGACCGAGATCATCATCAATGACAACTGGGATGCGTACGTAGGCCAGATCCAGAACCTTGGCCTGGTATCCGAGACTCCGTCTGAGAACTATGTACAGCTTGGAGAATCTACGCAGTGGAGCGATGATTTCACAGAGGATGATTACGCTGCTCTGGTAGCTTCTATGTACAACGGAGAGATCACAGTGAATAACGACACGACACTTGAGCTGGATGAGGCTGGCCTGGAAGCGATGGGCGTGACCGTTACTGTGAATGCTTACGGCAATATTAAGTAATCAGGAACAAATACTGCTTCGCGCATATAGCGTGTGCAGGAGTTATATTGGCTGAAAACAAAAGAGCGGGCTGAGCTGGCCTGCTCTTTTTCGAAGGAGGAAATGGAAAGTTGGGAAAAAACACGGGTGAGTATGCGATAGAGATGCTCCATATTACAAAGCGCTTTCCGGGAATCATTGCCAATGATGACATTACGCTTCAGCTGAGAAAAGGCGAGATACACGCGCTCTTAGGAGAGAACGGAGCAGGAAAATCGACCCTGATGAGCGTTTTGTTTGGCCTGTATCAGCCGGAAGAGGGGGAGATTCGCAAGGATGGGCAGCGGGTGGAGATCAAAGACCCGAACGACGCGAATGACCTCGGCATTGGAATGGTGCATCAGCATTTTAAGCTGGTCGAGTGCTTCAGTGTACTGGATAATATTATTCTTGGCGTGGAGCCGGTCAGCCATGGCTTTCTGAAAAAAGCGGAAGCCCGCAAAAAGGTGGTGGAGCTTTCGGAAAAATATGGCCTGAAGGTAGAGCCGGACGCTCTGATTGAAGATATTACGGTAGGCATGCAGCAGAGAACGGAGATTCTGAAGATGCTTTACCGGGACAATGAGATTCTGATTTTTGACGAGCCGACCGCGGTGCTGACGCCGCAGGAGATTCAGGAACTCATGCACATCATGAAGAATCTGGCCGCAGAGGGTAAGAGTATTCTCTTTATTTCTCATAAGCTTTCAGAGATTATGGAAGTGTCTGACCGCTGCACGGTGCTCCGCAAGGGCAAATACGTCGGCACGGTAGAGACAAAGGATACGACGCCGGAAGCGCTCTCTGCGATGATGGTGGGGCGTAACGTGAATTTTGTCGTCGAAAAGGATGAGGCGAAGCCCAAAGATGTCGTACTTGATATCAAAAATATGTCTGTCGCGTCGAAACGGCATAAAAATGACGCGGTACACAATGTTTCTCTTCAGGTGCGGCGCGGTGAGATCGTATGTATCGCCGGGATTGACGGGAACGGCCAGACGGAGTTCGTCTATGGGCTGTCCGGTCTGGAGCCGGTAAAGGAAGGGACGATCACCCTGGACGGACAGGACATTACCCACGCGCCGATCCGCAAACGTTCGGTCATGGGTATGAGCCATATTCCGGAGGATCGTCACAAGCATGGCCTGGTTCTGGATTATTCTCTGGAGAATAATATGGTGCTGCAGCGCTATTTTGAGCCGCAGTTTACGAACAAGGCGGGCTTTTTAAAGCGCAAAGAGATAAGGGAGTACGCGGAGCGCCTGATCGAGCAGTATGACGTGCGTTCCGGCCAGGGACCGGTGACTGTTGCCCGTTCAATGTCGGGCGGCAACCAGCAGAAGGCGATTGTCGCGCGTGAGATTGACAAGAACCCGGAGCTTCTGATTGCGGTGCAGCCGACCCGCGGACTGGATGTCGGCGCGATTGAGTACATTCATAAGCAGATCGTGGCGCAGAGAGACGCCGGGAAGGGTGTGCTTCTGATCAGCCTGGAGCTGGACGAGGTCATGAATGTGTCAGACCGCATTCTGGTGATGTATGAGGGTGAGATTGTCGGTGAGTTTGACCCGAAGCAGGTGACCGTCGAGGAGCTTGGCCTTTACATGGCGGGGGCAAAGCGGATGGACAGGACCGGAAGGGGGGGTCACTGAAATGGAGAAAAAAGCAAACAAGAGCGGCGGCCTGCTGCGCAATAATGTGGTGCAGTCTCTGCTGGCTTCAATTCTGTGTATCCTTCTGGGGCTTTTTGTCGGATACATTGCGCTTCTGATTGTAAACGCGAGCGGCGCCTGGGGCGCAATTGTCGCGGTTGTGAAAAATTATCTTTATTACCCGTCGGCAGCTGCGCAGCTGAAATATCTGGGCAGTACGCTGGTAAAGACGTCGCCATTGCTGATGTGTTCCTTATCGGTGCTGTTTGCCTACAAGGCGGGATTCTTTAACATTGGCGCGGCCGGACAGTACGTTGGTGGCGCGGGAGCCAGCCTGTATTTTGCGATTGCGCTCGGCATGCCCTGGTATATCTGCATCCTGGCGGCAGCGGTGGTCGGCGCTCTGATGGGAGCCATCTCCGGTGCGCTGAAAGCCTACCGCAATGTAAATGAAGTAATCTCCGGTATTATGCTGAACTGGATCGGCCTCTATACGGTGAATATGCTCCTGACGACGGTGAAGGAGCCTACAAGCCCCTACACAACGGCAGTTTCCAAGGCCAACAGCGGGGCGCTGATCCCGGATCTCGGCCTTTCCTCTCTGTTCAGCAACAATTCTTATGTGACGATTGCGATTCCGCTTGCGGTGATCGTGGCGATTGTGATCTGGGTGCTGCTTGAAAAGACAAAGTTCGGTTATGAGCTGAAAGCGACCGGTATGAATAAAGAAGCGGCGAAATACTGCGGTATGCGTGAGAAACGCAATACGATTCTGACTTTGGCGATTGCGGGTGGACTCGCTGGCATGGGCGCGGCGTTCTATTATCTGACCGGCATCGAGCAGTGGAGCTGTTCGCAGACGAGTGTTCCGTCGATGGGATTTAACGGGATCGCGGCGGCTTTCCTTGGCGGCCTGCATCCGATCGGAGCGATTTTTTCTTCCTATTTTATTCAGCACATTACGAGCGGCGGCGCCTATGTGGATAAGACTCTTTACTGCTCCCAGATATCTGATTTTATCTCCTCGATGATTATTTATCTGTGCGGATTTGTATTTATCTTTAAGCTCGCTATGAACCGCTGGCTGGATAAGCGGGATGAGAAAAAAGCGGCGAAAACTCATCAGGAAGGAGGCGAGGCATAATGCTGTTACTGGTTCAGTATACCCTGATTTTTGCTTCTGTACTCGCCCTGGTAGCGCTCGGCGGATGCTTCTCGGAGCATAGCGGCGTGATCAACATCGGTCTGGAGGGCGTCATGGTCATCGGCGCGCTGGGCGGCGCACTGGTGATGAAATTTATGTCTGATTCGGTTCCGGCTATCGTTATGATCCTGGCGGTTATGCTTGGCAGTGCGGTTTTCGGGATGCTTTATTCCCTGCTGCTGGCGGTGGCTTCGATCAACTTCAAGGCAGACCAGACCCTGGTTGGCACGGCGATGAACCTGCTCGGTACCGCAGGTGCGACCGTAGCGGTGCGTGCGATCAACGCAGCCGAGGATGCGAGCAATGTTTCCTCCACCATCCAGTATGTCAACGAGAAAAAAGCATTTTTGATTTACTTTGGGCGTTTCGAGTTTAACTGGTTCATGGTAGTGGCGGCGGTAGCCCTGGTGGCTTCCTATGTGGTTCTCTATAAGACGCGCTTTGGCCTGCGGCTGCAGGCGTGCGGCGAGCATCCGCAGGCAGCGGACTCCGTGGGTATCAATGTTGTCCGTATGCGTTACGCGGGTGTTCTGATCTCCGGTGTGCTCGGCGGCCTGGGCGGTATCGTCTATATCACGGCAGGCGTGAGCGAGTGGAAGTTCGAAAACGGCGTGGCCGGCTTTGGTTTCCTGGCTCTGGCGGTTATGATCTTCGGCCAGTGGACGCCGGTCAAGATCGGCCTGGCGGCAATCCTGTTCGGGCTGTTCCGCGCACTCTCCAACGTATATACCGGATTTGACTTCCTGGTGGCGCTGAACCTGCCGGGCAGCGTGTACAACATGCTTCCGTACATCATCTCCCTGATCGTGCTCGCGTTCACGTCAGAGAAATCCCGCGCGCCGAAGGCGGAAGGGATTCCGTATGATAAGGGGCAGAGATAAAAAGTTGTTCTGTACATATTTCTTTGCTTATGGTAGAATTACACTGTACATGAAATGTGAATTTTATTGATACAGGTCAGGAGGAAAGAAAAGGGTGGCAGAAGTTATGACAGATAATCAATTTGATAAAATCATTAAAATGATCTCCATGATTCTGGATGGTTGTACTGACTTGGATGAGGCAAAAAAGAAAGTCGCGGAATTGATGGATGACAGGAAAAATGAAAATAAGAATGAGTGATGGTAAAGAAAAAGGGCGTTTTGATGACGCCCTTTCTTCTAAGGAAATTATATGATAACGAAAACAGAAGAACAAAAGAAGATGTTCGCTCTGGAAATTATAGAGCGTTTAAAAAAGGAATACCCGGACGCAGACTGTACATTGGACTATGATGAAGCGTGGAAGCTCCTTGTGAGTGTCCGTCTGGCGGCGCAGTGTACAGACGCGCGGGTCAATATAGTGGTAGAGAAGCTGTATGAAAAATACCCGGATGTGGATGCACTGGCTGCCGCTACGCCGGAGGAGATCGAGGAGATTGTGAAGCCCTGTGGCCTCGGAAAAAGCAAAGCGCGCGATATCAGCGCCTGTATGCGCATCCTCAGAGATACCTATGGCGGCAAAGTGCCGGATGATTTTGATTTGTTATTAAAGCTGCCTGGCGTGGGGCGTAAGAGTGCAAATCTGATCATGGGCGACGTGTTTGGCAAGCCTGCGATTGTCACGGACACGCACTGCATTCGTCTGACCAACCGCATGGGGCTGGTCGATGGAATCAAAGAACCCAAAAAGGTCGAGATGGCGCTTTGGAAGATCATTCCTCCTCAGGAAGGGAATGAATTCTGCCATCGGCTGGTTTATCATGGCCGCGCAGTCTGCACCGCGAGAACGAAGCCGTATTGCGAGAAGTGTTGTCTGGCAGATATCTGTGAGAAGAATGGAGTGAAGGTCTCTTTGGTTTAGCATAAACAGTATTTTAAAGAGAGGTAGAATATACCTCTTTTTTTTACGCAAAAACACGTTGACAAATACCTTCCGGGGGTATATCATACAGATTGTATAAATACCCAATGGGGGTATTTGAAAGGTTCTATGAATAAGGAGGCTTTTTTTCGTGGAAGATAAGAAGGATATGCCGGAAGATACTTCTGATGTCTGTTGCTGCTGTAAGAAGACCGAGCGTTCGGAAGAAGAGCGCCGGAAGCTGATTAACCGCCTGAACCGCATTGAGGGTCAGATTCGCGGGATCAGGGGAATGCTGGAGCGGGATGCCTACTGCAATGATATTCTGATCCAGTCGGCGGCAGTCAACGCGGCGGTGAATTCATTTAATAAGGAGCTGTTGTCCAGTCACATTCATACCTGTGTTGTGCGGGATATCCGGGAAGGCAAGGATGAGGTGGTGGATGAACTGGTGGCGACGATTCAGAAGCTGATGAAGTAGTAATGATGAGGAGGGATTTTAAGTTATGGATCAATATACCGTGACAGGGATGAGCTGCGCGGCCTGCCAGGCGAGGGTGGAAAAGGCTGTCTCGAAGGTCGCCGGTGTGACGTCCTGCTCGGTCAGTCTGCTGACGAATTCAATGGGCGTGGAAGGGACGGCCTCCCCGGAGGCGATTATCCGCGCGGTGCAGGATGCGGGTTATGGCGCTTCGCAAAAGGGCGCCTCCACGGGAAAGGCGCACGCATCCCAGTCCATCGCGGAGCAGGAGGCGGCGCTGGAGGATCACGAGACGCCGGTGCTGAAAAGACGTCTGATCGCTTCGATCGGCTTTCTGCTGGTGCTGATGTATTTTTCCATGGGGCATATGATGTGGGGCTGGCCGCTGCCGGCATGGTTTGATGACAACCATGTGGCTATGGGTCTGGTACAGATGCTTCTGGCGATCATTATTATGGTGATCAATCAGAAATTTTTCATCAGCGGCTTTAAAAGTCTGTGGCATGGCTCGCCGAATATGGATACCCTTGTGGCGCTCGGCTCATCCGCGTCCTTTCTCTGGAGTGTGTACGCGCTGTTTATGATGACGCGGGCACAGGTGGACGGCGATATGGAAGCGGTCATGACCTGCATGAACGAGTTTTATTTTGAGTCGGCGGCGATGATCCTGACGCTGATTACGGTCGGCAAGATGCTGGAGGCGCGCTCAAAGGGCCGGACGACGGACGCGCTCAAGGGCCTGATGAAGCTTGCGCCGAAGACAGCGGTCGTGGTGAAAAATGGTGCAGAGCAGACCGTACCGATTGAACAGGTACAAAAAGGCGACGTGTTTGTGGTGCGCCCCGGAGAAAATATCCCGGTGGACGGCGTGATTCTCGATGGCAGCAGCGCGGTCAATGAGGCGGCACTGACGGGGGAGAGTATCCCGGTTGACAAGACGGTAGGCGACCTGGTGTCAGCTGCAACGGTCAACCAGTCGGGCTTTATCCGCTGTGAGGCGACCCGGGTCGGAGAGGATACGACCCTCTCTCAGATCATCAAAATGGTCAGCGATGCGGCCGCGACCAAGGCGCCGATTGCAAAGATCGCAGATAAGGTCTCCGGTGTGTTTGTCCCGATTGTGATTACGATTGCGGTGATCACGACCATCGTCTGGCTGCTGGCGGGGAAGACCGTTGCTTTTGCGCTGGCGCGGGGGATTTCCGTGCTGGTGATCAGCTGTCCGTGTGCCCTTGGCCTGGCGACTCCGGTGGCGATCATGGTGGGCAACGGGATGGGTGCAAAGAACGGCATTCTGTTTAAAACAGCGGTTTCCCTGGAGGAAACAGGCAAGGTGCAGGTGGTGGTGCTGGATAAGACCGGCACGATCACGAGCGGGGAGCCGAGGGTGACCGATCTTTTCCCGGCAGACGGTGTGACAGAGCAGGAGCTGCTGACATACGCTTACGCACTGGAGCAAAAGAGCGAGCATCCGCTCGCGAAAGCGATCCTGGCCTATGGAAGGGAACAGCAGCTGACACCGGTGGAAGTCAGTGACTTCCAGGCACTTCCGGGCAATGGACTCTCGGCAGTATTGGACAAAGAGAAGATTCTTGGAGGCAGTCTGAAGTTCATTCAAAGCCAAGTGACGGTACCGCGTCGGCTGGAAGAAAAGGCGTACGCTTTTGCGGAAAGCGGCAAGACTCCGCTGCTGTTTACGAGAAACGGGAAGCTGCTCGGTATGATCGCTGTGGCGGACGTGATCAAGGAAGACAGCCCGCAGGTGGTCCGGGAGCTGCAGAATATGGGTATTCGCGTGGTCATGCTGACCGGCGACAATGAGCGCACGGCGAAGGCAATCGGCGCGCAGGCAGGCGTAGACGAGGTGATCGCCGGTGTACTGCCGGACGGCAAGGAGCGTGTGATCCGGCAGATCAAAGAGATGGAAGTGCCGGATACCGGAAAGAGTGGTTTCCAGCGTCTGCTTCCTGGCAGCGTATTCCGGCGCGGAAAAGAGGAACAGCAGCAGATCCGGGTGGCCATGGTGGGAGACGGCATCAACGATGCCCCGGCGCTTACGCGGGCGGATATCGGCATTGCGATCGGTGCGGGCGCGGACGTCGCGATTGACGCGGCCGACGTGGTGCTGATGAAAAGCCGTTTGAGCGATGTCCCGGCGGCCATTCGTTTAAGCCGCGCGACGCTTCGCAATATTCACGAGAACCTGTTCTGGGCCTTTTTCTACAATGTGATCGGCATTCCGCTCGCAGCCGGCGTGTGGATCCCGATTTTCGGCTGGACCCTGAACCCGATGTTCGGTGCGGCGGCAATGAGCCTGTCGAGCTTCTGTGTCGTATCGAACGCGCTGCGGCTGAATCTGTTTAAGATTCGTGATACCGGACGGGACAGAAAAATAAAACCAGTTGCCATAAAAATTGCAGGAATCAATGGGAATGCTGCAGAGACGGCGCAGGATAAAACAGAGCAAATGCGGTCATCTGACATGCATACAAGTGTGTCTGATCATAAAAATCAAAACGAAAGCGAAATGGAGGAAACGGAAATGGTAAAGACAACAGTAAAGGTAGACGGTATGATGTGCGGCATGTGTGAGAATCACGTAAACGAAGCAGTCCGCAAGGCGTTTGAGGTAAAGAAGGTCACATCAAACCACAGCAAGGGCATCACGGAAATTCTTTCTGAAGCTGCGCTGGATGAGGCGAAGCTTCGCGCAGCGATTGAAGAGGGCGGCTACAAGGTCGGCGAGATCATGACCGGTGATCAGGAAGCGAAGAAAGGGTTTTCTCTGTTCCACTAATACCGAATTCAAGAAGCACCGCCGACCGGAAAACTGGGGTCGGCGGTGTTTTTATGCGCAGGCCTGGGCAAGGAATCTTGCGGCTAAAGCCGTACCCAGCCCTGGCGCAGCGGATAGGGCGAGAGGACTCCCCTATCCGATTATAAAAACATATGGAAAAAAAGAGTTCTTTTGTGTTATCTTTTATAGGATACTCTGTAAAAAATGTAACGATTCAGAACAGCAGGTCGCAGGTCTATGCTTCGATGCTGTTCTGAACTGTTACAAAAAAATAAGTGAAAAGAGAAACGGGGAGAGAAAAATGTCTGGTACATTTGAGAAATTTTTGGGAAATACGGAGGGAAAGCATGATCTGCTGAATGGGCCGGTCGCATCTACGCTATTGTCCTTTTCGCTGCCATTTATGCTCAGCACACTTTTACAGACGCTGTATTCGACGACAGATACGATTGTGGTGGGGCAGTATCTGGGGCAGAACGGCCTCTCTGCCGTGTCGAATGGGAGCCAGTTGATGCAGATGCTCTATATGATCTGTGTCGGTTTTTCTACGGCAGGGCAGATTCTGATCGCGCAGGCAAGCGGCAGTGGGGACGATAGTAAAATACAGCGGGTGGTCGACGCCCTTCTGGTGATGGAGGTGGCGCTTTCTGTTGTATTTGGACTGCTCTGTGTGGTCGGCAGCGGCTGGATGCTGAATGCGCTCGCAACACCGGAGGAAGCCTGGGAACAGGCACGCTACTACATTGTGATCTGTGGAATCGGTATGATATTTACCGGACTTTACAATATGTTCAGCGCCCTGCTGCGGGGTGTGGGCGACAGCGTACATCCGTTTTTGTTTGTTCTGATCGCTTCTTTAGCAAACGTAATCCTGGATGTGGTGTTTATTGTCGCCTTTGGATGGAATGTGGCGGGTGCCGCCCTGGCTACTGTGATCGGACAGTTTATCAGCGTCGTCTTCAGCATTCAGTATATCAACCGCCACAGGGAGAGTTTTCCATTTCGTCTCCGGCTGAGAAAGATGCTCTGGGACACGGAGACGGCGGTCAAGATCGTAAAACTGGGGATACCGGCGGCCATTCAGAGTGCCGCGATTCAATTCAGCTTCCTGTTTGTCAGCCATATGGTCAATTCCCTGGGCGTATCAGTGAGTGCGGCGTTTGGTGTTCTGCAGAAGCTCCGCAACATTCCGGCGATCCTGACGCAGGGGCTGAGCCTTGGGGCTTCTCCGATGATCGGGCAGAACCTTGGTGCGCGCCGCGTGGACCGGGTGAATCAGGTGGTAAAAAGCTCTCTTTTGTTTGCGACGGTCATTAATATCGCCTTTGGCATTCTGTTTTTTGCTTTCCCGGTGCTTTCCTTCCGGCTGTTTACGCAGGATGAGGCGGTGCTGGCATACGCTTCGGTCTGTATCTTTTCCCTTCTGATTGAGCTGCCTGCGCGTTTTGTGATGCCTGGCTGCAATGCGCTGGTCAGCGCGCAGGGGTTTGTGAAATTCAGCATGA
This sequence comes from Lachnospiraceae bacterium, assembly GCA_021202635.1. Classification (GTDB taxonomy): domain Bacteria; phylum Bacillota; class Clostridia; order Lachnospirales; family Lachnospiraceae; genus Choladousia. The sequence continues at coordinate 127,965 of JAJQCQ010000093.1, read as the reverse complement.
TCGTAGCATTTGTCGATGCCTTTGTCGGACGTATCCTGTTCTGCTGGCTGTTTGGGGTCTTCCTTGGGTGGGGCGCGGCCGGATTCTTTTACGGGTACAGTGTCGGCACCTATATGACCGCAATCCCGGTCTTCGTTTACTACATCACCGGACTCTGGAAAAAGAGGACAAATCTGCTGTAAGGGAGCACCAGATTCAGACAGATGTCAGAATCTGGTGATTGAAAAAGAGGAAGAAAACGAATATAATAATCCGAAACAGTTCAGAACAGCACGATATCGCGCTGCGAGGATAAAGGAGTGAATCATTTTGTCAAAGAAAACAGAATCTGCTGCAGCAGGCCGGAAACCGATTGTCGGTCTTCCGAGAGCATTGCTGTATGACAGATACCGCGTACTCTGGAAGTCTTTTTTCCAGGAGCTGGGCGTGGATGTGCTGGTCAGCCCGCCTACGACGCTTGAGACGCTGAACCGGGGGACGGCCCGGGCAATCGACGAGATGTGCCTTTCCGTCAAGGTTTATCTTGGCCATGTCGAGAAGCTGGTCGGAAATTGTGATTATATCCTGGTGCCGCGGATCAGCAATTTTGGCATCCGAAGATATATGTGTACGACGTTTGAGGGACTTTATGACATCTGCCGCAATCTTTTCCGGGAGAGTGATCAGAAGTTTCTTTCTTATAATATTGATGTGACGCACGATCTGGACGAGGAGACTGCTTTTCTTTCGATGGCGCAGGAGCTTGGCTTCGCGCGGAAGGAGGCTGCGAAAGCCTATAAGAAAGCGAAAAAGGCGGAGCCTGAGGACTGGAAAAAGCAGGTGAAGCGGCAGGAGGAGCTTTATAAAAGCGATGGCCTGAAGGTGCTGATTGCTTCACACAGCTATGTAGTGAATGACGCTTATATTGGCAAGCCGGTAACGGATTTTCTGAAAAACGTCGGCGTTACTGTTCTGCGGGCAGATGTGATGGATCGGAAGGAAGCCCTGAAGCAGGGAGCACGGCTTTCGCCGACCATGCGCTGGGAGGTCAGCCGTGAGATCGCGGGCGGCGTGTATGCTAACCGGAAGCAGGTGGACGGGATAATCCTCCTGAGTGTCTTCCCATGTGGACCGGACGCGATGACGAACGACATGATCATCCGCAGGAATGACGGTACGCCGATTCTGAATCTGATGCTGGACGCGCAGAGCGGTATGGCCGGTGTGGAGACGCGGCTGGAGAGCTTTATCGATATTCTGCGGTTAAAAAAGAATGCGCTGTAACAGAAACGGGGAGACACCGTGTGTATTCTGATTGCGGCAGCCGGTAAGGATGCTGATCTGTATTGGAAATGACATGAGTCGGAAGGAAAGCGGAAAAAGGAGTTGAGACGATGGCAAAAGAGTACGCGATGGGCAATCAGAAGAAAATAGCCTTTCCGATCGCCGCGCGGTATAATTATGCGCTGAAGTATTTTGTCGAGGCCGGCCTGGAGCAGCAGTATATCATGCAGCCGCGGATGACGAAAAAGACACTGGACATCGGGAGTCAGTACAGTCCGGATACGGTCTGTACGCCGTTCAAAACGACGCTGGGCAGCATGATCGAGGCACTGGAGTGCGGGGCAGATACCCTGCTTATGTTGTTTGGGGTATGCCGCCTGGGTTATTACGGCGAGCTGCAGGAGCAGATTCTGCGCGATCTGGGTTATCAGTTTGATTTTATTAATCTGGCTGAGTATACGACCGGCAAGGCACGGGATTACCTGAAAGCGGTCAGACGGATGAATCCGAAGCTGCATGTAGCGAAAGCGACGATGGCCGGTATGGAAATGCTCAAAATGATTGAGTATATTGATGAAGTGGAAGACCTGTATTACAAAAACTGTGGCTTTGAATTGACAAAGGGCGCTTACAAAAAGGCATTGAATCAGTTCTGGACCGATATGGACAAGGCGGCCTCGAAAGCGGAGATTGATGCGGGTCATCAGCGTGTGAAAAGTGCGTTCCATGACATCCCGCTGAAAAAAGAGGAGCCCATCCGGGTGGGACTGATCGGCGAGTATTTTACGGTGCAGGATGATTTTTCCAATCTGGAGCTGGAGCAGAAGCTCTGTGACATGGGGGTGGAGGTGCATCGGTGGATGAATATTTCCCACCGAAACCTGCACTACAGCGGAGAAAAAAACCTGAATGTGCGGATCCGGGATCTCTGCCGCTATGAGATGGGACCGACCTCTACGGCGAATATCTGGTGTGCCAGAGACTATGCGGAGCGCGGGTTTGACGGGATCATCCATGTGAAGTCTGCCGGATGCACGCCGGAGATCGATATCATGCCGGTGCTTCAGAATATCGGCACGGATTACAAAATCCCGATTTTGTATCTGACCTACGATTCGCAGACCAGCGATACGGGACTGATGACCAGGCTGGAAGCCTTTTACGATATGTTGAGCATGAGAAAGAAGGTAATTCGATGAGCAAACCAATGAATGGTCTTACTGCCGATCTGGTCAGCGGCGCAGCAGACGGTAAGGCTGTGGCCGGCTGGAGGAATGATCTGGTACAAAATGCAGCGGAGGGCCGGAAACGGGACGCATACCTGGGGATTGATGTTGGCTCTATCTCCACCAAGGGTGTGATTTTAAATGATAAGAAGGAAATCCTTGCCAGCGCTTATATCTGGACGGAGGGCAATCCGATTGGTGCGGTCAAGCAGCTGGTCTCTCTTCTGGAGCAGCAGTTTGACAAGACCTCGTACCGCGTGGTTGCAACCGGTACGACCGGCAGCGCGCGCCGTCTGGCAGGTACCATTACAGGTGCTACCATGGTAAAAATGAGATCACCGCCCATGCGGTCGGCACGACATCCTTTTACCCGGAAACACGTACGATCCTGGAAATCGGCGGCCAGGATTCGAAGATTATCCTTGTAGAAAATGGCGTCGCCGTTGATTATGCGATGAATACGCTCTGTGCGGCCGGCACCGGTGCGTTTCTTTCCAGCCAGTCCCGCCGGCTGGGACTGGAGGTCGAAGAGATGGGGGAGCTTGCTCTGCAGTCAAAGCATCCGACCCAGATCGCCGCGCGCTGTACTGTATTTGCGGAGTCTGATCTCGTGCACAAGATTCAGATGGGGCATTCCAAAGAAGACATTGTCGCGGGACTCTGCCAGGCGGTGGTGGCCAATTATCTGAATAACGTCGGGAAAGGCAAGCGCATCGTCTCCCCGGTGGTCTTTCAGGGCGGAGTCAGTAAAAACATCGGCGTGGTCGCTGCCTTTGAAAAGGCGCTCGGCTGTAAGGTCAGGGTCGATGAAAACGGCCATCTGATGGGTGCGATCGGCGCGGCACTCCTCGCTAAAAGCGGCAGTGACCGCCGGGAATTCGATTTTTCCATGGAAAATGTGGAGTTTAAAACCCGTGAGGCGAAGTGTGGCCGCTGTTCGAATAACTGCGAGATCATCTGTGTTTACCGTGATGGAACCCTGATCGACGGGTGGGGGAACCGCTGCGAGAGAGGCGACGTGATGCACCGCAAAGCGGTGTAACCTGTAACAGCATCCGGCACGGCTGGGCACATGAAAACGGACACCCGATCTGGGTGTCCGGAAAACATGGATAAGAAGGTGTATGTGAACCCTGCCGTCTGCTGCCGCCATATGTTATGAAGTCCGGTAACCGCGGCCGGGAGAGTTTTTTGTTGAAGCCAGTCCACATGATTCTCTGTATTGCAACCACCCGGGTGACTTCCTTTGATGGTGACAGTCTAACAGGGGGATGTGGAAATTGTGTGAAAGGAAAATGAAAGAAAGATAAAGAATCTTAAGAAATCCCGCAGGCGCATGGAATGGGGAAAGCGATCGCTGCGCGGAGAAGATTCCGGAACCGCCTGCGGGAGGGTCAAGTGTGGGAAGGCTGCTGGTCAGACCCGCACTACGCACTTGCTGCGGGAGGCGGAGTGTTTCATGAGAAGAGGAGGATATCATGGCAGATGTTTACGTGGCGAGTGACCGCCGCTATGAAACGATGAAATACAACCGTGTGGGTCGAAGTGGCCTGAAGTTTCCGGCCGTATCTCTTGGCTTCTGGCATAACTTCGGCAGCAAAGACAATTACGACACCATGAAAGCCATGTGCCGCACGGCCTTTGATCTGGGCATCACACAGTTCGACCTGGCGAACAATTACGGGCCGGTCTATGGCAGCGCGGAGGAGAACCTTGGCAGGATTCTGCGCGAAGATTTTGTGCCCTACCGGGATGAGCTTGTCATCACGACAAAGGCCGGCTATGATATGTGGCCGGGACCGTACGGCGACTGGGGGAGTAAAAAATACCTCACCGCAAGTATTGATCAGAGTCTGAAACGACTCGGACTTCCTTATGTGGATATTTTTTACCATCATCGCATGGATCCCGGGACGCCGCTTGAGGAGACGATGGAAGCACTCGCATCGATTGTGCGAAGCGGCAAGGCGCTATACGCCGGGATTTCCAATTATAATGAGGAGTATACGCTCCGCGCGAAGGCGATCATGGACGAGCTTCACTGCCCGCTGATCGTTAACCAGCGGCGGTATTCCATCTTCGACCGCGGGATTGAGGAGGACGGCGTAAAAACATGCTGCAAAGAGGCCGGACTGGGGATCATCGCGTTCAGTCCGCTGGCGCAGGGGCTTCTGACGGACAAATATCTTCAGGGGATTCCAGCGGACAGCCGGATTGCCCGGGATGGGCGGTTTCTGAGGGCGGATGACCTGACCGAAGAACGTCTGAATCAGATCCGGGCCTTAAATGAACTGGCACAGAGACGTGGGCAGACCCTCGCGCAGATGGCGCTTTCCTGGATTCTGAAGGACGATGAGGTGTGTTCGGTCCTGATCGGTGCTTCCCACACGGAGCAGATTACAGAGAATGTTTCCATTACCGCACGTGTGGATTTTACGGCGGAAGAGCTGCGGCGGATTGATGAAATCTGTGGTAAAGGTCTGATGTAATTACGACTTGATAAATGACTGGCAATTGGTCTTCGCTCGTGCGGCGGAGACCGATTTTTTGTCCAATAGGAAAGTGATCCCATTTCTACTATTTCTTCTTTTGTTTTTCTCATGGAAAAAATTTCTTGACAGAATGGAAAGATGGGTATATTGTATCTTTCGGTAAGTTATCTCTAACTGAAATAAGAGGAAACTTACTAAGGCACATATTTTTATTCCGGTGTTTGGACGTATATTGTCATATGGATGACCGATCAAAACCGGGATTTTTATTGAGAGAAAGGAGAGAATATGCGAAAAAGAAATTTTGCAGCAAAGACGGCGGCCGTGATCCTGTCGGCGTCTATGGTACTGTCTGGCTGCCCGTCACTGGCGGCGGAAGCAGACTTGTCCGGTGAGATTTTGGATGCAGGTACAGAAGTGATTCTGGATTCGGAAGAGGATGCGGCGGCAGAGGCGGACGATGCGGCCGCATCGGCGGCTGATGAGTCTGAGGACACAGGTATGGATGAGATCACAGAGGCGGATGCTGTGAATGATTCCGCTGATGAGGGTGCGTATACGGATGGAGAGGCAGATGGCGGAAGTTCGGATGTGGCTCTTGTTGTGTCTGTGGAAGAATACACAGGAGATGATCTGGATACAGAAGCGCTGATTGATGCGGCTTCCGAAACAGAACTGGAAACAGAGACTGAAACAGAAACTGAAACAGAGACCGAAATCGCTGAAACGGTGACCTCCGGGTATGGTACGCTTTCCATGACTTACGCGGAGTTTTATTCCATGCTTGGGTTTGGCGTCTCTTCTGTAGATGCGGTGAGCTCCGCGACAACCGGAAAGAGCGCGATGTTTGCGAACGAGTATACGTCGGAGGTGACGGAGAGCGGCTATACGATTTATGGCGTAAAGGTGCCGGTGTATGTAGAAGAAGGAGCGTCAGAAGCTTTGCTGGCGTCTGTTACCTTCAATGAGGATCCGGAAACAGCTGAGGATGGAGTACAGTATTGGACAGTGAGCGGAAGCACCGTGACAGCGCCTTCTCTGGAGACGAAAGCGACCGTGACGGATGCGACGGCGACCCTCAGTACGAGCAGCAACTGGGGCGATTATCTGGTAGCGATCACAGAGACCAGCACATCAAACTTAAGAAATACGAGAAGCGATGAGGGCTTCGCGGTTGGCTCCAATATTATGGGAATCGTGGTGACGACGGAGGAAGGCAACAGCTATGGTCTGACTCACATGAATAATATCTGGGTGCAGACCTACGAGTTCGCGTTCAACGCAGACGACGCGAACACGGCGGGACTGGTGGGCGAGACCATCAGCACAGTTACCTATATTGTGCCGGAAGGACTGTATGTATACAGCTTTGCGGACGGCATCTATGTAAAACCGGCGGCAGCTGATGAGATCACTGGCAGCTTTAACTCCGATGGAACGCAGTTTACGCTTGATGCTGAGCTTTCCTCTTCCATCGAGGACGCGACGATCAGTATTACTTACAAAGTCAGCCGCACGACGTATACCTTATTGAGTGCGACTGAAGTGGGAACCAGCAGAACCTTTACGCTGGGCACGGCTCTTTCGGACGAAAGCGTACCGGATGAGACAGTGCCGACCGTTACGATCAGCAGCTCCACCTATTCAGATATCACGGTCAGCTATCCGATGTTTGACTGGCAGCAGACGGAGCTGACGGCGCTTGTTGCTGAGGCGAACGAGCTGGTAACCACTGCCGAGGACCCGGCGTACAGATACGAGACTCTGGCCGCTCATGCGGAAGAGGGGCAGGAGATCCTGAATAACAATGGCAGCGCTTCGGAAGCCGCGGATATCATCTCCGAACTGACAGAGCTGATCGAAGCCGCGACACCGTATTACGGCACAATGACCCTGACGTATGAGGAGTTTTACTCCTTCCTCGTAGATGACGCTTCTTCGGTTGACGCGGTAAGCTCCGCGACCACCGGAAAAAGTACTATGTTTGCAAATGAGTCAACATCGGAAGTGACGGATGACGGCTATACGATTTATGGTGTGACAAACGTTCCGGTAAAGGTACTTCCGAGCGTAACATCCGAACAGAAAGCACTGATCACCGCGAATGAGGAAGACGCGGATATCCCGGCACAGTATTGGACGGTGAACGCGAATGGCGTTATCGCGACTACTCTGAGTGTGGCGGCAACGGTGACAGATGCGACGGCGGAGCTAAGCACAAGCAGCAACTGGGGAGATTATCTGGTAGCGATTACCGAGAGCAGCACCTCTTATCTGAGAAACACAAGAAGTGATGAGGGCTTTGCGGTTGGCTCGAACATCCTTGGAATCCTTGTGACGACGACAGACGGTGCCAGCTATGGACTGACCCATATGAACAATATCTGGGTACAGACTTATGAGTTCGCGTTTAATGCGGATGACGCCAATACGGCCGGGCTGGTTGGAAAAACGATCAGCACCGTGACCTTTATTGTACCGGATGCCTCTTATGTATACAGCTTCGCGGATGGTATTTACGTAAAGCCGGATTACACGGAGACCGCCATCAGCGGCATGTTCAGCGAGGAGAATTCTGTGTTCACGCTGGACAGTGAAATACCTTCAGATATTCAGGACGCGACGATCACGATTACGTATAAGGTTGGGCGTACAACCTATACCCTGCTCTCGGAGACGACGATTGGCAGCACGTTAAGCTTTACCCTGGAAAGTGCGGTTCCTGAGACAGACGAAAATGGAGACGCAGTGGCTCCGACGGTCACGATTGGCAGCTCGAATTACGCGGATATTGAGGCATACTACGGCGGACTTTCCTGGCAGACAGACCTCAGCGATTGTACGGTGGAGCTTTCCGAGACCAGCTATACCTATGACGGAACGGCGCAGACACCGGAGGTTACCGTGACTGCGGCGGACGGCACGGTTCTGACTGAGGGAACAGACTATGTCGTTTATTACAGCGACAATGTTTCTGTCGGCACAGCTACGGTTACGATTGTTGGCACCGGTACTTACGGCGGAACGCTTACCGAGACGTTTACAATTGAAAAAGCGTCTTCTTCCTCGTCATCCTCTTCCTCTTCTTCAGCAGAGGTAAAGGATGGTCTGACCCTGGACAGCGATAATGTGTTCCGTTACTATGAGAATGGTGTATGCTCAGGCAATTACAGCGGCGTGGTTTCTTATGATGGAAGCCTGTTCTTTATCAACGGAAATCTGGTTGACAAGGACGCAAACGGGCTTTGCCTGTATGAGGATGTTTGGTACTTTGTAGCATACGGACAGGTTCAGCTGCAGTACACGGGACTGGCTCTGTATGACGGCGAGTGGTTCTATATCACGGACGGCATTCTGGATACAGAGGTGAATGGTCTGATTCCTTATGATGGGGCCACCTTCCTTGTAGCTGCCGGCAGACTGGTTCTGGATTACAACGGACTGTGGCTGAATGATGTGGCGGTCGGCGGAGACAACCAGTGGTATTTCCTTGCGGCCGGCCAGGTGCAGAATGTGACACAGGTAGCGCTGTACGACGGAGAATTCTTCTATGTCGTCAACGGCGTCCTCGCATCCGGCTATAATGGGACGATCGAATATGACGGTGCCACTTTCCTGGTAGTGGCTGGTCAGCTGTATACGAATGCGGAATAAAAAGCAGTCTGAGTAACTGCTCCGAATAGGTCCCCAGTCTGATAAAAAAACAGAACAGCAAAGCAGCGACAGAACGGGTGTCAGAGGTTCTCAGGGATCTCTGGCACCTGTTTTCTTTTCCCGTACCCGTATTTTTATATAAAAAAGTCTTTTTGAATTATTCAGGAACGAGAATCAATTCCTTATTATTTTCTTATCTTTTCCTTATCTTTTTCTTGTAATTCATAAACGGATACGTTATTATATTTTATATGACTGGAAAACGGGTACTGTTTCACCTGTTTTTGGTTATGCGTCAGAAAAGAAAAGGGAGGAAACAGATATGACGTGTGGGAAAAAATCCCTGTGGGCAGTGTTATGCGTTTTAGTTTTCATGTCCTTCTGGATGCTGTATGGCATTCCTGTGCGGGCCGCAGACAGTGCGACCGCTTCTTCGGAGCGGACCGTGTATTCTTTCAGGGACGGAAGCGGCAGCTATCTGGTGCAGAAGGGCGAGCGGTGGTATCTGCGGGATGCGGATGGAAACGCGCTGACCGGTCTCCAGTATCTGTCGATCAAAAAGAATGAGGTGCTGCAGAGCGGATATTATATGTTTGACAGCAACGGAAAGCTGATCCGGAAAAAAGCGGTTTATTATCTGAAAACAACGGTGAACGGCGTAACGTTTAAGGGGTATTATTATACCAACAGCAATGGGCGGTTCCCGAAGACTGCGGCCGGACTGACAAAGATTTCCACTCAGACCTGTAATGCAAAGACCTTTAGCGGTTATTATTATGTGCAGGCATACGGAAAGCTGAATACCTCCGGCGTGCAGGTGCGCCTGTTTTCCAATAAAAAGGTCGATGGCGTGACGTTTAACGGCTATTATTATTTCAACAGCAGCGGGAAGCTGAACACGACACAGAAGTTTCATCAGGTATCGCAGACAGTCGGCTCTGTGACTTTTAATGGAAAATATTATTTCGGCGGCACGAACGGCGTCCTCATCCGGCAGGCGGGGTGGATTACTTATAATGGGTATCAATATTATATTGATTCAAATGGAAAGATGCTGACAGACTGCTGGCAGGATGGTTATTATCTGTTATCGAACGGAAGGATTGCGAAAAGCCGGCAGGTAGCGGATGGCTCCTACGTGGACTCGGATGGACGCAAATGCGAAGCGGAGGAGATGGTACTGAGCAGTCTGAAGAAGACCATTTCCTCCATGGTCAGTTCGTATGGCGGCACCTGGTCGGTCTATGTAAAGAATCTGGAGACAGGGGATGTCCTGAGCGTGAATGACTGCACCATGTATCCGGCCAGTACAATCAAGGTGTTTGTGATGGCATCCGTCTATAATGAGATCGCGAATGGACGTATGTCGGAAACTTCGACGATTACAAGCCTGCTGACATCCATGATTACAGTCAGCAGCAATGAGGCATATAATGAGCTGGTGCGCAGACAGAGCTCCTCCGGCAGCAGCTTTCTGAATGGCGCGGCTGTCGTTAACAGCTATCTGAAAGCGAATAGCTACACCAGTACGGCAGTTCATCATACGCTGCACCCTTCCTCCTCCTCCAGCACGAGCGATGGCAGCAAGAACGTCTCATCGGCGAAAGACTGCGGCCTGCTTCTGGAAGCAATCTATAATGGAACCTGTGTCTCAAAAGCCTATTCGCAGAAAATGCTGAATCTGCTTCTGGCACAGGAGAGGCGCTATAAGATTCCGGCAGGGGTTCCGTCCGGCATTAAAGTTGCGAATAAGACGGGGGAGACCTCGACGACACAGCACGATATCGCGATTGTATTTGGAGAGAAGACGGATTATGTGATCTGCGTCTTTTCCTCCGGCGTGAGCGAGTATACGGCGATCCGGGGGATTAAGAGCATATCCAGTACGGTATATGAATACCTGAATTAAAGAAAGGAATGCGGTGGCTTTGTCACTCGCAGCAGACATGGAACGGGCAGGGAAAATCCCCTGCCTGATTTATGCTTCCGATTTGAGGGCATCTTTTACAAACAGATAAATCTGCCGGTAGGCCTCTTCTGAGTAGTGGATCCCGTCAATGGTCTCTGTGCCGGATTCCAGCAGGCAGCTGTAGCTGTCCAGATACGTATCCGGGTAGGTGTTCTCAAGGTGTGAGTTAAAATCTTCAATATCTGCGTTCGTAACATAGAGCCCCGCTTCATCATCGACCGGATTTACAGAGAGAAAGTAGAAAACCGTGTCTGCATATTCGGCGGTGACTTCTGCGTAGAGTACCATATAATTATAGAGGTTTTCGTAATCATTGACTCCCATATTGAAAATAACCGGACGATCCGGGTAGTCGCTGATCGCTGACTTCAAAAAGGGAATGCCGGTTTCACATAGCCAGGAATAGCCCTCGCCGGCCGCTCCGATGAATAGGTCATCCGTGTATGCGCCGAGGGCTTTTTGCATGCCTACGGTGCGCGAATCGCCGACCCAGATGACTGGCGTATCTTCGATTGCGAGAAGCTCCAGCACCCATTCCGTGTCGGGTTCCGTCTCTGATTCCCTGTCCGTCTCCTCTTCGCCATGGAGAAGGATGGTGTGGTTGGAGTCTTCTTCTGAGAGCTGTGAATCAGAGTTTTTCTCATATTCCTCAGCCGAAGCATTGCTTTCTGCAGACAGTGCCGAAGTTTCGGCGCCCGGATTGTCTCTGTCGGCGCCCGGAGATTCGCTTTCAGCTGAACCGGAAACGCCGTCCTGAAGGACACTGAGCTCCTGCAGCAGCGCATCTACATCCTGCCCAGCCTGCGTATTTTCCTCTTCAGAAGCAGCTTGATCGGCCTGCCAGCTGACCGTCAGGTAGCCCGCAAGGCCAATCAGTCCTGCGATTAACAGGAGTGCAGTGGTGATTGCCGCAATCGTTCCTTTTTTCATGCCTTTAAAATTCCTTCTCTTTCCATTAATCTTAAATATTCTTTTCGTTTTTGTTTTACCACGATATCAGAAAATATACCAGATTTTTTCAAAAAAAGCTATTGACAAAAGGGAAAACGCGTATTATAGTAGGCAACGTAAGGTGTTAGCACTCAAATCTGAAGAGTGCTAACAAAAGAAAACAAAACAGGGAGGAGTTCAGATGCAGCTTGATGAGAGAAAATGGACAATATTAAAAGCGATCATCAAGACCTACCTTGAGACAGGCGAACCGGTCGGTTCCCGTACGATTTCGAAGTACGCCGACCTGAATCTGAGTTCCGCCACGATACGCAACGAGATGTCTGATCTGGAAGAGATGGGGCTGATTCTTCAGCCGCATACCTCAGCGGGCAGGATTCCGTCGGATGCCGGTTATCGCTTATATGTGGACCGTATGATGGAGGAGAAAGAGCGCGAGGTTTCTGAGAAAGAGCAGGAGGTGGCTGAGAAAGAACAGGAGGTCACCGAGATGCGCAAGCTCGTTCTTCAGAGGCAGGATAAGATGGAACTGATCCTGCGGCAGATGGCACAGATCCTGGCTTCGAATACGAACTACGCAGCCATGATTTCCGGGCCAAAGATCCACCAGACGAAGCTGAAGTTCATCCAGCTTTCGATTGTCTCCGAATCGCAGATTCTGGCGACGGTTGTCACGGAGGCAAACGTAGTCCGGAATAAAATGCTGGATATGGAGCATGATCTGGATCAGAAGACGATCCTGGAGCTGAATATTCTTCTGAACAGCGCCCTGAACGGACTGACCCTGGAGCAGATCAATCTCGGTACGATTTCAAAATTGAAGGAGCAGGCAGGTACGCACAGCGAGGTGGTGAACCGGGTGCTGGATGCAGTCGCGGAAGCGATTCAGTCAGACAATGAGGTGGAGATTTATACCAGCGGCGCGACGAACATTTTCCGCTATCCTGAGCTTTCTACCAGTGAGAAAGCGAGCGAGCTGATCAGTACCTTTGAGAATAAGCGGGATCTGGCTGGTCTGATCACCTCCGATGATCAGAATCAGGAAACCGGGATTCAGGTGTACATCGGTCAGGAGTCGCCGGTTGCGTCCATGCAGGACTGCAGTGTAGTGACAGCCACTTATGAGCTGGGCGAAGGGATGTACGGGCGGATTGGCGTGGTTGGTCCGAAGCGGATGGATTATGATAAGGTGATCGGTACGTTAAAAGACCTGATTGCTCAGCTGGATCAGATTTATAAGAAAGACAAAGATAAGTAGCAGAAAGGTGGAGAAGCCATTGGAAGAGATCAGGGACGAAGAAGTTCAGAACGAGACGATTCAGAATGAAGCGGCCGGGTCGGAGACGACTTCCACGGAAGAGATTTCAGATCAGGATACTGCTTCGAATCAATCTTCCGGAACAGCGAATACAGATTCCGTAAAGGATGACGGAGAAGAGAAAAAGCCGGAGGAAGCGGATGCCATGAAAGCGGATACCGCGAAGGGAGACCCCGCGTCCGGGGAATCTGAGAAAAAAGGATTTTTCAGTAAGAAGAAAAAAGAAAAGGATAAGCGCGACCAGCAGATCGAAGAGCTGACGGATCGGGTACAGCGTCAGATGGCGGAGTTTGACAACTTCCGTAAGCGCTCCGAGAAAGAAAAATCTGCAATGTTCGAGGTCGGAGCAAAGAGCGTTCTTGAAAAAATACTTCCTACGGTTGATAATTTCGAGCGCGGGTTTGCGAATCTGAGTGAAGAACAGAAGCAGGACGCTTTCGCGCAGGGCATGGAAAAGGTTTACCGCCAGCTGCTGACGGCACTCGAAGGGATTGGTGTTAAGCCGATCGAAGCGGTCGGACAGCCGTTTGACCCGAATTTCCACAATGCGGTGATGCATGTGGAGGATGAGGAAGCCGGAGAGAATGTAGTCGTAGAGGAATTCCAGAAAGGCTATATGTACCGTGACAATGTGCTTCGGCACAGTATGGTGAAGGTGGCGAACTGATCTGACCGGATGGCAGTATTCCAACGGAAGCTTTCAGATATAATATCTGGTATCGACCGACGCACTGCATGCGCGGTTTGAAAATAGAGGAGCTGTAAAATCTTTAGTGTGTGCCGGTGAACGGCACGAAAACAGGAGGAATTATTATGAGCAAGATTATTGGTATTGATTTAGGTACTACAAATAGCTGTGTGGCAGTTATGGAAGGCGGCAAGCCGGTAGTGATTACAAATACAGAGGGTGCGCGTACAACACCGTCCATCGTGGCGTTTACAAAGAGTGGTGAGAGACTGGTCGGCGAGCCGGCAAAGCGTCAGGCAGTGACCAATGCGGATCACACCGTATCCTCGATCAAGAGACATATGGGCAGCGATTACCGCGTATCGATTGACAGCAAGAAGTACTCTCCGCAGGAGATTTCCGCAATGATTCTTCAGAAGCTGAAAGCGGATGCGGAAAACTATCTCGGCGAGAAGGTGACGGAGGCGGTTATCACGGTTCCGGCGTACTTCAACGACGCACAGCGTCAGGCGACCAAGGATGCGGGCAAGATCGCGGGTCTGGATGTAAAGCGTATCATCAACGAGCCGACAGCAGCGGCGCTGGCGTATGGCCTGGACAATGAGAATGAGCAGAAGATCATGGTATATGACCTCGGCGGCGGCACATTCGATGTTTCCATCATTGAGATCGGCGAGGGCGTCATCGAGGTACTGGCGACCAACGGCAACAACCGTCTGGGCGGCGATGACTTCGATAAGAAGATTGTTGACTACATGATCGCGGACTTTAAGTCCAAAGAGGGCATTGACCTTTCGAATGATAAGATGGCTCTGCAGAGACTGAAGGAGGCGGCAGAGAAGGCGAAGAAAGAGCTTTCCTCCTCTACCACGACGAATATCAACCTTCCGTTCATCACAGCGAATGAGACCGGTCCGAAGCATTTTGAGATGGATCTGACCAGAGCGAAGTTTGATGAGCTGACCCATGACCTTGTAGAAGCGACAGTAATTCCGGTACAGAACGCCCTGAAGGACGCCGGACTGAACGCAGGTGAGCTTTCCAAGGTGCTTCTGGTTGGCGGTTCTACCCGTATCCCGGCCGTACAGGATAAAGTAAAACAGCTCACCGGACATGAGCCGAACAAGAGCCTGAACCCGGATGAGTGCGTAGCGCTCGGCGCTTCGATCCAGGGCGGCAAGCTGGCCGGCGACGCAGGCGCGGGCGATATCCTTCTTCTGGATGTGACTCCGCTGTCTCTGTCGATCGAGACCCTTGGCGGTGTAGCGACGAAGCTGATTGAGAGAAATACGACCATCCCGACCAAAAAGAGCCAGGTGTTCTCTACCGCGGCTGACAATCAGACCGCAGTTGATATTCACGTTGTACAGGGAGAGCGCCAGTTCGCGAAAGACAACAAGTCCCTTGGCCAGTTCCGCCTGGATGGAATCCCGCCAGCAAGAAGAGGGGTTCCGCAGATTGAGGTTACCTTCGATATTGATGCAAACGGTATTGTAAATGTTTCCGCGAAGGATCTTGGCACGGGCAAAGAGCAGCACATCACCATTACCTCCGGTTCGAATATGTCGGATGACGAGATTGACAAGGCGGTAAAGGAAGCGGCTGAGTACGAGGCACAGGATAAGAAGAAGAAGGAAGCCATCGACACCAGAAACGACGCGGACGCGATGGTATTCCAGACCGAGAAGGCGATGGAAGAGGTTGGCGACAAGATTGACGCGGCTGATAAGTCTGCGGTAGAAGCTGACCTGCAGCATCTGAAAGACCTGATCGCGCAGACCAATCCGGAGGATATGTCGGATTCCCAGATCGCGGATCTGAAGGCTGGCAAGGAGAAGCTGATGGAGAGTGCGCAGAAGCTGTTTGCGAAGGTATATGAGCAGGCCGGAGCGGCAGCAGGCGGCGCAGGCCCGGATATGAGCAACATGGGCGGCGCGGGAGCAGGTGCCGGCGCGCAGGACAATGGCCCGGTTGACGATGATGTGGTTGATGGAGATTACCGCGAGGTATAAGGAATCGCAAGTTACCGGTCACACCTGTAGTGGTTAAAATAACGTAAATCTGGTTATGGTGTGACCCGTAACGATCGCAGAAATACGAAACAGTACGAGTGATACAGGCAGGTCGAACGTCGGCCATGAGATACCCCTGGGGACGGGAAGATGCCTCAGGGGCATTCTCATGACATGCGCTGGGCCGGGCAAGGTGTTTTGCGGCTTATGCCGCACCCGTCTACGCTTTGCTTCGGTCGTTGCTAAACGCGTGCCACTGGCACGCAGCAACCGTGCGCGCGAGCAGGAGACGGCGAGCCGCCTCCTGCTTGATTCCTGGCTATTTTGAAAAAGTAGCCTGGGTGACGGTTCGATATTCAGATAAATACAGGCTGTATAAAGAGGAGTAAGTTATGGCGGAAAATAAAAGGGATTATTACGAGGTTCTGGGTGTGGATAAAAATGCGGACGACGCGGAGCTGAAAAAAGCGTACCGTGTACTCGCAAAAAAATATCACCCGGATATGAACCCGGGTGATGCCGAAGCCGAGAAGAAATTTAAAGAAGCGTCTGAGGCTTATGCCGTCCTGAGTGATCCGGAAAAACGACGCCAGTACGACCAGTTTGGCCATGCCGCGTTTGAGGGCGGAGCCGGTGGCGGCGGCTTTGACTTTGATGGCTTTAATTTTGGCGACATGGGCGATATCTTTGGGGATCTGTTCGGTGATTTCTTTGGAGGCGGCGGCGGCCGGCGGCGCGGCGGCTCTCAGGGACCGATGCAGGGCGCGAATGTCCGCACCAGCGTTCGCATTACATTTGAAGAGGCCGTTTTTGGCTGTGAAAAAGAGATTGAACTGAATCTGAAGGATGAGTGTACGACCTGTCATGGCACCGGAGCAAAGCCGGGGACGTCCCCGGAGACCTGTCCGAAGTGCGGCGGCCGGGGGCAGGTGGTGTTTTCCCAGCAGTCCCTGTTTGGCACGGTACAGAATGTGCAGACCTGTCCGGAATGTCATGGCAGCGGCAAGATTGTCAAAGAAAAATGTCCGAATTGCTATGGCACGGGCTATACGTCCAGCAAAAAGAAAATCAAGGTATCCATTCCGGCCGGTATCGACAATGGCCAGAGTATCCGCATCCGTGAGAAGGGCGAGCCGGGAAGCAACGGCGGGCCGCGCGGAGATCTGCTGGTCGAGGTGATTGTCGGCAGACATGCGACGTTTACCCGCCAGGATATGAATATCTATTCGGATGTATCGATTTCATTTGCCCAGGCGGCGCTTGGCGGAGACGTCCGTATCAGCACGGTGGACGGCGATATCGTTTATACCGTAAAGCCGGGAACACAGACCGGCTCAAAGGTTCGCTTCAAGGGCAAGGGTGTGCCGTCTCTGCGAAATAAAAACCAGCGCGGCGACCATTATGTGACTCTGAACGTACAGGTGCCCACGAAGCTGAGTGAAGAGGCAAAGGAAGCTCTGCGGGCGTTCGACGCCGTTTCTGGCGGCAGCCTTGAGTCACCTGTCTCCGGCGATCCGGGGAAAAAAGGACCGGATAAACAGAAAAAGAAGGGCTTTGGCGAAAAACTGAAGGAAATGTTTGAAGAATGATCAATGGTTACTGTTCACCCCTGCAGAGGTTAAAACAACGTAAATCTGGCAGGAGTGTGACCTGTAATGATCGGTGCGTCAACTGCGCGTAAAAAAAAGGATGAATGGGTATCCTATAGTGTAGATTCGTAAGCGGGAAGGGAATGAACCGCTGTGAGTCATAACAGGCTGCATAGGGCAGCAGATGGAGGACACTATGAGTGAAAATGATACAGTTCATCTTTTAAAGGAATGCGACGCCGGAACAAAAATGGCGGTATCTACAATCAATGGCGTACTGGAGAAGGTCAGTGATGAGGGCCTGAAGCAGCTTCTCACTGAGAGCCGCAGCTGCCATGAGGATTTGGGCGGGGAAATACATGGACTTTTGAACGAGCATGAAGCTTCCGAAAAGGATCCGGCCGTGATAGCGAAAGGAATGTCGTGGGTGAAGACAAATGTGAAAACAGCTATGGATGAGAGTGATGCGGCGATTGCCGGTCTGGTTACCGATGGCTGCAACATGGGTGTCAAATCTCTGCACAAATATCTGAACCAGTATTCTGATGCGGACGATACGTCAAAAAATATTTGCAGGAGACTGTCATCCTTAGAAGAAGAGCTCTGCGAAGGGCTGCGCTGTTATTTGTGACGGGAAGCAGGTTATTTCCAGTTACTGGTCAGTTTTTGTAAACAATGGCCGGGCAGATAGATTC
This sequence comes from Lachnospiraceae bacterium, assembly GCA_021202635.1. Classification (GTDB taxonomy): domain Bacteria; phylum Bacillota; class Clostridia; order Lachnospirales; family Lachnospiraceae; genus Choladousia. The sequence goes on along the minus strand of JAJQCQ010000093.1, from coordinate 110,108 downwards.
CGGAAGGAATTACTGCCCGGTTTCTTTGTCCAGGGAAAGTTCTCCAAACCTTCCCTGGACAAAAACCTTCGGGGGATGCACATATTTTTTGGTTGAAAAGTTTCAGGTATAGTGGTAATCTAAACAGCAGTTTGAAATGCTGTTTTGTATTTTTACAAAGTGATGAGGAAATGGTATGCGCTGGAATAAATTTACAATAAAGACACGCTCGGAGGCGGAGGATATCGTGATTGCTACTCTTGCTGAGATCGGCGTTGAGGGAGTGGAGATTGAGGATAAGGTTCCTCTTTCCGAGGAGGATAAAAAGCAGATGTTTGTCGACATCCTGCCGGACGGGCCGGAGGATGACGGCATTGCCTGGTTAAGTTTTTATCTGGAGGAGGATGCAGATACAGAGACCATACTGGCCAACGTGCGGCAGGAGCTGGAGGACCTGCGGATGTTTTTGGATATCGGGGAAGGCTCCATTGCGGTATCACAGACAGAGGATAAGGACTGGATCAATAACTGGAAGGAGTATTTTCATCAGTTTTATGTGGATGATATTCTGATTATTCCCTCCTGGGAGGAAGTCAGGGATGAGGATCGGGATAAAATGATCATCCATATTGATCCGGGCACCGCGTTTGGCACGGGGATGCATGAGACAACGCAGCTTTGCCTGCGTCAGCTGAAAAAATATGTAACCGGGCAGACGGAGCTGCTGGACGTCGGTACGGGCAGCGGGATTCTTTCCATCGCTGCGCTGAAGCTGGGTGCAAAGCATGCCATTGGCACCGATCTCGACCCGTGTGCGATTTCAGCAGTGCGGGAGAATCTGGAGGCAAACGAGGTGCCGGATGGCGCGATGCAGGTTCTGCTGGGAAATATTATTGATGACCAGAAGGTGCAGGACGCCGTCGGCTATGGAAAATATGACATTGTGGTCGCGAATATCCTTGCGGAGGTGCTGGTGCCGCTTACGCCGGTGATTGTGAACCAGCTGAAGCCTGGCGGGATCTATATCACATCGGGGATTATTGAGGAGAAGGAGACGGTCGTCGTGGATGCGGTGAAAGCGGCAGGGCTGGAAGTCCTGGAAGTGACGCACCAGAACGACTGGGTGTCGGTGACGGCGCGGAAAAACTGAAGATACTTAAAACATTTTTGCGCAAATGGTAAAAGATTGGTTCCGGCTTGTTCGGGCCAGGGTGGATAGAAATGCATCATTTCTTTGTAAATAAAGATCAGATCAGGGAGAAAGAGATCTGGATTACCGGCAGCGACGTCAATCACATCCGAAACGTCCTGCGGATTCGTCCGGGCGAGCAGATTACGGTGAGCAGTCCGGATGCGGTTACCTATCGCTGTGAGGTGACAAAGACAGAGGAAGTATTGGTAACTGCGAAAATCTTATGGTCACAGGAGGCGGATACGGAGCTGCCATCGAAGATTGTGCTGTTTCAGGGACTTCCCAAAGCAGACAAGATGGAGCTGATTATCCAGAAAACCGTGGAGCTGGGGGTCAGTGAGATCGTTCCCATGGCGACCAGGCGCGCGGTGGTGAAGCTGGACGCAAAAAAAGGCGGAGGCGAAGCAGAAGCGGTGGAGCGCGATCGCGGAGAGTGCGGCGAAGCAGGCAAAGCGGACGATGATCCCGGAGATAAAGCCGGTTATGACCTTTGAGGAAGCGGTGCGCTATGCAGAGTCTTTTGACCGAAAATTTATCCCTTACGAGCTGGCCAGAGGGATGGAGGCCACGAGGGAAGCATTCGGAGCCATTGCTCCGGGAGATTCCATTGCGGTCATGATTGGCCCGGAGGGTGGCTTTGATGAGCAGGAGGCAGCGCTGGCCGGGGAGGCCGGAGTCCTGCCGATCACATTGGGCCGGCGGATTCTGCGCACAGAGACAGCGGGGATGACGGTGTTGTCAGTTTTGATGTTTCTTCTGGAAGAGAATCCGGTCAGAAAGAATGAAGGAGGTCTTTTATTATGATGTATCCGTTTATGACTTTGAACGACAATACGGAAATTGTGCATTCAGAAATGAGAGAAGATGGAAGCGTAAAAGTATATATTGAAAGACCGGATGAAAAATATGGCTTTCGGCATGCGACATGCATGCTTCCGGATTACAGATGGGAAGATATTTATGAATTCTCACAGGAGGAAATTGAATATTTTCTGGGAATTATCAAATCCATGGCACATTTGATTATGGAATTTTCAAAAGAAGGGGGATTTGAGAATGCCTCAGGTTTTTAAACTGGGCTCTTACTGGGTTTATTTCTGGACAAACGAGAATAAACCGCTTGAACCAGTGCATGTACATGTTTCAAAGGGCAGTCCGGTAGCGAATGGCACGAAAATATGGATTACGCAAGCAGGAAAATGCTATTTATGTAATAACAATTCAAAGATACCATCACATACACTTAGAAATATTATGCGCATGATAGAAGCCCGAAGCGAGGAAATCGAGCAGAAATGGCTTGATTATTTCGGAGAGATACGGTATTTTTGCTAAAATGATTTCAAATGAGGAGGAGTACAGATATGGTACATCATATTGTAATGTGGAATTTTAAGAAGGAAATCCCGGAAGAGAAAAAACCGGAGCTGAAAGCGGAGATGGAAAAGCAGCTGGGGTCTCTGGTTGGAAAGGTGCCGGGGCTTTTGACGGTGGATTTTGTGAAGGAGCCGCTCCCGTCGAGCACGCATGAGATTGCCCTGGTGACGACCATGGAAAAGGCGGAGGATGTGGCCGTGTACGGGAACCATCCGGCACATGTAGCGGTAGCGGATACCTATGTGCGGCCGTATGTGTGTGACCGCGCATGCCTGGATTATGTAGCCCAAGAGGTTTGACATACAGAGTTTTATCAGCTTGTATTTTCGCACATGCAGAGACGAAATTGAGGATTTTAAAACATACCGATGAAGCATGAAGAGAAGCTCAATACCGGCTTGTGGGAGAAAAAATGGGTGACAGTTACAGTATCGAAGCTTTTCTGATGGCAGCAGGTGTGATTCTTCTGGTCGTGGCCTGTAACAATGTTACAGTTTTCGCGGAAATAAGGGTACGCCGGGATACACAATTGTTACTACAAGAGAGATCGGAATCGTTTTTGTCCGATCAGAAAGGCGGCGCGGATATGGAAGCATATCTGGATAATTCCGCTACCACCCGTGTGACGGATTCGGTGCGGGACGTGGTGGTGCGGACGATGACAGAGGATTTTGGAAATCCCTCGTCCAGGCATCGAAAAGGGATGGAGGCAGAGCGCTATCTGCGGGACGCGCGGGAGACGATTGCGAAGACACTGAAGGTCAGTGAGAAGGAGATTTATTTTACTTCAGGCGGAACCGAGTCGGATAACTGGGCGATCCTCGGGGCGGCTGCGGCAAACCGGCGCGCTGGGCTGCATGTCATCACGTCTGCGGTGGAGCATGCGGCAGTGCGGGTGCCGATGCGGTATCTGGAAGAACAGGGCTTTCGCGTGACGGTTTTGCCAGTGGATGCGAAGGGATGCATTTCTCTGGAGGAGCTGGCGGACGCGGTCTGTGAGGAGACGATCCTGGTATCCATCATGTATGTAAATAACGAGGTTGGCACCCTTGAGCCGATCGCGGAGGCTGGGGCGTTGATTAAAAAGAAAAATCCGAATACCCTGTTTCATGTGGATGCGGTACAGGCGTATGGCAAATATCCGATTTATCCGAGGCGCATGGGGATAGACCTGCTCTCGGTGAGCGGACATAAGCTGCATGGGCCGAAGGGCAGCGGCTTTTTGTATGCCGGTGAGAAGGTGAAGCTGCATCCGCTGATTCTCGGGGGCGGACAGCAAAGAGGAATGCGTTCCGGGACAGATAATGTGCCGGGGGCGGCGGGACTTGCGCAGGCGGCGGCGGACGCGTTTGCGACGATGGAGCAGGATCATGCGCACATGCTTGCTCTCAAAGAAAAGCTGATGCATGGTCTGTCTGACCTGCCGGATGTGGTGATCCATTCGGAGATGGGCGAAAAGAGTGCGGCGCATATCGTGAGCGCAGCTTTTGTGGGAGTGCGCAGTGAGGTCCTTCTGCATGCACTGGAAGAACGGGAGATCTATGTCTCTGCCGGTTCCGCCTGTTCATCGAATAAAAAAACACCGGTCAGCGGGGTGTTAAAGGAAATGCATCTGCCCAAAGAACAGCTGGAGTCTACCCTGCGGTTCAGCTTCAGCCGGTTCACTGCGGAAGAAGAGATTGATTACTGTCTGGATGCTCTGAGAGAGCTGCTGCCGATGCTGCGGCGGTTTACGAGACGGTAGGAAGCCATGTGCAAATGTGCGGAAGGCTCACAGGATTGCGAAACATGCTTTCCGGAACAAGGTCACAAAACGGCGAACCTCCGAATGCAGGGGAATCATGCAAGGGGAAAGGAAAAATATGTTCAGAACATTTTTGATTAAATATGGAGAAATCGCGATCAAGGGAAAGAATCGTCACCTGTTTGAGGAAGCGCTGGTAAAACAGATTCGCCATGCGCTCTCGAAGGTGGACGGAGATTTTCTGGTGACGCGGGAGCAGGGCAGAATTTATGTGGATTGTGAGAGCGATTACGATTATGACGAGGTCGTCGAAGCTCTGCAGCGTGTCTTTGGAATTGTCGGCTTCTGTCCGGTGATGAAAGTGGAGGATAACGGTCTGGATGAGCTTGGCAATGACGTCGTCCGTTTCCTCACGGAGGTATACGAGACGCATCATCAGACCTTCAAGGTGGTGACGCGCCGGGCAAAAAAGAGCTTTCCCATTGATTCGATGGAGGTCAACAGCGAGCTGGGCGGCCGGATCCTGGACGCGTTTCCGGAAATGAAGGTGGATGTCCACAGCCCGGAGCTTCTGCTTCATGTTGAGATTCGGGAAAAGATCTATATTTATTCCAAAATCATCCCGGGTCCCGGCGGGATGCCGGTTGGCACGAGCGGGCGGGCGATGCTGCTGCTCTCCGGCGGGATTGACAGCCCGGTAGCCGGGTATATGATTGGCAAGCGCGGCGTGGTAATCGACGCAGTCTATTTTCATGCGCCGCCTTACACAAGTGACCGAGCGAAGCAAAAGGTAGTGGATCTGGCGAAGCTTGTGGCGAGATATACCGGCCCAATCCGCCTCCACGTGGTGAATTTCACAGAGATACAGCTTTACATTTACGAGAAGTGTCCGCACGATGAGCTGACAATCATTATGCGGCGCTATATGATGCGGATCGCGGAGCGCTTTGCCGCGCTGGACGGCTCTATGGCTCTGATCACGGGCGAAAGTGTTGGCCAGGTGGCAAGCCAGACCATTCAGAGCCTTGCCGCGACAAACGAGGTATGCGACCTGCCTGTCTTCCGCCCACTGATTGGCTTTGACAAACAGGAGATCGTCGAGGTTGCAAAGAAAATCGATACCTTTGAGACATCGATCCTGCCATTTGAAGATTGCTGTACAATTTTTGTGGCGAAGCATCCGGTGACAAAACCAAACCGGAAGGTGATCCAGCGTTCGGAGCTGAAGCTGCAGGATAAGATTGACCAGATGGTGGAGACGGCCATCGAGACCGCAGAGACGATACGGGTAGAATAATTCAGGGCGGGTGCAGCGCAAGCCGCAAATTTCCATGCTCGCCCGTGCGCATAGAAAAGAAAAGGGAGACGGCTGCCCGCCGTCTCCGAAACTTCATTTTTATTTACGAAAATCTGCTCTGTGACCGCATTACTGGATAATGTATGCGTCAAGTACAGTCAGGATTTCATCGATATTATCTTCCGCATGGATATTCAGATCAATCGGTTTGGAAAGATCCAGGCTGAAGACCCCCATGATAGACTTTGCATCAATGACATAGCGGCCGGACACGAGATCAAAATCGTTGTCAAACTTCGTAATGTCATTTACGAAAGATTTTACTTTATCAATTGAATTTAAAGAAATCTGTACTGTTTTCATAATATCACCCCTCCATGTAGTTTTTAATGATGGAACCTTTCTTATCTTACTGTCTGGCGCGCAAAAAGTCAAGAATAAATCAGCGGAAGTTCTGATGTATTCTTTGTAAAATATGACGGCTGTTTTACGTGAAATTACCGTTTCACTGCGGGAAGATGGGAGCAAGATGCCTATATGGAGCAGGGCCGGCGATCGAAAAGAGGAATTGACTATGGGAAAAAAAGCAGCGCTTCACAATCTGGGCTGTAAGGTAAACGCATATGAGACGGAAGCCATGCGGCAGCTTCTGGAGGAAGCGGGATATGAGATTGTGCCGTTCGCGCCGGGCGCGGATGTGTATGTGATTAACACCTGCACAGTAACGAATATTGCGGACCGCAAGTCGCGGCAAATGCTGCACAAAGCCCGGAAAATGAACCCGGATGCGATCATAGTGGCGGCAGGCTGTTATGTGCAGACAGCGGAGCACCCGGTCGAAGAGGACGGTATGGCGGACCTGGTGCTTGGAAATAATTGCAAAAAGGATCTGCTGGAAGCTCTGCGGATGTTTGAGGCAGCGCGGGAAGGAAAGGAATCCGCAGCTCCTGAGTTTGAAACAGTGAATGGCCGGGTAGTCGGAAAGATCGACATCAATCATAATCACGAATATGAGAACCTTTCCATTACCTGTACGGAGGAACATACACGCGCTTATATTAAAGTGCAGGACGGCTGCAATCAGTTTTGCACCTATTGTATTATTCCGTACGCACGCGGCCGTGTGAGGAGCCGCAGGCCGGAGGAGGTTCTGCGTGAAGTCGGAATTCTGGCGGAAAACGGCTGTCGCGAGGTGGTTCTGACGGGGATTCATCTGAGCTCCTATGGCAGTGATTTTGATGTGGCCTCCGGCTCGTATGGTTCCTGTGACAGCAATGGCGGGATGTCTCTTCTTAGCCTGATTCAGGCGGTGCATGAGGTGCCGGGAATCACCCGTATTCGTCTGGGTTCCCTGGAGCCTGGGATTGTTACGGAAGAATTTGCAGCCGCTCTGCGGGCATTGCCAAAGGTCTGCCCGCATTTTCATCTTTCCCTGCAGAGCGGCTGCACTTCTGTTTTAAAGCGAATGAACCGTCGGTATACCGCAGAGGAATTTGAGGAAAAATGCAGGATCCTGCGGAAGGTATTTGATCGTCCCGCAATTACGACCGATGTGATTGTTGGTTTTCCGCAGGAGACGCAGGAGGAATTCGATACGACGGTGAGCTTCTTAGAGAAGCTTCATTTGTATGAAACGCATATTTTTAAGTATTCCAGACGGCAGGGAACGCGCGCGGCGGCCATGCCGGGGCAGCTTGCGGAAGCAGAAAAGGGAGTGCGCAGTGATATCCTTATGGAGCTCGGAGAGCGGAATCGCAGCCGGTTTGAAGCTGAATGTGCCGGAAAAACGGTGGAAGTGCTTTTTGAGGAAAAAGAAGAGATTGACGGGACGGCGTATTTTCTTGGGTACACAAGGGAATATATCCGGGCGGCAGTTCTGGCGGAGAAGGATTTCACCAACCGGATATTGACCGGAAAACTGGGAAGGCAGATCTCGCCACATATTTATTTGCTAATGCACGAAAACTGAAAGTTTGCGAATCTTTTTTAAAAAGGGTTGAATTATTTCGTCAGATATATTAGAATAAAAAAGTCTAGAAATGTGGGTACAAAGGACGTGAAAAGATGGCAGAGATTAATAACACACAGTACTTTAAATATACGACGGATCCGGAGACACGCGTGAAGACAGTGCTGGATGTGGTTTACAACGCGATGGCGGAGAAGGGGTATAATCCGGTCAATCAGATCGTTGGCTATATTATGTCAGGTGACCCGACTTATATTACCAGCCATAATAACGCGCGCAGCATGATTATGAAAGTGGAGCGAGACGAGCTTGTTGAAGAGCTTTTGCGGGAATACATCAGGAATAAATCATGGGAGCGGAGAGACGAATGATCCGCGTTATGGGACTGGACTATGGCTCTAAGACAGTCGGTGTTGCGGTAAGCGATCCGCTGGGACTGACGGCGCAGGGCATAGAGACTATTACACGGACACAGGAGAATAAGCTGCGCAGGACGCTTGCGCGCATAGAAGAGCTTGTCGGACAGTATGGTGTGACGGAGATTGTGCTTGGCTATCCGAAGAATATGAATAATACTGTCGGGGAGCGGGCAGAGAAATCACTGGAATTTGGTGAGATGCTGAAAAGACGGACAGGGCTGCCTGTCGTCATGTGGGACGAACGCCTGACGACTGTCGCGGCGAACCGGACACTGATGGAAAGCGGTGTTCGGCGGGAAAATCGCAAAGAGTACGTGGATATGATTGCCGCTGTGTACATCCTTCAGGGATACCTGGATTTGAAACAGTGCAAGAGCGGAAGAGAGGAAAGTGCGGGAACGAACGAAAACGTTTAAGTACGGCTGGCCTGGCGGGCGGCATATGGCAAATAAGAGTTATGGGGCACTCCTGTAGAGGTAAAAATAAGGCGAATCTGGTCCGGGTGTGACCGATAACAATAAGGACAGGGAGAATATGGAAAAAATAGCATTTCGCCCGGCAGAAGACGGAGAGGCGATCTGGTTTTATGTTCTGGAAGAGACCAGGATTAACGGCGTTTCCTACCTGCTGGTGACAGAGTCCGAGGATGAGGAAGAGGATGCGGAGGTTTACATCCTGAAAGACACATCGGAAGACGGAGAAGCGGACGCTGCTTATGAGTTCGTAGAGGATGAAAACGAGCTGGAAGTATTATCAAAGATCTTTGCAGAGCTTTTGGAGGACGTGGACATACAGCTCTGAACAGATAAAAGAGGCGGGTGGAATGGTTTGTGCCTGCCATAAAATGAAAACGGTTACATGAATTGGTGCCTTTAAGGACACCTTACTATTTGTGCGTGAAAACGCAGGAAAGAGGTATGAGATATTGAAAAAAGAACAGAACAGACAGAACAATACGGGGAGATTAAAAATTATACCGATTGGCGGACTTGGCCTGATCGGTATGAATATCACGGCATTTGAGTATAATGACAGCATTATTGTTGTGGACTGCGGTCTGGCATTTCCGGAGGAAGACATGCTCGGGGTGGATCTTGTCATTCCGGATGTCACTTATCTGAAAGAGAATCTGGAGAAGGTAAAGGGGTTCGTGTTTACGCACGGTCATGAAGACCATATCGGGGCAATTTCCTATATTCTGAATGATGTGAATGTACCGTTATACGCGACGAAACTGACGATGGGGCTGATTGAACACAAGCTGGAAGAGAGCGGCCAGCTGCGCACCACGAGACGCAAGGTGGTGAAACAGGGGCAGATGATCAATCTGGGCGATTTCCGTGTGGAATTTATCCGCACCAATCACAGCATTGCGGACGCGGTGGCGCTGGCGATTTATTCACCGGCGGGGATTGTGATACACACGGGCGACTTTAAGGTGGATTATACGCCGGTTTTTGGCGATGCCATTGACCTGCAGCGCTTTGCGGAGCTTGGCAAAAAAGGTGTGCTGGCTCTGATGTGCGACAGCACGAATGCAGAGAATCCGGGCTTTACTGCGTCAGAGCGGACGGTGGGCAAGACCTTTGATCATCTGTTTTCGGAGAATGTGAATCGCAGGATTTTCATTGCGACGTTTGCTTCTAATGTGGACCGCGTGCAGCAGATCATCAATACGGCTTATAAATATGGCAGAAAGGTCGTGATCGAGGGGCGCAGCATGGTGACTGTCATATCGATCGCGTCTGAGCTGGGATATATCAATATTCCGCAGAATACGCTGATCGATCTGGATGAAATGAAAAACTACACGGATGAGCAGCTCGTTCTGATTACGACAGGCAGCCAGGGCGAGCCGATGGCTGCACTCTCCCGGATTGCCGCGAATATGCATAAAAAAATTGCGATTCATCCGAATGACGTCGTGATTTTCAGCTCGAACCCGATTCCGGGCAACGAGAAAGCGGTTTCCAAGGTCATCAATGAGCTTTCCGAAAAAGGAATCAAGGTGGTGTTCCAGGATACCCATGTTTCCGGCCATGCCTGCCAGGAGGATATCAAGCTGATCTATTCTCTGGTAAAACCGAAATATGCGATTCCGGTGCACGGCGAGTACCGCCACCTGAAAGCGCAGGCGGAGCTGGTGGAGGAGCTTGGCATCCCTAAGGATCACATTCTGATGCTCAGAGCCGGGGATGTGCTGGAGCTTGACGCGGATTCTGCGGCGGTGACCGGACAGGTACAGACAGGGTCTATTCTGGTCGATGGACTTGGCGTCGGTGATGTCGGCAATATCGTGCTGCGTGACCGCCAGCATCTGGCGGAGGACGGCATTGTCATTGCCGTGCTGACGCTGGAAAAATACAGCGGTCAGATCCTTTCCGGACCGGATATCGTATCCAGAGGCTTTGTGTATGTCCGGGAGGCAGAAGACCTGATGGAAGAGGCCTGCGCGGTTGTGGAGGAAGCGATGGAATACTGCAATTCCCACCGCATTCTGGACTGGGCGAAGATGAAAAATGCCATTCGGGATTCCCTCGGTGAATTCCTGTGGAAGCGAACGAAGAGAAGGCCGATGATACTTCCCATTATAATGGAAGTCGAATAAATGCAAAGGAATTGTAAAAAGAAACAATGGAAATCGGAATATGAGAACAGTTGAAGAAAGTACGCAGGAACTGATCCAAAGCATTCAGAATACAGAGGAATATCAGCGCTATCAGAAGCTGCGGATCATCGTAGAGGCAGATGCCGAGCTGCGCGGAAAGCTGAATGCGTTCCGCAGACGCGTGTATCAGGCGCAGACTTCGGATGAGACACTGGACTATTACAGTGAACAGGCCCGCCTGGGGATGGACGCGGCTGAGCTTCGGAAAAATGAACTGGTAGATGAGTATCTGAAGGTGGAACTGCATATCTGCCGGATGATCCAGAAGACGGCGTTTGAACTGGCGGACGCGATTGACCTGGATCTGGATGCGGTTCTGGAGTAGTATATAAAGGCATAAGGCGAAGATTATGATCATACCAGAGCGGATGTCCGCTTATATCAACTCACTGGATACCGGGAACGGAGCGTTTCTGGATGACCTGGAACGCTCTGCGATCGAAAATCACGTGCCGGTCATCCGGCCGGATATGCAGAGCTTTCTGAAGGTACTCCTGGCCATTTATCAGCCGCGCCGGATCCTGGAGGTTGGCACGGCGGTCGGATTTTCGGCACTTTTGATGGCCGCAAATACGGATCCGGCATGCCGGATTACCACTATCGAAAACTATGAGAAGCGGATTCCGCTTGCGCGGGAAAATTTCAGACGGGCCGGGATGGAGGAGCGAATTACGCTTTTACCCGGGGATGCAAAGGAAATTCTGCCGTCTTTGAGGGAATCCTTTGATTTTATTTTTATGGATGCGGCAAAGGGGCAGTATATCCACTTTCTGCCGGAGGTATTGCGGCTGCTGCGTGTGGATGGCGTACTGGTCTCTGATAATGTGCTGCAGGACGGCGATATCATCGAATCGCATTATGCGATTGAGCAGCGCGATCGCACGATCTACAAACGGATGCGGGAATATCTGTATGTGCTGAAGCACACGCAGGGCCTTCTGACCTCGATCGTTGCAGTCGGGGATGGCGCGGCAGTCACGGTAAAACAGGCGGAAACGCCCATGATGCGGGAAGAACGGTCTGATTTTGTGAGAAAAGAGAGGGAGACTGATTCGTGAGACATCCAGAGTTATTGATTCCGGCGAGCTGCCTGGAGGTTTTGAAGACAGCAGTGATGTTTGGCTCCGATGCGGTGTATATCGGCGGAGAAGTCTACGGCCTGCGGGCAAAGGCGAAGAATTTTACGATGCCGCAGATGGCGGAGGGAATCGCGTTTGCACATGCGCACGGGGTGAAGGTCTATGTGACGGCCAATATTCTGGCGCATAACCGCGATCTGGAAGGCGTAGAACGCTACTTTCAGGAATTAAAAGAGCTGCGCCCGGATGCGCTGATTATCGCGGATCCAGGCGTATTTCAGATCGCGAAACGCGTTTGTCCGGAGATTGAGCGGCACATCAGCACACAGGCGAACAATACGAATTATGAGACCTGCCGTTTCTGGTGGGAGCTGGGGGCGAAACGCATTGTCACCGCGCGAGAGCTTTCTCTTGCGGAAATCAGGGAACTGCGCGCGAAGCTTCCTTCGGCGATGGAGATTGAGACGTTTGTGCACGGAGCCATGTGCATTTCTTATTCCGGGCGCTGTCTGCTCAGCAATTATTTTACCGGCCGGGACGCGAACCAGGGAGCCTGTACCCACCCATGCCGCTGGAAATACGCAGTTGCAGAAGAAACGCGGCCGGGAGAGTATCTTCCGATTGAGGAAAATGAGCGCGGCACTTATATTTTTAATTCGAAGGATCTGTGTATGATCGAACACATTCCGGATTTGCTGGAGGCGGGAATTGACAGCTTCAAGATTGAAGGAAGAATGAAAACCGCACTCTATGTCGCGACGGTAGCGCGCACTTACCGCAAGGCGATTGATGACTGCCTGCGGGATCCGGCTCTGTATGAGGAAAACCTGCCCTGGTACCGGGAGCAGATATCCAATTGCACGTACCGGCAGTTCACGACCGGCTTTTTCTATGGAAAACCGAACCAGGAATCCCAGATCTATGACAGCAATACCTATATAAAAGAATATACCTATCTGGGAACGATCGGAGATACCCGGACAGAAGAGGAAATGCCGGGCGGAAACCTTCTCGAAAAAGAGGAGAGCCATCAGGCAGGGGACTGGTATTCCATTGAGCAGCGCAATAAATTTTCTGTTGGTGAGCGCATCGAAGTGATGAAGCCGGACGGCAGAAACCTGCAGACGCTGGTGCTGGGCATCTGTACCCAGGATGGAGTACCGATGGAATGTGCGCCGCATCCGCAGCAGAAGCTGTGGGTCAGGCTGGAGTGCGAAGCCGGGAAATACGATATTCTGCGCAGAGCAGAGGACGCGCCGCGTGGCGTATGAAGGAGGCGATAACAGATGCGTGAGATTCCGGTCAGAGAGCTTACCGAGGTGATCGAACGGCTTTGTGTGGAGGCGAATGAACATTTGCCGGAGGATGTGCAGTGTGCGTTGAGAAGCTGCCGTGCCTGTGAGGATGGGGAACTCGCAAAAAGCGTTCTGGATGATATCATTGAAAATTTTGAGATTGCGGATGCCGGGCAGGTGCCGATCTGCCAGGATACGGGAATGGCCTGCGTGTTTCTGGAAATCGGACAGGATGTGCATCTGACGGGAGGCGACCTGACGGAGGCAGTAAACGAAGGGGTCCGCCGCGGGTATGTGAACGGATATCTGAGAAAATCTGTGGTAAAAGACCCGGTTCGTCGTCAGAATACGGGAGACAATACGCCTGCGATGCTTTACACAGAGATTGTCCCGGGCGAAAATGTCCGGATTACCGTGGGACCGAAGGGGTTTGGCAGTGAGAATATGAGCATGATCCGCATGTTTAAGCCTTCTGCGGGCCTGCAGGGGATTAAAGATTTTATTCTGGAGGTGGTCGAGACGGCCGGGCCGAATCCCTGTCCGCCGATGGTCGTTGGTGTCGGTATCGGAGGCACCTTCGATAAATGTGCGCTGCTGGCGAAGAAAGCGCTGATGCGGCCGCTGGATGAGAGAAATCCGGATCCATTTTACGCGGACCTGGAAACAGAGATGCTGGAAAGGATTAACGCTCTGGGAATTGGCCCGCAGGGCTTTGGAGGCAGGACGACGGCGATCGGACTGAATATTGAGACAATGCCGACACACATTGCGGGAATGCCGTGCGCGGTAAACATCAGCTGCCATGTGACCCGGCATAAGACGGCGGTTATCTGAGCGTGCGGCTATGCTGTTATCGGTCACACCTGCAGAGGCAGATTTGGTCAGATTGTGCACGGGTACGTGATTGTGGAAGGCTGACAGGAGGATTTTATTATGGAAAGAAGACGCGTGGAACTGCCGCTCACGGAGGAGCTTGCACGTACCCTTCACGCGGGGGATCAGGTGCTTCTGACAGGCACGGTCTATACCTCCCGCGATGCGGGGCATAAGAGAATGTGCGAGACGCTTGCGAAGGGGGAGCCGCTGCCATTTGATCCGACAGACGCGACCATTTATTATGTCGGACCGGCGCCGGCGAAGCCCGGACAGGTGATCGGTTCCGCCGGACCGACCACGAGTGGGCGTATGGATGCATATGCGCCGACCCTGATGCGTGCCGGCGCACGCGGGATGATTGGCAAGGGCGCACGCCTGCCGGAGGTCGTGGAAGCTATGAAACAATACAGCGGTGTGTATTTTGGCGCCATCGGAGGCGCGGGCGCTCTGCTCGCGAAGTGTATCAAAAAAGCGGAATTGATCGCATATGAGGATTTGGGCGCAGAGGCGCTGCGGAAATTGTATGTGGAGGATATGCCTCTGGTTGTGATCATTGACAGGGAAGGGAATAATCTGTACGAAGCGGGGCGTGCGGAATATCTGAGAAGAAAATTGTAATCTGTCCAGTTCCATAGAGTATAGTGTGGCATACACAATGGAAGGAGAAAAATCATGGCAATGAGAGGAATTTACACATCAGTAAATGATATCCGCAAGCGCGTATTTGCGGAGGTCGCCAGACTTTCCTATGATTACCAGGATGGGGATCTCTCTCAGATGGAATTGATTCCCTACCGCGTGATTCCGGGGGAAGTGTCTACTTATCGGGAAAGTGTTTTTCTGGAGCGCGCGATTGTAAAGGAGCGGATGCGTCTCGCGATGGGACTGAATCTGCGGTCCGCATCGGAGCACGCACCGGTGTCAACCGGGGCGGAGGAATGCGTCAAGCCGGAAAAATACTATCAGCCGCCGCTGATCAATATTATCAAATTTGCCTGCCACAAATGTCCGGATAATGAGATGAAGGTAACAGATGCCTGTCAGGGATGTCTGGCCCATCCGTGCCGGGAGGTCTGCCCGAAGGGGGCGATTTCTTTTGTGAATGGGTGCTCTGTGATTGATCAGGAAAAATGTGTGAAATGCGGAAAATGTCTGAGCGCCTGCCCCTATGGAGCAATCTTAAAGCTGGAACGCCCCTGCGCAAAGGCCTGTGGGATGAAAGCGATTGGCTCTGATGAATATGGGCGCGCGGAAATTGATCAGGAGAAATGTGTCTCCTGCGGGATGTGTCTGGCGAACTGCCCATTTGGGGCAATTGCGGACAAGGCGCAGATCTTTCAGACGATTCAGGCCATAAAGAGTGATACTCCCGTGTATGCGGCAATCGCCCCCGCAATAGCGGGACAGTTTGGCCCTGCGCTTACACCGGGAAAGATGCGTTCGGCGCTGCAGGCTCTGGGCTTTGAGGATGTGGTAGAGGTGGCGATCGGTGCCGATCTCTGTACAATCGAGGAGGCAAAGGATTTCGCACAGGAGGTGATGGGCGTCTCTCCTGAGGGAACTGCGGCGGCCGACGGCAGGGAGCAGGAAACAGCGAAAAAGCTTCCGTTTATGGCGACCTCCTGCTGTCCGGCGTGGTCGGTGATGGCGAAAAAGCTGTTTCCACAGTATTCTGAATGTATTTCGATGGCGCTGACGCCGATGGTGCTGACCGGGCGTCTGATCAAAAAACAGCATCCGGGCTGTAAGGTAGCGTTTATTGGTCCATGTGCAGCGAAAAAGCTGGAAGCCGGACGGCGCACGATTCGCAGCGATGTGGATTTTGTCCTGACCTTTGAGGAACTGATGGGCATGTTTGAGGCCAAAGAGGTTGATTTTTCCGCATTAGAGGAGCAGCCGCTTCCGCAGGAAGCGAGCGCGGATGGGCGCGGCTTTGCCGTGAGCGGCGGCGTAGCGGGCGCGGTGGTGAACTGCATCAGAGAGCTTTACCCGGATCTGGAGGTAAAAACAGAGAGTGCGGAGGGACTGGAAAACTGCCGGAAGCTGCTCTCCCTCGCAAAAGCCGGAAAATACAATGGCTATCTGCTGGAAGGGATGGCCTGTCCGGGCGGCTGTGTGGCCGGAGCCGGGACGCGCCAGCCAATCGTGAAGTCAGCTGCGTCCGTCGGACAGATCAAAAAGCAGACCACAGCGAAGGTGGCGCTGCAGAGTACCTACAAAGAGCTGCTGGAGGACCTCGAAGAGCGGGAGAAGCTGGTAGCTCCGCCGAAAGACTGAATTCAAGACAGGAAGGAAGACAGAGACGATGACGAGAGACGAATTTCGAAGGCTTGCCCAAAATCTTCTGCTGGTAGACGGAGCGACCGGTTCGAATCTGATGGCGATGGGAATGCCGCGCGGCGTCTGCACGGAGGCCTGGGTCCTGGAGCATAAGGAGGTGCTTCAGCGTCTTCAGAGGGCATTTATCGAAGCCGGAAGCCGCGTGATCTACGCGCCAACGTTCGGAGCAAACCGCTGTAATCTCGCAAAGCATGGTCTGGAGAACCAGATCCGTGAGATGAATCTGACACTTGCCGGTTTTTCCAGAGAGATCGCGACGGATGGCGTGCTGGTGGCGGGGGATATCAGTCCGACCGGAAGGATGATGCAGCCCATGGGTGATATGACCTATGAGAAGGCGTTTGAAATCTATCAGGAACAGGTGCGCTATCTGGCGGAGGCCGGGGTGGATCTGCTCGCGGTGGAGACCATGTACCAGATTGAGGAGACCATGGCGGCCATTGATGCGGCACACAGTGTCTGCGATCTGCCGATTCTCTGTACGGTGACGGTAGAGGCGGATGGCAGTATTTTTACCGGCGGCAATGCAACGGAAGCAGCGATGTCCTTTGAAGCCGCGGGCGCGGATGCGGTCGGTGTGAACTGCTCGGTAGGGCCGGATCAGCTGGTTTCTGTGATCCGCAATATCCGGGAACATGTAACGGTGCCGGTGATTGCCAAGCCAAATGCGGGCATGCCGCAGATCGATGATTCCGGGAAAGCGGTTTACAGCATGGGGGCAGAGGAATTTGCACGGTATATGAGGGACCTGGTGGAAGCCGGAGCTTCGATTATCGGCGGCTGCTGCGGCACGACGCCGGAATACATCCGGGCAGTGGCAGAGATGCTGAAAAAAGTCGGCCTTGATAACTAAGGTTTTTTGTGCTATTCTTGCGTATATGTCATGCCGGAAAAGGGAGAAAACCAGGTGACAGGAGGAGAATATTATGGAAGAAAAATCGGCAGTTTCGAGGAATTTTATTGAGCAGATCATTGATACGGATCTTGCAGAAGGCAAATATGAGACCATCTGCACCCGGTTTCCGCCGGAGCCGAATGGCTACCTGCATATCGGCCACGCGAAATCCATTCTTTTGAATTACGGCCTGGCAAGGAAATATGGCGGGAAATTCAATCTCCGCTTTGACGATACCAACCCGACAAAGGAAAAGACGGAGTTTGTGGATTCGATTATCGCAGATGTAAAATGGCTGGGGGCGGATTTTGAGGACCGGCTGTTTTTTGCATCGAATTATTTTGATCAGATGTATGAGGCGGCGGTGAAGCTGATCAAAAAGGGAAAGGCCTTTGTCTGTGACCTTTCCGCTGAGGAGATCCGCGCCTACCGCGGTACACTGACGGAGCCGGGGAAGGAGAGCCCTTATCGGAACCGCAGCATAGAGGAAAACCTGGAATTGTTTGAGAACATGAAGAATGGGATGTACGAAGACGGCGCAAAGGTACTCCGCGCAAAAATTGACATGGCCTCTCCAAACATCAATATGCGGGATCCGGTCATTTACCGTGTGGCGCATATGTCGCATCACAATACCGGAGATAAATGGTGCATTTATCCGATGTATGATTTTGCGCATCCGATCGAGGACGCGATTGAGGGTGTGACGCATTCGATCTGTACGCTGGAATTTGAGGACCACCGGCCGCTTTATGACTGGGTGGTGCGGGAGGTCGGATATGAGCATCCGCCGAAGCAGATCGAATTCGCGAAGCTGTATCTGACGAATGTCGTGACCGGCAAACGCTATATCAAAAAGCTTGTGGAAGAGGGCATTGTGGATGGCTGGGACGACCCGCGGCTGGTATCCATTGCGGCGCTGCGGCGGCGCGGCTTTACTCCGGAGTCGATTCAGATGTTTGTGGACCTGTGCGGGATCAGCAAGAGCCAGAGCTCCGTGGACTATGCGATGCTGGAATACTGCATCCGTGAGGACCTGAAGATGAAGCGGCCGCGTATGATGGCCGTACTGGATCCGGTAAAGCTGGTGATTGACAATTATCCGGAAGACCAGATCGAGTATCTGGATGTAGAGCTGAATCTGGAAAATCCGGAGCTCGGTACGCGTAAGGTTCCATTCGGCCGGGAGCTTTATATTGATCGTGAGGACTTTATGGAGAATCCGCCGAAAAAATATTTCCGCCTGTTTCCTGGCAATGAAGTACGTCTGATGGGTGCATACTTTGTGAAATGCACAGGCATGGAAAAGGATGCGGACGGAAATGTGACGGTGATTCACTGCACCTACGATCCGGAGACAAAGAGCGGCAGCGGGTTTACAGGGCGCAAGGTCAAAGGGACGATTCACTGGGTAGCGGCAAAGACTGCGCTTCGCGCGACGGTGCGCCTGTATGAAAATATCATCGATGAGTCTAAGGGGGTATACAATGAGGATGGCTCTCTGAACCTGAATCCGAATTCCCTGACAGTCCTGAATGACTGTCCGATTGAGCCGGCCTTTGGGGATGCGAAGCTGGTGACGATGCCTTCCCGGCCTGACCTGACGGCAGAGACCGCCGGGGCCTGCGAAAGCGCGGTGTGCTTTGCCAGACCGTATGACAGCTTTCAGTTTGTGCGCCAGGGGTATTTCTGTGTAGACGCGAAGGACTCCAAAGAGGGGGCGCTTGTATTCAACCGGATTGTTTCCTTAAAGAGCTCCTTCCGTTTGCCGAAAGCGGAGTAAGGGGAGAACATGCGTCATGAATGACCTGACCATCAGCCTGGATGTCCATGCTTCGACTCCTTTGTATGAACAGATTTACAATTATATCAAAAATGAAATTCAGAGCGGAGGGCTGCCTTTTAAAGAAAGGCTGCCCTCTTCGAGAAAACTGGCAGATTATCTGCAGGTAAGCAGAACGACGGTGAATATGGCATATGATCAGCTGGTCGCGGAAGGCTTTATCGAGGCAGTGCCAAACAGGGGATATTTTGTGTGTGACCTGGAGGGGATTGTCCGCATAAAGCCGGTAATTGCGCAGACCACAGAAAAACAGATGCCGGGAGAAAAAGCCTGTCCGTTTGACTTCTCTCCCCACGGTGTCGACCTGAACAGCTTTCCGCATCATGCATGGAGAAAGCTTTCGAAAGAGCTGCTGCTGGAGGAAGACAAATATCTGTTTCGTCTGGGAGATCCGCAGGGCGAGTGGGAGCTGCGGGAAACGATCGCAGCTTATCTGCACCAGGCGCGTGGGGGAAACGCGCGCCCGGAGCAGATTGTAGTCGGCGCGGGGAACGATTTCCTTCTATTGCTGCTTTGCAGCATGTTCGGCGGCGGTATGAAGATCGCGATGGAAAGTCCGACATACCGCAAAGCGTATGATCTGTTCCGCAATCTCTCCAATGATGTGCGCATCGTGGAAATGGATGAATCCGGAATGCGGGTCGATCAGCTCGAACAGACGGGAGCCTGGCTGGCTTATGTGATGCCGTCCCACCAGTATCCGCTGGGAACGGTCATGCCGGTGAAGCGCCGGATGCAGCTGCTTCGCTGGGCCAAATCCGGAAAAGACGGGCAAGAGCGCTATATTATAGAGGACGATTACGACAGTGAATTCCGCTATAAGGGCAAACCAATTCCGGCGCTTCAGGGCTATGATGAGGACAACCGTGTGATTTATATCGGAACCTTTTCAAAATCCATCGCGCCTTCGATCCGTGTCAGCTATCTGGTGCTTCCGGAGCGGCTGATGGGTTTGTACAATGACAGGGCGAGAAATATCTCCAGTACGGTTTCCCGTGTGGATCAGATGCTGATTGCCGGTTTTCTGAACAAGGGCTATTACGAGCGCCACCTGAACCGCATGCGCGCGGTATACCGCAGCCGCCATGATGTGCTGCTGGAGGAGCTGAAATCCTTCCGGGAAATCTGCCAGGTGAGCGGGGAAAACGCAGGAGTGCACCTGCTGCTGACCTTTACGAACGGCATGACCGAGGAGGAAGCCATCCGCCGCGCGGCTGCGCAGGGCGTTCGTGTTTATGGCCTGTCCGGTTATTACGTCGGGGATGCCAGAAATACGGCGGGAAATACGATTATCCTCGGCTATGCGAACCTTTCGGAGCAGGAGATCCGGGCTGCAGCTGGCCGCCTGCGGACGGCATGGCTGGAGATGGGAGGAGACTGATGTTCTACGATGCGATCACGGAGTTTATTTTTGTGGAGGATGAGCCGCGCAAAGCGGACATTATTTTTATTCCCGGAAGCTTTCGGCCGGAGCTGGCGAGACGGGCAGCCGGCCTTTATCATGAGGGCTATGCCCCTTATATTCTGCCTTCCGGAAAACACAGCATAAAGGGGAATGCTTCCATCTATGACAGGGAAACGGAATCCGATTTTCTCGGCGGAATTCTGCGCGCGGAAGGTGTTCCGCAGCAGGCCATTCTCCGGGAGCCGGAGGCGACCTTTACCTGGGAGAACGCCATTTATTCCAGACGGGTGACGGAGGCGGCGCAGCTGCCTGTTCGTCGGGCGATCCTCTGCTGCAAGGCCTTTCACGCCAGACGCAGTCTCATGTATTACCAGCAGCAGTTTCCGGATACGGACTTTCTTGTCTGCCCGGTGGTGGTTGATGGAATCAGCCGCCAGACCTGGCATCAGACCCGGTCCGGAATCGACACCGTCCTTGGTGAAGTTGAGCGCTGTGGCGGACAGTTTCACGAGATTATGGCAGACCGGATTACCGTTTAACTGAAAAAACGACCGTTCAACTGAATTCTATTGAAAAAAAACCTCCTGGCGTATATTATTATAAAAAAACAGGGTATGTTTGGTGTATGGATCATCATAAATCAGAGAGAACAGGAGGTGAGGCAATGGTCCGGTTCGTCATGTACGCGGATAAAAAAGAAGATGTCAATGAGTATGCCAGTCTGCTTCGTGAGGCGGTGCGGGAACGGGGGGAGTGGCCCCTGATCCATACGTATATTGGCGAAAACGAACTGCTTCCATTCCTGCATTTTGTACGCCGGAATCCATGTTTGATTATGGTAGTTGTGACCTATGGCCAGCAGGGAAGAAAAAAAGCGATGCAGATTCGGGAGAACAACTGGGAGGCAAGAATGCTCTGGTTCTCTGAACCGGAAAACGAGGCATACTCGGATTCTATGAAGCTTACCTGTTTTGGTCATCTTCCGGTCGGAAAGAAAGGGATCGGAGAGGCGCTTGACGCCTGTGAGCTCTGATTGCGACTTTTCCTGGCATTTCCAGACCAGAAGCGATCGTTTTATTTTGACAGAATCCTGACTCGCTGGCAGAGCATAGCGCTTCAGGAGGCTGCGGACAGGAAAAGGAGATTGTATGACATATAAAAAAGAATATCTGGAGGTTTTCTTAAAAAATCAGGGACAGCTTTTTGATGAATCCGTCGCGGAAACACTGGAAGATGCAGACGAATTCCTGGAAGAGTGTATGGCGGTTGTTCTCGATAATTATAAAGAACTGAAAAAATACTTTAAAGAGAATGGCGGAGACATTTCCGGCATGACAAAAGAGGAAGTACTGGAGCAGGCAGAAGTGTTTGTACTGCCCGATGGCAAATATTTAGTAGTGGAAGGATAAAACTTATAGAATTGCTTAAGAAATATTAAGAAAAGCTTTGCATTTTTTGAGTCCCCCTGTTGTATAATGCACATATCACTATATTTTTTCAACAGGAAGGGGAGGTGCAGTGCATGCGAATGTTGAAGCCTGAGGGGAGAAGGGCAGCAGTTTTGCTGGCTGTTTTGGCAGGCATTCTGGTGCTGACGGGGCTGGTTCTGTATTCGAGGTATGATTCACTGGTGTCAGAGGAGCTTGTCGCGGACAGTGTGAAGGTGACATGGACAAACGATGAGATGGAGCAGATTGATCTGACGGATCAGGCAAGAAAGGAAAAAATCGTCCGATTGCTCGACGAATACAGTCGTGAGAGCGCTCCGGCTGAATCAGGAGAAGAGGAATTTCGGCCGCATAAGGGGGATCTGGAGATCCAGGTGAATGATAAGAAGGGTGGTTCTCATCAGATTTATCTGTCAAAGGAAGGCGATGACTATTTTTGCTATTCCGAGGAGGATGGAAAGGTTTATAAGATTCCGGAGGGCGACGAGCTCTATCAGGAGGTAGCGGCCGCGCTTTGACAGAAGCGATTCCGGTTCTAAAGAAAGAAAAAAACGCATAGAGTAAATAAGGGGTAACTGTGAAAAAGGAACGGTTACAATAGGGAAAATAGGAGAACCCCATACCTGCCTGTCAGGTGTGGGGTTTCGTAATGATGCGCAGGGGCGCATAGGGAAGTTTTCCAGCTGGCGCTGGATGCGCCCCGCGCGGCGAGCAGGATTCGGCAAGCCGCTTCCTGCTCGATGTCCCGGGAGGATCTATGCGGAAAAACAGCTGGCTGCAAAAATTGCTCTATGGCGTGATGGCTGTACTGGGAGCTTATATTATGTATAAAAGCGGCGCTCTCCTGGCGGCGTGTAATCAGATGCAGAAAAAGACGGAGGCCGGGAGTGTGCAGCAGTCTGCTGAGGATACCGCGATGCGCACCTGGTCTCTTGCCTATACGGCGGCAGTGGAAGGAAAGAAGCTCAGCGGATGGCTGAGCACATGGTTTGAACAGGTGGTGCCGGTATTAAGCTACGTAGCGGAAGAAGAAGGACAAGCTCTGGCGCAAAGTGAGACGGAAGCAGAGAAGGAATCTGAGACAGCGGCAGAGACACAGAGCGGGACAATTGCAGAGATGCAGGCCGAAACAGCAGCTGAGGAAGAGACGCAGACAGCCGCAGAGGATGATGCGATTCAGGAGGTATCTGCAGGAAGCATTTTCTCACAGGCCTTACCTCTTCTGACGGACTTTTCTTATCTTGTGACGAATTATTATACGGTGGATGAGGATACCGCGGCGGATGCGGAGCTCTTTGACGCGGAAAAACTGCTTGGGATGGACCTGTCGCTGGAGCAGGATTCCTCTGTTCCGCAGATTCTGATTTATCACACACATTCCCAGGAGGCTTTTGCAGACTCAGCCGAGGGTGAGGTGTGCGATACGGTGGTAGGGATGGGCGAGATTCTGGCGGATGAGCTGCGCGGCTACGGCTACAATGTAATTCACGATACGGGGGTATATGATCTGGTCGATGGAGTCCTTGACCGGAGTGCGGCCTATGATTATGCCCGGGAGGCAATTGAGGCGATTCTGGAGGAAAATCCGACCATAGAGGTGCTGATTGACCTGCACCGGGATGGAGTGGAAGGCGACCGGGAGGATTTTGTGACGGAGATCGACGGGGAGGCTGTCTCGAGAATTATGTTTTTTAACGGACTGTCCCGCAATGCGGGCGGCGAAGCCCTCACCTGGCTGCCGAATGAATACCTGACAGAGAATCTTGCTTTTTCCCTGCAGCTGCAGGTGCTTGCCAACGTGGAGTACCCCGGCTTTGCCCGCAAAATCTATCTGCAGGCGGAGCGCTACAATCTGCATCTGCGCGCGCGCTCTTTGCTGATTGAAGCCGGGACACAGCTGAACACGGTGGAGGAAGAAAAAAACGCGATGGCGCCTGTTGCGAATCTGATCCGGCAGATTCTGGAATGAATGGCTGGAACGGTTTGGAAGCAGTTCGGGTTTTTCCGGCGAAATTTTCCAATTTTCCTTAATTTCTGTTTTGCCTGACTGCCGGTTTGTGTTATACTAGCTTGAAACAATGTGCCCGCAGCAGGCATCCGCCTCCATCGCGGCGCTGATTGTCCGGTTATGGAAGGCGCGAAAGCAGGCATATAAAGAGAAGAAATACAGAAAGACCGGGGGAACCGGGGAGGAAGAAAAGAGTGACGGTAGATCAGAGCAAAATCAGGAATTTTTGTATTATTGCGCACATCGATCATGGAAAATCAACGCTGGCGGATCGGATCATTGAGATGACCGGTCTTTTGACCAGCCGCGAGATGCAGGATCAGGTGCTGGACAATATGGATCTGGAGCGGGAGCGCGGCATTACGATTAAGTCGCAGGCGGTCCGGATTATTTACAGGGCGGATGACGGGGAAGAGTATATTTTTAACCTCATTGATACGCCTGGGCATGTCGATTTTAACTATGAGGTGTCGCGTTCACTGGCGGCCTGCGACGGAGCGATCCTTGTTGTGGACGCGGCGCAGGGCATTGAGGCACAGACGCTGGCGAACGTGTATCTGGCACTTGACCATGACCTGGATGTCATGCCGGTTATTAATAAAATTGATCTTCCGAGCGCGGAGCCGGAGCGCGTGATCCATGAGATTGAGGATGTGATTGGCATCGAGGCAGAGGACGCGCCGCAGATCTCGGCGAAGACCGGACAGAATGTGCATGAGGTGCTGGAGCAGGTGGTGACAAAGATTCCTGCGCCGACCGGCGACCCGGACGCACCTCTGCAGGCGCTGATTTTTGATTCCGTGTATGATTCTTACAAAGGCGTGATTATTTTTATCCGCCTGATGAATGGCTCCGTGAAAAAGGGTACAAGGATCCGCATGATGGCGACCGGCGCGGAAGCCGAGGTCGTGGAGGCGGGGTATTTCGGGCCGGGGCAGTTCATTCCCTGTGAGGAGCTGAGCGCCGGCATGGTGGGCTATCTGACAGCCAGCCTGAAGAATGTGAAGGATACACGGGTGGGCGATACGGTGACGGATGCGGAGCGCCCATGTGGAGAACCGCTTCCGGGGTATAAAAAAGTGAATCCGATGGTATACTGCGGCATGTATCCGGTGGACGGGGCCAAATATCCGGATCTGCGGGACGCGCTGGAAAAGCTGCAGCTGAATGACGCGTCGCTTCAGTTTGAACCGGAGACTTCTGTAGCCCTGGGGTTCGGATTCCGCTGCGGTTTCCTTGGCCTGCTGCACCTGGAGATCATACAGGAGCGGCTGGAGCGGGAGTATAACCTGGACCTGATTACAACTGCTCCGAGTGTGATTTATAAAGTCTATAAGACAGATGGGACAATGATTGAGCTGACCAATCCGACCAATCTGCCTGACCCGTCGGAGATTGATTATATGGAAGAGCCGGTTGTCGAGGCGGAGATTATGGTGACGACCGAATATCTGGGGGCAATCATGGAGCTGTGCCAGCAGCGGCGCGGCATTTACGAAGGTATGGAATACATGGAAGAGACGCGTGCGCGACTGAAATATACGCTGCCGCTGAATGAGATTATCTACGATTTCTTTGACGCGCTTAAGTCCCGGTCCCGCGGGTACGCGTCCTTTGATTACGAGATGAAAGGCTATCTGCGTTCCGAGCTGGTGAAGCTGGATATCCTTGTAAATAAAGAAGAAGTCGATGCGCTGTCCTTTATCGTTCATGCAGATACGGCTTACGAGCGTGGGCGCAGGATGTGTGAAAAGCTGAAGCAGGAGATTCCGCGCCAGCTGTTTGAGATTCCGATTCAGGCGGCGATTGGCAGCAAGATTATTGCGCGTGAGACAGTGAAGGCGATGCGCAAGGACGTGCTTGCAAAATGCTATGGCGGTGATATTTCCAGAAAAAAGAAGCTGCTGGAAAAGCAAAAGGAAGGCAAGAAACGCATGCGTCAGTTTGGCAGCGTAGAGATTCCGCAGAAAGCGTTTATGAGTGTGCTGAAGCTGGATGATGACTGAAGCCTGGCAACCGTTCCGACCGAAGCGCAGACCGGCGGCCAGTTATTCGGAATGCCCATGAATCTGGCTGGCCTGCCGGGAATTTTCCGGCAGGGAAACTCTCATACAGGAAAAGAAAGAAGAGGAGATACCATGAAATGCCCATTTTGCAATATGGATAATACCCGTGTCGTAGATTCGAGACCTGCGGACGATGGCGCATCCATCCGCCGGCGCAGGATGTGTGATGCCTGCGGCAAGCGTTTTACGACTTATGAGAAGGTGGAGTCGATTCCGCTTATCGTGATTAAGAAAGACCAGAGCAGAGAGCAGTACAACCGGAATAAGCTGGAGGCAGGTATTTTGCGTGCATGCTACAAGCGCCCGATCCCGATCCGGGAGATTCGGGAGACGGTCGACGCGATCGAGATGGATCTTTTTAATATGGAAGAAAAAGAGATCGCCAGCAAGCTGGTCGGTGAGATGGTGATGGAAAAGCTGAAGGAGCTGGACGCGGTAGCGTATGTGCGCTTCGCGTCCGTGTATCGGGAATTCAAGGATGTCAATACTTTCATGGAGGAATTGAAGAAGTTCCTGGAATAAAGCGGAAAACGGCGGGCATTATGCGGCAGGAGCGGACCTCTGGCGGCATCTTCATGCGCCCTCCGCGATCCGTGTCACTGCGACGTAGATGTCCGATATCTTATACCAGGTGCGGTTGCCGACGATGCCGTCCTGTGTCAGACCGAAGACGGACTGGAAAACTTTTACGGCCTCCTGTGTCGCTTCGCCGAAGATGCCGTCCGGCACGAGCCTGGGGATCAGCGGGTAATTGCCGGAGATGGCATTGAGCTGCTCCTGGATTTTCAGCACATCTGCGCCGACCGAACCGACAGAGAGCGGGTAACCCGGATAGGAGGACGGAACGCCGGAGACCTGCTCGGCAAAATTGATGTACATATCGTTTCCATAATAATAGCGGATGATCTCTGAGGCCGTATAGCCCTGCTCACCGAGCGCTGCACTGCCCCATTGCGAGAGCCATTGCGGGCAGGTTACCCGGGAACCGTCGCAGTATTGGGTCAGGATCGGCTGTTTTACATTTGGCCGGGAAAGGTAATTCTGAAACACGTCATCGACCACCTCGGAAATACTTTCAAAAATGGTTCTCCCATAGACCCATTTCTGGTCATAGGCGGTGGAAGAAGTAATGGTGAAATCATATCGTTTATTGCGGTACCATTCCGTATAGACCCGATTCAGGGTAAAGGACTGAATGGCCAGAATGTTCGCGACCAGCGTTGCATAAGGCCAGGTGGAATAGATTTCACTGCTCGCGACGTTTTTGATATAGTCTTTGTACTGCACATAATAGTCGCGTGCGGTAGAATCCTGCGGCGTTCCGTCGTGTACAACAATGTATTCCGGTACGACTACCTGGCTGAGCACGATTTCGCCGTTTTCGCGGACTGGTTTTACTTCCGCTTCCGCGATTTTGGGTGGATAATAGCCGTAAAGAGTGTGCTCCGGAATGACTATGGTATCCGGCTGTTCTCCGGGGGCCGACTGCCGCAGAGTGACATTCTGCAGGGAAAGCTGGCCGCTAAAAAGCTCTGCTCCGCTGACTGTGACCGGCTCGTATCCCGGGGCGGATACCCGGATGGTATATTCCGCGTAAGGCTGTTCTTCCGATGGTTCAAGAGAATATTCCACCGGCGGGGCGGCGAGCGTCACCGGTTCTGTCTGGCCGTTCTGGTCCGTGTGTATTTCCTCAATCTGGCTGTCCGGATCTCCGGTAAAAGAAAACGCCACCACTGCATCCGAAAGTGGAAGGTTCTGCTCGGAAAGGACCGTAACCTTCAGTGTTCCGGTATCTGGCAGGTCGCCTGTCTGTGCGGCCCGGAGTTTTCCGTTGAAAGAGCGGTTGTTCATATCTGTAAAACCTCATGTGTCTCCTTATTTTAGAATATTCCCCTGATCAGAAACAGGTGCTTTCTGCGTTTGCTTTTTTTCGATTCCATTCAAAACAAGTTGAAATATAAAAAAAGATATGGTAAAATTGAGCGATTTACGGTGATTGCGGGAGTTCCGAAGGAACGGAGCAATCAGCTTTTACAAGTAGTGGTATACAGACAGATAATTCGACAGCAGAAAGGAGTGCGGCATTCATATGAAAGCGTTTCTGATACTCGAAGATGGCACAGTATTTGCGGGTACCAGTATTGGCTCACCGCGTGAGGTGGTGAGTGAGATTGTATTTAATACATCGATGACTGGTTATCTGGAAGTGTTGACGGATCCGTCCTATGCCGGACAGGCGGTGGTGATGACGTATCCGCTGATTGGTAATTATGGGATTTGTTATGAGGACATGGAGTCCGAACGACCCTGGCTTGACGCATTTATTGTCCGGGAGCTTTCCCGTATCCCGAGTAATTTCCGTTCCGAAGATACGATTCAGAATTTTCTGTTAAAATATGATATTCCAGGAATCGCCGGTATTGATACCCGCGCACTTACAAAAATTCTTCGTGAGAAAGGCACTATGAATGGCTGCATCACCACGAATGAGAATTATCAGTTAGAAGAAATCCTTCCCAGACTCGCCGCTTATACAACCGGAAAAGTAGTTGAAAAAGTTACCTGCCGGGAGAAGTATGTGCTTCAGGGGGATGGCCCCAGAGTCGCACTGCTTGACCTTGGGACAAAGCGGAACATCGCGCGCTGCCTGAATCAGCGGGGCTGTGAGGTGACGGTCTATCCGGCACTGACCAAAGCGGAGGAGATCCTTGCAGCCAGCCCGGATGGCATCATGCTTTCCAATGGCCCCGGAGACCCGAAGGAATGCACGGCGATGATTGAGGAGATTAAAAAGCTGTACGCGTCGGATGTTCCGATTTTTGCGATCTGTCTGGGACACCAGTTGATGGCGCTCGCAAACGGCGCCGATACGTATAAGATGAAGTACGGTCATCGCGGAGGCAACCATCCGGTGCGTGATCTGGCGACCGGACGCGTCTATATTTCCTCACAGAACCACGGTTATGTGGTGGACGCGGAGCATATGGACCCGGCGATTGCAGTGCCGGCATTTGAAAACGTCAATGACGGGACGAATGAGGGTCTTGCTTACACCGGAAAGAATATTTTTACAATTCAGTTTCATCCGGAGGCGTCGCCCGGTCCGCTGGATTCGGGATATCTGTTTGACCGTTTTATGGGAATGATGCGCCCGGAAGCTGCGGCAGAAAAAAGCGCTGCGGCGGATGAGGGCGGAAAAGAAATGCCAGAACCAGATCATGAGAGGGAGGTGCGTTTGTAATGCCAAAGAATCCGGATATTAAGAAGGTACTGGTCATCGGTTCCGGCCCGATCGTGATCGGACAGGCTGCAGAGTTTGACTATGCAGGCACGCAGGCCTGCCGTGCCCTTCATGAGGAGGGGATTGAGGTTGTGCTGCTGAATTCGAATCCGGCGACCATCATGACGGATAAAGACATCGCAGATCACGTGTATATTGAGCCGCTGACCGTGGAAGTGGTTGAGCAGCTGATTTTAAAGGAGCGGCCGGACAGTGTGCTCCCGACCCTGGGCGGCCAGGCGGGCCTGAATCTGGCGATGGAGCTGGCAGAGCGGGGATTTCTGGAGAAAAACGGTGTCCGCCTGATCGGAACGACTGCTCAGACCATCAAAAAGGCAGAGGATCGCCAGGAATTCAAAAATACAATGGAAAAAATCGGGGAGCCGGTGGCTCCGTCGAAGGTCGTAGAGTCCGTCGAAGAAGGCGTAGCTTTTACCCGGACGATCGGCTATCCGGTCGTGCTGCGCCCTGCCTATACGCTGGGCGGCAGCGGCGGCGGCATTGCGCACAACTATGAGGAGCTGGTGGAGATCCTGGAAAATGGTCTCCGGCTGAGCCGTGTCGGACAGGTGCTTGTGGAACGCTGCATCGCCGGGTGGAAGGAGATTGAGTACGAGGTGATGCGCGATGGCGCAGGCAATGTGATTACCGTCTGCAACATGGAAAACATCGATCCGGTCGGCGTACACACCGGCGACAGCATTGTCGTAGCTCCGTCTCAGACCATGGGAGATAAAGAATACCAGATGCTGCGCACCTCTGCGCTGAATATCATCAGTGAGCTGAAAATTACCGGAGGCTGTAATGTCCAGTTTGCGCTGCATCCGGACAGCTTTGAATACTGTGTGATAGAAGTGAATCCGCGTGTGAGCCGTTCCTCCGCGCTGGCTTCCAAGGCAACCGGCTATCCGATTGCGAAGGTGGCGGCGAAGATTGCGCTGGGGTATACGCTGGACGAGATCAAAAACGCGATCACAGGAAAGACCTACGCGAGCTTTGAGCCTATGCTGGACTATTGTGTGGTTAAGATGCCGCGCCTGCCGTTCGATAAATTTATCAGTGCAAGCCGTCGCTTGACCACGCAGATGAAGGCGACCGGCGAGGTTATGAGCATCTGTACCAATTTTGAAGGTGCCCTTATGAAAGCGATCCGTTCGCTGGAGCAGCATGTAGACTGCCTGCTGTCCTATGATTTTTCCGGCATGGATGACGACGCGCTGCTGCGGCAGCTTGCGGTTGTGGACGACCGGCGGATCTGGGTGATCGCGGAGGCGCTGCGGCGGAAGTTTTCCTATGAAAAAATCCATGAGCTGACGAAGATTGATATCTGGTTTATCGATAAGATTGCCATTCTGACAGAGATGGAGGAGCGCCTGCGCAAAGAGGAGCTTACGGTTGAGCTGTTAAAAGAAGCAAAACGGGTGGAATTCCCGGATAACGTGATCGCCCGCCTGACCGGAAGGAGCGAGGAAGAGATTAAGCAGCTGCGCTATTCCCACGGGATCATTGCCGCATACAAGATGGTAGACACCTGTGCGGCAGAGTTTGCCGCGACGACACCTTATTACTACTCGGTGTTTGGCAGTGAAAACGAGGCATCGGGGGAGCTTGCCGGAAACGCTGCGGCCGAAACGGATTCGGACTGTGCCAGGGAAACCGCTTCGCGCAGAAAAAAGGTGCTTGTTCTTGGGTCCGGCCCGATCCGGATCGGGCAGGGGATCGAGTTTGACTTCTGCTCTGTGCATTGTACCTGGGCCTTTGAAAAGGAAGGCTATGAAACGATTATCATAAATAACAACCCGGAGACAGTCAGCACGGACTTTGACATTGCGGATAAGCTCTATTTTGAGCCGCTGACCCCGGAGGATGTAGAAAATGTTGTGCGTCTGGAGAATCCGGACGGCGCGGTGGTACAGTTTGGCGGACAAACGGCGATTAAGCTGACGGAATCGCTGATGAAGATGGGTGTGCCGATTCTTGGTACCTCCGCCGAAAATGTGGACGCGGCGGAAGACCGGGAGCTCTTTGATGAGATTCTGGAGAAATGCAATATTCCGCGGCCGGCGGGACATACCGTCTTTACGGCCGAAGAGGCGAAAAAGGCGGCCAATGAGCTGGGGTATCCGGTGCTGGTGCGCCCCTCCTATGTACTTGGCGGACAGGGGATGCAGATTGCGATCAACGATGAGGATGTGGAGCAGTATATCGGTGTGATCAATCGGATTGCCCAGGAACATCCGATTCTGGTAGATAAATACATGATGGGCAAGGAGATTGAGGTCGATGCCGTCTGCGATGGCACCGATGTCCTGATTCCGGGTATCATGGAGCACATCGAGCGCGCGGGGATTCACTCCGGAGACAGCATCTCGGTGTATCCGGCACAGAGTATCTCGAAGAAGATTAAGCGTGTCATTGAGGATTATACGCGCAAGCTCGCCCGCTCTTTGCATGTCATCGGACTGATTAATATTCAGTTTATTGTCAGCAATGATGAGGTGTATGTGATTGAGGTAAACCCGCGCTCCAGCCGTACCGTGCCGTATATCAGCAAGGTGACGGGGATCCCGATCGTGCCGCTTGCGACGAAGGTAATTCTTGGCGCCACCATCCGTGACCTGGGATTTGAGCCGGGACTGCAGCCGGAAGCGGACTATTTCGCGATCAAGATGCCGGTATTTTCCTTTGAGAAAATCCAGGGCGCGGACATCAGCCTGGGGCCGGAGATGAAGTCGACCGGAGAATGTCTCGGCATCGCGGCGACCTTCGATGAGGCGCTGTATAAGGCGTTTCTTGGTGCGGGCATTAATCTGCCCAAATACAAAAATATGATCATCACCGTGCGTGACTCGGACAAGCTTGATGTGATCGATATCGCGAAGCGGTTTGAGGCGCTGGGATACAATATTTTCGCGACCAAGGGAACGGCGCGTGCCCTGATGGAAGAGGATATACAGGTGCGTATGACCCGCAAGGTGGAGCAGGAGTCACCGAACATTCTGGACCTGATCCTGGGCCATGAGATTGATCTGGTCATCGATACGCCTTCACAGGGCGTGGGGCATGCAAAGGATGGTTTCATTATCCGGCGGAATGCGATTGAGACCGGTGTAAACGTTCTCACTTCGCTGGATACGGCGAACGCGCTGATCACCAGCCTGGAAAACAATAACATTCATGGCCTGACGCTGGTGGATATTGCGGCAATCGACAGACGGATGTAATGCGCGGGCGAGCAGGAGCCGACGAGCCTCCTGCTCGATTACGGCTGATCGGAGAAACGGCAGAATTTACCGGGGTGTTTCACCTCGATTTTACACTATTTTTCTTGCATAATGCCCTGGAAAGCGGTACAATGCACGTGGATAGAAAATCGAATATGCAGCGGCTTTGCTGCACAATTATAGAAAAGCCGGGCAGGATCTGCAGCAGGATTATAGTTCGCACTCCGGCCACACACTGACAGTGTGGCCGGGGCATGCGGCAGGCTTTATTACGGGGATGGCAGACCTGTCATGATGGAAAAGATAGAGAATCACTCCACGGCAGAAAAGGGAGAATTTTATGCGAAAAAAATCACATATAGCTTTGTCTGTTTTTTTGGTGGCTGAACTGCGGCTTGCGGAACTGGACCTGTACAGGAAAGCCTTTTATTTTGGATCGATTCAGCCGGATCTGAATCCGAAAATGTTTTCAGAACCGCACCAGTTTGATGACAGCTGGGAAAAGGTCCGGGAACTGATTTTACAGATTGAGGCTGAGACGTGCGATGAGGACTGCAGCAGGCGCGCCATCTGGACACAGACCGGCGTTGTGCTGCATTATCTGGCGGATTATTTTACATTCCCGCATAATACCTGTTATCACGGAAGCCTGCGCGACCACTGTATGTATGAGAGCGAGCTGAAATATCTGCTCCGTGCGTATCTGTGTACCTCTGAGTCGAGGGCGTCATTCGAGACACAGCGGCTTGCGGCAGAGCAGATCCGCACGTCGGAGCAGCTGTTTACATATATCGAGAACGCACACGAGGCTTACATGAAAGAACCATACCATTCCGTACTTGGCGACTGCCGGTGGATCACGGAGGTTTGCTTCTGTGCCGGGGCTGTCCTTAGCCGGATGGTATGCGGAGAGGAAAGCCAGGCAGCATGGGTGCACGGCTGTGTAGCGTAAAAACACAGCACCGAGGTATCACGGATGAATCAGGACAGACATTCTTATTACAGGAGAGAACGGGAATATCAGAGAAGACAATCCGAGATTGAGGCAAAGCGCAAAAAGACCCTTACGAAGCAGGCGGCGGTTCTGGTTGTGGTTCTTTTTGTGATTTGTGTTTTTTTGGGGGATTTTCTGTCTGACCAGACACATATGGCGCACTGGCTTTCGATTTATGGAGTCAGTGTATCAGGCATGACGACGGAAAAAGCGGCGCAGAAGCTCGAAAAGAAATTTGAAGAGACCGAGCTGATTTTTACGGAGAATGGGGAGGAGCTTTACCGGACGACCCTGGGTGAGGCCGGCTATTATCTGGATGGAGATGCCCTGCGGGAGGAGCTGTCCAGGGTACAGGCAGAAACCTTAAGCGAGAGAGGCCTGATTGAGACAGGAAAAAATATCGAAATCGAATATACTGTGCTTGCAGATGAGGAAAAGCTGGCACAGGCTTTTTCTGCGGAAAATTTTGAGGTGGAGCTGGAGCGGACGGAATCAACGGATGCTTATCTGGAATATGACAGTGAGGAAGGCGAGTTTGTGATTGTGCCGAGCTGGCAGGGGGATGTCATAGACGCGGATAATCTTCGTGAAGTAGTGGAACAGACGATGAACGAAAGCTTCGAAGACGGACTGTTCCGCAAATCCATTACGGTGAAGATTGATGTGAATTCGTACCAGACGGTGGAGGTGACGGAAAATTCCGAAGAGCTGAATGAACGTCTGGAGCAGTTGAATCAGAGCCTTGCGAATTATCAGACCACCTCGATCGTATATACCTTCGGGTCTGTGACGGAGGTCCTGGACTCCGATACGATCTGCTCCTGGCTGGAGATTACGGATGACGGGGTGGAGCTGAATGAGTCGCTGATCTGGACGTATATTGACGAACTTTCTTCCACCTATAATACGAAGTACAATACCCGTTACTTTAAGACCACGGCTGGCGATACGGTCACGGTCAGCAATAATGAATACGGATACCGGATTGACAAGGACGCGGAGTTTGAGCAGCTCTGCGAGGACCTGGAGAGCGGCACGACCATTGAGCGGGAACCGGTATACAGTGAGTCCGGCCTGACGAGGAATGGGACGGACGACCTGGCTGGCAGCTACATTGAGGTCAGCCTGGACAAGCAGCATCTGTGGCTTTATAAGGATTATACGCTGGTTGTCGAGACGGACATCGTCAGCGGAAAATCGACAGAGGAAGAGCGGGAGACGCTGCAGGGAGCCTTTGCCATTGCCTATAAGGCCAGTCCGTATACGCTGAGCAGCGAATATTACGGGTACGAGACGGAAGTCACCTATTGGATGCCATTCGCGAACGGACAGGGACTTCACGACGCGACCTGGCGCAGCTCCTTTGGGGGCAATGTGTATCTGACCAACGGCAGCCATGGCTGCATAAACCTTCCGCTTGCGGCGGCGGCGACGATCTACAATACCATCACTGCCGGATATCCGATTATTATTTATATGCGTGAGTGAACACTTGCCATATTTCGAAAAGTGGTATATAATGCGCAGAGAAAATATGAAAGCTGACGCCAGGGGTTCCTGGCGTTCAATGGGAAAGAAAAGGATGGTAAACAGCTATGGGATTATTGGAAACCTGGAGAAACACAGCCTATTCACAGGAGACGGACAAGAAGACGCTTCAGAGATTCTGGTCGGATTACTTTCGAAAGGAAAAAGCGATTTATGAGCAGCTTCTTGAAAATCCGGAGGAAGCAGTCACCGGTACGGTGAAGGAGCTGGCGGAAAAGTACCATGTGACCGTGATGGAGATGACAGGTTTTCTGGATGGCATAAATGAGAGCCTGAAGCAGCCGAATCCCATCGAGGAGATGGATGAGGATACCGCTGTCAGTCTGGATTTTGATAATGAGATGCTCTATAAAAATATGGTAGACGCGAGAGCAGACTGGCTGTACAACATCCCGGCGTGGGAGAATATTTTTGACGCGGACAAACGGCATGCGCTGTATATCGAGGCCAAGAAGATGAACACCGTTGTGAAAGGGAAAAAGGTCGGCCGGAACGATCCGTGTCCCTGCGGAAGCGGCAAAAAATACAAATACTGTTGTGGCAGGTAGTCATATGAGACATGCTTTTGAGATAGGATGCTTAAGTTTAGGCATCCTTTGCTTTTTGTATTATGCCGGAATCGTATCCTATGCCGGGCTCTCGACAAGCTTTGCCTGGATCTGGGTTCTGGGCGGTGCGATTCTGCTCCTGCTGTGCGGGGGAGAGCATTACCTGGAAAAACATCCGGGGAGCCTTCTTCGTTTTGCGACAGGAGCGGTGTCTGCCTTGCTGCTGCTGGCGCTTGTGGTTGTTCTGGTAATCGGCAGCCGCGTATTTTCCGCCATGCGCACGGATGGCAGCTACTCGCTCGCAGCCGCGGGTTTTGACGAGGGAAAACAAAATCCTCTGCCGCCACTGGCTTACTCTGCTTCCGAAGAGGAGCTGGAGTATCTGGTGGTACTCGGGGCGCAGGTTCGCGGGACTACTCCCTCCCGTGCTTTGAAAAATCGGCTGGAACGCGCGGCTGCTTACGCCAGAGAGCACCCGGATACGCTTCTGATTCTCTCCGGGGGACAGGGAGCGGACGAAGATATTTCGGAAGCGGAGTGTATGTACCGTTATCTGACGGAAGCCGGGATTGCGGAAAACCGGCTGATCCTGGAGGAGGAATCGACTAGCACCCAGGAGAATCTGAAGTACTCTGCCGCTGTCATACGACGATTATCCGGAAGTGATGCAGCAGAGGAAGTAAGCAGTTCGGTTGGCGTGATCACGAATAATTTTCATATTTACCGGGCGCTCTGGTATGCCAGAGAGCAGGGCTATACGGATGTATATGGCCTTTCGGCCACGTCCGATATCGGTATGCTGCCCCACAACGCTTTGCGGGAGATCTGTGCAATCCTCGTGAATTGCCTGCTTCGTCAGATGTACTGAAAAAAATCCAAAAAACAGCCGGAAAAACATTTGATATTTTCTTGACAAATGTTTTTTGGTTTGGTATAATGAGTGGCAAGTGAGAGGCTTTGATTGCTGACGGACCAGTGGAGCACCACAAGGTAATCAAAATAATAATTTTGTCGACCGTCTGGACAGCATGATTCATTTCTATTATGCTGTCCTTTTTCTTTTCAGAACCTCCGCGAATAATTCTATATTGTTACGGGTAATGCTCTCAGGACCGGCTGAAAAGAGAGGTCATGGGAGGTTACAGGTAGAGTAGATACGGTACGTTAAGTGTCACATGATGGGAAGGTCTTTGTTGTGAACGAAGGAGTTATTCCGCGTTACGGTATCGCTTCCACTACTGCGTTCAGAAGGATGGCGTGCCAGATATCATTAGATATCATGGCAAATAATTCCCTGCGCAGTTTTTTGTGCCTTTTTAAGCTTCTTTTCGACTTTTCGGATAAGAGCCATTTCACAGACATGTCGCGGGAATACCAGGGCAGGGCTCTGGCTGACGTCTTTCTTCATTTTCACCACTGGTATTTATAAGGAGAGGAGATTTTTTAGCTATGGGATTTAAATCTGACATTGAAATCGCACAGGAAACACCGATGTCCCCGATTACGGAGATCGCGGCAAAGGCAGGGATTGACGAGAAGTATCTGGAGCAGTATGGCAAGTATAAGGCAAAGATCGACTACAACCTGCTTCGTGAGACAGATAAGAAGGATGGCAAGCTCGTTCTCGTGACAGCAATCAACCCGACGCCGGCTGGCGAGGGCAAGACGACGACGACCGTTGGTCTGGCAGATGGCCTTCAGAAGCTTGGCAAGAATGTTATGGTAGCGCTGCGTGAGCCGTCTCTCGGACCGGTATTTGGTGTAAAGGGCGGAGCTGCCGGCGGCGGATATGCACAGGTTGTTCCGATGGAGGATATCAACCTTCACTTCACAGGCGATTTCCATGCGATTGGCGCAGCGAATAACCTGCTGGCGGCTATGCTGGATAACCATATCTATCAGGGCAACGCGCTGAACATTGACCCGCGCAAGATCACATGGAGACGCTGCGTGGATATGAACGACCGTCAGCTTCGTTTTGTGGTAGACGGCCTTGGCGGAAAGACCAATGGTGTACCGAGAGAGGATGGCTATGACATCACGGTAGCTTCCGAGATCATGGCAGTGCTTTGCCTGGCAAGCGATATCACAGACCTGAAAGAGCGTCTTTCCAGAATCATTGTTGGCTATACCTATGGCAAGGTTTCAGAGCAGAAACCGGTGACTGCCGGCGACCTGCATGCACAGGGCGCGATGGCAGCTCTTCTGAAGGATGCCCTCAAGCCGAACCTGGTACAGACGCTGGAGCATGTACCGGCCATCGTTCACGGCGGACCATTCGCAAACATCGCGCATGGCTGCAATTCCGTAACGGCGACGAAGATCGCTCTCAAGCTCGCGGATTACACGATCACAGAGGCTGGTTTCGGTGCAGACCTGGGCGCTGAGAAGTTCCTGGACATCAAGTGCCGCATGGCTGGCCTGCATCCGAACGCGGTCGTTATCGTAGCGACGGTTCGTGCGCTGAAGTACAACGGCGGCGTTCCGAAGGCGGATCTGAATCAGGAGAACCTGGAAGCGCTGGAGAAGGGTCTTCCGAACCTGCTGAAACATGTCAGCAACATTAAGAACGTATACAAGCTTCCGTGCGTAGTTGCGATCAACGCATTCCCGACCGATACAAAGGCGGAGCTGGATCTCGTTGAGAACAAGTGCCGTGAGCTGGGCGTAAACGTGGCTCTGTCCGAGGTATGGGCAAAGGGCGGCGAAGGCGGCATCAAGCTGGCAGAGGAAGTAATCCGTCTGGTAGAAGAGCCGAACGACTTCTCCTTCAGCTATGAGCTGGAAGGCAGCATCGAAGACAAGCTGAACACCATCGTTCAGAGAATTTACGGCGGCAAGGGCGTAGTCCTGACGGCGGAAGCGAAGAAGCAGGCGAAGCAGCTCGAGGATATGGGCTATGGCAATTGCCCGATCTGCGTAGCGAAGACCCAGTACTCTCTGACAGATGATCCGAACAAGCTCGGCGCACCGACTGATTTTGAGGTTACGGTTCGCAACCTTAAGATCTCTGCAGGTGCAGGCTTTATCGTGGCACTGACCGGCGACATCATGACCATGCCTGGTCTGCCGAAGGTACCGGCTGCAGAGCGTATCGATGTAGATGAGACAGGAAAGATTTCCGGACTGTTCTGATTTTAGTTGACTGTAACCCTGTGGGGGACGGGAATATCCTGTCTGTTGGACGAGGATGCCGCCCGGCGGGGCTTGCTCTTCTTGGAAGTTAATAATTGAAAAAGACGGGCCGCGCTGTGGCAAATGTGCGACAGCGTGGCTCTTTTATGCACACAGGCGGGTGTGGAAATTCGCGGCTTGCGCCGCACCCGCCTGGCGCAGGCGAACAGGAGGCAGAAGGCGCGCCTCCTGCTCGATTTCTTTAAAAAGGTGAGTGATAAGAAATGAAGATTAAAGAGGAAGATAACAGCAGCCTGATTTTTAAGATTCTGCTTGGCTTTTCCATTGCGTTTATCATCGGCTCTCTTTTTGCCGGGGACATCAGAAATCTGATTCCCGGATTTATCACGATCAATACCAGACCGTCCCAGTTTACGATGGATTATTTCGTGCTTGGCGGACTGGGAAGCTCGTTTTTGAATACCGGCATGGTGGGGCTGGGTTGCTGCGCACTCCTTTATTTTACAAAAGCGAAATGCACTGGTCTGACGGTGGCTGCTTACTGGCTGAATGTGGGGTTCGCTACCTTCGGTATGACGTTTGTCAGCATCTGGCCGTTTTTCTTCGGCGTGTGGGTGTATTCCAGAATCAAGAAGGTTTCTTTTGGCAGCGTGGCCAACATGGCCATGTTTTCCACCGCTTTGGCGCCGTTTGCGATGGAACTGATGTTCCGCTATCCGAACCTGGAGACCAGCGGCTTCAGCTTTGTGGGACTGCTGCTGGCGATCGTGCTTGGCGTTGTGGTTGGCTGCGCGATGCCGTCCCTGTGCGCGCACGCACCGGCATTTCACAAAGGATATGATCTTTATAACGCAGGACCGGCCGCCGGATTTCTGGCATTTCTGGTATACTGCGTATTATATCGTTCCCCGGGGGTAGAGGTTCCTTCCAACACAAATCTGGGAGACGGCCACCGACTGTTTGTCAATGTATTCTTTATCATCGTATTTTTGCTGTGCTTCGCGGCAGCCTGGGTGCTGGATCACGACTGTCTGAAGTTGTACAAAAAGCTCTGGGCCAGCGATGGTTATAAGACAGACTATACCGCTGTGTTCGGTATGCCGGCGACGCTGGTCAATATGGCCGTTTACGGTCTGTTTATTTTGCTTTACTACAATGTAGTACAGGGAATGACCATGACCGACGGGCAGATTGTCTTTACCGGTGCGAAGTTTACCGGCGCGACCATGGGCGCGATTATGTGTATGTACGCGTTTTGTGCGCAGGGCGCCCAGCCGCGGACGGTATTTCCGATCATGGTCGGCTACGCGATCGCCTCGCTGCTCCCGTTTTTCATGTATGTGGGCGGCGTGACCGACGTCCAGAACTGGACACTGACGACACAGGCCATCCTGGTGGGCATGTGCTTCGCAAGCGGCCTCGCGCCGGTCTCCGGAAAATACGGCTTCTGGGGCGGCGTCATTGCCGGAGCGTTGCACGCGACGCTCGTCATGAGTGTTCCTCTGCTGCACGGCGGGTTCTGCCTGTACAACGGCGGCTTCACCTGCGGCATCGTCGCGTTCCTGATCATTCCGGTCTTCGAGTGCTACTGGAAGACAAAGGAAGAGCGGCTGGCGGCGCGGAAAGCAGCGGGAAAATAGTGCAACCGTTTTATGAGCTTTCCGTCGCTTTGGCGACGGAGAGTGCTTTTGAGACAGCATTGAATAA
Source organism: Lachnospiraceae bacterium (assembly GCA_021202635.1). Lineage (GTDB taxonomy): Bacteria > Bacillota > Clostridia > Lachnospirales > Lachnospiraceae > Choladousia. The sequence continues at coordinate 69,772 of JAJQCQ010000093.1, read as the reverse complement.
AAGCTGGGAGGTATACCTGGTCTGTGCAGAGCAGGTGATGCCGTCCAGCTTTTGTTTTTCCAGAATCTGGGACGCGAGATTTTCCAGAGCAGAGGGCACCAGCGGATAGGCTGCTTCCGTCGCTTCGCTCAGGTTGACCAGCTCAATTGCCAGAATCCGGTCAGAGCTCACCGTGACCTGTACATCCGCTTCCGCGTCGCCCAGCCTGACAGAGGAGGTGTAGACCCCGGCGATATAGGGACTGCTGCCGGATACTGACGTGGGATTTGCTTCTACCGAGGCGGTTTCTGTGATGTCCGAACCGTTCTGCGTTTGCGTTTCGGCGGAATTGCCCTGCATTTGTGCTTCGGTGGAATTACTCTGTGTTTGCGTCTCATCCGAATTGCTCTGCGCAGCTTCGGAATTCAGAATCCCATTTGTGTTCTCCTGCTCTGTGCCTGTGCTTTGCGTGACATTCGTATTTGTCTGTGCTTCTCCGGCATCGCCGCTACTCTTCTTCGTAAACATCAGGATCAGACAGAGGAGCAGTGTAATCACAAAAAACGCCAGAATCAGTGTGTATACAATTTCTCTCAGCTTAAAAACCATGATTTTCGGACCGGAACTCATAAGCTTTCCTCACGTACAGGACTTGTTGGTACAGTATATTTCAGGAAGGACTTATTTTATGCGCCAAATTGGTAACTGTTCAGAATAACATCGAAAAGAAAAGCCAGGTGCTGCGAAAAAAGTAATTATTCAGAACAGCAGGCCGCAGACCGCCTACTGTTCTGAACTGTTACCAAAAAAGAGCAATGCTTCTTTACGGAATCAGAATAAAAAATCTTTCAAATGTACATATTATAGTAAACGACATTCGTTCGTTTGCGGTTATAATGCGCACGGCCGCGCAGGGAATATTTCTGGCTAACGCCAGACGCGGCCAGCGCGGGCGAACAGGGAGAAAAACTCCCTGCTCGATTTGATAAAAGTGTAAAGGAGAAAGAAAAAATGAAACTCTGGAAAAAGTACGTATTGTGTATTGCCTGTGTGTGCTGTATGGCCATGCTGGCCGGGTGCGGCGCGGATGATGCTGTCGACGATAACACAACGCAGGAGTCAGCCAACACGGATGAGAGTGACGCGGAGGATGTCCGGGATGATGCGGATACGAACAGCGGGTTCGATGATGGTGCAGCAGATGGTACGGCAGACGATGGAACCGATGAGAACGGCCTCGTAAATGACGCGACGGGAGACGAAAACGGAACCGGCGGAACCGATGCAGATGCAGGAACCAACGGTACGGATGGAACGAATGAAAACAACACGGCCAATGAGGACGGAACCATTGCGGATGATCTGGGCGATGCGGGAGACGATATCGTGGATGGTGTCGGCGACGCGGGCAAAGATGTCATAGATGGCGTGGAAGATGTCGGTGACGCGCTCACCGGGAATGAGACGAATGACTGAGGCGGGCAGCCTGATTTACTGAATTTATGCGTTGCGTATTTGTCTGGCGTATGCTATGATAGATACGCAACGCATTTTTTATCCAGTAGAAAAGTCCTCCGAACTTCCCTGTTGGACAAAAAACTCCGGGGGATGCATATGCCGCGCCAGAGAAAATTGTCTGCTGGCGCAGACGCGCGGCAGCGCGAGAATCCCGCAAGGCGGGATTCTGTTTTAACATACGGAGAGCGCTGCCGGCGGCAGATTTTGCAGCGGAGATGAACGGAGAAACGACATGGAAAATAAAAACGGAATCAGAGAGCTGCGAGAAAGTACAGGTATGAACCGAAAGGACTTTTGTGAATTCTTTCAAATTCCTTATAGGACGGTCACAGACTGGGAACTGGGCAACAGACACGCACCGGAATATGTGATTCGTTTGCTGGCCTATTACATTCAAATGGAAAACATTCACAGGGAGGCAAACGAGCAATGAGCCAATCAAATCTGATTATGTATACAACGGAAGATGGGTTGACAAAGATAGAGGCAACCTTTGATGAGGATACGGTCTGGCTGTCTATTGATCAGATGGCAAAACTGTTTCAGCGAGACAAATCGACCATATCCCGACATATTAAAAACATTTTTACTGAGGGCGAGCTTTTCAAACCGGCAGTTGTTGCAAAATTTGCAACAACTGCTACTGACGGAAAAACTTACCAAGTCGAATATTATAATCTTGATGTCATCATCTCTGTCGGTTATCGGGTGAAATCCCTGCGAGGGACGCAGTTCCGCATGTGGGCGAGTGGCATCCTGAAAGAGTACATGAAAAAAGGATTTGCGCTGGACGATGATCGGCTGAAGCGATTGGGCGGGGGCAATTACTTTGATGAGTTGCTGGCCCGCATACGGGACATTCGTTCTTCTGAAAAGGTGATAAAGCGTTTTTCATCTATTTTAGGCTTTTCCTTATCGACACAGGTACCTGCTAAGTGGTAAAATATCTGTAAAGAGGAAGACGGAATGTCCGATACTTCGAAAATGAGGAGGTGCAGGAAATGGGGTATTATCTGAATAGTACGCAGGCGTATTCTCTTTATGAAAGTGAGACAAAAAAACCATATTTTGTAGATAAAACTGTTATGTTGAAAGTGTTGATTCCATTCGTGGCAGAAGGAAATAATCATATCTGCATCACCAGACCGAGACGCTTTGGCAAGTCTGTAATGGCGGCGATGGTTGGGGCTTTCTTTAGTAAGGGAGTTGACAGCAGCTGTATTTTTGATTCTTTAAAAATAGCGCAGGCTTCTGAGAAAGGTATGACGGAGGTATCGCCAGTCAATAAACGGTTGGACTATCGGGAGCATATGAATCAGTACAATGTGATTTATATTAATTTTATTAAACCTGCTAATATAAGTAAAAGCTATGACGAATTTATAAACAGCATAGAAGTTTTTTTGATCCGGGATTTAAGAAAACGCTTTCCGGATACAGATTACTGGGAAGGCCTTTCTCTTGTTGATTTTCTGGGACTGATCTATGCAGATACACAGGAAAAGTTTATTTTAATATTTGACGAATGGGACTGTATCTTTCACAAATCTTATACATCGAATGAGGACAGGAAAAGTTTTATCAACTGGCTTGCGGCCATGACAAAGGATACGGGTTATGTCGCGCTAAGCTATATGACAGGTGTGCTCCCGATTGCGAAGTATTCGAGTGGGTCTACGATCAATAACTTTCAGGAATATACAATGGCTACGGATGACCTGTTTAGTGAATATTTTGGTTTTACGGAAACCGAAGTCGATGAGCTTTATGCCAGATATCGGAAACGAACCTCGAACTGCGAGATATCAAGAGAGGATTTGAAGGCGTGGTATGACGGTTACCATACCCCGTCCCAGGAGCGAATGTATAATCCGCGATCTGTGGTAGAAGCGCTGACGCGCAACCGGATTCGAAGCTACTGGACAGCAACAGGCACCTATGGCGAGATTTCCACTTACATCATGAATGACCGCGCCGATGTAAAAAAGGATGTGGCGCTTATGGTGGCTGGGGAAGCAGTGTCTGCAAGAGTCGAGGAGTTTGCGGCTACATCGATGAACCTGACCACGCGTAATGAGATACTTTCCGCGATGGTGGTCTATGGGTTTCTGAATTATGAGGACGGTAAGGTTCATATCCCGAACCGGGAGCTGATGGATGAATTTGCGAAGACTATCCGGGAGAGGGAGAATCTTGGCTATATCAATCGCCTGGCGGTGGAGTCAGAACGTATGTTGAATGCCACGATGAAAGGCGATACGAAGACGATGGAGGAGATTCTGCAGTTTGCTCACGATACAGAAACTCCATTGTTGGACTACAACGATGAGACCGAACTGACCGCGATCGTGAATCTCGTTTATCTGGCAGCGCGTGACTCGTATTATGTAGAAAGAGAAAATAAGGCGGGAGAAGGTTATACGGATTTTATTTTTTATCCGGAAAGAACGGGTGATGATGGAATCATTCTAGAACTAAAAGTGGATGACACGCCGGAGACGGCGATCGCTCAGATCAAAGATCGGAAGTATATACTGAAATTTCAGGGAAAGATGGCGGAAAGAAAACGTCACACCGGACGGGTGCTGCTGGTTGGAATTGGGTATGACAAAAAGAAGAAGGAACATCGTTGCAGAATTGAAGTCGTGCAGAATGTACAGTGACGGATGCTTATGAGAATTCCTGGTCTGGTGAAGAAAAAGGAAACAATCAAACGGATTTTTATCCTGCAAAGAAGAGAGAAGAAAAGATTGTCAACAGATCTCTGGCAAAGGGAATGCAGAGTATAGCAGGGCAAAAGAAAGGACAACAGGACATCATGAGATTTCGACCATGCATAGATATACATAACGGAAAAGTAAAACAGATTGTAGGCGGCAGCCTGCGGGATCAGGGAGATCAGGCCAGTGAAAACTTTGTCTCCGGGCAGGATGCGGACTATTATGCGAGCCTTTATCAAAAAGATGGATTGAAGGGCGGTCATGTGATTCTCCTCAATCCGGTTTCCTCTCCTTATTATGAAGCTACGCGAAAACAGGCGCTGCGGGTCCTGGCGACCTATCCGGGCGGACTGCAGCTTGGCGGCGGTGTCACCGCTGAAAATGCGGCCTTTTTTCTCGATGCCGGAGCATCGCACGTGATTGTAACCTCCTATGTCTTTCGGGAGGGCCGCATCCAATATGACAATCTGGAGCGTCTTGTCCGCGAGATCGGGAAAGAGCATCTGGTACTGGATCTGAGCTGCCGCAAAAAAGAGGGAGAATATGATATCGTGACTGACCGCTGGCAGAACTTCACGGACGTCCCGCTGAATCGGCAGACGCTCGATGATCTGTCTGGATACTGTGATGAGTTCCTGGTGCATGCGGCAGACGTAGAAGGGAAATCCGCCGGAATCGAGCTTCCGGTGGCAGAACTGCTTGGAAACTGGGGAAAACGGCCTGTCACCTATGCGGGCGGCGTCGGCAGCTACGAGGACCTGCGCTTGCTGCGTGAAGCGGGCAAAGACCGCGTGGATGTGACGGTCGGAAGCGCCCTTGACCTGTTCGGCGGAGCGCTTTCCTATCAGAAAATTCTGGAAATCTGCAACAAATAATTGCCGTGGAAAACGAAGAAGCGAAAAAGACAGAGCACCGTGTGCGAAAGACTGCGTCTCTTCTGCCAGGATTTTTCAAAAAATTGTAGAGAATACACAATAAGATTTTGAATTATTTGAAAAAATTGGAAATTTTTATTGTAAAATCCGAAAGATATGGTATAATGACCCTATCATCAAGTAAAGGAGATGGACAGTATGAAGTTTATTATCAGTGGAAAAAATATTGAGGTATCTGACAATTTACGGATCACCATTCAGGAAAAGCTTGGAAAACTCGAGCGTTATTTTACTTCCGACACCGAAATCATCGTCACGCTGAGCGTTGAGAAGGAAAGACAGAAAATAGAGGTGACCATCCCGGTACGGGGCAACATCATCCGCTCCGAGCAGGTCAGCAACGACATGTACGTCTCCATCGACCTTGTGGAAGAAGTCATCGAGCGCCAGCTTCGCAAATACAAGGAAAAAATCATCGACCGTCACCAGGGCGGCAGCAACTTCCGCCAGGAGTTCATCGACAAAGAGTCCGAGCCGTTAGAAGAAGTAAAGATCATCCGCACCAAACATTTCGGCATGAAGCCCATGTATCCGGAAGACGCCTGCGTACAGATGGAGCTCCTCGGACACAGCTTCTATGTATTCCGGAACGCGGAGACAGAAGAGGTGAACGTCGTCTATAAGAGAAAAGGCGGCACCTACGGACTGATCGAGCCAGAGTATTGAGAGCTGGGCGGTTCGTGATAAAAAATAGAATCCGGTAAAACGGAACATGGCATAAGGCATAAAACGAATAGAAAAAAGAAATGAAGAAAGCCGTCCTCCCGGTCAAGTGGGAGGGCGGCTTTTTGCAGTCTTGGTTTTAGGCGCAGAGCCAGGCAGAGTGTTTGCGGCAAGCCGTATCCTGTTTGATTTTGTAAGATGATATCAAGGCGGATCAGCCGCAATCACAACATTTGGTCGTTTTCAGATGGGACATATTGGCAAATGTCCTGTATCTGGCAATCCAGGATGCGGCAAAGATCGTTAAGGGTCGTCGTATTCATCGGTTTATTTTTGCGAAGCTTGTCTATGGTGGCGCTGGAAATATGACGCTCATTTATGAGAGTATAGGTTGTCTCAGATGATTTTTTCAGTGTCGCCCAGAATGGAGTATAGTCGATCACAGTGAACCTCCCGTCTTATGATAGTTCCCGAAAAAACCTGGAAATTATGGGATATTCAGTTGACTTTTGCAACACTTGCATTTAGAATGGATGTAAGTGTTACAAATTAATAAAAACACTATCAAAGAGGGAGGATAAGCTTATGAAAAAGAAATTGTTACTATTCATGGCAACTGTAATGCTGCTTACAACACCTGCGAGTGTGTCACTTGCGAATGATGCGGTTATTGTTGAAGATGATGCTGTACTGTCTGTAGAAGACGAAGTGGAAACGGAAGAAGCGGTTTCAAATGAAACGGAATCGACAGCAGAGTCTGAAACAGAGGATGTACAGGCAGAAGAAAACTTTATTGTGTCTGTAGAAGAAGCAGATGACCCATCGGATGAACCAGCGGCTGTAAGTATAGTTGCAAGTGGTACATGGGGAGACAATGTAACATATACTCTGGATGATACGGGAAAATTGACTATTTCTGGCACAGGAGACATGGAAGACTATTCTATTCCTGGTAATACACCTGTAGATTATATACGTCGATATGTTACAGAAATAGAAATCGAAGATGGTGTTACATCTATTGGTGCTTTGGCATTTTATTATATGTTTTACTTAGAAAAAATCACCATACCAGATAGTGTTACATCCATTGGTGGTAGAGCCTTTATGAGTTGCAATAGCCTAACCTCTATTGAAATACCAGACAGTGTCACATTTATTGATTATTTAGCATTTTTTAATTGTAAGGGTCTGACATCTATTGTGCTTTCTAATAATATTACCAGTATATCAAACGGTTTGTTCTACAATTGTAAAAATTTGACCAGTATCATTATACCAGCTTCAGTTACCAATATTGTCAAAGAAGCATTTTCTGGTTGTACTAGCCTTTCTTATGCTTTTTATCCCGGAACGGAAGGCGATCTCACAATTGGATCCAGTAATTCCTGTTTAACTGATGTACTCCAGTATGGTCAATGCAGTCTTACAAATATCGAGATAAAAAATATGATTCGTCAATTGCCGGATATACCAGTGAATATGATGAACTGATGGTAAATGATGACGTTTCTTTTGGCGTGGAAGTAACTGTATCATCTGAGTTAGGAGCTTTGACTTTCAGCAATTCTGATTGGGTATGCACTGATTCTGACGATGAAGTATGTGACGCGATTACTATAGATTCTACTTCTGCTTTAGGCCCCTATGCCGCTAATGAAGATGGCAGTCTTGTAACGTATTATATTTCTTCCACTGGAACATTGAAAACCGGCGGCACATATACCTTGACCTTTGTTTCGCCAACAGGGGTACGTGTGAAAGTTAGCGTTGCTGTAGAAGGAGAATTGCGCCTTTTCTTTGGTGGAACTGGAGCTTCAGCAACAAATGTTGAATGTTGCCTGGTAGGTGACACTGTAACCCTTGAAGGAAGATTATGGTGTGAAAATGAAAATATTGACGTAGATAGTGAGATTGCCGGGATCGAGTGGGAAGTAGATGATGCTTCTATGGCGCAAGTCGTTTCCTTTGATAACGCTGGGCGTACCGATTTACTCAATTCATCCAGTCATGCCTGGACCTTGACGGTGAAAGCTTTGAAACCTGGAGAAGTGACATTTACCGGAACAACCATGGGTGGAATATCTGCCAGCTATACACTCACAATTGAACCGGAAATGATAGTTAGTGCACCTGAGAAAATATATAATTATAATTATTTGAATTCTGAAGAATTTTCTCAGCAAGTTACATGTACAGTTACTTTGGAAGAACCGGATGCAGATTATTAGGAAGAATTTATGACTTCTTTTACATATGAGTTTTCATAAAAAGCAGAAAATCAGGTTGTAAACCATCTTGAAGTCCAAAATGAATTCTACCAAATATCGGATGACGGATTAAAAGCTACTTATATATTGGAAGTATTAAGTAAACAAGTTGATCCTAGTTTGACATTTGTTCAGAGAGAAAACTATGCTGTAATCACTTTCATATCTGCAAGTGGGAAAGAGAACTCAACAACCACAAAAGCAATTACAGTCTACGAGGGGTTTGCTACAAGCCAAGATGGTTGGGTAATTGCAAATGCCAGTTATTCGTTTGGATATCCTGACGGATACAAACTTGATTTCAGTAAGTTTTATACAAATGGCACAGCAACATTTTCATCTGAAGTTATCAGTATTTTGGGACGAAAATGGAATGGAAACTGTTTTGGGCTTTCATTACTTGCGGTGGCACAATATAACGGTCAAATAGACTTGACACCGTTTTTTAGTTCTAATGGGTCTGAGGACAAATTAAATGCTTTTGGATATGATAATATCACACAATTATCAGAAGGGTTGATATATACGGTTGTCGGAAATACGGATATCATCGATACAATCGAAAATGTCCAATGCAGTCAGCTTTCTGTAGAAGTAAAAGCAGCCGAGGTTTTCAATGGTGACAGTGATTATTCAGAATTGTTATCCTACTTGTCCAAAGAAGATTGTAAACCAATAGTTGTTAATGTTAAGGGCACATATACTCACGCGATGGTCATAGAAACGGTAACTAAGCCGATTGATTTAGGGAATGGAATATATAAAATATACTTGTATGATAGTAATTCTCCTATTACATACGCTGATATTGATGGACTGACTTCTAAATATAGCCATTCGCAATCATATTTGACCGTAAATACACTTACTGGTGAATGGAAGTATTATTATAAAGGATCGTTAGAGTTTTCGAACAGCTACAGAGAAGTAGGTAGTGTTTCTCCTACTATAAGATTTTTTGATGTCAGTAAGCTTTCATCTTCTTATTTTTACGGAGATTATTCTTTAGATACAGAAAATGTAACAAATGTTTATTATTCTTCCTCGATGGATATTGAAGACATGGAAGGTAATTCTGTATTTAAAGTAGATGATGGCAAAGCTTATTTGTATGATGAAAATGGGTATTATCTCCCGTATTCTGAATCATCGAGTGATATTTCAGAAGAACAAAGAGGTTACGTACTTTTGCCTGCTGGAAACTATATTATTAAGTCTTCAGGAGATACAGATATAGTCCGTTTTTGTGAAAACCAGTATATTGTGGCATATGAAACCAGTGGAGATGTGTCTGTTACTTTTGATGACAATTCACAATTGGTTGTGATAGAAAACACAGATTCTGAAAACAGTACTGACTTCACTGTTGTGATACAGGATATGTCTGGAACTGCTATAGCCACCGCCGAAGGAAGCCTTGAAAGTAATACTGCATTAGAAATGCAGCTCATTACAAACACAGACGAGGCAATTACGGCAATCGCCTCAACTACAAGTGATCCGGAAGAGATTTCAACTACTCTGACTGTTGATGGAAATATCAATGATACAAATTTCCATATGAATCGGAAGGATATTACCTCTTGTATAATTGTCCTGCCCCATTTTTCTTATACTTTTGATGGTACTGCTAAGAAACCATCTGTTATCGTAACAGATGGCACAGATACGTTAGTGGAAGGTACAGATTATACAGTATCCTACAGCAATAACATATATGTAGGCACAGCTACCGTGACCATTACAGGTATCGGAAACTATACCGGAACTGCCACCGCCACGTTCCTCATTATATCAGCGAATGCCGGCTCTGATTCGTCTTCAGGCAGCACTACGGTTAAAGAAGGCTTGACGTTGGACAGTGACGGCATATACCGCTACTACCAGAACGGTGTATTTGCCGAAAACTATGCAGGCGTTGTAGAATATGATGGCGGTTATTTCTTCGTGGCAAATGGATTGCTTTGTAGTGATGCGCATGGCCTGAACCTTTACGGGGACACATGGTATTTCCTGGCATACGGGCAGGTTCAGACACAATACACGGGATTTGCGTTATATGACGGGGAATGGTTTTACATTACTGATGGCGTCCTCGATATCAACGTGAACGGCCTGATGACATACGACGGGGAGCAGTTCCTGTTTGCAGAAGGACACCTGCTGGATGACTACAGCGGCCTCTGGCTGAATTCTTCCACGATTGGCGGAGATGACCAGTGGTACTTTATCGCTTGTGGTATGCTGCAGAATGTATCACAGGTAGCGATGTATGATGGGGAATGGTTTGTAGTAAAGGACGGTGTCCTCGATACCAGCTACAACGGAACCATTGAGTATGACGGAGCTACGTTCAACGTGAAGAACGGACAGCTTTATAACTAACAGACAAAAGGCCGTGGCCGGCGCTGGTTGGCCTCGGCCTTTTGGAAACAAATTGGGAATGGAGAACATGAGATATGAAAAGAAGAATTACGTTACTGATGGCATCTGTTATGCTGGCTGCTATATCAAGCAGTGCTGTAATGGCGAGTGAGGGCATTGATGCGATTATCGTGGCAGATGAAAATGAATCTGTGCCGGTTGAGAGTGAAGAGACGGACGAAGAAATTTCCGAAGAAGAAAAATACGAAATTCTGATTGAAGCAGTAGAAGAAATTTCTGAAGATGAACCGGCAGCAGTTCAAGAGGCAGAGGATGTACCGGCAACGATTGCGGAAAGTGGCACGTGTGGGGATAATTTGAAATGGACGCTGAAAGACGAGGTGATTACAGTCAGCGGAACCGGCGCAATGTATGACTATGTGCCGACACTTGCAGGAATTCCTGAAGAAGTGACTCCGTGGAAGGAAGCCCTCTTTATTGAGGAAACCGGAGAAAATCTGACAGTATCTGCAGTGATTGAAGATGGCGTGACCAGCATTGGAACCAGCGCGTTTGAGGAATGTTCCGTGGAAGCGATAACGATAGCGGACAGTGTGATTTCCATAGGCTCCAGGGCATTCGCGATGTGTGCGATAAAATCTATTGAGCTTCCGCAAAAGCTGACTGCGATCGAAGGCTGGACCTTTGCCTACAGTGATTCTCTTAAGGAAATCACGATTCCGTCCGGGGTAAAAAGTGTGGGAGCCAATGCGTTTTTTGGCTGCTCGGGACTAACGGATGTTTATTATGAGGGGACGGCTGCGCAGTGGGCGGCGGTGACGATATCCAGTGAAGGAAACAGTGCACTTCTGAACGCTACGATTCATTGTCAATCCTCATCGGAAACAGTGCAGACTTCATTAGCTGCAGGCAAAATTTCCGGTCTGACAAACGTGGCGAAAGGCATTAAAATTAAATGGAGTGCGGTCAACAATGCAGACGGCTACTACATTTACCGCAAAACAGCTTCCGGCAGCTACAAGAAGATCAAAACAATTACCAGTGCATCAACTGTCAGCTATACGGATAAAAAGGTCGTAGACAAAAATGGCACTACTTACACCTATAAAGTGGTTCCGTATTCCGGCAGTGGGGAAGGAACCGGTTCGGAAAAGACAACGGTTCGTCTGACAGGTACCGCGCTTACGAGTGTGAAAAACTCTGCTGCCGGCAAAGCCAAGGTAAAATGGACAGCGGTTTCGAGCGTTACCGGCTACCAGATTGAATACTCAGCCAGCAGTTCTTTTGCTTCCAGTAAAACGAAAACGGTCTCCGGTGCGACAAAGAAGAGTAAGACTTTGACAGGATTGACAAAAGGGACTACCTATTATGTGCGAATCCGCACTTACAAGACTGTGAATGGAACGAAATATTATTCTGCATGGAGCAGCAAACAGAAAGTGACGATCACGAAGTAAATTACAAAGACAGCCCTGGGATTTCCGCTCAGGGCTGTCTTTATCTTGCTTTTATATGCAGTTCCATATATAATCAGATTAAGTGACCTGATGTTACTGGTCACATATATATCATGACCAAAACCAACCTGTTTTTAGGATGGGTTGATAATTAGAGACAGAAAATTCTAATTCATTCCATGCAGAAATTGCAGGAGATAGTATATATGCCGGACAAAATTATGATACGTGGAGCCAGGGTCCACAACCTCAAAAACATAGATGTAGACGTGCCGCTTGGGAAAATCGTCGGGATCTGCGGCGTTTCCGGGTCTGGGAAATCCTCCCTTGCCCTTGGGGTACTGTACGCCGAGGGATCCCGGAGATACCTGGAGTCTTTGTCAACATATACCCGCAGACGTATGACGTTTGCCTCGAAAGCGGATGTTGATGAGGTATTATATGTACCAGCCGCACTTGCACTGCGGCAGCGGCCTGGTGTACCAGGTATCCGCAGTACATTCGGAACCGGCACAGAACTGTTAAACAGCCTCCGGCTTATGTTCTCCCGCCTGGCGAGCCATCGGTGCCCGAACGGTCATTATGTCCAGCCATCGTTGGCCGTAGCTGCAGGGCAAGAGCTTATCTGCCCGGAATGCGGTGAACATTTTTTCGCGCCTTCAGCAGAGGAGCTTGCGTTCAATTCGCAGGGTGCCTGCGATTGCTGTGACGGTACAGGGACGGTCCGGATCGTCGATGAATCTACGCTTGTCCCGGATGATACGCTTACCATAGAAGAAGGTGCCGTCCTTCCCTGGCAGACACTCATGTGGTCGCTGATGAAAGATATTGCGCGGGAGATGGGCGTGCGGACTGATATTCCATTTAAGGATCTGACCGAAAAAGAGAAGGATATCGTATTCCATGGTCCGGCTGAGAAAAAGCACATCGTCTATCAGAATAAGACAAACGGGGCCGCCGGGGAAATGGATTTTACGTATTTTAATGCGACCTATACTGTTGAAAACGCCCTGTCAAAAGTAAAAGATGAAAAAGGCATGAAGCGGGTGGAGAAATTCCTCCGACAGGACATATGCCCAAAATGCCACGGGACAAGGCTGTCGGATACAGCCAGGGCACCGCTCCTGCGAGGGATTGACCTTGCTGATGCCTGTAAGATGACTCTGGCAGACCTGACAGAATGGGTGAAGGGTATCCCGGAGTCTTTGCCGGATGAAATGAAGCCTATGGCAGAAAGCATCTGCGAATCTTATTTAGTCGTTGCAAAACGCCTGCTGGAGCTTGGCCTTGGGTATCTTACCTTAGACAGGGCAGCATCGACGCTTTCTACTGGTGAACGGCAGAGGATGCAGCTTGCCCGCGCAGTCCGCAATCGTACAACGGGTGTCATGTATATCCTGGATGAACCGTCCATTGGCCTGCACCCGCATAATATCGTCGGCCTTAATTCCGTCATGCATGACCTGGTTTCCGACGGGAATTCTGTGATCCTGGTTGATCATGACACACAGATCCTGTCTGAAGCAGACTGGCTGATCGAAATGGGGCCGGATGCAGGGAAAAAAGGGGGCACTGTCATAGCAGAAGGCACTTTGGAAACGGTTAAAAACTCAACCGTTTCCCAGATAGCCCCATTCTTTTCACGGAAAGAAGCACTGCCACATGAATATGGGGACAGCCTGTTTGCAAATGGAGAAATCCATATGGCAACCAATGCTATCCATACAGTCAGGCCGCTTGATGTCCGTATACCAAAAGGCAGGCTGACTGTTGTAACCGGAGTATCCGGTTCCGGCAAGACAACGATGGTACTCGAAAGTCTTGTTCCTGGATTACAGGCGTTAATCGAAGGCGGGGGATTCCCGGGAAGTGTTTCTGCTCTGGAAGCGGAGGGGATCGGCCATGTAAAACTGATTGACGCGACGCCAATCGGCATAAATGTCCGTTCTACGGTGGCTACATATGCGGATGTACATGACGAACTGAGAAAGCTATATGCCCGCCAGCCGGCTGCAAAAGAAAAAGGTTATAAAGCCGGGGATTTTTCATATAACACTGGCAGGCTGCGGTGCCCTGTCTGCGACGGGACAGGAGAGATTGATCTGGATGTCCAGTTCCTGTCCGATGTGACTATTCCATGTACAGCCTGCCATGGGAGACGTTACAGCAGGGAAGCGGATCAGGTGCAATGGAAAAACCATGAGGGGAACAGTTATTCCCTCCCACAATTAATGGATATGGATATTAACACAGCATTGGAGATATGTGGTAGTATAAAAGCGGTAGCCCAGAAGCTCAAAATCTTACAGGACCTCGGCCTGGGCTATCTCACCCTTGGAGAAGAGACACCAGGACTTTCCGGCGGCGAAGCACAGCGGTTGAAGCTTGCCAGCGAACTGGGGAAGAAACAGTCTGATTCTGTTTTTGTCTTCGATGAGCCAACAATCGGCCTTCATCCACTGGATATACAGACTTTGCTCAGGGTTTTTGACAGTCTGATTGCAAATGGTGCAACTGTCGTAGTCATAGAACACGACCTTGACGTCATTCGGTCAGCGGATTATATCATAGACATGGGGCCAGGGGGTGGGGATTCCGGTGGCCGGATAGTGGCAAATGGTGCACCTGCGGTAATAAAGAATAACCCTCACAGTATTACAGGAAGGTACATATGAGAGAAACTGTCGAAAAAAATTCTATAGAATTTGTATCTTGAAACAAAATTGACATAAACACAAAGACGATACACCAGACACAGAGAAACTTAGAAGCCAGAATTTATTAAATTCCGGAAAGAATTACGCATAAGAGGAAAAACAAATGTACAATTACAAAGAAAACAGCAGAAAAATTCACTGCGTATTGCAGCCGTGCATTGCCCCGGATTCAGAAAGTCCATCGGTAACGTACTATAAGAAGCTTAAACTTCGTCCAGACCGGTATCATGATAATTTCATTAATAAATCAAAGAAAAGAGGAACTGCAGAATGGGAAAAAAGATGACGCAGGCTGAATTAAAAAAGTACCTGCGTGACACTTCCTGGAACCAACTGGAAACAATCATTTGCAGCCTGGGATTTACCGCTCAGGGCTGTTTTTGACTTGCTTTTATATGCAGTTCCATATATAATCAGTTTAAGTGACCTGATGTTACTGGTCACAACCCGACCACGCACCTGCTGCGTGGTTGGGTTGAACACGTAGTGACAGCAAGCATCCGGCTCCATCGCGTAGCGATTTAATTGGCCGGATGCCGTTATAGGTCACACCTGTAGTGGCAAAGATAACGTAAATTGGTCAGGGTGTGACCTGTAACGACCTGATCGTATGAATATGAGAATGCAGGCGCAAATGCAAGAACAGTCAGGAAGGAGCAGGGGAAGCATGGGACTATACCTGAATCCAGGGTGCGATGGTTTTGAAGAAATCCGAAGAGATATTTATGTGGACAAGACCGGCTTGATTGTATTTATTAATAGTCTGATTGGTAAACCAAAGCCGTTGGTTTGTTTTAGCAGGCCAAGAAGATTTGGCAAGACGTTCGATGCCGATATGCTCTGTGCATATTACGACAGAACCTGCGATTCTCACGCCCTTTTCGAGGATCTGGAGGTGGGCGGCTCTGATGATTTTACCACGCATATGAATAAATACAATGTCATTTCTTTTGATATGACAGGCTTTATTTCGGATGCCAGAGACCATAAATCCAATGTGCTGGATGAGATGCAGCAGGCACTGCTGGAAGAAATCAGAGAAGCTTTTCCTGGGTGCGTGTCAGATAAAGAGACCAGTCTTGGTAAGGCACTCTACGCGGTTGTAGCCAGAGGAAACGCGAAATTTGTCTTTGTTATTGATGAATGGGATGCGTTATTCCGGGAATTCAAAGATGATAAACAGCTTCAGGCGGATTATATTCTGTTTTTGAGGGGCATCTTCAAGAATAAGGATCGCACGAAAAAGACAATTGCTGCTGCATATATGACTGGCATACTTCCGGTAAAAAAATTCGGTACGGAATCTGCATTGTCGGATTTTAAAGAATTTACCATGGCGGAGCCGCTGGTTCTTTCCAGATATGTTGGCTTCACAGAGGAGGATGTTCAATTGCTTTGTAATACAAATTGTGTGGATTACGAAGCGATGAAGCAGTGGTATGACGGATACTCCTTTGAAAATGGGAAGTCTGTTTACAGTCCCAATTCTGTGGTGAATGCAATGAATTATAAAGCGTTCCGCAATTACTGGACGCAAACGGAAACATTTGAAAGTCTGAAAAGGTATATAAATGAGAACTATGATGGCTTAAAGGACGCGATTATTCTGATGCTCGGAGGTCAGCGAGTGAAGGTTGATATCAGCACCTTTCAAAATGATATTACATCCTTTGAAAACAAGGACGATGTTCTTACGCTGCTCATTCATCTGGGATATCTGGCTTATGACCATGCAGCAAAAGAGGTGTATATTCCGAACCGGGAGGTCGCGGAAGTGTTCCAGTCTTCTGTAAAGGGTGGAAAATGGTCAAAGGTAGAACAGGCGATTAACGAATCGGAGAAACTGCTGGAGGCTACGCTTCGCAAAGATGCAGAGGCAGTAGCGATTGCTCTGGAACGGATTCATGAGGAGTGTACTTCAGCGCTTGAATATAATGATGAGAATTCCCTTGCATGCGCAATTTACATTGCTTACTACGCAGCAAGGAACTACTATATGATGGTTCGGGAATTTCCGTCCGGGAAGGGATTTGCGGATTATGCGTTTATTCCAGGGCGCGGCATGGATAAACCGGCGATGGTGATAGAGCTAAAATGGAAGAAAGATGCGGATACTGCGGTGAAGCAGATTCTCGACAACCGGTATCATGGAGTGTTGAAGGATTATTTTGGCAATCTGCTTCTTGTCGGGATTAATTATGATAAGGATACGACTGGCAAAAGAGCGAAGAAACACAGTTGTGTGATCAAAAAGATACAGGCATAAGGTTCCTGTGTCGCATAAAAGGCATTTGCTTCGAGTAAAACGAAAACGGTCTCCGGTGCGACAAAGAAGAGTAAGGCTTTGACAGGATTGACAAAAGGGACTACCTATTATGTGCGAATCCGCACTTACAAGACTGTGAATGGAACGAAATATTATTCTGCATGGAGCAGCAAACAGAAAGTGACGATCACGAAGTAATAATATGGAAACAGCCCTGAGTTTGCTGCTTAGGGCTGTTTTGCTGCTATTTGCTTGGTATGGCAGAGATTTAAGGTAATCAGGTGCACGTTTGCGTTTACGGATTTCCTGTCCGAGAAGAAGCAGAAATGTAATCAATCGACAGATTAAGCCAAGGATTATTTCAACCGATTCTGAATATCTGATGCACTATATAATACATCTGTTACGATCACCTTGTCGCCCTCGATGACATAAAATACCGAATAATTGTCTACCAGTAATTGACGCATCCCACGTGAACGTTCTGGTTCAGAATCCATAACTTTAATGCGATCCGCCAATTCGTCAAGCGTCAATATAGCATCCGCAATTCGGTCGTATTGTCCGGCTGCATTTTCAGGTGCAAGCAAGTTAAATGCAATATAGTTGTATATTTGCTCCATATCCAGTATCGCTTCATCCGTGATTTGAACAATATACTTTTTCATTTAGCGGTTCTCCCTGAATTTTTTAAAGGCTTCTTCCGCATTTTGTACTCTTCCCGCTGCAATGTCATCATAGCCTTTTTGCAATTTCTCATGGATTTCTTCAGCAGTCATTTGCTCCACATTTATTGTATTTGGCGCTTTAGGCAATGTAACCGCGAATGGAATACCGCCAGTAAGTACGATCTGGTTTAAATACATATCAATCGCGGAGGACATCGAAACTCCCAGTTTAGATAATATTGATTCGGCATTTTGTTTGACTGCTGGGTTTACTCTTAAATTTAATGTAGCTGTTTTTTCCATATAGAATACCTCCTAATATACGACATTGTAACGCCATTGTCATTACGTGTCAAGGCAACAAATAAAAAAGAGTATAAGGAAGGCAGTTGGCAGGTATCCAGGAAACCTCCGGAATTCTGCAAACAAAAAAGTGCGAAACATCTGCTTATCACTGACGTTTCACACCTTCTTATCCGTGCGGAAGATGGGACTTGAACCCACACGAGCGCAATGCCCACAAGATCCTTAGTCTTGCTCGTCTGCCAGTTCCGACACTTCCGCGAACGAGATGCATTATACCAAAACAATGCCGGGAAGTCAATATCTTTTTTGAAAAAAATTAAAATAACGATCGGAAAAAGTTTTTAAAAAAATGAAAAAAGTGCTTGACAATTTTGGACCCTTGTAGTATCATTCTCGTTGTCAGTCAGATGTACTGCGGTTCGCGGAGGTGGCGGAATTGGCAGACGCGCAGGCTTCAGGTGCCTGTGGTAGCAATATCGTGTGGGTTCAAGTCCCATCCTCCGCATGAGAGCTTCCTGTAATTACAGGAAGCTCTTTTCTTGTCCGATAGGAAAGTTCTCTGAATTTTCCTATCGGACAAAAAACCCTCCGGGGCGCTGAACGTCCAATGGATGTTTGTTTGTTACTGGTCACAACCCGACCACGCACCTGCTGCGTGGTCGGGTTGAAAACGTAGTGACAGCAAGCATCCGGCTCCATCGCGTAGCGATTTAATTGGCCGGATGCCGTTATAGGTCACACCTGTAGTGGCAAAGATAACGTAAATTGGTCAGGGTGTGACCTGTAACGTTTGTTTAGTGCCGACCGAAGCGGAGCGTAGAGCACATGCCGCGCCAGAGGAATTTGTCTGCTTACGCAGACGCGCGGCAGCGCGAGAATCCCGCAAAGCGGGATTCTATTTTGCCCGATTTGCTTTTTCACTATGATTGCCAAAATTAAGGAAAATATCATTTGACTTTTTATTATGCTGCCGTCATAATGGACGGTGGCGGTGTATCGAAATTGCCAGAACAATGAGCGGGAGAAAACGGGATGAATTTAAAAAAAGCTTTTTTAATCAGTTTTTGCATTGTAATCGGCGTAGTGCTGATCAGCGGCGGCCTTGTTTATAAGCTGGGACATGACCTTTACAGCAGCGTGAATTATGTATCGGACGATTCCGTGACTGTGGAGGAGACGCTTCCGGAGGAGGCTGAGGAAGAGACGGACGAGGGCGTTGGAGATGTTGTCAGCGACGAAGAGCTGGCCGCGATCCAGGATTCTATGGACACATCAAAGGATGTGGTGTCTGATGAAGATATTTATAATGTTCTGCTGATTGGTGTAGACCGCCAGGAGCAAACCTGGAATGGCAATTCAGACTGTATGATCCTTGTTTCTATTAATAAGACGGATAACCGTGTCACCATGGTTTCCCTCATGCGTGATACGTATGTGAATATCCCGGGTGTCGGCTATAAGAAGCTGAACGCAGCTTATGCGTACGGCGGCGGGCCGCTGCTCTGCGAGACCATCACCGAGACGTATAAGATCGAAGTGGAAAAGTACGTGGCGGTTGATTTCTGGGATCTGGTGGATATTATTGATATCATTGGCGGTGTAGATCTGGAGATTACGGCGGATGAGGCTGAGGTAGCGAATGGTTATATCTGGGATATGTGCACGAGACTGATGGATATTGACCCGGACGAGCATTATTTCCCGACTTCGGGCGGCAGTGTGCATGCGGATGGTGTGCAGGCGGTTGCTTACGCGCGGAACCGTTATGTGGGGAATTCTGATTTTGAACGAACGGAGCGCCAGCGTTATGTCCTGACGCAGCTGATGGAAGAGGTGAAGGAGATGTCACTTGCGCAAATGACATCCGCCATGCAGTCGATTCTGGAATATGTGATGACCAATATTTCAGAGACGGAGATCTGGAGCATGGTGACGGAGCTTCCGGAGATGCTGGATTACGACTTTGAGACCAGCCGCGTTCCTTATGATAATATGTACAGTACGATTTATGTGAACGGCCAGGATATGCTTGTGCCGGATTGGGAGGAGACGCTGGAGATTCTGCATGACTTTATTTACGGTACCAGCGAAGAAGATTCATGAGTCAGAAAATATTTTTTACGGACCTGGACGGTACCCTGCTGAATGATCAGAAGGAGATCACCCCGGGGAATCAGAAGGCGGTTGACCTCGCTCTGCAGGCCGGACATAAAATTGTCATCGCAACGGGGCGCCCGCTCTCAAGCGCGCGGATTCAGGCGGAGCGGCTGGGATTGCTGCGGGAAGGCTGCTATATCATTGCTTTTAATGGCGGGGAAATTTATGACAGCAGTCTGGAACGGTCAATCTACAGAAAAACGGTGCCGCTGGAGCTTGTCGCGCCGATCTTTGCAGAAGCTCATCAGCTGGGAATCCACATACAGACCTTTTCTGCTGCGGAGGTGCTTACGGAAGAGGAGCGGCCGGAGGTGATTGATTATGTAAGGCGTACGCTTCAGACCTTCCGGGTGGTACCTTCGGCTGGCGCGGCGCTTACAGAGGCTCCCTGCAAGCTGCTTGCCATTGAATATGAGCGACGTGAGGTCATTGAACAGTTCCAGCGGGACCTTCTGGAAAAATTTGCCGGAATTCTGGACTGTTATTTTTCCAATGAGTCTTACCTGGAGATTGTGCCATGCGGGGTGACAAAAGGAACAGCCGTCCGCTGGCTTTGTGATTATCTGGAGATTCCGCTGGAGAATTCCGTCTCCGCGGGGGATGCGCCGAACGATGTTGACATGATTGAGACCGCCCATATCGGAGTCGCCATGCGCAATTCCTTTCCGGGCGTTGCGGAACACAGCGATTATGTGACGGCGGCGGATAATAACCATGACGGTGCGGCCGAGATCATATACCGTTTTTTGCTGGAAGGCGGCGGCTTGGCCGCCTCCCGCTCGATCACGCGAAATCTTCTTTAGTATCTGCTGTCACAGTCCTTTTCACTGGAGCTGTTATCGCAGTTACGGCTTTCGGACGTCTCATTCGAACCGCAGTTCTTTGAGGAATTCTTTGCACTGTTCTGCTGCTGATTGCGCTGCTGGTTCTGCTGGGACGTATTTTTTGCGCTGTTCTGCTGTCTTTCTGTGTTAGATGTTGTGTTTTCTGCTGAGTTTTTAGCCATTTGTTTATTCCTCCTGGACTGAATTTGTGTTACGATGGTAGTATTTCTAGAAATTTTAAAATTATGTATTGCTTTTTTTTGGAAACTATATTATAATCCTTCCTGTAAAAAGAATTTACCCTTCAAACAATTTTTTTTTACAAACCCCTTATTAATTATTTATACTCCCCTCGAAACACCCGGTAGCTCCCCTACCGGGTGTTTCACTGTCTATGCGCAGAGCCTGGCATGGTGTTTGAGTGCTTGCGGCCTATGCGGCAACCGGCGCGTGGCAGGAAGCTTAAATTGTAAACTTTTCCAGGGAACACTCCTTCTGGAATGGAGTATCATACCCCTTTTGCCTTTCGAATCATATGATAAAAAGCAGGCAACAGCTCAGGAGGTGAGGCAAATGGATACGATTCCGGCGAAGGAGCTTGACTGGTATGTGGGAAAACCGGGGTATCTGATTGCGGACCTGCGTTCACCAGAGGAATATTCCGTCGGCCATATCCGCGGCGCAGTCAATGCGCCGGAGGGAGTGTCTGATTTTTTGCAGAAGGATCAAACGCAGACCTTGATTCTGTACTGTGAGCGGGGATCGCGCAGCATGTCTGTGGCGCGGGAACTGGAAAGAAGTGGATGGCGTACGAAGACGGTGGTTGGCGGAATAAAGGCTTATCGGGGCAGAAATCTGGTGAAATGACAGAGGAGAGGATGTGGGCAGGGGGTCTGGCGAAACGGACATTCCCTGCCTGGTAAAATAGTTGACAGACTGCACCGGTGGCTTTAAGATAAATGAAAACGACACTGGAAAAAGAGCAGCAGCTCAGAACAGGAAGGATGCATGAAGGAACAGATGAAATTGATGGCTCCCTGCCATTTTGGTCTGGAGGCCGTATTAAAAAGAGAGATTCAGGATCTCGGATATGAGATTTGCAGTGTAGAGGATGGACGTGTAACCTTTTATGGGGATGCGGAGGCGATTGCGCTGGCGAACGTGTTTTTGCGGTCGGCGGAGCGCGTCCTTTTATGGATCGGCAGTGTGCGGGCTGTGACGTATGATGAGCTTTTTGAAGGGGTCCGGGCGATGCCGTGGGAAAGATATCTGCCGATTGACGCGAAGTTCTGGGTGACAAAAGCGACTACGGTAAAGAGCAGGCTTTTCAGTCCCTCCGATATTCAGTCGATTGTGAAGAAAGCAGTGGTAGAACGTCTGAAGGATGTCTACCATGTCAGCTGGTTCACCGAGGAGGGAGCGGCTTACCCGATCCGTGTGTTTTTTATGAAGGATGAGGCGGTGCTGACCCTGGATACGACCGGAGAATCGCTGCATAAAAGAGGCTATCGGAAGCTGACAGCAAAGGCGCCGATCTCGGAGACGCTGGCCTCAGCGCTGATCATGCTGACGCCCTGGAAGGCGGACCGGATCCTGGTGGATCCGTTTTGCGGCAGCGGTACGTTTCCGATTGAGGCTGCGATGATGGCGGCGAATATAGCTCCGGGGATGGAGCGCTCGTTCCTGGCGGAAAAGTGGGAAAACCTGGTTGCCCGCAGAAAGTGGTATGATGCGGTGGAAGAGGCACAGGATCTGGTGGATCTCTCGGTGCAGACGGATATTCAGGGGTATGATATGGATGGGGAGGTTGTCCGCGCTGCGCGTGAAAATGCGAAGCGCGCCGGTGTGGATCACCTGATTCATTTTCAGCAGCGGCCGGTGAGTGAGCTGCGCCATCCGAAAAAGTATGGATTTATCATTACGAATCCGCCTTATGGGGAGCGCCTGGAGGAAAAGGCAGCGCTTCCGGGGCTGTATCGAGAGATGGGGGAAGCTTTTGCGAGGCTGGATTCCTGGTCGGAGTATGTGATTACTTCCTACGAAGATGCGGAAAAATATATAGGAAAGAAGGCGGCGAAAAACCGGAAGATTTATAATGGTATGATTAAGGCCTATTATTATCAGTTCCCGGGGCCGCGTCCGCCGAAAAGAACCACGGCCGGGTAAAGGGAGACCTTCCGGGAGAGAAGCGAACCGGAAAAATGCAAAAAAGTATGTTTTGATACTATATGGGAATGGATACGGTGAAGAAAAAGAATTCAAGGATAAACAGGAAGAGACGATCGGCTGCAATTCGGCTTAAGGCGGCCGGCCTGCTCCTTGCGATGGGGCTTGTATGCGCAGAAAATGGCGTGCCAGTATTGCGGGCGGCGGAAGGGACAACGGAATATACGGAAGGGAATGTGCTTCCTTCCAGATGGTATGCGGGTGATGTCGGCAGGAAGCCTGCGGTCAAGGATCAGGGTTCTTACGGCACCTGCTGGGCGATCGCGGCGACTTACGCCCTGGAGAATGCCCTTCTTCCCGACCAGCGGATCGTTTTCTCAGCGGATCACCTGACCCGGCAGAATTCGTTTACGGCGGAGATCAATGATGGCGGCGATTATCTGATGCTGATGGCATACCTTTGCGGCTGGCAGGGGCCTGTGACGGAAGAAGAGGATCCGTATGGGGATGAATATTCGCCGGATGGACTGGAAGCGGCCGTACATGTCCAGGAAGTACGCGTTTTGTTCGATTCTGCTATTGAAAAAATCAAAGAAACTGTGTATACTTATGGTTCTGTACAGACCTCTCTGTACATGGACCGAACGACCGCCGCAGCCGGCTCGGGATATTACAATGCGTCCACTTTTTCCTATTATTATACGGACGAGATGACGCAGAACCATGACGTGCTGATTCTCGGATGGGATGATTCCTGGTCAGCCGGACAGTTTGAGACGACGCCGGATCAGGATGGAGCTTTTATCTGTCTGAATACCTGGGGCAGCGATTTTGGGGATGACGGGATTTTCTATGTGTCCTATTCGGATCCGAATATTGCACGAATTGCTGTGGCATATACGCGGATTGAAGCGGCGGATAATTATGATCACCTTTACCAGTACGATGCGTGCGGCTGGCAGGGACAGCAGGGATATGATTCCGGTGAATGCTGGTTCGCGAACGTTTATACGGCCGAAGGGGAGGAGACGATTGCCGCCGTCGGTTTTTATGCGACTGGTGAGGATACCTCTTATGACATTTACCTGGTACATGATTTTACCGGGACGGATTCTTTTGATGGAATGGAATACTTACAGAGCGGCAGCTTCTGTGATGTGGGTTATTATACGGTAGACCTGGAAGAGCTTCCGACACTGACACAGGGAGAGCGGTTTGCAATTGTAGTCCGAATTAATACGCCGGATGTCTCTAATCCGGTAGCGGTAGAATATCGCGCGGATGCGTATACGCAGAATGTGACGTGTGAAGGCAAGGAGAGCTACCTGAGCCAGTATGGCACGCTCTGGGAGAATACACAGGAAAAGTTTGAGACAAATGTGTGCCTGAAGGTTTATACATGGGAACAGGAATGATGGGAGACGCAATGAAGAAAAAGCTGATATTTGCCACCGGCAATGCAGACAAACTGAAGGAGATTCGCATGATCCTTTCGCACAGTGACCTGGAGATCATTTCCATGAAAGAAGCGGGGGTGACCGATGACATCGTGGAGGACGGCGAGACCTTCGAGGAAAACGCGGTGATCAAGGCAAGAACGATCATGGAGCGAACCGGAGAAATTGTACTGGCGGACGACTCCGGACTGGAAATTGATTATCTGAATAAGGCGCCTGGGGTGTACTCCGCCCGTTATATGGGGAAGGACACTTCGTATGAGATCAAAAATGCCGCTATTCTGGCAAAGCTGGCAGGTGTGCCGGATGAGGAACGTACGGCGCGCTTTGTCTGCGTGATTGCCTGCGCGGTCCCGGACGGACGGATTCTGACCAGCCGGGGAGTGATGGAAGGCAGGATTGGCTATGAAAGCCGGGGAGAGAATGGCTTTGGATATGATCCGATCTTTTATCTGCCAGCGTGTGGCTGCTATTCCGCGGAGCTGGCTCCGGAGAGGAAAAATGAGCTGAGTCATCGGGGGAAAGCGCTTCGGGGGATGCGCAGCATTCTGGCAGAGCAGGGCATCCTGTAGAATACTGGTGAAGAGAGGGCATGTTCTGTTTTCCCGTAACTGTGAGGACGCGGAATCGTTCCCGTTTTGGAAAGAGGAGAGAGGGTATGAATATACTGATCGTGAGTGATACGCATGGCTATGATTCGAATCTGAAGCAGGTACTCAGTGAAATCGACCACCCGGATTGTGTGATCCACCTGGGTGATTCAGAGAGCACGGTGGAGTATATTCACAGTGTGGTGAACTGTCCGGTGTATATGGTGGCGGGAAACTGCGATTATTTTACCAGACTGCCTGTGGCCCGGATTGAGGAGATTGATGGCTGCCGGATTTTCATGACCCACGGGCATTATTATTATGTATCCGTTGGGATCCGCGATCTGGCGGAAGAGGCCAGGACGAATGGGTGCTCTGTGGCAATGTTCGGACATACACATCGCCCGCTCCTGGATGAGAGCGATCCGGATCTGACCATCCTGAATCCGGGAAGCCTGTCCTTCCCGCGCCAGGAGGGGCGTACTCCCAGTTATATTCTGATGAAGACGGCAAAAGGAGAAAAGCCCTCTTTTCAGATTCACTATCTGAATAAAAGATGACAGAAAAACGAGAAAAGTCTTGACTTCCCTGCCGGTGATGTGCTACACTGTACGGGCGTATGGAAGAAGGCTTTTTTTTTATGCTTGAAAAGCAGTTCTGACCCACACGACGGTACAGGCGGAAGGCCTGTCCGGTCGGCGTGAATCTTTAGGGAAGAGAGGTGGAAGTTGTGCGTGTACGTATCACATTGGCATGTACGGAATGCAAACAGCGTAACTACAACATGACAAAGGACAAGAAGACCCATCCGGATCGTATGGAGACGAAGAAATACTGCCGTTTCTGTCGGTCGCACACGCTGCACAAAGAGACAAAGTAACCGATAGAATTGCGCAAAGGAAGTGAAGGTTATGGCAAAAGCAGAGAAGACAGAGAAAAACTCTAAAATCAAGGACTGGTTCCGTGGCCTGAAGGCTGAGTTTAAGAAGATCATCTGGCCGGACCGGACCACGCTGGCGAAACAGACCGGCGCCGTTATTGCCGTTTCTATCGTACTGGGAATGATTATTGCGATGCTGGACTTTGTCTTCCAGTATGGCGTAGATCTTCTGGTGAACATTAGTTTCTGAGTGAATTAAGGGCGAAGGGTGATTGTATGGCAGAGGCGAGCTGGTACGTAGTTCATACTTATTCCGGGTATGAAAATAAAGTAAAAGCCAACATTGAGAAGACGATTGAGAACCGCCATCTGGAGAATGAGATCCTGGAGGTGCGTGTGCCGCTTCAGGATGTTGTAGAGATGAAAAATGGTGCTCAGAGAACCGTGCAGAAAAAGATGTTTCCGGGGTATGTCCTTCTTAATATGGTGATGAATGATGATACCTGGTATGTCGTGAGAAACACGAGAGGCGTGACGGGCTTTGTAGGTCCGGGGTCTAAGCCGGTACCTCTGACAGACGCGGAGATGTACAATCTTGGTATCCAGTCCACTTCTCTTTCGGTAGATTTTGAAGAGGGCGATACCGTGACTGTGACTGGCGGTGTCTGGAAAGATACGGTTGGCGTGATCCAGTCGATGAACCAGACAAAGCAGAGCGTTACAATCAATGTCGAGTTATTTGGCCGTGAGACACCGGTCGAGATCAGTTTTGCAGAGATTAAAAAAATGTAATCGAAAAGAATGCCGCGGCGGCCAGCCGGGGCAGTGGGAGGGAAGACTTCCCGACAATACCACATAGGAGGTTTCTGACATGGCAAAAAAAGTTACAGGTTATATTAAATTACAGATTCCTGCCGGCAAAGCGACACCGGCTCCTCCTGTTGGTCCTGCATTGGGACAGCATGGTGTGAATATCGTTCAGTTTACCAAGGAGTTTAACGCGAGAACCGCAGACAAGGGAGATCTGATCATCCCGGTTGTGATCACGGTTTACGCAGACAGAAGCTTCAGCTTCGTTACAAAGACTCCGCCGGCTGCGGTTCTTCTGAAGAAGGCATGCAACATTAAGTCTGGTTCCGGTACTCCGAATAAGACGAAGGTTGCTACGATTTCGAAGGACAAGGTTCGTGAGATCGCGGAAATGAAGATGCCGGATCTGAACGCAGGCAGCATTGAGGCAGCTATGAGCATGATTGCGGGGACCGCTCGCAGCATGGGCATCACGGTAGAAGAATAGGCCAGGAGGTAGTTTAATATGAAAAGAGGAAAAAAATACAAAGAGGCCGCTAAAGCCGTAGACCGCTCCATGCTTTATGATGTAGATGAGGCGATGGCTTTAGTTAAAAAGACATCTGTTGCAAAATTTGATGAGACGATTGAAGTGCATATCCGGACAGGGTGTGACGGCCGTCATGCAGATCAGCAGATTCGTGGCGCGGTTGTGCTTCCGCATGGTACCGGCAAAAAGGTTCGTGTGCTTGTTTTCGCAAAGAACGCGAAGGCAGATGAAGCGCTTGCTGCCGGCGCAGAGTTTGTAGGCGGTGAGGAACTGGTTCCGAAGATTCAGAAGGAAGGATGGCTGGACTTTGACGTAGTAGTAGCTACCCCGGATATGATGGGTGTCGTTGGACGTCTCGGCCGGATCCTTGGACCGAAGGGCCTGATGCCGAACCCGAAGGCTGGCACGGTTACCATGGATGTGACGAAAGCAGTCAACGATATCAAAGCTGGTAAGATTGAGTACAGACTCGACAAGACGAATATTATCCATGTGCCAATTGGAAAAGCTTCTTTTACAGAGGAGCAGTTAGCGGACAACTTCCAGACGCTTATAGAAGCAGTTAACAAAGCAAGACCTTCAGCACTGAAAGGACAGCTCATGAAGAGCGTAGTCGTCACATCGACGATGGGTCCTGGCATCAAGCTGAATACGGCGAAGCTTGCGTAAATGCTTGTGGAATGCTACTCCCGGGGACCAGGGTTCCCGGGAGTTTTTCTGAATTATTTGCAAAAAAGTTGTTGACAAAAAAGGCAGGGTGTGGTAGTTTACTAAAGATAACTGCCAGAGACAGCAGGTGCCGCAGGGCATAATTGTTTTGAGAGAGACAGCCTGCCGAGGAGTATGATTCTATGGAAGAATTTTTATGCTCTTTTGTCTGATGGTGACAGAAGGGCTTTTTCTATATTCATTTTTCCTTTTTATACGGCGGTTTGGAGAGGACAGTCCTGTCTTCTCGAAAATCTATAAGGAGGTATGGATTATGGCAAAGGTTGAACTGAAGAAACCGATTGTAGAAGAAATTTCCGCGAATATCAAAGATGCAGAGTCCGTGGTTCTTGTACACTACAGCGGGATCACAGTGGAAGCAGATACTCAGCTTCGTAAGGAGCTGCGTGAAGCAAGCATCATTTACAAGGTTTACAAGAACACGATGATGAATTTCGCGTTCAAGGATACACCCTGTGAGGCGCTTGCTCAGCACCTGGAAGGACCGAACGCGCTTGCGATTTCCAAGACGGATGCGACAGCTGCGGCGAGAATTATTTCCGGATATGCAAAAAAGGCTCCGACCATGAAGATGCTTGCCGGTGTTGTGGAAGGCACCTATTACGATGAGAATGGTGTAGCTGCGCTGGCGACAATTCCGTCGAGAGATGAGCTGCTCGGAAAACTGCTTGGTAGCATTCAGTCGCCGGTTACGAACCTGGCTCGCGTACTGAATCAGATCGCAGAAGCAAAAGCGGAAGCGTAAATCAGAAAAACAGGAATTGAAAAACCCGGAATTTAAAAACCGCAGGTCTGCGGTCATTGAGAAAATATTTATCAGGAGGAAAAGAAAATGGCTAAGTTGACAACTGCTGAATTTATTGAAGCAATCAAAGAATTATCTGTGCTTGAGCTGAATGAGCTCGTAAAGGCATGTGAGGAAGAGTTTGGTGTATCTGCGGCGGCTGGTGTTGTAGTTGCGGCAGCAGGCCCGGCTGAGGAAGTAGAAGAGAAGACCGAGTTTGATGTAGAGCTGACTGAGGTTGGTCCGTCCAAGGTTAAGGTAATTAAGGTTGTCCGTGAGGCGACTGGCCTGGGCCTGAAGGAAGCAAAGGATGTTGTAGACTCTGCTCCGAAGGTGATCAAAGAGGGCATTTCCAAGGCTGAGGCTGAGGAGCTTAAGACAAAGCTTGAGGCAGAGGGTGCAAAGGTTACTGTGAAATAAGTTTTTCCTGACTGTGCAGGTTTTGAGACCGTTTGCGTTTTCTCTGAGAATATGGGAGAAGACTTCTGGCACTTGCGATATGCAGATATTCAGGGGACTCCAAAGTGGAGTCCCCTTTTTCCGCGTAACAGGCAGCGGCAGCCGGGGAATGGATTTGTTACAGGTCACACTATGACCATGCAGCAGCTGCGTGGTCGGGGTGTGACCTGTAACATGGATTTTCACTGGATTTTGTAAAATTTTCCTTGACATGATTTTTTCTTTGCGATACACTATAGATTGCACTATTGTGCGGGATTATGTCCTGCGGTATATTTATGCCCAAAAAGCGATTCAGACTGCAGAAAGAACAGAGGTGGAACATCAATGGAGAAAAACAGAATACGTCCTACTACGAATGGTAAAGGAATCCGTATGAGTTATCAGCGGCAGAAGGAAGTTCTCGAGATGCCGAACCTGATTGAGGTTCAGAAAAATTCCTACCAGTGGTTTCTGGATGAGGGACTTAAGGAAGTCTTTGATGATATCTCACCGATTGAAGACTATGGCGGAAAGCTGAGTCTTGAGTTTGTGGATTTCAAGCTGTGTGAGGATGATGTGAAATACTCGATTGAGGAGTGTGTGGAGCGTGATGCCACGTATGCTGCACCTCTGAAAGTGCGGGTACGTCTCCATAATAAGGAAAATGACGAGATCAGTGAACATGATATTTTTATGGGCGATCTGCCTTTGATGACGGCGACCGGTACGTTCGTGATTAACGGGGCGGAGCGAGTCATTGTCAGCCAGCTGGTTCGTTCTCCCGGCATATATTATGATATCACACATGACAAGTTTGGTAAGAAGCTGTATTCATGCACGGTGATTCCGAACCGCGGCGCGTGGCTTGAGTATGAGACAGACTCTAACGATGTCTTTTACGTACGTGTGGACCGGACGAGAAAAGTTCCCGTGACAGTACTGGCGCGCGCACTTGGTTTAAGCTCCAATGCGGAGATTCTGGATTTCTTTGGCGAGGAGCCGAAGATTGTGGCGACGCTGGCGAAGGATACTTCTACGAATTATCAGGAAGGTCTGCTCGAACTGTATAAGAAGATTCGTCCGGGCGAGCCGCTTGCTGTGGAGAGCGCGGAAAGTCTGATTATGAGCATGTTCTTTGACCCGCGCAGATACGATCTGGCGAAGGTCGGCCGCTATAAGTTTAATAAAAAGCTTTTGCTTCGCAACCGGATTGCCGGGCATATTCTGGCAGAAGATGTGTTTGACATGACGACCGGTGAGATTCTCGCGGAGGCCGGCACAGAGCTGACACGTGAACAGGCAGATGCGATCCAGAACGCGGCTGTTCCGTATGTCCTGATTCGCACAGAGGAGCGGGATGTGAAGGTGATCTCCAGCATGATGGTGGATCTGCGCAGTTATGTTGACTGCAATCCGCGCGATCTGGGGATTACAGAACTCGTGTATTATCCTGTGCTGAAAAAGATTCTGGAGGAGAATGAGGACCCTGAGGATCAGAAGGATGCGATCCGCCGCTCGGTACATGAGCTGATTCCGAAGCATGTAACAAAAGAAGATATTCTTGCTTCGATTAATTATAACATTCATCTGGAGTATGGCATCGGCACAGACGATGATATCGACCATCTGGGCAACCGCCGGATCCGTGCGGTCGGAGAGCTGCTGCAGAACCAGTATCGCATCGGTCTGGCCAGACTGGAAAGAGTCGTTCGTGAGCGTATGACGACACAGGAGATTGAAGGCATTTCTCCGCAGTCTCTGATCAATATCAAGCCGGTGACGGCGGCAGTGAAGGAGTTCTTTGGTTCATCCCAGCTGTCTCAGTTTATGGATCAGAACAATCCGCTCTCAGAGCTGACGCATAAGCGGCGTCTGTCCGCACTTGGTCCTGGCGGTCTTTCAAGAGAGAGAGCCGGATTTGAGGTTCGAGATGTGCATTATTCTCATTACGGAAGAATGTGCCCGATTGAGACCCCGGAAGGTCCGAATATCGGTCTGATTAACTCGCTTGCCTGCTATGCCCAGATCAATGAGTATGGCTTTGTGGAGGCTCCATATCGGAAGATTGACCATTCCGACCCGAAGAACCCGCGCGTTACGGATGATGTCGTTTATATGACCGCAGATGAAGAGGATAATTATCATGTAGCGCAGGCAAATGAGGCTCTGGATGAGGAAGGCCATTTTGTCCGTAAAAATGTTTCCGGCCGTTATCACGAGGAGACACAGGAATATGAGCGGAGTATGTTTGACTATATGGATGTGTCGCCAAAGATGGTATTCTCCGTGGCGACAGCATTGATCCCGTTTTTGCAGAATGACGATGCAAACCGCGCTCTGATGGGCTCGAACATGCAGCGTCAGGCAGTGCCGCTTCTGACGACAGAAGCACCCGTAGTGGGCACTGGTCTGGAGACAAAGACGGCGGTAGACTCAGGTGTTTGCGTGGTGGCGACTCATGCGGGCGTGGTAGAACGCGCGGAGTCGAACTGCATTGTGATTCGTACGAATGACGGAAAGCGCGATGAGTATCATCTGAAAAAATTTGTCCGCAGCAACCAGAGCAACTGCTATAATCAGCGCCCGATTGTGAATAAGGGAGAGCGCGTAGAAGCGGGAGACGTGATCGCGGACGGCGCGTCGACCTCCAATGGTGAGATCGCTCTGGGAAAGAACCCGCTGATTGGCTTTATGACCTGGGAAGGCTATAATTATGAGGATGCTGTCCTGATCAGTGAAAAGCTGGTAATGAACGATGTCTATACCTCCGTGCATATCGAAGAGTACGAGGCGGAAGCGCGTGATACGAAGCTGGGTCCGGAAGAGATTACGCGGGATGTGCCGGGGGTCGGTGACGAAGCCCTGAAGGATCTGGATGAGAGAGGAATCATTCGTATTGGCGCGGAAGTGCGTGCCGGGGATATTCTGGTCGGAAAGGTGACACCGAAAGGGGAGACGGAGCTGACGGCAGAGGAACGTCTGCTGCGTGCGATTTTTGGTGAGAAGGCCCGTGAAGTGCGTGATACTTCTCTGAAGGTTCCGCATGGAGAATACGGAATTGTGGTAGACGCAAAGGTGTTTACACGGGAAAATGGCGATGAGCTTTCACCGGGCGTGAATCAGGCAGTCCGCATTTATATCGCGCAGAAGAGAAAGATTTCCGTTGGCGATAAGATGGCTGGCCGTCATGGAAACAAGGGTGTAGTCTCCCGTGTGCTTCCGGTGGAGGATATGCCGTTCCTTCCGAATGGGCGTCCGCTGGATATCGTGCTGAATCCTCTGGGTGTACCTTCCCGAATGAACATCGGGCAGGTGCTGGAGATTCATTTGAGCCTCGCTGCGAAGGCACTCGGGTTTAATGTATCGACGCCGGTGTTTGACGGTGCGAATGAGAATGATATTATGGATACTCTGGAGCTTGCGAATGATTACGTGAACCTGGAGTGGGATGAATTTAAGGAAAAGCATGAAGAAGAGCTGGATCCGGAGGTACTGAATTATCTGTGGGAAAACCGGGATCACAGAGCACTCTGGAAAGGCGTGCCGATCTCAAGAGATGGAAAGGTTCAGCTTCGTGACGGGCGCACAGGAGAATATTTCGACGGCCCGACGACGATCGGACATATGAATTATCTGAAGCTGCACCATCTGGTAGACGATAAGATTCATGCGCGTTCTACAGGTCCGTATTCTCTGGTAACACAGCAGCCTCTGGGCGGCAAGGCGCAGTTTGGCGGCCAGCGTTTTGGTGAAATGGAGGTCTGGGCGCTGGAAGCGTATGGCGCGTCTTATACGCTGCAGGAGATTCTGACCGTGAAGTCCGATGATGTGGTAGGCCGTGTGAAGACCTATGAGGCGATCATCAAGGGTGAGAATATTCCTGAACCAGGCATTCCGGAGTCTTTCAAGGTTCTTTTGAAGGAGCTGCAGTCTCTTGGTCTGGATGTCCGTGTGTTGAAGGATGACAATACGGAGGTTGAGATTATGGAAAGCTCTGATTATGGGGATACTGATTTCCGCTCCGTGATGGGAGAAGACCGCAGATACAACGATAAAGAGGATGAGCCGCTGGGTCGTTACGGATTCAGCCGCCAGGAATTTGCGGGAGATGAGCTTGTCTCCGTTGAGGAAGAGAGCAGCAGTACAGTCAATGACGACGAGCTGGATATGATGTATGATTTGGAAATGGAAGCATCTCTTGACGAAGACTAACGTGTGAAAGGAGTACCATCAATGCCAGAGACAAATAGCAATGAAGTGTATCAGCCGATGACGTTTGATGCCATCAAGATCGGTCTGGCTTCTCCTGAAAAAACCCGGGAGTGGTCTCATGGAGAGGTCAAAAAGCCGGAGACGATCAATTACAGGACTTTAAAACCGGAAAAAGACGGTTTGTTCTGTGAACGCATTTTTGGCCCGAGTAAGGACTGGGAATGCCATTGCGGAAAGTATAAAAAAATTCGTTATAAAGGTGTAATATGTGACCGCTGCGGTGTGGAAGTGACAAAATCCTCTGTCCGCCGTGAGCGTATGGGACATATTGAGCTGGCGGCTCCGGTATCCCATATCTGGTACTTCAAGGGGATTCCTTCCAGAATGGGTCTCATTCTGGATATCTCTCCGCGTGTGCTTGAGAAGATTCTTTACTTTGCGAATTATATTGTTCTGGATCCGGGGGAGTCGGATCTGCATTACAAGCAGGTGCTGACGGAAAGAGAGTACCAGGAAGCGAAAGAAAAGTGGGGTAAAAAATTCCGCGCAGGTATGGGAGCTGAATCGGTCAAGGAGCTTCTGGAAGCGATTGATGTCGAGAAGGAATCCAAAGAGCTGAAGGCTGCGCTCAAGGATTCGACCGGTCAGAAGCGCGCCAGAATCATTAAACGGCTGGAAGTCGTTGAGGCGTTCCGGGAGTCGGGCAACCATCCGGAATGGATGGTAATGACGGTGATTCCTGTGATTCCGCCGGATCTGCGCCCGATGGTGCAGCTTGACGGCGGCCGGTTTGCCACGTCAGACCTGAATGACCTGTATCGCCGCATCATTAACCGCAACAATCGTCTGAAGCGATTACTGGAGCTCGGTGCGCCGGATATTATTGTGCGCAATGAAAAGCGTATGCTGCAGGAAGCGGTGGATGCGCTGATTGACAACGGCCGTCGCGGCCGTCCGGTGACTGGACCGGGGAACCGGGCATTAAAGTCACTTTCCGATATGTTAAAAGGTAAGTCTGGTCGTTTCCGCCAGAACCTGCTGGGCAAGCGTGTCGATTATTCCGGACGTTCCGTTATTGTCGTTGGGCCGGAGCTGAAGATTTACCAGTGTGGTCTGCCAAAAGAGATGGCGATTGAGCTTTTTAAGCCCTTTGTTATGAAGGAGCTGGTAGAAAACGGCACGTCACACAACATTAAAAACGCGAAAAAGATGGTAGAGCGTCTGCAGCCGGAGGTGTGGGACGTCCTGGAGGATGTCATCAAAGAGCACCCGGTAATGCTGAACCGTGCTCCTACCCTTCACCGCCTGGGAATTCAGGCGTTCGAGCCGATTCTGGTCGAGGGCAAGGCAATCAAGCTTCATCCGCTTGTGTGTACGGCGTTTAACGCGGACTTTGACGGCGATCAGATGGCCGTGCACCTTCCGCTGTCGGTGGAAGCGCAGGCAGAATGCCGTTTCCTGATGCTCTCTCCGAACAACCTTTTGAAGCCTTCTGACGGAGGACCGGTGGCGGTGCCTTCTCAGGATATGGTGCTTGGTATTTACTACCTGACACAGATGCGCCCGGGTGTTCTTGGGGAAGGAAAATTCTTTAAGAACGTTGCGGAGGCGATCCTGGCCTATGAAAATAAATTCATTACACTGCAGTCAAAGATCAGGGTTCGCATGACGAAGAAGATGCCGGATGGCAGTGTGCTGACGGATGATGTGGAATCTACACTCGGCCGCTTCCTCTTTAACGAGATTTTGCCGCAGGATCTGGGTTTTGTAGATCGTTCTGTGCCGGGCAATGAGCTGAAGCTTGAAGTGGATTTCCTTGTAAAGAAAAAAGAGCTCAAGAGTATTCTGGAGCGGGTAATCAATACACATGGTTCCACAAAGACGGCGGAAGTGCTTGATGATATCAAGGCGATGGGGTATAAGTATTCCACCAAGGCGGCGATGACGGTATCCATTTCAGATATGACGGTGCCGCCGCAGAAGCCGGAGCTGATTAAACAGGCCCAGGATACGGTGGATAAGATAACCAGAAACTACAAGCGTGGCCTGATCACGGATGAGGAGCGTTACAAGGAAGTCGTAGAGACCTGGAAGGATACGGATGATGTTCTGACAAAAGCGCTTCTCGACGGACTGGACAAGTATAACAATATTTTCATGATGGCGGATTCCGGCGCGCGTGGATCGAATAAGCAGATTAAGCAGCTGGCTGGTATGCGTGGACTGATGGCAGATACGACCGGTCACACGATTGAGCTGCCAATCAAGTCGAACTTCCGTGAGGGTCTGGACGTACTGGAGTACTTTATGTCCGCGCATGGTGCCCGTAAGGGACTTTCCGATACCGCATTGCGTACGGCTGACTCTGGTTATCTGACCAGGCGTCTGGTCGATGTGTCACAGGACCTGATTGTCCGCGAGACGGATTGCTGCGAAGGCAGCGACGAGATTCCGGGTATGTATGTCCATACGTTCTCCGATGGAAAAGAGGAGATTGAGAATATCCAGGAGCGTATTACAGACCGTTTCTCCTGCGAGGATATCTGTGATAAGGATGGCGAGATCATTGTAAAAGCGAATCATATGATCACACCGAAGCGTGCCGCCCGGATTATGAAGGAGGGTGTGGACGCAGAAGGCAAGCCGTTTGAAAAAATTAAGATCCGTTCGATTCTGACCTGCCGTTCTCATATTGGCATCTGTTCAAAATGCTACGGCGCGAACATGGCAACCGGAGAACCGGTTCAGGTAGGCGAGTCTGTCGGTATCATCGCGGCACAGTCGATCGGTGAGCCGGGTACGCAGCTGACCATGCGTACGTTCCATACGGGCGGCGTGGCCGGCGGCGATATCACACAGGGTCTTCCGCGTGTCGAGGAGCTTTTTGAAGCGAGAAAACCGAAGGGACTTGCGATCATTACGGAGATTGCCGGTATGGCCTCTCTGCGGGATACGAAGAAAAAACGCGAGATCGTGGTGACGAATGAAGAGACCGGTGAGTCCAAGACTTACCTGATTCCGTACGGTTCCCGAATGAAGCCCGTAGACGGCACTTATCTTGAGGCCGGCGACGAGCTGACAGAAGGTAGTGTAAACCCGCATGACATCCTGAAGATCAAGGGGATTGAAGCGGTGCAGGATTATATGCTGCGTGAAGTACAGCGTGTATATCGTCTTCAGGGCGTGGAAATCAATGACAAGCATATTGAAGTCATCGTTCGTCAGATGCTGAAAAAGATTCGCATTGAGACAAACGGAGATACGGATTTCCTGCCAGGCAGTCTCGTGGATATTCTGGAGTATGAGGATAAGAATGCGCAGATGATCGCCGAGGGAAAAGAACCTGCGGAAGGCAAGCGTATTATGCTTGGTATCACGAAAGCTTCTCTGGCAACGAATTCGTTCCTGTCAGCAGCTTCCTTCCAGGAGACCACAAAGGTTCTGGCAGAAGCAGCCATCAAGGGGAAGGTAGACCCGCTGGTTGGCCTTAAGGAAAATGTCATTATTGGTCAACTGATTCCTGCCGGTACGGGTATGAAGCGTTATCGCAATGTCGCGATTGATACGTCAGGCACGGATGATTATGAGTATGAGCAGATGCTGCTTGACGAATACGACGATGAGGATGAATCTCTTGAGCCGGTAGATGCGTCACAGGAGATGACGCTTGGTGAGCTTGGAGAGGAAACGGAGCCGGAAAAAACAGAACCGGAAGACAGCCGGTCTGTTGATGCTGAAACGGAGCCGGAGCTTTTCCAGGAGAGTGAGGACACAGAAACGGAAGCCGCATCTTCCGTGGAAGCTCCGGTAAACGAACAGCCGGAGAGCGAAGAGGAGTGATCCGAAGAGGATGACATTCCCATCCGAGAGTCTGTAGTATAGAAGGAAGAATCAGGCAGTTCAACCATGCAGAGACAGAAAACCCCGGCGAAATCAGCCGGGGTTTTTCAGAACAATTTTGCTGTGAAACAAGATTCGGTTATTCGTTTCCCTTATCCTTGTCCGTCAGATCGTGGATTAACTTTTTCAATGACATGTCTTCGGAAAGCTCTTCTGCGCTGTTATGCCGCTTCTTTTTGGAAGAAGAAGCAGGCTGAGGGCTGCCATTGATGGGCATTTGTCCGGAATAAGACTGTGCGCTGCGGTACATCTGAGGATTCTGCGCGGAAGTCGGACCCTGGCAGGAGCGGGCCATACTCTGATAGGACGGCCGATTCTGGGCAGGCGGTGGATAGACGGAAGAAGTATTATAATAGGAAGTATCTTCCGTGGCCGCTGCTTCCCCGTTCCTTTTGCTCTTTTTCTTCCTGCTAAAAGGACGGAAGATCGTCTTCCGGCCGGTCCAGCCGATGATACGTACAAGAACGATGCCCCAGAAAACGCCGAAGGAGTCGATCAGGACATCCCGAACCCCCGGGCCGCGTCCATCGACAAAGGATTGATGGAACTCGTCGCTGGCGGCAAAGGCTACGCAGAACAAACCGGCGACAAGCATGAGGGGCAGTCCGCGAAGACCATAGACATACAGTGGAAATGAGACTGCGACTGCAAGGGCAAAGTACTCGGTCATATGCGCGAGCTTCCGGACGACGCCGTTAAAGCGTGTCGCCAGACTGGAAATCTCAGAAGGCTGCAGATCCGCGTCCAGGATCACGTTCCCGGCTTCAACGATCGTATAGCTTACCTCGTAGCTGAGATTAGAGGAGGTATCGCCATCCTGCGAAGAAAAGGAAAAAATCACAAACATAAGCACAAGTGCCGGTATAAAAGATAATGGTTTTAGCAATTTAATAAGCATTTATTACGTTTCCTTCCTGCGATAACAATCATTTATGTGGGAAAGAGAAAGAACTGTCTGGACCAGACAGTGTTTCAGCGACTCATATTTTAGCATTCTCTTTTGTCAGTGTCTAGTTTTTTCACAAATAAATAAGATTTGTATCTGTAAAACCGGTAAAGGAAAGGAAAGCCGGGTGAAAAAAATTTGAAAAAAAGCGCAAATCAGGCTGGAAAAGAGGAAAAAACCGCTTGACAAGAAAATACGGCTTTCGTATAATAACCAAGTGCGCAATTCGGGTTTCTTTTTTTGCGCGTATTTCCAGGCAACCACAGAGCAGAAATGCGTTTCGGCAGCCTTCCGAAGAAGGCAGATACGGAACGCAGGTATGAACTCGATTCTATCAGGAGGTGAAAGTAGTAATGCCAACATTTAACCAGTTAGTAAGAAAGGGCAGACAGACATCTGTCAAGAAGTCAACGGCACCGGCTCTCCAGAAAGGATACAATTCTCTTCACAAGAAGCAGACCAATACATCCTCACCGCAGAAGAGAGGTGTGTGCACAGCAGTGAAGACCGCTACCCCGAAGAAGCCGAACTCGGCGCTGCGTAAAATCGCCAGAGTACGTCTTTCCAATGGTATTGAGGTGACGAGCTATATTCCGGGAGAGGGACATAACCTTCAGGAGCATAGTGTCGTGCTGATCCGCGGAGGCAGAGTAAAGGACCTTCCGGGTACCAGATATCATATTGTCAGAGGTACGCTGGATACTGCGGGCGTTGCCAAGAGAAGACAGGCACGTTCCAAGTATGGAGCAAAGAGACCGAAAGAGGCTAAGAAATAATTTCTGATTCGGTATCTTAACAAAAGTATCACATGAAAACTGAAATTTGTTTCACCTTATGCGGAGTTCGTATTACCAGGTGGTTGCAGGTTAATATAGAAGTCCAGGAAAGAATGACCCGGAGACGGCGTATAAGCATGCGCAATGCAGCAGAAGTGCCGGAGAAGGACATTCGGATCCAAGCATGAACACGGAGAGAAACAATCGTGAGTACCTGTGATTTAATTTTTAATTAAGGAGGGAAGTAGCGTGCCACGGAAAGGACATATTCAGAAGAGGGACGTATTAGCAGACCCGATCTACGGAAGTAAAGTCGTGACCAAGCTGATCAACAATATCATGCTTGACGGCAAGAAGGGTGTTGCTCAGAAAATTGTATACGGAGCATTTGAGACGATCGAGCAGAAGACAGGAAAGCCGGCGATCGAGACCTTTGAGGCAGCCATGAACAACGTTATGCCGGTACTGGAAGTAAAGGCAAGACGTGTCGGTGGTGCCACCTATCAGGTGCCGATCGAGGTACGGCCGGATCGTCGTCAGGCTCTGGCGCTTCGCTGGATTACCATGTTTTCCCGCAAGAGAGGCGAGAAGACCATGCAGGATCGTCTGGCAAATGAATTGATGGATGCAGCGAATAATACCGGTGCGTCTGTGA
Source organism: Lachnospiraceae bacterium (assembly GCA_021202635.1). GTDB lineage: Bacteria > Bacillota > Clostridia > Lachnospirales > Lachnospiraceae > Choladousia. The sequence continues at coordinate 30,032 of JAJQCQ010000093.1, read as the reverse complement.
AGAGAAAAGAAGATATGCACAAGATGGCGGAGGCAAACAAGGCTTTTGCTCATTACAGATTCTAAAACAGGGAGCGGCATAGTAACAATGCCATCTCTCTGATGAGGAGGAAAAAATTTTGGCTGGGAGAGAATATCCATTAGAGAGAACCAGAAATATCGGTATCATGGCGCATATCGATGCAGGTAAGACTACATTGACTGAGCGTATTTTGTATTACACAGGTGTGAATTACAAAATCGGCGATACGCATGAAGGTACCGCTACAATGGACTGGATGGAGCAGGAACAGGAAAGAGGTATCACCATTACTTCCGCCGCGACCACATGCCACTGGACGCTTGAAGAAAACTGCAGGCCGAAGCCAGGCGCTCTGGAGCATCGTATCAATATCATTGATACTCCCGGGCACGTGGATTTCACGGTTGAAGTGGAGCGTTCCCTGCGTGTTCTGGATGGCGCTGTCGGCGTCTTCTGTGCAAAGGGTGGCGTTGAGCCGCAGTCAGAGAATGTCTGGAGACAGGCGGACACTTATAATGTTCCGCGTATGGCATTTATTAATAAGATGGATATCATGGGCGCGGATTTCTACGGAGCAGTTGATCAGATCCGCAACAGACTTGGCAAGAATGCGATCATTCTTCAGCTGCCGATCGGCAAAGAGGATGATTTTAAGGGCATTATTGACCTGTTCGAGATGAAAGCTTACATCTACAATGATGATAAGGGCGAGGACATCACAATCACGGATATTCCGGAAGATATGAAGGATGACGCGGAGCTGTATCGTGCGGAGCTGGTAGAGAAGGCCTGCGAGCTGGACGACGACCTTACAATGATGTATCTCGAGGGCGAAGAGCCGTCAGTTGAGCAGATGAAGGCAGCGCTGAGAAAAGCGACCTGCGAGTGTACTGCTGTCCCGGTGTGCTGCGGAAGCGCTTATCGGAACAAGGGTGTACAGAAGATGCTGGACGCTGTAATTGAATACATGCCGTCCCCGATCGATATTCCGCCGATTAAGGGTACCGATCTGGATGGAAATGAAGTCGTGAGACACTCGTCGGATGATGAGCCGTTTTCCGCTCTGGCGTTTAAGATCATGGCGGACCCGTTTGTTGGAAAGCTTGCTTTCTTCCGTGTTTACTCTGGTACCATGAATGCAGGTTCTTATGTACTGAATGCGACGAAGGGCAAGAAGGAGCGTGTTGGACGTATCCTGCAGATGCATGCGAATAAGAGAGCCGAGCTGACAAAGGTTTATTCTGGTGATATCGCGGCGGCGGTTGGCTTTAAGCTGACAACCACCGGTGATACGATCTGCGATGAGCAGCATCCGGTAATTCTGGAATCCATGGAATTCCCGGAGCCGGTTATTGAGCTGGCGATCGAGCCGAAGACAAAGGCAGGTCAGGGCAAGATGGGCGAAGCTCTCGCGAAGCTGGCAGAAGAAGACCCGACCTTCCGTGCACACACGGATCCGGAGACTGGCCAGACCATTATCGCCGGTATGGGTGAGCTTCACCTGGAGATTATCGTAGATCGTCTGCTCCGTGAATTCAAGGTAGAGGCAAATGTAGGTGCCCCGCAGGTTGCTTACAAGGAGACCTTTACGAAGGAAGTTACGGTCGATAGCAAGTATGCGAAGCAGTCCGGCGGCCGTGGCCAGTATGGTCACTGCAAGGTGATCTTTACACCGATGGATCCGAACGGGGAAGAGACCTTCCAGTTCGAGTCTACCGTAGTTGGCGGTGCGATTCCGAAGGAATACATTCCGGCGGTCGGCGAAGGTATCGAGGAAGCTGCAAAGGCAGGCGTCCTTGGCGGATATCCGGTACTCGGTGTACACGCGAACGTATACGACGGATCTTATCATGAGGTCGACTCCAGTGAGATGGCATTCCACATCGCAGGTTCCCTTGCGTTCAAGGATGCGATGAAGCAGGGCAATCCGGTTCTGCTTGAGCCGATCATGAAGGTGGAAGTGACGATGCCGGAAGAATATATGGGCGACGTCATTGGCGACATCAACTCTCGCCGCGGCAGAATCGAGGGTATGGATGACCTCGGTGGCGGCAAGATTGTCAGAGGTTTCGTGCCGCTGGCAGAGATGTTTGGCTACTCCACCGATCTTCGTTCTAAGACACAGGGTCGTGGAAACTACTCCATGTTCTTCGAACGTTACGAGCAGGTACCGAAGTCTGTACAGGAGAAGGTACTGAGCGCGAAGTCCAAATAATCACAGAAAACAGTTTCTTGCTTTCTGAAATATACCTGCCTGTGAACCACTCTTTTGGAGCGGGACAGGCAGGAGATAAAAAAGAAGCTTAATTTGCACCATAATATGCAAAAAAAAGCTTGAAAAGCGGGATGTTTTGAAATATAATCAGAACAGCCTGTATTGATGCGCAAGGGCGGATGAGAAATTGCAGCCTGCGCTGCATTCGCCTGGCGCGGCAGACAGAAAAGGATTTCTGCCTGAAAGAAAGATTAACTCAGAATCGATTGAATTAAGGAGGACATTCAAAATGGCAAAGGCTAAATTTGAAAGAACGAAACCGCATTGTAACATCGGTACCATCGGTCATGTCGATCATGGTAAAACAACTCTGACTGCTGCAATCACAAAGGTTCTTTCCCACAGAGTCGCAGGTAACGTAGAGACAAGCTTTGATAACATCGATAAGGCTCCGGAAGAGAGAGAGCGTGGTATCACAATTTCTACTGCTCACGTAGAGTATGAGACCGAGCACAGACATTACGCTCACGTTGACTGCCCAGGCCATGCAGACTATGTAAAGAACATGATCACTGGTGCTGCACAGATGGACGGCGCGATCCTTGTAGTAGCTGCTACGGATGGTGTTATGGCTCAGACAAAGGAGCATATCCTTCTGTCCCGTCAGGTAGGTGTTCCGTATATCGTTGTATTTATGAATAAGGTAGATATGGTAGATGATGAGGAGCTCCTTGAGCTGGTTGATATGGAGATCCGTGAGCTGCTGAACGAGTATGAGTTCCCGGGCGATGATACGCCGATCATTCAGGGTTCCGCTCTGAAGGCTCTGGAAGAGCCGGACGGAGAGTGGGGCGACAAGATCATGGAGCTCATGGATGCTGTTGACAGCTGGGTTCCGGATCCGCAGCGTGCGACCGATCAGCCGTTCCTTATGCCGGTTGAGGACGTATTCACCATCACAGGCCGTGGTACGGTTGCTACTGGCCGTGTAGAGCGTGGTACTCTGAAGCTGAACGAGGAAGTTGAGATCGTAGGTGTAAAGGAAGAGATCCAGAAGACAACGGTTACTGGTATTGAGATGTTCCGCAAGCTGCTTGACTATGCGCAGGCTGGTGACAATATCGGTACTCTGCTTCGTGGTATCCGCAGAACAGATATCGAGCGTGGCCAGGTTATCTGCAAGCCGGGCAGCATCAAATGCCATACCAAGTTCACCGCTCAGGTTTACGTACTGACCAAAGACGAGGGTGGCCGTCACACACCGTTCTTCAACAACTATCGTCCGCAGTTCTATTTCAGAACAACTGACGTTACTGGTGTGATCAACCTTCCGGAAGGCACAGAGATGTGCATGCCTGGTGACAACGTAGAGATGACCATCGAGCTGATCCATCCGATCGCTATGGAGCAGGGTCTTACATTCGCTATCCGTGAGGGTGGCCGTACCGTAGGATCAGGCCGTGTGGCTTCCATCATTGCGTAATTGAGATGTAAATGTCGAAAAGTATATGAATAATAGAAGACTCAGCAGGGGTTACTCTGCTGAGTTTTTTTAGTCGGTAACACTGGCCTGAACGGATGACCTCATCGCTAAGAGGGAGAAAGCCCAGAGTGTAGCAGCACTCTGGGCTTTCGTACTTATGCTCATTGATTTCGTTTGCCTGCACCTACTATATCATAGAGCCTTTTTTTTTCAACCTTTTTTGAGAACTATTTTATTTACATGATTAAATGGATGTGCTATATTTTACTAGAATTTTAGTAACTATTCAGATCGGGTCTTCGCACCTGCTGCGAAGACCGTATGAAAGCCTATAGCATGTGGGGAAAAGCCCCTATCGCGAATCTTGTAAATAGAGGAGTACAGACTATGTCAGTATCAGATGCAATGGTGAAAATGATTCAGTTCTATGCACAGGGATCGGCGGCGAAGAGCCACCATGACATTAATCATTTCCAGAAGGTATGGGCATTTGCAAAAACGATCGGTGAACTGGAAGAGTTGGACGCATACACGCAGGAAACACTGGAGCTTGCGGCGATTGTGCATGATATTGCCTGCCCGCTTTGCAGAGAGAAATATGGTGGTGCGGATGGAATGCATCAGGAGTTGGAAGGACCCTCAATGGCCAGAGATTTCTATGCGGATATGGGCTTGCCGGAGACACAGCTGGAACGGATTTGTTATTTGGTAGGGCATCATCATACGTTGGAGCCGGTCGATGGGATTGATTATCAGATTCTCCTGGAGGCGGATTTTCTGGTGAATGCGGATGAGAGTCAGGCACGAAAGGATCAGATTGTGCGTTTCCGAGACAGAGTCTATCGGACAAAGTCAGGGTCAGAATTGTTGAATGTTATTTATGGATTATGAGTGTGTTTATTTAGGGAAAACAATCGTATCTACTGCTTCGTGTTGTCTTGAATAGTTATAAATAAACAGTTATTTGAAAGCAGGAAAATTAGCCTGTGCAGACAATATTCTTTAGAATTGGGCAGGGGGAAAACTATGCGGGTTGCTGTGATTTCAGATACGCACGATGTACTTCGGGCAGAGGTTCTTGAACAGATTCGCCTGGCGGATGCAGTGATTCATGCCGGTGATATCAGCAAACCGGAGATTGTTGATCAGATAAAAGCAAATCTGTCAGAAAACAGCATTTTGTATCTGGTACGAGGCAATGCAGACGGGGATTGGGCAGTGCGAATTCCGGAGGCGCTGGAGTTTGAACTGGAGCAGCTGCATTTCTTTGTGGTACATAACAGGAAGAAAGCCGTGATTCCGGAGGGCTGTGATATTGTTATTTCCGGGCATACACACAGATTTCAGGAGGACATAATGGATGGGCGCCTGTGGCTGAATCCGGGTGCCTGTGGGCGAAGGCGTTTTCGGTCGGAATTGTCCATGGCTGTTCTGCAAATCAAAGGAAAACGCTGGCAGATAGAAAAACTCACGATCGGGGTGGAAGATACGTCTTCCGAAAAGAATGAGAAGCCGATTGCCACGGCAGATGCGCGTCGTCGTGGAGCATATAGTGATCCGATGGAACTATCATCAGGGGCGCTTCTTCTTCTGATCTCCGGCATTCTGAAAAGAATGAACAGGGGAAAGACAATTTCGCAGATTGCAGAGGAATTGAAGTTGAATGAATCTTTTGTAGAGGAAATCTGCAGGATTTATGTCACACACCCGGGAGTGACCGCGAATGGAATATTGGATAAGCTGGAAGTAAACCGGCATATTGGAGCCTGAAGGCTGCTCGTGCAGAGCTGCAAGAGGAAGATACATATGTGTGAAGAATTTCATATTAAGTTAAGGGATGAAGAGTGGCCGCTGGATTATATCGACCATGACAGGCAGATTGTCCGGGCGATTGTATTTGACAGCGAGAATCATTTTGATTTGACGTTTTATTTTGTGAGAGCATTCCGGGATGACGATTTTGGAAAGGCTGCCATTATTGAGACATCTGGCGGCGGAGTAGAACCTGGTGAGAACTTCCCGGATGCACTCAGGCGAGAGCTTCGCGAAGAACTGGGGGCAGAGGTTGAAATTATCTGTAAGCTGGGGGTTGTCGAGGATTATTATAATCTGATTCACAGGCATAACGTAAATCATTATTATTTATGTCAGGCTATTTCCTTTGGTGAAACGAATCTGACGGAGGATGAAAAGAATGAGTTCCATCTGTCAGCCCTGAAATTGGATTATCAGGAAGCGGTTCGTGAGTATGAACGACGTGCAGATACGAAATTAGGCAGGCTCATCGCCAAAAGAGAATTACCGGTTTTGCAGTATGCGAAAAAAGTGATAGATGGCGGTGCCTGTAGTGATTCGGAACGATTACGATGATAAAGAGATTGGGGTTATTGGTCACAACCCGACCACGCATTCGCTGCGTGGTCAGGGTTGAAAACGTAGTGGCAGCGAGTTGGGAACAGTTATGACATCGATACAAAACCGTCTTTTTGAGCTTCAGGATCTCAAATACGCGAATTTTCAGAGCAATCTGACGCCGACGCTTTCCAGGGAGAGATTTATTGGCGTGCGGACGCCTGCTCTTCGTGCGCTTGCAAAAGAGTATGCGAAGGCGCTGAAGGCTGTGAAAGCAGATACCGATTTTGATGCGGCGGCTGATACAGCGGGTGAAATTCTCAGGTTTATGAAAGAACTTCCGCATTTTTATTTTGAGGAGAATCAGCTGCACGCATTTCTGATTGCGGAGGAAAAGAATTTATCGGCCTGCCTGGGAGAATTGGAACTGTTTTTACCTTATATCGATAACTGGGCGACCTGCGACCAGCTTTCTCCGGGCGTTTTTAAAAAGAATCCGGAAAAGCTGCTTCCCTGTATGGAGCGCTGGCTTGCTTCTTCCCATATTTATACCGTACGCTTTGGAATTGGCATGCTGATGCGTTATTTCCTCGATGACCGGTTTGCGGTAAAATACGCGGAGCAGGTGGCAGCGATCCCTTCTGACAGGGCGTACTTTCGCAGCGTGGGCCAGAAGGGGCGTTCAGAAGAAAATCCGCCGGGATGCCTGGACGAAAAAGAGCCGATGGCTGATGATCGGCCATACTATATCAGCATGATGGCAGCCTGGTATTTTGCTACGGCCCTGGCAAAACAGTATGATTTGATTTTGCCGTTTATAGAGGAGAGACGCCTTGACCCATGGACGCACAATAAGACGATACAGAAGGCAGTCGAAAGTTACCGGGTCACGCCGGAGCGGAAGGCGCATCTGAAAACATTGAGGCTTCGGACTTAAATGGAAAAGTAAATGACAAGAAACACCTGTAGAGGTAAAAATAAAGTAAATTTGGTCAAGGTGTGACCCGTAACCGGGAAAAAGATCTGCAGGGATATAGCGAAAAAGAGAACGCAGTGATCCTTAATGAATGGACAGCGAGCCTGGAGATGAATCAAGGATACAGGCTGCTGCGTTTCTCTGATATGGAGGGCATTTCACATGACTTTGAGTACCTATTTATCTTTCGTGGCTTATGCGTGTGCGACTACGGTTCTGCCGGGGCCAAACAATGTCCTTCTGCTGGCAGCGGCCGGACAGTTTGGATTTTGCCGCTGTATCAGGCTGCTTCTTGGCATCTGGAGCGGCCTGGTAACCGTGATGCTGATCGCGGGTGGTTTCTGCAGTGCACTGGGGACACTGATTCCATCTGTCGCGCCTGTCTTTAAGTACGTGGGAGCTGCCTATATTTTGTATCTGGCGTACAAGACTTTTCGGCGCAGTCCGGTCGAGACGGAAGGGAAGAGCGTAGAACGGCCATTGACCTTCTGGAATGGCTTCCTGCTTCAGTTTCTTAATGTGAAGGTTATCATGTTGGGGCTGGCTTCTTATCCCGGGTATTTTCTGCCTTATGGTCACAGCGTCTGGCTGGTGGTTCTGTTTGCACTGACCATGACTGCCTGCTGCGGTCTGGGCAATCTGATCTGGGCTGCGGCGGGCAGCCTGCTTTGCCCTCTCTACAACAGGTATTATAAGGCGGTGAACAGCGTGATGGCACTGCTGCTGATCTATTGCGCTGCAAAAATTGTTTTTCTGTAACAGCTATCCTTTTTCTGACAGAGAAAAAGCCGAAATTATTTTCAGAAACATGAATTTTTACCAAAAAAAACTTGACGCAGTCATTTTTCGTGTTTATAATGAAGAAAGTTTTGAAAAGTACGATAAAATGTTGTTGATGGGAAGAGTACTTGAGAAGGATTCACTCAGAGAGCTGTCGGGTGCTGCGAGACAGTGTGTATCACTCATGGAAGATCAGCCCGGAGAAGCAGATGCGACAGTCTGTGCGTGAGGAATTCGTATAGCGAATCGTCTGGCATGGAAAAGTAGTGTCTGACGGAGTGGTTCCCCGTTATCGGAGCTATAGAGAGGTCGCTTTTTATGCGAAAACAGGGTGGTACCGCGGATTGTCTGTTCGTCCCTTGGTGGGATGGATGGGCTTTTTTTATCCGACAGGAAAGTTCTCCACAATTCCCTGTCGGAGAGATTTCTGCAGAGTGATCGGTTTTGCATGGTACCGGTAAAAATTGAAATGAATTGTGAAAACAAGCAGGAGGTGTCTGATGAAGGTTTACCGGAAGATTATGGATGTGCTGACGATGATTGAGAACATTGTCCTGACGCTGGCATTTGTTCTGATTCTGGGACTGACATTCGGAAATGTGGTCGCGAGGAAGGTATTCCAGCATTCGTGGGGTTTTACGGAGGAGATTGTCATTGCGGTTTTTGTGCTGCTTTCGCTGCTGGCTGCGGGTGTGGCGGCCAGAAGACCAGGCGGACTGACCAGCCTGTCGCTGGTTCCGGATATGGTGGGACCGCGCGGGAAGAAGGTGCTGAATGTTCTTTCCACCATTGCGTGTGTGGCTTATTCCCTGATTCTTGCCTATGAGGGATGGGGCCGGATGAAGGCGGACAAGACCTTAAGTCCGATTCTGCATATTCCAAAGGTGATCTTCTGGTCGTTCGTTCTGATCGGCGGAATTTCACTGGCACTTCATTTTATTGAGAACTGTATCGTATACTGCAGCCAGGATCTGACAGAGAATGCTTCCGGACAGGCAACGACAGAGGAGGGGACGGAGAAATGATTACAGCGGTTTTGTTTATTTCCTTTTTTATCCTGTTGTTTATCGGGGTACCGATCGGCATCTGTCTGGGACTGAGTTCCGTTTTTACGATTCTGTTCGCGTCGAGTACGCAGCTTATGTACTCCAATCTGAACCTGAGCATCATCGCCACGAACACCTATACGGGAATCTCGAAATTCCTGCTGCTGGCGATTCCGTTCTTTGTGCTGTCGGGTAATATTATGGCAAAAGCGGGCATTTCGACGCATCTGGTTCGCTTTATTGACGACTGCATTGGCCACCGCAAGGGCGGCATGGCGATCGTGTGTGTCATCGTGGCCTGCTTTTTCGGCGCGATTTCCGGCTCCGGTCCCGCAACCGTGGCCGCGCTTGGCGCTGTACTGATTCCGGCGATGATTGAGTCTGGCTTCACGGTGTCGTTTGCGGAAGCGCTGATGGCTACGTCGAGCTCGATCGCGATTGTCATCCCGCCGTCAATCGCCTTTGTCGTATATGCGTCGATTTCCGGCGAGAGCGTAGGCGACCTGTTTATGGCAGGCATCATTCCGGGAATCCTGATGGGCGTCGCGCTGGCGATTGTCGTGATGATTGAGGCAAAGAAAAAGAATATCCAGCCGCCCCATGAAAAGCGCAGCTGGAGGGAGCGCTGGAACAGCTTTAAGGATGCGGTCTGGGGACTGCTGATGCCGGTGATTATCCTTGGCGGTATTTACGGTGGTATTTTTACACCGACAGAGGCCGCGGCGGTGGCTGTGGTATATGGCCTGATTGTAGGTATTTTTATCTATCGGCAGATTCGCCTTAAGGAGCTGTTTGAGATTTTTGTGGATTCGGCAAAGACGAGCGGCAGTATCATGCTGATTGTCGCATCGGCTTCCCTGTTTTCTTACTGCTGTACGCTGTTTGGCATTTCTTCCGCCGCGCAGGCGCTGCTGACCAGTGTGTCCACGAACCGGGTGGTGTTCCTGATCATTGTCAACATTATTCTGCTCATTGCCGGCTGCTTTATTGACGCAAACTCCGCAATGTACATTTTCGTTCCGGTCATGCTGCCCGTGGCGAAGTCACTTGGGTATGATCCGGTAGCATTTGGCATTATGATCACCGTCAACCTGGCCATCGGACAGGTAACACCGCCGGTAGGCGTCAACCTTTTTGTCGCCATGGGGCTGCGGATCAAAAACGCGGCTGCTTCACTGGCTTCCGGCAGGGAGGAATATTACCATGTGACATTGCCCATGATTTCAAAGGCAGTCATTCCGATGATCATCGCCTGCCTGATCGTGCTGCTGCTGCTCACCTACATTCCGCAGATCAGTCTGCTGCTGCTGTAGGCGATGTGCGCTTTGCTGATATTACGGCACGCGCAATTGCGGAAATGCTTCATGCCTGATGTTTATGGCCGACAGAGCTGTATACATATATTTTTATAACGATTCGGGACAGCAGGCCGCATGTCTGAGCCAGGATACGGTAGATGCTGTTCGGAATGGTACCCATATTTCATTCACAGGAGGAAGAATCATGAAGAACTGGAAAAAAGCACTTTCCTTATGTCTCGCTGCGGCGATTCTCTCACCGAGCACGCTTGCTTCGGCAGACTACGCGGACTATGAAGCCTCGGACGTGTACGTAGCTTCTGAGGAGGCGGCGGTCTACACAGGCACAGACGAGTGGCCGGTTACCGTGTGGAACTACACCTGCTCCACCGGCGACACATCAACCTGGGCACAGGCTGGCTATTATTTTAACGCATTAATGCAGGAATCCACAGACGGCGCGGTTATGGTCAATGTGTATGCTGCGGACCAGCTTACCAATGGCTCTCAGACCGACGGTATCCAGGCACTGATGGACGGAGCTACGATTCAGGTATCCATGCACTCAAACCTGATCTATGCAAACTTTGACACCCGTTTCAATGTAGTATCTCTGCCGTATCTGTTTGAAGATTATGACGACGTTGACGCGGCCATGGCCGGCGAGGGCGGAGAAGCGCTGAAGGAAGTGCTCGCGGAGTACGGACTGGTTTGCGAAGGCATCGGTGAAAACGGCTTCCGTCAGATCACCAATTCCAAGAAAGCCATTACTACTGTATCTGACCTGGCTGATATCAAGATGCGCATATGCTCAAACGATCTGTGCGCAGAGGTTTACAGTGAGTGGGGCTGCGACGCGACCGTTATGAACTGGTCCGAGACCTATACGGCGCTGCAGCAGGGCACGGTAGACGGTGAGGAGAACCCGGAGACCGCTATCGCTTCGAACTCTGTACAGGACGTGCAGGATTACATTTCTCTGTGGAACGCTTACTACGACTGCCTGTTCTTCTGCATCAACCAGTCTGCGTATGATCAGTTTACAGATGAGCAGAAGGCTGTCATTGACGAAAATGCCGCCAAGGCAGTTGCTTACCAGATCGCAATCAACCGTGAAAACGTGGAAGAACTGGTTGCTGAGTGGACCGAGTCCGGCGCGATGGAAGTTACCACACTCGATGAGATCGACTCTGACTCTTTCAAAGAGGCTTGCTCCGGAGCGGAAGACTGGTACATCAGCCAGCTGACTGCTAACGGTATGAGTGAGGAAGAGGCACAGGCTTACATCGACGCCTTCAAGACGGCGGAGTAATTGCCGTGTGACAGGGAATCGTTAATAGATAATTGAGCCAGGCGCATGGCAGATCGTTTCTGTTTCATGCGCCTTTTTGTTTTCCAATTGTTTAAAAGCGAGGAATGTGTCTGTGAACTCTTTTCTGCTTTACTTTTTTCAGACTTTATGCTATAATCTTTACAGGTTTTGTACCGGATTCTCCGGCGGAAGGAAAGGGTACGTTTTATGAAATTTCTGGAAGAAATGAAAATGCTCGGTGTGGATGTAGAGGAAGGGACGGAACGCCTGATGGGGAATGCCGCTCTCTATGAGCGGATGCTGTTAAAATTTGCCGATATGCTTCAGAAGACACCGGTCAGCCCTGATTTTAGGGAGGACGATTGTGCAGAGGCTATCCAGAGCATCCATGCCTTAAAGGGTGCCGCTGGAAATTTATCCATCCGGCCGCTGTATGAGGCCTATACGGAGATTGTAGATCTGCTGCGTGCCGGGGAGATTAGCCGCGCAAAGGAGGAAATCCGGGCGATCCTGCCTGTGCAGGAGAAAATCGTGGCATGTATCAGGAGACACGGGCAGGAATAGATGGAGCAGGGGCGGCTTTTTCCCTTTTGCGTACCTGTTTGCAGTATACAAGGAGAAAATAAAGCGGGGATATGGAAAAGAAAACAATATTGATTGTGGATGATGTGGAGATTAATCGGGCGGTTCTGGTGGAGATTTTTAAGGATGAATATGATATTCTGGAAGCGGCAGGCGGCGAAGAGGCGCTTGCCATTATGAATCAGAACGAAGAAATCTCAGCTGTGCTGCTGGACCTTCTGATGCCCGGGATTGACGGCCTGGGGGTCCTGAAGAATATGAATGTGACCGGCAGAATCCGGACCGTTCCGGTGTTTCTGATTACGGCATCGGAGAGCAGGGAGCTGCTTCTGGAGGCCTATCATCTCGGCGCGGTTGACATTATCAGCAAACCATTTTATGGTCATTTTATCAAACACAGGATTAAAAATATCATCGACCTGTACAGCTACCAGAATGAGCTTGAGAGTATCGTAGCGGAGCAGGTAACGCGCCTGGAGAAGGTGAACCGGTCGGTGATTGCGACGCTGGCTGCGCTGGTGGAGTTCCGGGATTGTGAGTCCGGAGAGCATGTCCGGAGAATGAGCACATTGACGTGGCTGCTGATGCAGGAGGTCAGTGAGCGATATCCGGAATATCATCTTCCGGCTGCTGAGATAGACAAGATCGGGATGTCCGCCGTGCTTCATGATGTAGGGAAAATTTCCATACCGGATCAGATTCTCAACAAACCGGGTCCGCTTACGGCGGAAGAGTTTGCGATTATGAAGGGACATACCATCAAGGGCTGTGAAATCCTTCAGAAAATCCCGGAGCTGCTGGATGAAGGAACTTATATCTACAGCTATGACATCTGCAGGCATCACCATGAACGATGGGACGGCAGGGGATATCCGGACGGACTGGCGGGGGATGAGGTCTCGATCTGGTCGCAGGTAGCGGCGGTGGCGGATGTCTACGACGCTCTTACCTCGGATCGTGTCTATAAAAAGGCTTACAGCCATGAGGTGGCCATGCAGATGATTTTTAATGGCGAATGCGGCGCGTTTAACCCGAAGGTGCTGGAGGCATTCCGGCAGTCTGAGGACAGAATACTGGAGCTGTATCAGGAAAAGCAGGAAGAAGGATAACTGTGCCGTGGTCAAATAGCATGACAGCGGATGGAAGTGCCTGATGGAAAAACGGAGCGACTGGCTATGGAAAAAAGAACAAGACGGCTGCTGATATGGAGCTTTGGTGCGGTGCTGCTGATCTGTGTCATTGTTTTTGCCTTTTTAGCGGCATTTATGACGGGAAAGACCAGGGAATCCATTACAGGTATCCGGCAGATTTATGTGTCAGAGATTAATGAACAGATTCAGCAGAAGTTTCAGACAATTGTGGCGCTGCGGCTGAATCAGGTAGACTCCATGATCCGCTCGGCGCCACTTGAGGAAGCGGAGTACAGTGCAGAAGCGCTGGAGGAGCTTGCCGAAATGGCGGAATCCAGAAGCTTCACCTGGCTGGGACTTTATGGGGAAGACGGGCAGCTGGTGACGGTCTATGGTGAGGAGATGGTGTTTGAGGGGGAGGATGATGTACAGACTCTCCTTGATTCCTATGACTGTGTCATCAAACGTGGAATAAACAGCAGCGGGGAGATGCTTTTTCTTTTTGGAAGGGCCGCTGCGTATGAGCTGGGAGACGGGAAAAAAAGCGTTGCGCTGCTGGCAGGCATCCCGATGGAGGATATGAATGAAGCGCTCTATCTTTATACTGATGATGCGGATGCGTATTCCCATATCATTGATATGGATGGAGATTTTGTCATAAGGAACGCGGACGCTGCCGATGACGAGAATTATTTTGAACGGATAGAAGAGGAATTTGAAACATTAAACGGTAAGACGAGCGACATCTATGAGGCGGAGCTGCGCGCCGCCATGGAGAGCAGGGAGGATTATGGCACGACGATTTCTGTCGATGGGGAAGAACGCTATATTTATTGTACGCCGATTTCGATCAAGCCTACCTGGTATCTGGTGACAGTGATGCCGGAGGGCGTGATTAAGCAGACAATGTTCAGCCTGGATCAGGTGAGGATTCTGGCAATCGCGGGTTCCCTTGCCATTGTTCTCGCATGTATGATCTTTGTATTTTTCCGGTATTACAGACTGACACAGCATTATGTGCGGGACCTGGAAGCGGCGCGGAAGGAAGCGATACATGCCAATAAGGCAAAGAGCGATTTCCTTTCGAGTATGAGCCACGATATCCGGACGCCGATGAACGCGATTATGGGCATGACGGAGATTGCCCTCAGAAATCCGCAGGATTCCATGAAAGTGGAAGACTGTCTGCAAAAAATCAGGCTGTCCGGCAGGCATCTGCTGGGATTGATTAATGATATACTGGATATGTCAAAAATTGAGAGCGGCAAGATGGCGATGCGCATGGTGCCTGTTTCGCTGCGTGAGCTGATGGATGATATTGTAAATATCGTGCAGCCGCAGATCCGGGCGAAAAATCAGGAATTTGATATCTACATCCGGTCGATTCTCTCCGAAGGTCTGATCTGCGATGGAACCCGTCTGAGTCAGGTCCTGCTGAACCTGCTCTCTAACGCGATGAAGTTTACGCCAGAGGGAGGCAGAATTGACGTCTGTGTCTTTCAGGAGGCCTTACCGGCTCTGAGCCGTCCATCGCGCAGTGATTTTCCTGCGGTGGCGCAGGCAGGCACGGACGGGCAGACAGATACAGAACGGTCAGGCGGGCATTACGTGCGGACCCATTTTATCGTAGAAGATACCGGAATCGGAATGTCTGAGGAATTTCAGAAAACCATCTACGACACATTTTCCCGGGAAAATTCAGACAGAGCCCAAAAGGTAGAAGGCACTGGCCTGGGGATGGCGATTACAAAGGCAATCGTGGATCAGTTTGGCGGTACGATCGAGCTCGAAAGCGCACCGGGCTGCGGCAGCCGTTTTCATGTCATCCTGGACTTTGAAAAGAGCGATCAGAAGATGGAAATGAAGCTGCCGCCATGGAAAATTCTGGTGGTGGATGACAACAAAGCACTCTGTACCAGTGCGTCAGAGAATCTGGCTGAGCTTGGAGCGGATGCGGAGTGGACGCTGGATGGGCAGGAGGCGGTTCGCAGGATTGAGGCGCGGCACGGGAAAAAGGAAAATTACCAGTTTGCCCTGATTGACTGGAAGATGCCTGGCATGGACGGGGTTCAGACCATCCGCGAAATCCGCTCCCGGATTGGCAGCGAGACTCCTCTTTTCCTGATCTCTGCTTACGACTGGAGTGATATTGAGGAAGAGGTACATTCCGATCAGATCAGCGGATTTATTTCAAAGCCCTTGTTTAAATCCACGCTGTATGAGACGCTTTCCAGGTATGCGGACGATCTTGTGAATGAGACAGACGGGGAGGAGAAGGAACCGGAAGCCTTTTCGGGGAACCGGATTCTGGTAGCGGAAGACATTGATATCAACTGGGAAGTGGCGGAAGAAATATTAAAATCGCTCGGGTTCGAGGTCTTTCGTGCTGAAAATGGCCGGGAGTGTGTGGACATGTTCGAGCAGTCTGCCAACGGGTTTTACGATATCATTCTGATGGATATTCAGATGCCTGTTCTGAACGGATATGAAGCCACAAGGCAAATACGCGCGCTTGCCCGTACGGACCGCATGGTGCCGATTCTGGCGATGACAGCCAATGCGTTTTCCAGTGATGTGCAGGAATGCCTGGATTGCGGTATGAATGATCATATTGCCAAACCGCTGGATGTGAGAGAGATGATCCGTGTGCTGAAAAAATATTTGTAACTGCGCATATCAGAAAAGGGAGCTAAATGCTCCCTTTTCTGACAGGTTCACCCGAGATGCATCACCTGGATCAGCAAAATCCAGCTCAGCCCGTAGTAGGTAATCACGGCGACCAGGTCGTTCATGGTAGTGATCAGCGGACCGGACGCGACAGCCGGGTCGACGTGGATTTTGTTGAAAAACAGAGGGATGCAGGTGCCGACCATTCCGGAAATCAGCATGGCGACCATCAGGGAAATACCGACGCAGAAGGATACGGCAAATGCGAATCCGGCCGTTGTCCCCTTAAACAGGAAAATGTAGAGTCCGACGATGAGGACGGATACACTTCCCAGCAGAAGGCCGTTGCAGAGTCCTACACTCATCTCTTTTTTCACAAGCGACAGCTTCTGGCGGCCGCTGAGGTTTTCGTCCATCAGCACCCGGATCGTGACCGCCAGGGACTGTGTGCCGACGTTGCCGGCCATGTCAAGAATCAGAGACTGGAAGGCCATGATAATCGTCAGCTGGCTTACGACTGCTTCGAATGCGCCTACCACCGAGGAGACCAGCATGCCGAGCACAAGAAGAACGGAAAGCCAGGGCAGACGTTTGCGCATGCTGTCCTTCAGAGGCTCGTTCAGATCCTCCTCTGCGGACAGACCAGCCAGCTTTGCGTAATCTTCGCCCATCTCGGTATCGACCAGCTCGACAATATTCTGGGAGGTGATGATCCCCAGCAGCTGATTGTCGTCGCTGAGGACAGGAATCGAATCCTCGGAGTAGTCTTTCAGCTTCTCAATACAGTCATCAATGCTGGTGTGCCCGTATACGTATGGGTAAGAGGTTGCAATCAGCTCTTCCAGGGGCGTGTCCCGGCGGGCGATGATCAGGTCCTTCAGGTCGATCGCGCCATAGAAGGTGCCGTCCTCCGCCACGGTAAAGAGCGTCGTGATATTGTCATTTTTCTCCGCCTGTTCGATCAGGGAGCTCATGGCTTCCTTGATGGTCAGGTTCTCGCGGAAGCTGATATAATTAGTCGTCATACAGCTGCCGATCTCATCTTCGTCGAATACGGAAATGATCGAGATATCATTTCGCGCTTCCTCATCCATCAGACCGACAAGCAGCTGCCGTTTTTCACGGGAGAGTGCTTTCAGAATCTCGACGACGGTGTCGGTCTCCATCTTTGATAAAATGCCGGCTGCCTTTTTTATTTCCATCTCATCGAGATAGCGGATGGTCTCATCCTCGTCGGTATGTTCAAAAATATCGGAGAGCAGGTCCTGGCTCAGAATGCGGAAGAGCTTCTTCTGCTCGACGGAGGAGAGGTCAGAGAGGGCCTCCGCCAGGTCGTTCTCATGGTAATCGCCGAGTTTGCCGCGCAGCAGTCCGGGCGAGATATTACTTCTGATAATGGCAATGATTTCTGATTTATAATCCTGTACTTTTGGCTCCATAGCAGATTCCTCCTTTCAATTCGACACGGGCACAACACCACAGACCGCACACCGCCCGTATAGACGTTCGGTCGTGCGGTACTCGTTTTGTATGCCGGGTGCAAAAACGTGTTACAGGTCACACCCTGACCAGTAACAAAGACGTAACTGTTCGGTACCTTCCTGACAAGTGTGGTACTGTTCTGAACGGTTACCAAAAGACAACAAAAAAGAATGAAGAATGGGAATTCTTCAAAGAATGCAAACGGTAATCTGTCTGGGTACAGGATAGAAATCAGATATGCTCAGACTGAAAGGAACAGAACAGATCAGAGCGATATTTCCATCCTGTGCCGGTACTTCGACCTCGACCGTCACAATTATCCATTCTGTTCACCTGCCTTTCCAAATTTTTCTCTGTCTATTCTAGCAAAAGAATCCGCAAGATGCAAGTAATTTTCCAAATTATTATGTAAAATGCCTGTAAAATGGTTACAGCTCGCACACCCTTTTTCTCTATTGCAAAGAATTCGCTTTTGTGTATAATGAATGCAGAGTGCTTTGAGGTAACTATTCAGGACAGTACCTCGCACTCGCTGCGAGGTACGTATGAAAATGTACATTTTACAGGAAAAAGTCCCATCGCGCAGCGATTTTAAATGGACTTTTTCCCGTAACTGTGAAGGTACTGAACAGTTACTTTTTGAGAACCTTCAGAAAGGAATGAATCAATGAAAAAAGCAGAATCAAGCCAGTATTTACAGAGTGTGAAACCCCTGCTGAAGGAACTGCTCGGCCGGGTACTGGATGTGTATCCCTATGCGTCGATTCTGGCGGTGGATTGCCAGGCGGTTCGCTATCAGGTATCTTCGATGGTGACTGCCATGGGGGAGGACAATCTCCTTACTAATCGCGGCTTTGTGGTCAAGGTCTATGATGGGGCGGCTTACGGGGAATATTCGTTTAATGAGATTTCGGAAGAGAAGCTGGATGACATCGTGGCTCATCTTCAGCGTGTGGTTGCGCTGCGGGAATGTGAGGGTGTGGAGTCCTTCAGTCAGTACCGGATGCTTGCCGATGAACCCTGCGTGTTCGCGGAGAGTACGGAATATGAGACGGGAGCGGAGGAGCTGGGCGACGAGGAGATCCTGCGCCGTCTGACCGCGCTGAAGGAGCGGTGTATGGCCTATGACGAGCGCGTAATAAACTGTGCCGCAGGCCTGAATTACCAGAAGTATTCGAAGCTGTTTTTGTCTCCTCACCGCGATATGGAGCAGAATGTGATGTGGACGAATGGCGCGGTGCAGATTGTGGTGCAAAAAGACAGTCAGGTGAAGTACAGCTATGAAGGTTTTTCGAACCTGGGCGGCGTTGAACTGATGGAGAAGATGGAAGATGGCATTGCCAGAGTCGGCAAAAACGCGATTGACCTTCTTGACGCAGAGCCGATGATTCCGGGCGAATATGACTGTATCTGTACGCCGCCGGTGACGGGGATGATTGCGCATGAGGCGTTTGGCCATGGCGTAGAGATGGATATGTTTGTAAAGGACAGAGCCCTTGCCAGGTCCTGTGTGGGCGAGTACGTGGCGGCGCCGATGCTGACGATGCACGACGGCGCTTCCTTAGGCGGCAGACCGGAGACAGCCAGTTATTTCTTTGACGATGAAGGGGTCCTCTCAACGGATACGGTAATCATCCGGGATGGCATTTTGCAGACGGGCATCTCAGACGCACAGTCAGCCATGCACCTTGGCACCCGGCCGACGGGAAACGGCAGACGCGAGAGCTATATGCGCAAAGCCTATACGCGTATGACAAACACCTGGTTTGAGGCGGGGCAGGATAAGGTGGAGGATATGGTTGCCTCCATTGATTATGGATTTTTGCTGGATGATGCGGCAAGCGGCATGGAGGATCCGAAAAACTGGGGCATCCAGATGATGGTGAATATCGCGCGCGAGATTAAAGACGGAAAGCTGACCGGGAGGATTTATTCCCCGGTGGTGCTCACCGGCTATGTTCCGGATCTGCTGAAGTCGATTACCATGATGTCTGATGAAGTGAAGCTGTGTGGGTCCGGCTATTGCGGAAAGGGCTACAAGGAGTGGGTCAAGGTCTCTGACGGCGGCCCGTATATCAAGGCGCGGATCCGTCTGGGATAAAGATAAATGACGGGAAAGCAGTCCGACGTGGAAAATCAGGGGCGATAAGGAGATTTATATGACAGAGGAAATAGTAAGCGTATTAGAGGAACAGCAAATTGGGGATTACCAGCTGCTGGATGTTCAGAAAGAGACGGCGGAGCTTTTTTTTATCAAAAAGAATCTGGATATGAGACGGGCAGAAAATGTGCGCACCTGTCAGGTCACCGTCTTCCGGGATTTTGAGAAGGATGGGCAGCTCTGCAGAGGGGAGTCCGCATTCGTGGTGGAACCATCCGCCACGAAGGAGGAGATTTCGGAAAAATGCCGGAGGGCGTATCTGGCCGCTGGTTTTGTGGCAAATCCGCATTATGAGCTTTACGCCGGTACCAGAGAGGAGACTGTGCTGGTGGAGAGCGCTCTGGCGCAGATGTCAGCGGAAGAAGCCGCAGGGGCGATGACGAAAGCGCTGTTTGCGGCAGACGACCAGGAAAAAAGTTTTCTGAATTCCGCGGAGCTGTTTGTGGAGAAAAAGGATGTCCGTATCCGCAATTCCAGGGGCGTGGATGTCGGTTATGTCAAGTACCATGTGAGCGGCGAGCTGGTGGCGCAGTGCAGGGAGCCGCAGGACGTGGAAACATTTGAGAGCTTCTCCTACGAGGACCTCAATACGGATGCGCTGACCGATCTGGTACGCCAGACCCTGACAATGACGGAAGACCGCGCAGTGGCACAGGCAGCTCCGGCGACCGGTACGTATGATGTGCTCCTTTCGGATGAATATGCGGCAACCATTTTTGATTTTTACCGGGCGCGTGGCGGCGGGGACAGCATCTATCAGCATTATTCGGACTATAAGGTGGGCGACTTCGTGCAGGGAAAGCCGGAAGAGGTGACCGGTGAGCTGCTTTGCCTGGAGTATGTGCCTGTGGTTCCGTTCAGTGATGATGGGGTTCCGATGAAGGCGCTGTCCTGTATCTCAAAGGGTATTTTTGAGAATATCCAGGCCAATGTGCGCTATGCGCAATATCTGAATGTCCCGGCGACTGGCTGGTACCGCAAGCTCTCGTGTGCGCCGGGAACGGCAGCCTTCGAGGAAATGAAGAGGCAGCCGGGACTCTATGTCGTCAATTTTTCGGATTTCCAGATGGACGAGTGGAGCGGTCATTTTGGCGGGGAAATCCGCCTTGCTTATCTGAATGACGGAGAGACGGTTACGCCGGTGACCGGCGGCTCCATCAATGGCAGTATTTTTGACGCGCAGAAATGCTTTGTTTTTTCAAAAGAGACACAGGACAGCTCGAAATTTCGCGGGCCGAAGGCAATTTTGCTGAAAAATGTCAGCGTGGCCGGGCGGTAACCGATAAGGCTGGGAAAGCAGGAATCTATGCGGCTGATTATTGGCGGCGCGTATCAGGGGAAGCTTGAATACGCGAAAAAAACATATGGAATTGAAGAAGGATGGATCGACGGCAGGAGCTGTGGGTGGATGGAGATTGCAGGCTGCTGCGGCATTCACCATTTCCATGAATATGTGAAACGGATGATTCTGGCCGAACCGGAGACGGGCGCAGACGGCGGAACGCAGATTTTCCAATTTTGCACAGAAGATCTCACGCTGCTGGAAGAGCAGGCGCAGGAGTTTTCCGCCTGGCTGTTTCAGGTGAACCCGGAGCTGACCATTGTTTCCAATGAGCTGGGATATGGTATTGTGCCGATGGAAAAGGAGGATCGTCTCTGGCGGGAGGCGGTTGGGCGAATCTGTACGAGCCTGGCCGCCAAAGCGGATGAGGTCGTGCGTGTGATCTGCGGAATGGGGATGCGGCTGAAATGAGCGGCGGGAAGGAAGCAGGAGGAAGGATATGTTTGTTTACCTGACTGGATCGTTGATTGCGGTTTTGATCGGCTTTGTGCTGGACCTGATTTTCGGAGACCCGTCGACCCCGCTGCACCCGATCTGCCTGATTGGCAATCTGATCGCGAAGCTGGAAAAACGGATTCGCCCGCTGTGCGCAGGAAAGCGGGATGCGGGAAGCTCTTCGGAGACGGCCTTCCATCGCAGAGAGCTGGCGGGCGGCGTGTGGATGGCAATTCTGGTCATTGGAATTTCGACAGGAATCCCGGCGCTGCTGCTTTTTTTCTGTTATCGGATAAATGCCTGGCTGGGGGTGGCCTCGGAAGCTGTGCTGTGCTTTTTCCTGCTGGCGGTAAAATCGCTGAAAAAAGAGAGTATGAATGTGAAACGCGCGCTGGAGACAGATGGTCTTGAAGCAGGGCGGAACGCAGTGGCGCGGATTGTCGGCCGCGATACACAGGCTCTCTCGGAAACCGGCGTTGTGAAAGCCGCGGTCGAGACGGTGGCGGAGAACTTTTCAGACGGTGTTTTCGCGCCGATACTCTATATGATGATCGGCGGCGGCGTTCTGGGCTTTTTTTATAAAAGCATCAATACGATGGATTCCATGGTCGGCTATAAAAATGAGAAATACCTGTATTTTGGCCGGTTTGCGGCCAGGCTGGATGATGTGGTGAACTATATCCCGGCCAGGCTGGCAGCGCTGCTGCTGATTGCCGCGGCGCCGCTGGTGGGGCTGGACGGGAAAAATGCGTGGAAAATCTGGCGTCGTGACCGCAGAAACCACGCCAGTCCGAATTCCGCGCAGACCGAATCCGCGGCGGCCGGAGCGCTGCATGTGCAGCTCGCCGGCGACGCGTATTATTTTGGAAAGCTGTATAAAAAACCGTTGATCGGGGATGACGACCGCCCCGTTGAGCGGGAGGACATCGAGAGAGTAAACCGGCTGATGGTGGCGGCATCTGTGCTGTCTCTGGCTGTTCTGGGGATGCTTAAGATTGTAGTTTTGCTGCTTGTGGCAGGAGTTTTGGCATAGAAGCCAGTACCCGGAAGAAGGCGCAGGGCAGCAGGAAGGATACAAGGAGGGGGAACATGTATTTTCCTTTGTTCCTGGATTTGTCACAGAAAGAAATTCTTGTCGTTGGCGCGGGAAAAATCGCTTCCCGAAGAATTCGCGCCCTGTGCGGCTTCGCCGGACATGTGACGGTTGTGGCTTTGCAGATCCCGGCGGAATTTGGACAAAGAATCGGCAGAAACGGGCAGGAAACACGGGAGAGTGTGACAGACGCAGGGACGGTGGAGATCGCCGGTACCAGGATTACCGTCCTTGAGAGAGGCTTTGCGGAAGCGGATTTAAATCAAAAAGATTTTGTGCTTGCGGCCACCAGTGATGCGCAATTGAATGCCCGCATCGGTACGCTCTGCCAGGCGCGGGGGATTCCGGTGAATGTCTGCTCGGACGCGAAATGCTGTGACTTTCAGTTTCCTTCTATTGTAGAGGATGGAACCGTGGTGATCGGAATCAATGCCTCCGGGGAGGATCATCGGCTGGTGAAAGAGACGCGCCGGCGGATCGAAATGCTCTTTGACAGCGCGGAATTCAGAAGCAGATATGAGTGACAGTAATGTGCGAACTACAACATCGGATGAGGTTGTATGAAATATAAGATGCGAAATAGGTAGCTTTTTTGCGGGAAATACGTTATAATCGACCCCAGTGGGCAAACAGATACTTCCAGGGCAGTTCCGGTGTGACCAGTAACCGGGAAGCAGCAATGGGCAGATTTCAGGAGAAAATGTTGATTTATGGCACATAAGCATGGCGGAGACGTCTACACACACAGCGGTGTCAGAGATTTTTCTGCAAATATTAATTTTCGCGGGATGCCCGCTTCAGTGCGAGAGGCGGCGATCCGCGCAGTGGACAGGTCTGTCCATTATCCGGATCCGGACTGCCGCTCGCTGCGGAGGGCGCTCGCGGATTACGAAAACGATGGCTGCCACACGACAGAGCTTCAGCCCGGACACATTATCTGCGGAAACGGGGCTGCGGAACTGATGTTTGCGCTTGCGGGCGCCTATTTGCCGCAGCGGGCGCTTCTGGCAGTCCCTTCCTTTTATGAATATGAGCAGGCGTTAGACGCGTTTGGATGTGCGATCTGCCGCTATGAGATGAAAGCGGAGCAGCAGTTTGTTCTGGGGGAGGATTTTCTGAAGGCAGTGGTCCGGTTCCTGGAAAATACAGATCGGCTGCCTGTTTCTGGCACAGAGACACGACAGCAGGTGCCGGCTTTGGGGAAAGATGGAGCTGCCCGCGCGGATACGCGGACGATGATGATCCTTGGCAGCCCCAATAACCCGACCGGCCGGGTGATCGAGACGGCGATTTTGCGTGCATTGATCGAATTGTGCGTGAAAAACCGGGTTCTTCTGGTGCTGGATGAGAGTTTTTTTGATTTTCTGAGTGAAGAGGATCGGACGAGGACATTTTCAGGCGCCGATATCGTGCCTGAAGTGCCGGACGTGTTCGTGATTCGCTCTTTTACGAAAATATACGCGCTTCCGGGGATCCGGTTTGGCTATGGATTGTGCAGTGACCGGCAGCTTCTGGATGGGATGAGACGGCTGCTGCAGCCGTGGAATGTGTCTCTGGTGGCGCAGGAGGCCGCGGCCGCGGCGACCCATGAGCGTCCGTTTGCCAGGGAGAGTGCGCGGCAGGTGGCAGAGAGCCGGGAGCAGATGGCTGCGGCGCTTCGTGAGGCCGGATATGAAGTATTTCCATCGAACACGAATTTTTTGCTTCTTCGGGGGCCGGAGAATCTGGCAGAGGGTTGCCTGAAGCGGGGATTTCTGATTCGGGACTGCAGCAATTTTCCGGGTCTGGAGCGTACGAAAGACGGGCTGGCTTATTTTCGTGTCTGTGTGAGAAGCCAGGCAGAAAACAAAGCATTGCTTGAAGCGATGGTGCAGTAGTTATGTTCTGGGTTACTGGTCACAGCCCTGCCACGCATTTGCTGCGGGGCAGGGTGTGACATGTAACGCTTATGGAAAGGGGACGGCAGCGGATGGCGAAAGCGATTATGATTCAGGGCACGATGTCGAATGTTGGCAAAAGTGTGGTGGCAGCCGGTCTGTGCCGGATTTTCCACCAGGATGGATACCGCGTCGCGCCTTTTAAATCACAGAACATGGCGCTGAATTCGTTTATCACAAAGGAAGGCCTTGAGATGGGACGGGCGCAGGTGATGCAGGCAGAGGCAGCCGGCGTAGAGCCGGTGGTCGCAATGAACCCGATCCTTTTGAAACCGACGAATGATATTGGCTCACAGGTCATCGTGAATGGCGAGGTGCTTGGCACCATGAATGCGCGCGATTATTTTAAGAGGAAGAAAAGCCTGGTTCCGGATATCAGGAAGGCATATGATACGCTGGATCAGGTATACGATATTATCGTGATTGAGGGCGCGGGCAGTCCCGCGGAGATCAACCTGAAGCAGGATGATATTGTCAATATGGGGATGGCGAAGCTGGCGAAGGCTCCCGTGCTGCTGGTCGGGGATATTGACCGGGGCGGTGTGTTCGCGCAGCTTTACGGGACAACGGAGCTGCTGGAAAAAGAGGAGAAGGCTCTGATTAAGGGTCTGATCATTAATAAGTTTCGCGGGGATAAGACGATCCTGGATCCTGGTGTGGAAATGCTCGAACAGCTGACCGGTATCCCGGTGGTGGGCGTGACGCCTTACCTGCATGTCAGCCTGGAGGATGAGGATTCGCTGAGTGAACGTCTGGAGAATGACAGGATTGCACAGGAAGGGGACTCTGCACGGGTTCCGCTGATTGATCTGGCGGTGATTCGCTTTCCCCGTATCTCGAATTTTACCGATTTTAATGTTTTTGAGAGTGTGGAGAATGTTTCCGTGCGCTATGTTTCGTCGGTCCGGCAGCTTGGGCAGCCGGATATGATACTCCTGCCGGGGACGAAAAATACAATGCGCGATCTGCTCTGGATGAGGCAGAATGGGCTGGAAGCGGCAATCCTGAAGGCACAGAAGGCCGGTACCGTGATCTTTGGCGTCTGCGGCGGATACCAGATGCTTGGCCGGACGATCACTGACGCGGAAGGAGTCGAGGAGGGCGGAACGATTCGCGGGATGGGACTGCTGGATATGGATACGGTTTTTGAATGTGAAAAAGCGCGTACCCGTGTGGAAGGAAGCTTCCTTTCTGTCGGCGGCGTCCTTTCGGAATTGTCCGGGCTTCCTCTGTATGGATATGAAATCCATATGGGACGCTCCCGGCTGACGGACGGGGGCGATTCTGACAGCCATCCGGAAAAAGCCGGAGGCAGGGAAGCGGGAAGCGCGTCCGTACCATTTACTTCCATTGAGAATGTTCTCTCCTGTGAACAAAAACAGGAGGGCGCATGGAAAGGGAATGTCTACGGTACCTATGTGCATGGTATTTTTGACCGGGAAGAGGTGGCGACCGCGGTGATTCATTCTCTGGCAACGGCGAAAGGCGTAACCGAGCAGATGGGAAAAGCCGTAGACTTTGCGGCCTTCAAGGAGACGCAGTATGATCTGCTCGCAGCCGGGCTGCGGGCCAATCTGGATATGGGCGCGATTTACCGGATCCTGGAGGCAGGAGTATAAGGATAAGGCGGCTGGCGGTATCATTCGTTTCGAATGCCGGAAGGTGCTTCCGCTTTGAACGGTTACAGAACTTTATAAACAGCAAGAGGAGAAAACAACAGATGAAAGAGATATCAAAACTGATGGATTACCGCGAAAGTGTGCGGGTGGTAGATGCGACATTGCGCGATGGCGGGCTTGTCAATGATTTTTATTTTACGGATGATTTTGTCCGTGCACTGTATCAGGCAAATATCCGGGCGGGCGTTGACTATATGGAGTTCGGCTACAAAGCCTCACGCGAGATGTTTGACCCGAATAAATTCGGAAAGTGGAAATTCAGCAGTGATGAGGACATTCGCGCGATTGTGGGTGAGAACAATACGGATTTGAAGATTTCGGTGATGGCAGACGTCGGACGCTGCGATTATAAGACCGATATCATCAATCGCTCGGACAGTCCGATTGATCTGATCCGTGTCGCCACTTATCTGAATACCATGCCTGGCGCGATTGATATGATTGAGGATGCGTACGCCAAAGGGTATGAGACAAGCTGCAATATTATGGCAATCTCCAACGCGCAGGAAGGGGACCTTGTTGTTGCGCTGGATTTGCTGGGAAAGACGCCGGTGGATGTCTGCTACATCGTGGACAGCTACGGCTCTCTTTATCCGGAGCAGATTGCGCGAATTGCGGATATCTATATGAATTTTGCGGCGAAATACGGAAAGAAGGTCGGTATACACGCCCATAACAACCAGCAGCTGGCGTTTGCGAATACGATCGAGGCAGTCGGCGACGGCGCGGACTGGCTGGACGGTACCTATGCGGGGATGGGACGAGGCGCGGGCAACTGCGCGATGGAGCTTTTGCTCGGCTTCCTGCGCAATCCCAAATATAAAGTCTTCCCGGCGATCCAGTTTGTCGATGAATGGATCGGAAAATTAAAAAAAGAAGGTGTTGTCTGGGGATATGATCTGCAGTATCTTATGACCGGCCTTCTGAACCAGCATCCGCGCACTGCGATTGCCTTTACCAGGGAAGGGCGGAGCGATTACGCGGAATTTTACCGTGAAGTGGTGGCGCAGGACTGATTTGGTTACTGTTTACACCCCGACCACGCACCTGCTGCGTGGTCAGGGGCGCATGATGATATCACAGGCAGCAGGGTAACTGGGAGGGCAGGAACAGTTACGCTTCAGAAACGCAGATGTGGAGGAAATCGCATGGACAGCGAAAGAATGGAAGGAACACTGCTTGCGCGTGATTCCCGGGAAAAGGCAGTATCCCTGAATGACATTGAACGCCTTGGCCCGATGGAGATTGAGCGCCGCAGCTTTGCGATCATTTCGCAGGAGGCCGGGGACCGCATCCCGGATGATAACCGCGCAATGATTATCAGGCGTGTGATTCACACCTCAGCGGATTTTGATTATCTGGATACACTCTGCTTCTCGGACGGCGCAGTAGATGCGGCGCTGGAGGCACTGCGAAAGGGTGCGTGGATCATTACGGATACCAATATGGCGCTTTCGGGTATCAACAAACCCAGTCTGAAAAAGGCCGGCTGTGAGGCCTTCTGCTTTATGGCAGACGAGGATGTGGCGCGGGAAGCGAAACGGCGCGGTGTTACACGCGCCTCGGTCTGTGTGGATAAGGCGGCGGCGCTGAACCGTCCGCTGATCTATGCAGTCGGCAATGCGCCCACGGCGCTGATCCGGCTGTATGAGCTGATTCTGGACGGAAAGATCCGGCCGGAGCTGATTATCGGCGTACCGGTCGGCTTTGTCAATGTGGTGCAGTCCAAGGAGCTGATTATGCAGACGGATATCCCCTATATTGTGGCACGGGGACGGAAGGGCGGAAGCAACGTTGCCGCCTGCATCTGTAACGCCCTGCTGTATGAGCTGGACGGGAGCCGGAAATAGCCACATTTTAGACAGAAAGGAAAACGATATGTGTGGAATTGTTGGTTACACAGGCGGAGGGCAGGCTGCTCCGATCCTTTTGGATGGTCTGTCAAAGCTGGAATATCGCGGATATGATTCATCCGGAATCGCGATCCGGGATGGGGAAAAGGATCCGGAGATTGTAAAAGCCAAGGGACGTCTGCGCGTTCTGGATGAGAAGACAAATGGCGGGACGGCCATACACGGCACCTGTGGATTAGGCCATACACGCTGGGCGACGCACGGGGAGCCGTCTGAGATTAACGCGCATCCGCATGCATCCGATCAGATGAATGTTGTGGCAGTACATAATGGGATTATTGAGAATTATCAGGAGCTGAAAGATAAGCTGCTGCACAAGGGATATACCTTTTATTCCGAAACCGATACCGAGGTGGCTGTCAAGCTGATCGATTATTATTATAAAAAATACAAGGTGGGGCCGATCGATGCACTTGCGAAGTCGATGGTTCGTATCCGCGGCTCCTATGCTCTGGCGGTGATGTTTAAAGACTATCCGGGTGAGATCTATGCGGCGAGAAAAGACAGCCCTATGGTGATCGGTGTGACAGAGGGGGAGACGTTTCTGGCTTCCGATGTGCCGGCTATTTTAAAGTATACCCGTCAGATTCACTATATTGAGAATCTGGAGATGGCCAGACTGACGAAGGGTGCGGCTGAGTTCTACGACCTGAACGGCGATCTTGTGGAAAATCCTGCCGTGGAGATTCAGTGGGACGCGGAGGCGGCTGAAAAAGGCGGCTTTGAACATTTCATGATGAAAGAGATCCATGAGCAGCCCAAGGCTGTGGAGGATACGCTTCATTCGGTTGTCAGAGACGGAACGATTGATTTTGAATCGCTTGGACTTACCAGTGAAATCATGCAGGGGATTCATCAGATTGAGATTGTGGCCTGTGGTTCCGCATATCATGTAGGGATGGCGGCGCAGTATGTGATTGAGGATCTGGCGCGTATTCCGGTCCGGGTCGATCTGGCAAGTGAATTCCGCTACCGGAATCAGATTCTGGATCCGGACTCTCTGGTGGTGATCATCAGCCAGAGCGGCGAGACTGCGGACAGCCTGGCCGCGCTGCGCAAGGCAAAAGAGAATCACCTGCGCACCCTTGCGATTGTCAATGTCATCGGCAGCTCCATTGCACGCGAGGCGGATCATGTTTTCTATACGCTGGCCGGACCAGAGATCGCGGTAGCGACCACCAAAGCTTACAGCACACAGCTGATTGCCAGCTATCTGCTTGCGATTCAGCTTGGAATCGTGCGGGGGACGGTGACAGAAGAACAGTGCGCTTCGATGCTGGCGGAGCTGGAGACGCTTCCGGCAAAGATTGTCCGCATCCTGGACGACAAAGAGCGGCTGCAATGGTTCGCGGCGAAATACGCGAACGCGAAGGATGTCTTTTTCATCGGCAGAGGTCTGGATTACGCGATTTCCCTGGAAGGCAGCCTGAAAATGAAGGAGATCAGCTATATTCATTCCGAGGCATATGCGGCGGGAGAGCTGAAGCACGGTACGATTTCTCTGATTGAGGAGGGAACACTGGTGATTGGCCTGCTCACTCAGAATGATCTCTATGAAAAGACAGTCAGCAATATGGTCGAGGTGCAGAGCCGCGGCGCGTATCTGTTCGGCCTGACCAGCTATGGCAATTACGCAATTGGGGACCATGTGAATTTTACGGTGTACATTCCCCGTACCGACCCGCACTTTGCAGCCTCTCTGGCTGTGGTGCCACTGCAGCTGCTCGGTTATTACGTGGCTGTTGCCAAAGGTCTGGATGTGGATAAACCGAGAAACCTGGCGAAAAGCGTGACAGTGGAGTAGCAAAGACAGCGGTTCGGACTGCCTGCCGGATCATCGGACCGGAAAGATCCGTTTTAACGAAAAAAATGATTTTTGCGAAAAAAATGGTTGACAATCAGGGCGCTCTGTAATATAATGCATCTTGCGTCAAGCGCAAGGGGCGCCTTGATATGCCTTTCGGGGTGTGGCTCAGCTTGGCTAGAGCGCCTGGTTTGGGACCAGGAGGTCGCAGGTTCGAATCCTGTCACCCCGATTGCCAGGTTTATATTATTCTGCGGGTGTAGTTCAATGGTAGAACACCAGCCTTCCAAGCTGGACACGTGGGTTCGATTCCCATCACCCGCT
>JAJQCQ010000064.1 GCA_021202635.1 Lachnospiraceae bacterium | reverse complement strand
AGTCGAAAAAATCCTTTAAAATCAACAATTTAGGGCTTGACATAATAGGAAGGAGAGGAATGGAACTCCCCCATCGGACGGTATTTTATGTGCAGGGCAGGTCAGCGCTGCTGAATGCGCCGCGCGGACGGGCAGGAGCCGAAAGAACCGTTTCCTGCCGATGATGGAATTAAGAATGAAAACAGAATAACAGGAGGCACGGGGCGATATGAAAAGAGAAGAGGCGAGAAGTAAGGCACAAGAGCTTGTTTCGAGGATGACATTAGAAGAAAAGGCCAGCCAGCTTCGCTATGACGCGCCCGCGATTGAGAGACTGGGGATTCCAGCCTACAACTGGTGGAATGAGGCGCTCCACGGGGTCGCCCGCGCAGGGCAGGCGACCGTGTTCCCGCAGGCAATCGGGCTGGGCGCGACGTTTGATACCGAACTGATCGGTGAGATTGCCGCTGCGATTTCGACGGAGGGACGCGCAAAGTACAATGCGTATTCCGCCCAGGGAGATCGGGATATTTATAAGGGGCTGACGTTCTGGTCCCCGAATGTGAATATTTTCCGCGACCCGCGGTGGGGACGCGGACATGAGACGTATGGGGAAGACCCGTATCTGACCAGCCGGCTGGGTGTGGCGTTTGTAAAAGGGCTGCAGGGAGACGGCGAGACGATGAAGGCGGCGGCCTGCGCGAAGCATTTTGCGGTACACTCCGGACCGGAGGCGCTTCGCCATGAATTCGACGCAGAAGCGACGGCGAAGGATATGGAGGAGACGTATCTTCCGGCCTTTGAGGCGCTGGTGCAGGAGGCAGGTGTGGAGGCTGTGATGGGTGTGTACAACCGCGTGAACGGCGAGCCGGCCTGCGCGAGCAAAGCACTGCAAAAGAAGCTGCGCGGCGACTGGGGCTTTGAGGGGTATTTTGTCTCTGACTGCTGGGCCATCCGCGATTTCCATGAGAACCATCTGGTGACGAAGAACGCGACGGAGTCCGCGGCACTGGCGGTCAATACCGGCTGTGATCTGAATTGCGGAAATACCTACCTCTATATTATGAAAGCGTACCAGGAAGGTCTGGTAACGGAAGAGACGATTACGGAGGCGGCTGTGCGCCTCTTTACGACAAGATATCTGCTTGGCCTGTTCGACGGCAGCGAATATGACGCGATCCCCTACACGGAGGTTGAGTCGCCGGAGCATCTGGCTCTGGCAAAAAAAGCGGCGGAGGAGAGCTTCGTTCTTCTGAAAAACAATGGAATCCTGCCGTTACAGAAAGAAAAGATAAAAACAATCGGCCTGATCGGGCCGAATATGGACAGCCGTGCGGCGCTCGCCGGAAATTATCACGGTACGGCATCGCGTTATGTGACAATTCAGGAAGGCATTCAGGATTATCTGGGGACAAGCGTGCGTGTGCTGACAAGTGTTGGCTGTTCCCTGTTTCGTGACCGGACAGAAGGGCTTTCGCAGAGACAGGATCGTCTGGCTGAGGCCAGAGCGGTCGCCAGAGCAAGCGATGTGGTGATTCTGTGCGTTGGCCTGGATGAGACCCTCGAAGGAGAAGAGGGCGACACTGGAAACAGCTACGCCTCCGGTGACAAAGCGGATTTGCAGCTTCCAGAGGTACAGCGTGAACTGATGGAGACCGTGGCGGCCTGCGGCAAGCCGACGGTTTTGCTTCTGATGGCGGGCAGCGATATCGATCTCGGTTATGCGGCAGAGCATTTCGATGCCGTTCTTGATCTATGGTATCCGGGCTGCGAAGGCGGATGCGCGGCGGCGCGTGTGCTGTTCGGAGAGGTCTCTCCGTCCGGGAAGCTGCCGGTGACCTTTTATGAGGCACTGGAAGAGCTGCCGGAATTTACCGACTATTCCATGCAGGGGCGCACTTACCGTTATATGACCGGGAAGGCACAGTACCCGTTCGGGTATGGACTGACCTATGGAGATGTAGAAGTGGCTGCGGCGCAGGCAGAGACCGGGGATGCGGGGAGCGGGACAGGTGCAGTACTGGCAGAGATCACGAACCATGGTTCTGTGGATACGCAGGATGTTGTGCAGGTTTACGTGAAAAATATGGATTCCGCGGATGCGGTGCCAAATCCGCAGCTTGCGGCTTTTGCGAAGGTCTCTGTAAAAGCGGGTGAGACAAAGCAGGTGACACTTCCGCTTGCGGCGAACGCGTTTACCGTGGTCGACGCCGGGGGCGTCCGCAGGGAAACGGGCGGTACTTATAAAATCTACGTGGGATGCAGCCAGCCGGATGAAAAGAGCGTGGAGCTGACCGGGAAAAAGCCGGTGGAGATTGTGCTGAAAAGATAGCTTTAAAAAAACTGCTGAGATTGGCATTCGGCTCAAACCGGGTGCCTTTTTCAAATGAAAACAGATAGCATTAATTCAAAATCACATGAATCGAAGCAAGATCAGACTATGCAGGTTTACTTACTAAAGGGCACCTGATTACTAAGAAAGGAATATTTCACGATGAATACCACCAGAATCAATCGCGCAGCCGACGAAATGGAAAACATTCTAAGAGAGGAGATCGCGGCCGGCGGTGTGCCGGGCGCTTCCTTCGCCGTGCTGCACCACGGCGAAACCGTTATTCGCCGGCACATCAACTACGAGCCGAATGCCATTTTCCGAGTTTATTCCATGAGTAAGCCAGTCACTGCCGTTGCCGCCCATATTCTCTGGGAGCGCGGCAAATTAGACTGGCTTACCCCTCTTTCCTGCTATCTGCCGGAGTTCGCCCACATGAAGGTACTCACCGATTCCGGACTGACAGAAGCAAACCGCCCGATTTTGCTGATAGACCTGCTGCGAATGACTTCCGGACTCGTCTACCCGGACAATGACCTTCCCGGTCAGCCAATGCAGGAGCTTTTTGACCGTATCCAGAAGGAGATTGTCAGCGGAAAACAGACCTCGACGCAGGAACTGTGCCGCCTGATCGCGCAGCAGCCGCTGGCATTCCACCCAGGTGAGCGCTGGCGTTACGGTCTGAGCTGCGATGTGATGGGGGCGGTCATTGAGAAAGTCGCCGATCAGCCGTTAAGCGAATTCATGGAGAAAGAAATCTTTGAGCCGCTCGGCATGATTGACACCGGCTTTTATGTGCCGGAAGAAAAACAGAGCCGTTTTACGACCCTGTATGAAGTGAACACGGATGCGCAGACGGAAACCAGTGCATCCTCAGAACCAGACGCAGCAGACGTCCCGATTTCCAAAGCAATCACAGAAAACATCCGTCCGCTCCGCTACAAAGAGGCGACTTCCCGCCATCTTTGCCTGACAAAGTGCCTGACCCCGCCCGCTTTCGAGTCCGGCGGCGCCGGTATTGTCTCTACACTGGATGACTACGCGAAATTCGCGGATATGCTGGCACACTATGGCGTTGGCAACGGTCATCGCATCCTCGGCCGCAAGACCGTCGAGTGCTTCGAACACGGCCAGCTGGACGAAGCACAGAAAAAAACCATTTATTTCGATCAGATTCGCGGCTACAGCTATGGCAATTTCATGCGCGTCTACGACGACCGCACCGAATCCGGCTGCAGCGGAGACAAAGGCGAATTCGGCTGGGACGGCTGGACCGGTCCGTATTTTCTCGCAAATCCGAAAGAAGAGTTTGCGTTCGTCCTGATGCTCCAGGTCGGCGGCTATTACCACCCGGAGATGATCCGCAGACTGCGAAATACCGCATATTCGATCGTAGAATAAAAAGGCATAACAAACCTCATAGCTTTATTTTCTCCATCGCAGCCAGTATCTTTGTCGCAATCGTATCCTGTAAATATACAGGGTTAAGTTTTTTCTTTGAATATTTCAAGTCGCTTCCAATTGTCGCTTGAACAAGCAAAGACGAAAAAAAACGCTCCCAACTGAGATACTGGCTGCTTTCAATATAGTTCTCCGGAGCATTCAGTATATCGTTTAAATTTTCCGCTTTTACTATACCAGATTTTAAAATCAACCACTCGAAAGATTCCGGCAAATACAAAACAATGTCGGGCTTTTGCTTAATCAGTTTCATGATTCGATCCATTTCTGATCCAAAGGCAGCTCCGTCCGCTATAATCAATACGCCAGAATCAGCGTATTGCTGAGCATAGGTAAAAACATTTGATTTTCCTCCGGCACTGACCACATTGTAATCTTTATTGATCGATAATCCTTCAAAAAATTCAAAACCCGAATTAGAGTCCTCGACCAAAATTCTCGTCGGATGAATGGACTCTCGATTATTTAATTTGCCATATATATGGTAAAACTCATTAAAAACCTGCTTTAAGCCAGCGTATTTCCCTGAACAGCGAATGCCATAGATTTCTTCAACACTATATGGGAGATTCGGCAGTCCCTCTCTTGTCACCAGAACATAGTAATTATCTGAATCTCGCACTGCTTCTGCAAATTCCGTGCTATGGAGAAATACATTGCCTTCATCAATAAATATAATTGTTTCATGAAGCAAAGAAAGAATTACTTTCCAGTCTTTTCCGTCAAGCGTCCGACAGGGCTTGTCACATTTTAAGTCTATACCGCTGTCTGCACCGGATTCATAGAACTCACTGATCATTTCAATCAGAGTGGTTTTTCCAGTAGCGCTGTCGCCCTTGATGATAGTAATATTTCTTCTTATTATAAAATCGTATCTTACATTCGAATTAGATACAATTACTCTGTAATTTCCCTTCATGGCGGCTTCCCTCCCGTCAGCGTACAATCATCCCCGCAATCGGCACGAGTTCATCCATCGTATGAACAATCTGTTCTGTGTTCAAAATTCTTACAGTAAATTCGTCCTCTCCAAAATCCATTAAATGCCGAAGATTGATAGTAATATTCTGCAATTCCCCAATTTTCAATATCCATTTAGCACAGTTATCTCCACAGGTAGATGCATTAAAAATTCTGGACGGAACCTTATAAATGGAAATCAGGGTTTTTACACCACCGGATAACTCCCTGGGACTGATGCCACCAAGAACCGGAGAGTCAATGACCCTTGGTCCGAGCACCGTAGACTTATCTACATCCTGGATCATGGCTCGGGATAATTCGTCTGTAATCCAGTCATCCGTGTAAGAATTTTTGAAATATATGGCAGGGTTATAAACTGCTTCTGGCATATCACCATAATAGATGGATAACATTCGTATCGCCCCCTGTTCTAATCCAACAAACCAATCATTGTAACTGATGGTAACGAACAGTTACACATACTCTATTATATTCTCATTTTCTTTCTTTCTCAACCTTATCTTTATTTTTTTATTGACGCCGGGTATGGTGCAAAATATAATCAGGAAAGGAAATGGTCATAGTTAAAAAGCGGAATATGTGAGGAGAATAAGACAGACGGACGAAATGGCCAACCTTATGTTCTACAAAAATACACGTGAAAGCTGTAGTCCGCACGTACTTTTTTATGGCAAATAAAAACAGAGTGTGGTAGAATCGGCATTATTGAGCAGGAGCAGTTCAGCTGGCTCCTAATGGCAATGATAAGGAGAGATTGGATGGACTATATCGTAAGGGCCGTGGCGGCGGATCAGCAGATTCGAGCTTTTGCGGCGACAACAAAGGATCTGGTGGAGACGGCACGCGGCTATCACAATACGAGCCCGGTAGCGACGGCGGCACTCGGACGGCTTCTTACCGCGGGTGCGATGATGGGCGCGATGATGAAAGGGGAAAAGGATCTTCTGACGCTGCAGATTGGCGGGGATGGTCCGATCGGCGGGATTACGGTTACGGCGGATTCCGCGGCGAATGTGAAGGGATACGTGAATCATCCGGGCGTTTATCTGCCGGCGACGGCTAAGGGAAAGCTGGACGTCGGCGGCGCGGTTGGCAATGGCGTTCTGCGCGTGATCCGCGATCTGGGAATGAAAGAGCCTTATATCGGGCAGAGCGCGCTGCAGACCGGGGAAATCGGGGATGACCTGACGTATTATTTTGCGATGTCGGAGCAGGTGCCGTCTTCGGTAGGGCTGGGTGTGCTTCTGGAGAGAAATGTCAGTCTGGAGAAAAGCTCCGACATCTCTGACCAGCGGCAGGATGCGTCTTTGCAAGAAACATCCTTTTGTGATTCCGAAGCCCTGAAAACAGGCTTTACAGAAGAGCCGCAGAAGGACTCTCTGACACTGGAAGGCGATCTGGCTGAGGTGGGAAAGGTGCGGCAGGCAGGCGGGTTTATCATACAGCTGATGCCGTTTACGCCGGATGAGGTGATTGACCGGCTGGAACAGAAGCTGGCTGAAGTACGTCCGGTCACTACTATGTTGGAAGCGGGGATGAGCCCGGAGCAGATTCTGGAAGAGTTGCTCGGGGAATTTCATCTGGAGATTCTGGACAAAATACCGACACAGTACCACTGCGACTGCTCACGCGAGCGGATTGAGCGTGTGCTGATCAGCCTTGGTAAGAAGGAGCTGGAGGAAATGATCGCGGATGGGGAGCCGATCGAGGTGAACTGTCAGTTCTGCGATAAAAAATACAGGGTGAACGTGGAAGAACTGCGCAAGCTGTTAAAGATAAGCCAGCGTCCATGAAAGAACTGTTGGCGCGATCAGAAGGAGAAGAAAATGAAGGACGGTTTCGTAAAGGTAGCGGCTCTGTCCCCGGACATCCGGGTGGCAGACTGTGTTTTTAATACGGAGAGCATTTGTGCCGGGATCGATGAGGCGGTGCGGGAGCACGCGAAAATTCTGGTGTTTCCGGAGCTTTGCATTACAGGGTACACCTGCGGGGACCTGTTTTGGCAGGAGACGCTGCTTTTGGCCGCCCGGCAGGCGCTGGCAAGGCTGGTCGATTATTCCGAGGGAAAGGACGCGCTGATTTTTGTCGGACTGCCATTGGAGGTAAATGGGAAATTATACAATGTGGCGGCAGCGTTTTCCGATGGAGAACTGCTGGGCTTTGTGCCGAAGCGATATCTCCCGAATTACAATGAATTTTATGAAGCGAGACATTTTACGCCCGGAAGCGAAACGGTTATTTATGTAGAGTTTGGCGGGAAGATGGTGCCGTTTGGGATGAATCTGCTGTTTTTGTGTGAAACGAGAAAGCTGGCACGGAAAGCTTTTACTTCCGGGAGCAACGGCGCGTGTACGGAGGCTGGCGTTCCCGGTCTGAAAATATCACAGGAAGCGTCACAAAAAATACCACGGGAAGTATCACAGGAAATGGGGCTGGTCGTGGCGGCGGAGCTGTGTGAGGATCTGTGGGCGCCGAATCCGCCAAGTATCGCTCATGCGCTGGCCGGAGCCAATGTGATTGTAAATCTTTCGGCAAGCGATGAGGTGACTGGGAAAAGCGACTACCGCAGATCCCTGGTTGAGGGGCAGTCGGCGCGGCTGCTTTGCGGTTATATCTACGCGAGCGCAGGCGAGGGGGAGTCGACGCAGGATCTGGTTTACGGCGGGCACAGCCTGATCGCGGAGAATGGGCATATTCTGGCACAGTCCCCGCGTTTTGAAAGCGGAATGACCTATGCGGAGCTCGATATCAGCCGTCTGCGCGCGGAGCGTCGGCGTATGACAACGTTTTCGGCGGGAAATGACGTTTCCGGGTGCGGGATGGGAAACCATGCGAGTGCGCCGGATGACGCGGCAGCGAGATATGCCCGGGAATATGTGGCAGGTGGTTATGCACTGGAACCCACATCGGGAGCTTACAGGAAGATTCCGTTTCAATTATGTATAGAAGAGACACCTCTGACCCGCCGCTTTGACCCGGCACCGTTTGTGCCGGCGGGAGAGGCGGATCGTGGCCGCAGATGCGAAGAGATTCTGATGATTCAGGCGCTTGGCCTGAAAAAGCGGATGCGCCACACCGGTGCAAAGAGCCTTGTGGTCGGGATATCCGGTGGCCTGGATTCGACTCTTGCTCTGCTGGTGATGACGAAAGCCTGTGATCTGCTTGGACTTCCACACGATACCATGACTGCTGTGACGATGCCTGGATTTGGCACAACGGATCGCACATACCATAACGCCTGCAGCCTGACAAAAAGCCTGGGAGCGAAGCTGCTGGAGGTGGACATCCGGGATGCCGTAAACATTCATTTCCGCGATATCGGGCAGGACCCGGAGGTACACGATGTGACTTATGAGAATTCTCAGGCACGGGAGCGGACGCAGATTCTGATGGACCTTGCCAACAAAACCGGCGGTCTGGTGATTGGTACGGGGGATATGTCGGAGCTGGCGCTCGGCTGGGCGACCTACAATGGCGATCATATGTCCATGTACGCGGTCAACTGCTCTGTGCCGAAGACGCTGGTGCGCCATCTGGTGCGCTATTACGCGGATACCTGCGGGGACAATGCGGTAAGTGAGATTCTGTACGATGTTCTTGATACGCCGGTCAGTCCGGAGCTGCTGCCACCGCAAAATGGCGAGATTGCGCAGAAAACAGAGGATATTGTCGGACCATACGAGCTGCACGACTTTTTCCTGTACTATCTGCTGCGGTTCGGCTATCCGCCGGCCAAGATCTGCCGTGTCGCGAAGCAGGCATTTGCAGGCATTTATGATGAGCGGACGATCCTGAAGTGGCTGAAAACCTTTTACCGGCGGTTTTTTACCCAGCAGTTCAAGCGGTCGTGCATTCCGGACGGGCCGAAGGTCGGGAGTGTGGCGCTCTCCCCGCGCGGGGACCTGCGTATGCCGAGCGACGCCTGCGCGCGGCTGTGGCTGGACGAGCTGGAGCAGCTGTAGATGAGTGGGCGCAGGCCAGATAAAATGTACGAAAAACCGAGTGATTCTGGCAAAAAGTTTCGACAAAAAAGACACAAAAACGTGTATTCGACCTTTACGGAAGACACAAATTGTAGTATACTTTTTCTATGGGTTCACAGGCAGTGATACCATAGGAGAGAAGAGAAAAATGAAAAATGAGAGATTTTGTGACTGTTATGTAAAGTACCAGAGGTATGTGATCCGGATCGCTTATGAGCAGGTGAAGGATCATGAGGCCGCAGAGGATATTTCCCAGACGGTATTTTTATCCTTTTACCAGCATATGGATCACGTCGTACCCGGCGCTGAAAAATGCTGGCTTTTCCGTTGCACGAAAAACGCTGCGATTGATTACATTCGGAGAATTTGCCGCAAGCCGGAGCTGTGGATGGATGAAGAGGTTCTGGAAAGCGCGGCAATTGGAGCGGGGGGAAGTGTCGGACTGGTGGAGAGTTCCATGGATACGGAAGATCTGATTCAGCGGATCCTGAGCGAGCTGCGCAAGACGCACCCACTGTGGTATGAGACGGTGTATCTGATTTGCGTGGAAGAGCTTACCTATGAAGAGGCAGCCGGACGGCTTGGTGTGAAACCGGGCGTGCTGCGTGCCCGGATTCACCGTGCCCGTGTATTTGTGCGGGAACAGTTTGGCGGAGAGGTTTGCCTGGAAAACTGATTGAATAATTGCTTGAAATCTGACAATTATTGTAGTACACTAGACAATCGAAGCAGAGGTTTCTGCTTCGAGAGTCACTTTTTATAACTTTATAATGCAGCTGGTTCCGGATGTATTATCATCCGGCTAAGAGGGAAACAGGTGAGAATCCTGTACGATCCCGTCACTGTATTTCGGGAGTGCGGCCGATATGCCACTGGGAAACTGGGAAGGCGGCTGGCACGGAGACCGATGAGCCAGGAGACCTGCCTGCTGTATGCCATGGAACACGGATTTGTCCGGAAGAGTTCGAGGGAACTTTGCAGGGCTTGGGCTGTGTTCCGGACCACGGGGAATTGGTTCGCGGATGGAGAGGAGCTGCTTTTGGGATTGCCCTTCGAAGAAAGGCTGTCTGGAAAGCATACTCTGGTTTCGTTCACCCTTTTACCCTGTGTAAGAGGGTTTTTTCCTGTGCGTTTCGCCGCGGGAGACCCTGTACCTATTATCCGGGAAAGCCGTGCCATGCTAAATTGCCTTCGGCAATGGCGCGGTCTGCGTCATAAGGGATCCGCCGGCAAGCAGGTCCCCCTTATGACATATCACAGGAGGGAATCAAGATGAAGAGAAAATCACTGAAGGCTCTTGCAGTTGCGCTTGCGATGACCACCGTTTTTTCGATGGGGGCGGCAAACGTTTTTGCAGAGGAGACAACGGAAGCGGCAGTTTCGGACGAAGACCAGGCAGCCGCGGATGAGGCAGCGGCGCTGATCGACGCGATCTATGTGCAGACGAGAACAGATGACACGGACGCGCAGTGTGAGGCGGCAAAAGAAGCCTGGGATGCGCTGACCGACGAGCAGAAGGAGCTGGTCGAGGGAGAGAATGCAGATCCGGATTATTTCGGCAGAGATACCGGCGACGCTTCCCTGGATGACGCGCGGAATCAGGACGATATCGGCGAGAATGAGATTCTGGTCGTAAGCTTTGGTACATCCTTTAACGACAGCCGTGTAGAGGACATCAAGGCGATCGAGGACGCGATTGCCGAGGCATATCCGGACTGGTCGGTAAGGAGAGCATTTACCGCACAGATCATCATCAACCATGTGCAGTCCCGCGACGGCGAGGCGATTGATAATGTAGAGCAGGCGCTGGAGCGCGCGGTTGCGAACGGCGTGAAGAATCTGGTGATTCAGCCGACCCATCTGATGCACGGCGCAGAGTATGATGAGCTGGTTGAGGCGGTTGAGGAATACGCGGATCAGTTCGAGTCTGTGACAGTTGCAGAGCCGCTGCTTGGCGAGGTTGGCGACGACGCGACGGTCATCAATGAGGATAAGGCAGCTGTAGCTGAGGCTGTGGTAGCGGCAGCAGTAGAGAGCTCTGATTATGACAGTCTGGAGGCGGCGGCAGAGGATGGCACCGCGATCGTGCTGATGGGACATGGCACTTCCCATACCGCAAAGGTTTCTTACAGCCAGATGCAGACCCAGATGGAAGAGCTTGGCTATGAAAACGTATTTATCGGCACGGTAGAGGGTGAGCCGGAAGAGACCGCCTGCGAGGCAGTGATCGAGTCCGTTTACGCGGCTGGCTATACAAAGGTGATCCTTCGTCCGCTGATGGTAGTGGCTGGCGATCACGCAAACAATGACATGGCGGGTGAGGATGAGGATTCCTGGCTGAGCATGTTCAACGCATCCGGTTATTTTGAGAGCGTAGATACGCAGATCGAAGGCATGGGAAGAATCGAGGCAGTTCAGGAGCTCTACATTGAGCACACAGCGGCAGCGATCGAATCCCTAGGGCTTTCGGACAGTGACAGTACGGATGATGCGGAAGATGCGACCGAGACCGCGGCACTGGCGGACGGCGTATATACGGTGGATTTTGACACCGACAGCAGTATGTTTCACGTAAATGAGGCTCTGGACGGCAAGGCGACCCTGACCGTCGAGAATGGTGAGATGACCGTGCACGTAACGCTGGTATCTCAGAGTATCGTGAACCTTTATTACGGGCTGGCTGCGGATGCTGAAACAGAAGGCGCGGTTCTGCTTGAGCCGACGATTGATACCGTTACCTACAGCGATGGCACGACCGAGGAGGTCTATGGATTTGATATTCCGGTTCCGGCACTCGATGAGGAATACGATGTAGCGCTGATCGGGACAAAGGGCGTATGGTATGACCACAAGGTCAGCGTCTCCAATCCGATAGTGGCAGAGTAGATGTCAGCGGAAACGTGCTGTAAAGTGTATAAAAATGGAGTCATATGGTAACAGCAGTGAATAGCCGCTGAGAAACGACAAATGTCGTTTCCTATAGAAATCAGGTAATCTGCCCTCGCTTTTTTCTGCGGGGGCAGTATCCTTTTTGTGCGCAGGGCTGCGAGCGGTATTTTCCGGCTGTCGCCGGAAGCAGCCCGCGCGATCGAGTAGGAGCCGACGAGCCGCCTCCTACTCGATCGCAGGGTCGGGCAAGGAGCTGTTGCGAAGCGGGAATCGCAGGATGTCGGAGGATGCTTATGAAGAATGGAAAAGCTTTTTTTACGGGAATTTTATTTGCTTTGCTGGTAACAGCTGGAATGGCATCAGGGATATATTGGGTCTGTCCGGTGAATGCTTTGCATGTGTCAGCCTCTGAGACCTCCGATGATTCGGGAGAAGAGGACGCGGATGAGAGTACGGATACAATCATAACCGCGGGCGATCTGGGACTGGCGGACGGCAGCTATTGGATTGACGTTACACTGAGCGGCGGCTCCGGGAAAGCATCGGTCGAGAGTCCGGCAACGATTGCGGTTGCGGATGGGCAGGTTACCGCGACCATTATTTTCAGCAGCAGTTACTATGATTATATGCTGATCGATGGGGAACGGTATGAGCCGGTGAATACGGAAGGAAATTCTGCTTTTGAGATTCCGGTTGACGGCTTTGATTATGAGATGGCAGTCACCGCGGACACGACCGCGATGAGTACGCCGCATGAGATTGAATATACGCTGTACTTTGATTCCGCTACGATTTGTGAGGCGGATTCGGATGAGGATACAGATGATATAGAAAATACGAAAACAAATGATGCGGATGCCGCAGAAAGCGGGGAAGATGTTTTAGAAGCGGAAAGCAGGGACGCGGATGCCGGGGACGATGAAGCTGACGCGGATACAGCTGGTTGTGATACGGAGGATTCCGCTGCGGTCGAGGCAGAAGAGGAAAATACGAGTGAGCAGGAAACGGATACAGGTGAAACCGACACAAATGAAATCGGGGAACGGAATTATCCTTCCGGGGAGGACTGGTGCGGTCTTGCCTGGGAGAGCAGTCTGGAGCTCCTGTATGCGGAAATGTTCACAGTGGATTACTACGAGGGCGGTTATGCGCGGATTGTCATTGCGGATGAGGATGTGTTCCTTGTGGTTCCGGAGGGTGCGGATGTTCCGGATGGGCTCGATGGAGAGGTGACTGTTTTGCAGCAGCCGATTGAGAATATTTATCTGGTTGCGACCTCCGCGATGGATTTTTTCTGTTCCCTGGACGCGTTGGATTCCATCCGGCTTTCCGGCACGAACGCGAGCGGCTGGTATATTGAGGCGGCACAGGAAGCGATGGAGGCGGGCGACATCCTTTACGCGGGAAAATACAGTGCGCCGGACTATGAGCTGATTCTGGCGGAAAACTGCGGCCTGGCAATCGAATCCACGATGATTTATCACAATCCGGAGGTGCAGGAGAAGCTGGAAGCATTTGGCATTCCGGTGCTGGTGGAGCGCTCCAGCTACGAGTCTCACCCGATGGGGCGGACGGAGTGGATGAAGCTTTACGCGGTGCTTTTGGGAAAGGAAGAAGAGGCAGAAGAGATTTTCAACGAGCAGGTGGCGCGCGTGCAGGAAGTGGAGGCTTCCGAATCGCTGGGCAAGACGGTCGCGTTTTTCTATGTCACCTCGACCGGAAGCGTGAATGTCCGCAAATCCAACGATTATGTGGCAAAAATGATTGAACTCGCGGGCGGCACCTATATTTTTGACGACCTGGGTGAGGATGACAGTGCGGTTTCAACGGTGAACATGACGATGGAAGAATTTTACGCGCAGGCGATTGACGCGGACTACATCATTTACAACAGTACCATCGACGGTGAAATCTATACCCTTGACGAGCTGTATGGAAAAAGTGCGCTGCTGGCGGACTTTAAGGCGGTGCAGGAGGGGAATGTCTGGTGTACGGGAAAAAATCTGTTCCAGGAGACTACGAGCCTCGGTGATCTGATCGTAGAGATTCATACGATTCTGGCGGACGAGGATGTGGATGACAGTGAACTGAGTTACCTGCACCGGATAATAGAATGAAAATAGATGGTAAATATATCAAATATATGTAGATGTAAAGCAATTGATTGAAAATGATTGACATTCATATGCGATCGTGTTATCTTGAAACAAAGGAGGTGGCGAATATGGCACAAGCTATGGTTAATTTTAGGATGGATGCAGATCTGAAGAAAAATATGGAACAGACCTGCAAAAAGATGGGTCTTACAATGACATCGGCATTTACAATGTTTGCTACAAAGGTAACGAGAGAGCAGCGTATTCCATTTGAGATTGTTGCAGATCCGTTTTATAGTGAAGAAAACATT
The DNA here is from genome assembly GCA_021202635.1 of Lachnospiraceae bacterium. Lineage (GTDB taxonomy): Bacteria > Bacillota > Clostridia > Lachnospirales > Lachnospiraceae > Choladousia. The sequence continues at coordinate 23,566 of JAJQCQ010000064.1, read as the reverse complement.
GCAGAACTTGAGAGACGGGTTGCAGAAATAAAATCTGGGAATTGTACATTAAAAGAGCATGATTTGATTGAGGAGGAATCATGAGAAAGCTGTGGCGAGATGAAGCCTGGGAGGAGTATTTGCAATGGCAGACAGAAGATAAAAAACGCTTAAAAAGATTAACCAATTACTGAAAGATATTGATAGAAACGGATATAACTGTACAGGGAAACCAGAACCCCTGTCTGGAAATCTTACAGGTTTTTGGAGCGTTCGAATTGATAAAGCAAACCGAATTGTATTTCGCATAGAACAAGGTGTTTTGGAGATTATTCAATGCGGTACACATTACAAGGATAAATAGTTATTCATGTTTTCAATATTGTTGGAAAATGAGGAAATGTTATCTGCGGGGGTGAAAATAGAGGGGAATATGAAACGCTACACATTTTCTTTCCTTATATTAATTGTGCTGACCGGCGTCCTCTTTGTCTGGAATGTGAATTCCGGCAGTGTGGATTTGTCAGTGGCGGAGATCTGCCGGATTATTTTTCTGCGGACGGGCGATAGCACGGCCTATAACATCATCTGGCAAATTCGGCTTCCGCGGATTCTTGCGGTTATGATTTTAGGCGGGGCACTCTCTGTGTCCGGCTTTCTTTTGCAGACCTTTTTTGGGAATCCGATTGCAGGACCGTTTGTGCTAGGTATCTCTTCCGGCTCGAAGCTGGTCGTTGCGCTGGTGATGGTCTGGTATCTTTCCATGTCAAAATCAATGTCGTCGGGCGAGATGATTGCCGCCGCCTTTGTCGGCGCCATGATTTCCATGGGGTTTGTGCTGCTGGTTTCCCATAAGGTGAAGCGGATGTCGATGCTGGTCATTTGCGGTGTGATGATTGGCTATATCTGTTCGGCGATTACGGATTTCGTGGTGACGTTCGCGGATGATTCGAATATCGTTAACCTGCATAACTGGTCGCAGGGAAGCTTTTCCGGCATGACCTGGAGCAATGTGGCGGTGATGGCAGTGGTGGTGGGTGTGACGATGGTGGTTACCTTTTTCCTGTCGAAGCCGATCAGCGCCTATCAGCTCGGCGAGGTGTATGCGCAGAACCTTGGGGTGAATATTCGTGCGTTCCGTGTGGCGCTGATTCTGCTTTCCAGCGTACTCTCCGCCTGTGTGACTGCTTTTGCGGGACCGATTTCTTTTGTGGGGATTGCGGTGCCGCATCTGGTGAAAAGCCTGCTGAAGACGGCGAAGCCGCTCCTGGTGATTCCGGCCTGTTTTCTGGGCGGCGCGGTGTTCTGCATGTTCTGTGATCTGATCGCGCGGACGGTCTTTTCCCCGACGGAGCTTTCCATCAGCACAGTGACCGCGCTGTTTGGCGCACCAGTGGTGATTTATATCATGGTAAAGAGGAAAGCGGGGTAATCGGAATGGCGGAAGCAAATGCAGGCAATACACGTAAGTATGAAGCTGAGGCTTCGGGAGCAATGAAACACACAGAATCGGGGAATTCGCCGAAGCAATTTTACTTCCACACAGAAAAACTTACGGTCGGTTACGACGGCAAGCCTCTGATCCGTGAGATTGAAATGCATGTCCGCCGTGGAGAGATCTTGACCTTGATCGGGCCGAACGGCGGTGGAAAGTCGACGATTTTAAAAAGTATCACGCGGCAGCTGAAGACGATTGCGGGTACCGTGTATCTGGAAAATGAGGTCTTGCACCGGCTTTCCGGGAAGGAGCTTTCGCAGAAGATGGCGGTTGTGCTCACGGAGCGGATGCATTCGGAATTGATGACCTGTGAGGATATCGTGGCGACCGGGCGTTATCCCTATACGGGAACGCTGGGAATCCTGACCGATGAGGACCGGGCAAAAGTGCGTGAGGCGATGGAAATGGTGCACGCGCTCGACCTGTGCGACCGGGATTTTAAGGCGATCAGCGACGGGCAGAGGCAGAGGATTATGCTTGCGCGCGCGATCTGCCAGGAGCCGGAGATCATTATTCTCGATGAGCCGACTTCGTATCTGGATATCCGGCATAAGCTGGAGCTCCTTTCCATATTAAAACGGCTTGTGGCGCAAAATCAGGTCGCGGTGATTATGTCTCTGCACGAGCTGGATCTGGCGCAGAAGGTATCGGACCAGGTGATCTGCGTCCACGGGGAATACATTGACCGCGCGGGTACGCCGGAGGAGGTCTTTACCCCAGAGTATATTCGGCAGCTTTATGGGATAACGACCGGCAGCTACAATCCCCGCTTTGGCAGCATTGAACTGGCGGGGGCGGCAGGTGAACCGGAGGTCTTTGTGATTGGCGGGGGCGGCAGTGCGATTCCAACCTATCGCCGGCTGCAGCGGGAAGGGATTCCCTTTGCCACGGGGGTTTTGCATGAAAATGACGTGGATTATGAGGTGGCAAAATACCTCGCGTCCGCGGTGGTTACGGAGCGGATGTTTGAGCCGGTCAGCGGAGAAAAGGTACAGGAGGCGATGAAAATTCTGCGCGGCTGCGGGCGCGTGATCAATTGTGTGTCTGCGTTTGGAACGATGAATGCGCGGAATGAGGAGCTGGTCGCGGAAGCGAAGCGGCTGGGGATATTGACTGTAGAAAAGGGTTATGATTAAGGAGGAGACGAAGAATATGGAACCGATCCATTTTTCCCAGATGCCGTATGAACGGCCGGAGCTGGAAGAACTGAAAAAGGAGATAGCTGCGCTGACACAGCAGCTGAAGGATGCGCCGGACTACGCGTCTGCGCGGGCGGTGTTTTTACAGAAGGAAGAGATGGAGAAGCACAGCTCGACGCTGTCGACTCTGGCGAGTATCCGTCATTCGATTGACACGCGCGACGACTATTATGATCAGGAAGTGAAGTTCTGGAACGCGGCATACCCGGAGCTTCAGGAATATCAGCAGGCGTGGACCATGGCGCTGCTTGAGAGCCCGTTCCGGACAGAATTTGCGGCAGAATATGGGGATCTGATGTTTCTCAACGCCGAAATGGAGCTGAAGACCTTTTCGCCGGAGATCATTCCGCAGCTCCAGCGTGAGAACGACCTGACACAGGAGTATGAGAAGCTGCTGGCGTCTGCGCAGGTACCGTTTGAGGGGAAGACCTATACGCTTTCTCAGATGACGCCGTTTAAAAATGACCCGAATGATGTACGGCGCGAGAATGCGTGGAAAGCGGAAGGGCAGTGGTATAAGGACAATCAGGAGCAGCTGGACGGGCTTTACGACGAGCTGGTGCACCTGCGGGATGAGATGGGGAAAAAACTCGGATATGAAAATTATCTGCAGCTTGGCTATTACCGGATGGGGCGTAACTGCTATACGAAAGAGGATGTAGAAAAATTTCGCCTGGCGGTGCAGAAGTATCTGGTGCCGGTCGCGGACGGCATTTACCGGGAGCAGGCGAAGCGTCTGGGAAAAGAATATCCGATGAGCTTTGCGGATAATCAGCTGGAATTCCGTTCCGGGAATCCGCGCCCCTGCGGGACGCCGGAGGAAATTCTGGCGCAGGGCAGAAAGTTTTACAATGAGCTCTCTCCGGAAACCGGCGCGTTCTTTGAGATGATGCTGGAGCATGGCCTGCTGGATGTGCTGAGCACGGAAGGCAAGGAGGGCGGCGGCTATTGCACAAGCATTCCGGACTATGGCGTGCCTTTTATCTTTGCCAATTTTAACGGGACGCAGGGGGATGTCGAGGTGGTGACTCACGAGGCGGGACATGCTTTTGCTTATTATCAGAACCGCGACCGCATTCCGATGTCCGCGTGCTGGCCGACTTCAGAGGCCTGCGAGGTGCATTCGATGTCGATGGAATTTCTCGCCTGGCCGTGGGAAGAGGGCTTTTTTGGAGCGGATGAACGAAAGTTTTTGTACAGCCACCTTTCCGGTGCGCTGAAATTTATCCCCTACGGAACGATGGTCGACCATTTCCAGCACATCGTTTACGAAAAGCCGGACTTGACCCCGGCGCAGCGCCATGAGGCCTGGAAGGAACTGCTTGGCATCTATATGCCGTGGATGCGGCTGAACGGCGAGATTCCGTTTTATTCCGAGGGCGAGGGCTGGCAGCGGCAGCACCATATTTACTCCTATCCGCTCTATTACATTGACTACTGCCTGGCGCAGACGGTGTCGCTGGAATTCTGGGCGATGATGCAGAAGGAATTGCGGGAACGCGCCGAAGCGGGGGAGAAGCAGACGGCGATCCCGAAAACCTGGGCACGCTACATGGCCTACACGGAGCAGGGCGGGAGCCGCACCTTTACGGATTTGCTGAAAAACGCAGAGCTGGAGAGCCCGTTTGACGAGGCCTGCCTGCGGGGCGTGTGCGAGGAAGCAAAACAATGGCTGGAAAATTTTGATCTCGCGGGGATTGAATAATTGGTGAAATTGTTACCAAAGTTATGCGTTGACAAAAGTCTGATATTCCGTATAATGAACTTATGCGAATGAAAAGAATATGACTTATGTTGAAAGGGCAGCATGGTACGAGGACGTACAGACTGCCCTTTCTCTTTTTTTCTTGTTGACTTTAGCAAAGTAACGCGATAACATAATGAAAGTATGTTTCATTCGACAATTATTTCAGGAGGCGAAAAGATGGCAGTTACGATTTCAAGAAGAGACTTTTTGAAGGGGACAGCGGCGACGGCCGCGACTCTGGCGGTTTCCACAGCATTTGGCGGTCTGTATACGCAGAAGGCGGTTCTGGCAGAGGAGGATTTTGATTTTAGCGCTTACACGGAGACTTCGACGGAGCTTTATTATGAGGTACTTGGCGAATTCTATGATTCATATCAGGTAGCCCTGGAGGCGGAGACGGTGCCGGAACGGTACGCGCTGATGGCGATTGCGGAGGCGAAGCTGATGGAGTCAGCGGTGACGCTCCCGACCACGACGGACGGCGGCTATTACCGGATTACCAAGGTTGTGCCGGGATCGGGCTCCAGCGTGATGTGGGGCAGCGATTCTTACCGGATGCACAATTATCTGCTGACGACGGAAGCATTGAAAGCGGCGGATTATACAGAGCTGCGGACGATGTGGAATGAGCTGCGCGGCACCGGTACCTTTATGGATTCCGCGCTGGCATACCTGGAGGAGAACGGCTACGAGACAAAGGATGACTACAGTCTGAATTATAACGCAGACGCGGTGACCTGGGATGTTCTTTCTTCTTCTCTGACCGTGGACTGTGAGAAGGTGGTACAGACCTATGACGGCCTTCTGGAATATGATAATGAGAATCAGCTGCAGCCGGCGCTGGCGGAGAGCTATGAGGTGTCGGATGATGGACTGACCTATACGTTCCACATTCGTGAGGGTGCGACCTGGGTAGACGTGCAGGGCAGAGAAGTGGCTTCCGTAGTGGCGGATGATTTTGTGGCGGGTTTGCAGCATATGATGGATGCGCAGGGCGGCCTGGAGTACCTGATTGAAGGTATTATTAAGAACGCCAGCGAGTATATTTATGGTGAGATTACCGACTTCTCTGAGGTTGGTGTGGAAGCGACGGATGACACAACGCTTGTCTTTACGCTGGAGAGTCCGTGCTCTTATTTCCTGACCATGCTGGGCTACAGTGTGTTTGCGCCGATGAGCCGTACCTATTATGAGTCCATGGGCGGCAAGTTTGGTATGGATTATGATCCGTCCGCAGCGGATTATACCTATGGCAAAGGCCCGGATTCGATCGCATACTGCGGACCTTATCTGGTATCCAGCCTGACAGAGCAGAACTCGATTATTTTCTCCGCGAACCCGACCTACTGGAATGCGGACAATGTCCGTCTGCAGACCGTTACCTGGAAATACAATGACGGCAGTGACCCGACCAAGTATTATACCGATTTCACTTCCGGTACGATTGACTATGTCAGCCTGAGCGACTCGATCGTACAGCTTGCGGTGGATGACGGTATCTTTGATGAGTATTCCGTAGTTTCCGGCACCGGTTCTATGACCTATTACAACAACTATAACCTGAATCGTATCGCGCTCGCGAACTTCAACGACGGCACGACCGCCGCTTCCTCGAAGACCGAGGAGGATGTGGAGCGCTGCAACCAGGCGATGCGCAACGTTCACTTCCGGAGAGCGCTTTCCTTCGCAACAGACAGAGGCTCCATGAATGCGCAGTCCGTAGGCGAGGAGCTGAAGCTTGTCTCCGTCCGCAACTCCCTGACGCCGGGCAAATTCGTTACCCTGGATGAAGAAGTGACCGTGGACATCAACGGCGAGGCGACCACCTTCGCGGCAGGCACCTACTATGGCGCGGTGATGCAGGCGCAGGTGGACGCAGACGGTGTTCCGATGACCGTATACAGTGCGGACGCAGATGACGGCACAGGCAGCAGCGATGGCTTTGACGGCTGGTTTAACGAGGAGAACGCGGCAGCGGAGTTTGAGACAGCGGTTGCGGAGCTCGCGGAGGCTGGCGTAGAGGTCAGCGCAGAGAACCCGATCTATGTAGATCTGGTTTATGTATCACAGGTTGAGGCGCTGGTGAACCGCGCGAACGTCATGAAGCAGTCGATGGAATCCATCCTCGGCGGAGCTGTGATCCTGAACCTTGTGGATGCGGGCGACTATGACGGCTGGTATTACGCGACCTACTATCCGAGCTATGGCTACGAGATGAACTGCGACATCAACGATGGCACCGGCTGGGGTCCGGACTATGGTGATCCGTCGACTTTCCTTGATACCGCGCTTCCGGATTATGTAGGATATACAACGAAGTGCTACGGGCTGTTTTAATATAGCATTTGGTGGCGGAATGTCCTTTTGATATGAAAAGAATTTGAAATTTTGGAAGAGAGTCATTTTGGCTCTCTTCTTTTTGATGCGCAGGGGCGCACATGAAGGTTTTCCAGCTGGCGCTGGATGCGCCCCGCGCGGCGAGTAGGGGGAAAAGCACCCTACTCGATTGCGCACGGCTGCCTCTTGCTCGATCTGGATGATTTGCTGAAAAAGGTTGAGTTTTTGAGACTTATTCAGTATAATATGCGCATAGAAATGAAGGCCTGTAGCTGTGTTTACAGATTATGGACAGGAACGGAACAATTCATTTCGGAAGAGAAAAGCGGTGGTTTGAATTGAAAAAATATTTTTTAAAAGGAAAAACATTTTATACACTTTTCGTCATGTTTGCTTCGCTGATTCTGGCCTTGGTCTGCAGTGCTTACATGATCTGTTACTTTGCATTGAAAAACGCAAGCAGTCAGCTGGAGGCCAGTCTGGAGACGATTCTCACACTGCAGGTACAGAGTATCGGGGAAAGCTATTCCTCGGATGAGTATTCGGCTCTGGAGGCGGAGCTTTCTGAAAACGCGATCCTGACAGTACTTGCCTCGCGCGACCGGATCGACCAGGACGAGAATGTAGAACAGGCGGAGAATTTGCTCTGGAATTATAAGGAATCGGTTTCCTACGCGGATCTGATCTGCTATTTTTATTTTAAAAACAGCGGCTATCTGATGTGTACCATGCTTGCAGGGGAGGATGCTTCGGAACTGGCGCCGGACTATGTGACAGAGCGTCTTGTCAGTTTTGAGGATATGGAGATTGGCGCTTCCGAAAAGTATCTGGGCGTGGATGGGGATGACGTCTATTATGACGTCAGTCTGGTCAGGCTTACATCTGATTTGGGATTGATTCGTGTGAATCTGGGCAGCCCGTCTTATGAATTGCCGGAATTGTTTCTGTCAAACATGGAGGGCGTGGAAATGTATACCTATGACCGGTATGGAAATGTCCACGCGCTGGAAGAAAACCAGGAATTAGCCGGGCTGTACAGCTATGACTCACTGGGAGAGGCTGATTCGGACACTTTTACGTTCTCCAATGGCGGACATTCTTATATAGGCTCCTATTATACGTTTGCCTCACGGCCGATCCGCCTGGCTGTTTTCTGCCGGGATACGGCGGCGGAGAATCGGGCGCTGTCTTTGCGGATTGTCTTAGCGGCGGTATTTTGCCTGGCTCTTGTCTGTATTCTGCTTGCCCTTTTTTACGCCAGACGGGTATACCGGCCGGTGGAAGAGCTGGTTTCCAGATTGCCGGAGGAAACAGACAAAACAGATGGTGATGGAAAAAAGGTATTCAGGGATGACTTTGCGATCATCAACCGCGTGTTTGATCAGTGGGCGGAGCAGCTGCAGGAAAAAGACCGGATGCTGCAGACCCGCTCTGAGCTGGTGCCGGACAGTACACAGCTTCGCGCTCTTTCTGCCGCGATAGAAGCTCATTCGAAGGAAGCGGTTTTCGAACAATATGATATTCTGATCCGTCAGATGACAGAATTGTGCGGAAAGACTCCGGGCAGGGAAGAACTTGTATTTTACCTGCTGGTTGATACGATAGCGCTTACTGTTCTGGATCTTTCTTTACCCGGAGATGTTGACCGCGAGAGCGTACGCGGGTATGCGCAGAGAATTCGCCAGAGCCAGGACGCGGATGAATTGCGGGCGGCGGTGCTTTTTGTTTTGGAAGCAATGGCAAGTGAAACGGAAGACGGGGAAGAAAATGAAAGAAAGCAGTTTGAACAGATTCGGCAGTATGTGCAGGATCATTTCAGAGATCCGAATCTTAGTGCAGGAATGGTTGCGGAGAGGTTTCAGATCAGTCCTTCCGGTTTGTCCAGGAAATTTAAAAAATATTACCAGATCGGGTTTCTGGAGTATCTTCACCGACTGCGGGTGACTGAGGCAGTGCGTCTGCTGCGGGAAACGGATCAGACGATCACGGAAATCGCCCAGCAGTGCGGATACACGAATGTTTATACAATGAACCGTGCGTTTAAAACTTATGCCAATATGACGCCGGGAAAAATTCGGGAGGCGGAACGCGCCCGATCATAGGGAATACCCGTTGATGATGCGTGTTTAGATAGATGAGACGTTTTAAGTGTGAACCGGACAGGGAGAAAATTCCCTGTCCGGTTCCGTTAACCCTATCATGGTACAGATAAAGCGCGCCGTACCGGAGCTGTGCATGTTCCAGACGCCGGTTTTAACGGCTTGCCGTCAGAGCGAAGGCATGGATCTCATCGTCAAAATACAGAGATCTGCCGAGGCAGTTCAGCCAGCACTGGCCGCAGCTCTGGCAATTTTCCGGATAGGCGATTACAGATTTATTTGAGGCAGTGTCAAAACGGAACACATCCATGGGACAGATATTTACACAGTTCTGACAGCCGATGCATTTATTCAGATCATATCTTCTTACAGCCATCTTATCCAATCTCCTTTTTTATTCATTGCTGTAAAAGCGTCGTCAATGGCAGGTTTCATGCCAGACAAATCTGCTTTTATATGTAGTGGCGCAGCCATTTTACCAGGAGGAAGCCTCCGTCTCCGGCAGATCCATTGCCTCCGTTTCGCCCGGGAAGCGGAAATAAGCGCCATACCTGTCTTCATAAGACATTGTCTGATCGCCTTTCCAGTCTTCTTTGATGTCCACCTTATTAATTTCTACCGAATCGTCGTCGCCCTTCTGGAGGGTGATGTAGCAGAGATAGTCGTCGTCGCGGTACGGATAATCTGTGCGGAAATGATAGCCGCGGCTTTCCTTGCGCTCAAGAGATGCGCGGAGCTTCAGCTCGGCGACGAGTGCCTTGTGCTTCATCTCATGGCAGAGACGCAGGTCATGGCCGCTGGTTGCTCTCAGCTTGGGAATGATGTCTGTGCGGAACTGGACAATCTGATCCAGAGCGCTGCTCAGGGACGTCTCATTCTTGGCGATCGTAATCCAGTATGGTCCCATGATAGAGGTCAGAATATCGCGCGCCCAGTTCGGGTCATAGCCTTTTTCCACGCTTAACGGCGCAAGGATTTCTTCGCTCAGGCTGCTGATTTCCTCGTCTGGAATTTCAGCCAGAGATACTCCGCCGGCGTAGGCTGCCGCTGCCGCGCCGGCCATCTTTCCCTGCACACCGGCAAAGTTTGACGTCCATCCAGACGGCGCACCCTTCGTGCCGCCGGTAGCCATGCAGCCGTTTGTGCCGTCTCCGGCTACCCAGAGACCTTCGATGCTGGTTTTTCCCTCTGTGTCGCCAATGCCGCAGAAGATGCCGCCCGCAAAATGGGTAAACATACCGGGAGCTGCGCCGAAAACGTCGCCCTTAAACACTGCGCTGGAGTATTTGCCGGTTCTGGGGTCGCTTTCATCTTCTGAGGTAGAAGCGCCGCGGCCGTTTCCTGTAACAAGCTCATATTTATCTACCGGTGTGATGCCATAAGCACTGTCAAATACCGGCGTAATTACCGATTTGGCTGCTCCGGATGCTTTTGCGGCCGCATTTTCCTTGGTCGATCCGCCCGGAGCGCAAAGCCAGACATTCTCTACATACTGCCAGCTGTTACAGGCAAGTACGTTGCCCGGCGCGTAAGAAGCGCTCATGTGGAAGTCTTCAAATTCCTGCCCGGTGACCGGAAGTCCGTGCATATAGCCCATATATTCTCCGTCAAAGGTGTCTTCGCCCGTCGGGAAGCCTGCCGGTTTGTAGCTGCCGGAGCCGGTGCAGAGAATGACGGCCTTTGCGCGGAAGGTAATCAGCGTGCCGCTCGGAACGTGCATGCCGATGGCGCCCGCGATCCGTCCGTCTTCTTCAATGATATCCATAATCATTGTGTGTTCCACGTAATCAATTTCCTGATTATTCAGAGCCTTTGTGAACGCCAGGCGGCGGTCGTACTGAATGTTATCCAGATGATAGTCTACCAGCTTGTCATTCTGAACGGTTCCGTCTACCCAGTATCCGGCGTCTTCGCCCTTGGTGTACTGGGTCAGGATCCCAAGCTCTACACACTTTTCATAGACCGATTTGGATTCCTCTTCCCAGACCTGTACCCAATCGATATTCGCCAGAAATTCGTTGGAATACATCATTGCGTACTCAAATTCTTCTTTGCTGTCTCCATAGCCCTCGTCAAAGAAATTGTGAGAGCTGGCCCAGGCACTGAGTCCGGAGTAACCGGGACGTCCTTTGTCTACCAGCAGTACATTGCTGCCAGCCTCTTTCGCAGACATGGCTGCAAATAGTCCGGCAAATCCACCGCCTACGACCAGCACGTCACATTCGTAGTCTGTTACGTCCGGCGCTTCTGCTTCCGGGATATCCAGTTCTGTAACCACACGCTCCGTGGACTCGGAGGAGGCAGCTTCGGTCTGCGCTTCTGTCTCTTCTTCTGCGAATGCGGTTGTCCCAAGAATTCCTGCCGCTGCCAGACCGGCGGAACCGGCGGTTACGCTTTTCAGGAAATCTCTCCTGCTAATGTCTTTACTCATAGCATCCTTTACCTTCCTTTCTTTTCATAACATTACAACCTTCAGACTCTCTGTCTTTTCGGCTGCCGGCTTTCGGCGAAAGAATTCTCCGGCAAACTGAGAAATGCCTGTAAGAAGAAGCCTGCGTTCTCATGTACGTTTGATTATAATTGCTGACAAAAAAGGAAAAAAGCGGCAGTATTTTCAGAAATGGCAAAAAATGCGGACATGGGAAACAAATACGGGCGTTCCGCATACGTGCAAAAACTGCACGAACTGAAAAAAATGAAAATCCTGTTTTCAGCGATCTGCGAAGGGTGGCTTGGCATTTTTTGCTATTCCCTCAACCGGGCGTTGACAAAATTCGGATATTATGTATAATGAACCTATGCGAAAGAAGAAAACTGGGGTTGATTTCGGAAAGAGCATTGTACAGGGACGTACAACGTGCTTTTTTGCTATTACAGACTTTTTTGCTGCATAATGGCACTGCTTTAACACGGTAAATCATCACAATTCTTTCCTACATTTATAATAGGAGGTAAAATCATCATGATTGGAAAAATTTCCAGACGGGATTTCCTGAAGGGTTCCGCGGCGACGGCGGCTTCCCTGGCACTTTCCATGACGTTTGCGGGCGGCTTCTCCGAGAGCGTAGTACAGGCGTCGGAAGACATTGACTTTGATGAGTATTATACGACTTCTACCGAGATCTACAATGAGGTGCTCGGCGAATTCTATGACGCGTATATGGTATCAAAGGACGCGGAGACGGTATCCGAGCGTTATGCGTTGATGGCAGTTGCAGAGGCGAAGATTATGGAGGCAGCTGTGTTCCTGCCGACGAACTCAAACGGCGGTTCTTACCGTCTGACCAGAGTCGTTCCGTATTCCGCTACGACGACCCTCTGGGGCAATGATTCAGATCGGTATTTTACCGTGCTGGTTACCACGGAGATGATCTCGATTGAGGATTACAATGCACTGAAGGCTCTGTGGAATGAGACCAGAGGCACAGGCACTTATGAGAGTGAGGCGCGTGCATATCTGGAAGAGCACGGATATGAAGTAAAGGATGAGTATAATCTCGCATATAACACAGACCCGGTGACCTGGGACGCTCTGGCGACTTCCCTTTCCGCGGACTCTGAGGCGATTGTCAATACCTATGACGGTCTGATGCTCTATGATATCGAGAATGAGCTTCAGCCGGCACTGGCAGAGAGCTATGAGGTTTCTGAGGACGGTCTGACCTATACCTTCCATCTCCGTGAGGGCGTGTCATGGGTGGATTCCCAGGGCAGAGAGGTTGCAGGCGTGGTTGCGGATGACTTCGTAGCCGGTATGCAGCACATGATGGACGCGCAGGGGGGGCTTGAATACCTGATCGAGGGCATTATCGTGAACGCTTCCGAGTATATCTCCGGTGAAGTGACCGATTTTGCTGAGGTCGGCGTAGAGGCAGTGGATGATTATACACTTGTCTATACACTGGAAGCTCCGTGCTCTTATTTCCTGACGATGCTCGGCTACAATGTATTTGCGCCGATGAGCCGTACGTACTATGAGTCTCAGGGCGGCAAGTTCGGTATGGAGTATGATTCCTCCGCAGCGGATTACAATTACGGCAAGAGTGCAGACACCATCGCTTACTGCGGCCCGTATCTTGTGACCGGACATACCGAGCAGAACTCCATCGTCTTCTCCGCGAACCCGACTTACTGGAACGCAGATGCGGTGAACATTCAGACCCTGACCTGGAAGTATGATGACGGCAGTGACCCGACGAAGCTTTACAATGACTTCCTCAACGGCACGGTTGACGCGGTTGGCCTTACTTCCTCGATTCTGGAGCTGGCGAAGTCGGATGGTTATTTTGATGATTACGCTTCCGTTTCCGGTACGGATGCGACGACCTTCTTCAATATGTACAACCTGAACCGTGTTGCTCTCGTGAACTTTAACGATGGCACGACTGCTCCTTCACCGAAGACCGAGGAGGAGCTGGAGCGCTCCAACGTGGCGATGAAGAACGTACACTTCCGCCGTGCGCTTTCCTATGCGACCGACCGTGCGTCCATGATGGCGCAGGTACGCGGCGATGAGCTGAAGTACACGAATATGCGCAACTCCTACACGCCGTGGAACTTTGTCTCCCTCGAAGAGGATGTGACCATTGATATCAACGGCGAGGCGACGACCTTTGCGGCAGGCACCTATTATGGTGTGATCATGCAGGCGCAGCTGGATGCGGATGGAATTCCGATGAATGTTTATGACGCGACTGCAGACGACGGCAATGGCAGCGGCGACGGCTATGACGGCATCTACAATGTAGACAATGCAGTAGCTGAGATGGCGACAGCTGTGGAAGAGCTGGCGGCAGAAGGTGTGGACATCAGCGCTGAGAACCCGATCTACCTTGATCTGGTATATCCGAGCCAGGTAGAAGCGTACACGAACCGCGCGAACGCGTTCAAGCAGTCGATTGAAGGCGCCCTTGACGGACAGATCATCATCAACATGGTTGACGGCAGCGATTACTCAGGCTGGTATTACGCAAACTATTACAATACCTATGGCTATGAGCAGAACAGCGATATCAACGATACGACAGGCTGGGGTCCGGACTATGGCGATCCGTCCACCTATCTTGATACACTCCTTCCGGATTATGCGGGCTACATGACCAAGGGCTTTGGTATCTTCTAAAATTGTTCAGAACAGCAGAGAAATGAAATGCAGACGCAGGTTTATCTGCGAAAGGCTGTTTTGAGGTTATAGAACAGAATGGGCCGCAGGGGGCCGGGGGTCTCCCCCGTTTTCCTGCGGCCATTTCATGAGTAAGGCGTAGCTGCGCGGCTGATTTGCGGTTACAGCCGGTACCAGAGCTTTTGCCCGGAAGATCCCCAGGGAGGGCAAAGTCCGGAGGAACCAAAAGGATAGGAGAGGCACAGTGGGAAAATATTTAATCAAACGAATTATCACAGGTCTGTTGTCGGTCGTTGTCGTGGTCGCCTGTGTCATGATCATGGTTTATTCTCTCCTGAATCGTGATCTGGTCTTTGCGGCGGATACGACATATACGCACCAGAGTAACAACCAGAAGACCGTTTATAAGTACTCTAAGTGGGAAGAGTACGGTTATCTGGATTATGTGACCTATTCCGATTATCTGTCCATGCTCGTCGATGAGGGAGAGATCGATGAGGATACCCGGAGCTCGGCGGTGAGCTTTGGCCGGACCGCGGACGCGGATTCGGAGCTGGTATCTGAATATGTGCAGAAGTTTACGGAGTATTATGAATCGAGAGGATACACGGTGACGCGGCTGGACGCGGTCATGATGAACGCGAAGAAGGTTGCGACCGGCGGGCAGCAGCAGCTCTACGCTTACAAGGATGTTCCGCTGATTACCAGGCTGATCAAATATTTCAGCGGGATGATCACCGTTGACAATATCCACAATGTGGAGGAAGACATTGGAGAGCGGGGACTGACCTTTACCCTTTATGACCCGGTTTATGGCGGAGACAAGTTATCGCCGGCGATTATGGGAAATGGTACGACGCATAAGTATCTGCTTTATATGACGTCGAGTTTTCCGTTTATTCACCAGAACCTGGTATCGATTAACCTGGGTACGTCATATACGGTAAACTCCGGTGTGGATGTGTTTACGACAATGACACGGAGTCAGGGTTCGTATGTCTCAAGTACGATTACCTACCCAAGCGGGCTGACCGAGGAAAGTGCCGATGATCTGCACTCAGCGACCTATCTGGCAGGTTCTCTGGGAACGAGCCAGGTTTACGCGACCCGCTATACGGATGATTATACGAGTGTGCAGACGGTAAAGAAGGGTGCTTCTAAGATTGGCTATTCCTTCATGATCGGCATTTTGGCAGTGGCGCTGTCCTATCTGCTTGGCGTACCGCTCGGCATTTTGATGGCGCTCAAAAAGGATACGATTGTGGATCAGATCGGTACGGTTTACGTGATCTTTATCATTGCGGTGCCGTCCCTGGCGTATATTTTCCTTTTCAAGGCCATTGGCGGGAAGATTGGACTGCCCACGACCTTTGATGTGGAGAAGCTGAAGTGGACGATGTTTGTGCTGCCGGTGATTTCACTTGCGTTGCCGTCGATCGCGAGCCTGATGAAATGGCTGCGCCGTTATATGATTGACCAGATGAACGCGGATTACGTGAAATTCGCACGCGCGGGCGGTTTGACGGAGACGGAAATTTTCAGCCGGCATATTTTTAAAAACGCAGTGATCCCGATTGTACAGGGTATCCCGGGCAGTGTCCTGGGCGCGCTGGTCGGCGCGATCATTACGGAGCGCGTGTACGTTGTTCCCGGCGCCGGCGGTTTGCTGACGGATGCGATTAACAAATACGATAATGGCGTAATCGTGGGCGTGACCCTGTTTTACGCGCTGCTGTCGGTGGTTTCCATCATTCTCGGCGACGTGCTGATGTCCGTCGTGGATCCGAGAATCTCATTTACATCGAAAGACAGGTAGGGGCTTATGAGCAGAGTAGATTATGAAAAATACGGTATGACCAAAGAGGAACTGTTCGCCCCTGTTGAGCATAATGACCTTGAGTCTGAGAAGATCACCGCTCCGCGATATTCCTACTGGAACTCCGTATTTCGCGTGTTTTTCCGAAAAAAGATTAATTTTGTTATCCTTGGCCTGCTGGCCGTGATTTTGCTGTTCACGTATGTGTATCCGGCGCTGGTGGACTATGACCGGTTCGGCAACCTGCTGGACTCTACGACAAAGCACTTAGGCCCGCTGCAGGCAATGAAACAGCTGGGATATAACATTCACTGGATCCTGGGTTCGGGCAGCTCCGGACAGTCTACCTTTGACGCAGTCTGGTACGGCGCGCGCATTTCCGTGTCGCTGGCCTTCGTCTGTGCTGCGATCAACCTGACGATCGGTACGATTGTCGGCGCGCTCTGGGGCTTTTCCAGGAAAATGGACGCCATCATGATTCCGATTTACAATATTATCGGAAACGTGCCGATGATTTTGCTGGTGTCCGTGCTCGTCATGCTTTTGTCGGCGAATTTCTGGACTCTGGTTTTGTCTCTGACGATCACGGAGTGGCTGTTTGTCGCTTACTTTATCCGAACGCAGGTGATCATCATCCGTGACCGCGAGTATAATCTGGCCTCGAAATGTCTGGGGTCGAGCTCGGTTCGCATCGCGATGAAGAACATTCTGCCGTTTATGACGTCCATCATTGTGACGATGACAGCGACAGAGATTCCGTCCTATATTTCCTACGAAGTGTTCCTCGCCTATATTGGCATGGGTCTTTCGGAGATGTCGCTGGGCCGCCTGATTTACGCGGCGGAGAGCGCGATGGTGACGCCGGGATGGGAGTTCGAATTCTGGTCTCCGGTAGCAGTCGTGGCGATCATTACGGTCGTTCTGTATGTTGTGGGACAGAACCTGGGCGACGCGACTGACCCGAGAACGCATATGTAAGGGAGGCCGGTTATGGAAGAACAAAAGGTATTATTATCGGTAAAGGATCTGTGGGTGAAGTTCCGTGTGCGCGGCCGTGTCCTGACGGCGATCCGCGGTATTTCCCTGGATATATATGAGGGCGAGTCGATTGCCATCGTGGGTGAGTCCGGTTCCGGAAAATCAGTTTTTACGAAGACTTTTTCCGGCATGAATGATGCGAACGGGTTTATTGACCAGGGCACGATCATTTTTAATGATGAAGACCTGGCGGATACGACGGCGCCGCTGAATGACCGGGCGAGGCGGATGATTGAAAAGTCGAGGAAGCAGCTTGACCAGCACGCGAAGCTGGAGCTGGGCGCGTCGGTATACCGGAAGCTGCAGGAGCTGGAATCAGAAAAGCACCGCAGGGAATCGGTCAGCGAGGAGGAGCAGGCCAGGGAGAAAAAAGAGCTGGCTGACCTTAACGCGAAGCGGACGGATCTGTATAACCTGAAGCAGACGCTTGACCCGCATAAGGAAAAAGATAAGATTCATGAAATGGCCGCGCAGATTTCCGCGCTGGATAAACAGATCAAAGAAGTACAGAAAAAGGATGAGGCGCTCTTAAAGGAGCAGCAGAAGAAAGCTTCACAGGACACTGCGTTTCAGAAGGAATATGAGCAGAAAAAGTCAGCCCTGCAGGCAGAGTATGACAAGCTGATTCAGGGCTCCATCTCGGAGAAGACGAAGAAGCGCAATGAAATTCTCGCAAAGGAAATCTATCTGTCCATCGGCCGCTATGACGCAAGGCAGCGCAGAAAGCTGGCGAAGGATCTGGTCGAGGCGCTGAAAAAGGCGATGCAGCTCGGCGTGGATCTGGATGATGAGAATGAGCGCAATAAGGTTTTCGATACGGTGGCTTTCCGTGTGCGGTATCTCGATGAGACGGCAGATACGATCCACGGCACCTGTGTGCTGAACCTGGCGAATGTGAAATACGCGAAGGACTGGAGCCGCATCCGCGGCAAGAAGATCGCGACGGTGTTCCAGGATCCGATGACTTCTTTGAACCCGATTCTTACGATCGGAAAGCAGATTACTTCTATTATTATTAAACATCAGGGGTGCTCGGAAGGCGAAGCCAGAAAACGTGCGCTGGTGCTGATGCACAAGGTTGGCATTCCGAACGCGGAGGCGCGTTTTGACGATTACCCATTCCAGTATTCGGGCGGTATGCGTCAGAGAATCGTTATCGCGATTGCGCTTTCCTGTCAGCCGAAGATCCTGATCTGCGACGAACCGACCACGGCTCTCGATGTGACGATTCAGGCACAGATTTTGCAGCTGTTAAAAGATTTGCAGAAGGAACTGGGCTTTACGATTGTCTTTATTACGCATGACCTTGGCGTCGTGGCGAACATCGCAGACCGCGTGGCTGTGCTGTATGCCGGACAGATTGTCGAGCTTGGCAAGGTGGAAGAGGTCTTCTACGACCCGCGCCACCCGTACACCTGGGCGCTTCTTTCCTCTCTGCCGCAGCTGGCGCAGCGGAATACGAAGCTGTATTCCATCACAGGTACGCCGCCTTCGCTCTACAACCAGATCGTAGGCGACGCGTTTGCTCCCAGAAACCCGTATTGCATGAAGATCGACACTCTGGAGGAGCCGCCGATGTTCCCGGTCACAGAGACGCATTTTGCGAAGACGTGGCTGCTGGATGAGGACGCTCCGGAAGTGGAAGGCCCGGAGGCGATCCGGGACATCCACCAGAAGCTGCTTGATGCGTATCACTTAGCGTGAGTGCGAAGCACGTAGCCATCTGGCTTTTACGAGTGAAAAGGAAAGGGAAAGGGAGTAAGCTGTGGCGAAACAGAATCAGGAATTAGGATCCAGTGCGTCCCATCTGCCGGAGCACGGTCCGATTGATGAGCAGGGCAGAGAAATTTTATTATCCGTTAAAAATGTGGATATTACGTTTGGAAAGGGCGAGAATGCGGTTCGCGCCGTGAAAAACGCTTCTTTTGATATTTATAAGGGCGAGACGTTCTCCCTGGTGGGTGAGTCTGGTTCCGGCAAGACGACGATCGGGCGTGCGGTGATCCGCGTCAACCCGTGCGCGGCCGGTGAGATTCAGTATAAGGGCGTCCGCATTTCCGGGAAGATTCCACATTCTCTCGACCGGGAGGTTATCCGGAATATCCAGATGGTATTCCAGGATCCGGCGGCGTCGCTGAATGAGCGCGCGACGGTCGACTATATTGTATCAGAAGGTCTGTACAATTTCCACCTGTACGAAAATGAGGCGGATCGTGTTCAAAAGGTGGAAAACATGATCGAAGAAGTAGGTCTTTTGAAGGAGCATCTGACCCGCTATCCGCACGAATTTTCCGGCGGACAGCGCCAGAGAATCGGCCTGGCGAGAGCGATGGTTATGGAGCCGGAGCTGGTCGTAGCGGACGAGCCGATCTCCGCGCTTGACGTTTCCATCCGTGCGCAGGTGCTGAACCTGATGAAGAAATTCCAGGAAGAAAAGGACGTCACCTACCTCTTTATCGCGCATGATCTTTCCGTCGTGCGGTTCATCTCGGACCGTATCGGCGTTATCTACAAGGGCAACATTGTGGAGATTGCGACAGCAGAAGAGCTGTTTGACTTCCCGCTGCATCCGTACACCCATTCGCTGATCTCGGCGATTCCGATCCCGGATCCGCAGCTGGAGAAAAATAAGGTGCTGTATACCTACGATCCCTCGATCCATGACTACAGCACAGACCAGCCGGAGCTGGTCAACATCGGTCATGACCACTACGTCTATGGAAACAAAAAGGAAATCGAGGAATACCGCAAGATCCGTGAGAAGGGAGAGATCCTGCAGCCGATCCGTATTCTGAAAGAAGGCGAAGAACGCCCGAAGGAGGAGAAGGACGGCACACTGACTGCGGCGGATGACCAGTTCCTGAAGGCGCCGGTACACGATACCGGCAGCGGGATCTATATGTTTTTGTCGTTTTTCCTGCCGATCATAGGACTGATCGCAGGGCAGATATTTAAGAGCAAGCAATATTATCGAAACTATCATGCCTGCAAAAAGGGCGCGATCGCCGGTCTGATCACGCTGGCGGTAATTATCGTCATCTTCCTGATCTTCCTGGGGCTGGCGATCATATGATAATACAAGGGCGCTGGACATCCAGTGGATGTCCGTTTAGCGCCGACCGTAGCGAAGCGGAGACGCTGGACATCCAGTGGATGTCCGTTTAGTCCTCGCCGGGTGGCATCCTACACTTCGTGCGGGATATTCGCCGACTGGAGCGAAGCGGAGATGCGAAACACGGAGCAATCCGTAGTATTATCTTGATAACACAAGATAGCCGCAGGGAACCGTCAAAGGAGATTGGGCGGTTTACCTGCGGCTACACTTTTACAGGTGAGCCGCGCCGTGCAGAATTGCCTGCGGCAATGGCGCGGCCTGTGTTATAAGGAATCCTCCGGCAGACTGGTTTTCCTTATGACATATCATGAATGAAGAATGGAGCAGATGATTCTATGAAACGCACCACGAGGGGACGAAGGTCGACGAATTCAGATTCCGGGAAAAATGTAGATATTAAGATAAAACACTGGAAGCTGCGGCTGGTTTTTGTGATTCTGTTTGCCATTATCGGAATCAGTGCGCTGGCCAATGGTGTGGTTGGTCTCCTCAGCTCGGATGACGGCTGGCAGGAGATTGAGGTGGATTCTTCGTCGACCGGGAACAACGGCAGCGAATTCATTTTTGAATATTATCTGGGCGCGAGCGGTCTTTCCGTGTCTGCGGAGAAAAAGGCATTGATCTCGCTCTACACATCTGCGCTGGAGACGGCTTATCAGAATTTTCACAACGAGGAGAGCTTCGACGGCGTCAATAATATTTGCTATATCAATGCGCACCCAAATGAGGAGATCGTGGTGGACGACATTCTTTACGATGCGTTTGCCCTGATGGAGGAATCCGGCGGCAGACAGCTTTACCTGGGACCGATCTATACGGAATACAATAATCTGTTTTACTGCAACGACGACTGGGAGACTGCAGAATACGATCCGTATCAGAATGAAGAGGTTGCGGACTATTTTGCAGAAGTTTTGACCTTCGCATCTTCTGATGAATACATCGAGCTGCGCCTGCTCGGAGACAATACCATTGAGCTATATGTCTCGGAGGAATATCTTGCCTATGCGGAAGAGATTGGTTTTCTTAGTTACATCGACTTCTTCTGGACGAAAAATGCTTTTATTATTGATTATATCGCGGATACGCTGATTGAGAACGGCTATACCCTGGGCGCGATTTCCAGCTATGATGGCTTTGTCCGGAATCTCGATACCAGCGGAAACGAATGGACTTTCAATCTTTATAACCGGGTGGATCAGACGATTTATCAAGTAGCCTCCATGGAATATGAGGGTGCGCGCAGCATTGTTTTCCTGCGCGATTACATGATGAACAGCAGCTTCGATGTTCAGCATTATTATGAACTGGAAGATGGAGAATTCCGCACCGCTTATATCGATACGGCAGACGGATACTGCAAATCCTCGATTGACGGCCTGGTTTCTTATTCGGAGGATCTGGGCTGCGCAGAAATTCTGCTGCGAATGATTCCTATCTATATCGCGGATGAATTTGATGCGGACGCACTGGAGGAACTGAGGGAGGATGGAATCTATTCGATTTATTGTGAGGAGCAGGTGATTTACTGCAATGACCCGGATGCCAGCATTACGGATCTGTATGACGAGGATGATGTGACGTATATATACTTCTGACGTCGATATTTCAGGGAGATGTGTGGGGAAAAAATGAAAAAATATCTTAATACGATACGTTGGTATATCGTCGGTACCATTGCGGCGAACTTTATAGAAGCTGTTATTAGCGCGCTTATGCTGCTGTTTCCCGGTTGGCTTATTGATAACTATCAAAAGGGGTTTGCATACACAGGAAAACTTCTGGCTGCATACGCGGGTGTGTTCCTGATTTATCTTGTTGAGGCATATTGTTCCAATCGTCTGGCGGATTACCGCCGCATCCGGTTCGAAAAAGCCATAAAGAAGGATTTTTTTAATGCCGTAATTCAACGAGACTTTGGGACATTTCACCAGTATGATGTGGCGGAATACATTTCCATGCAGGCAAATGACATTACGGAAATGTGCCAGAACTACTTGAGCCCTCTGCTTTCTATCATTCGCTCCGTTATGATGATCGCTGTGTACGGAGTGTTTCTGGTGATTTTTGTAGATATCTCCATTGCTATGGTGATTCTGATTTTCTCTGTAGCGGTGGTTTTTGTGCCGAAGCTCACGGAGAAAGATCTGGCGAAGAGGAATAAGGGTTATATGGACGGGATTGGCCGCTATACCGCTTCCGCGAAGCTTTTGTATGAAGCTCATGATATTCTGGATTTTAAGGGACGAAAAAAACTCACTGAGCTTCATGACGGGGAGCTGGATCATGTCCTGAACCTTAATATGCACTTTCGGAAGCTGAACAGCCTGGCCATGGTATTGAACGGCGGTTCCGTGGAGGCAATTGGTGTGATTGTTTTTGCAGTGGTAGCCATTTTACTTGGAAATCACGTCATTACCCTTGGGATGGCGGTTAACGCCTTTACCTACAGCACTAAATTCATTGACCCCATGTATGAAATGAACGTTTGTATCGGCATGGTCAATTCCGTTCGTGAGATACAGAAAAAATTGTTGGAGATTATTGGAAGCGGCATGGACGACGTTCCCGCAGATTTACCAGCTGTCGCGGAAATCCACAGAATTTCCGCGACAGCTATGGAAAAGCACTATGACGGCGCGGACATCCGTACCCCGGCGGCAGAGCTGTCTTTTCCGAAAAAATATCTGGTTTTGGGAGAAAACGGTGCGGGAAAAAGTGTATTCTTTCGCCTGCTCATGCATTTTGAGGAAGCTGATTCCGGTGCGGTTTTCTATAACGGATGCAAGGAGAGTGATTTCATTTCTGAGAGTATCTGTTATGTGCCCCAGGTTCCGGTGATTTTTAATGCCTCCTATCTGGAAAACGTGACGGTCTATGGCGCTTATGATGAGGAGAATCTCAAGGAATATGAATCATATTTTCCGGCCGACATGATTTCCCATATTAAGAGCAGCACGAATCCTCTGAACATGAGCGGCGGGGAGAAACAGGTGGTTGCTCTTCTTCGGGCATTATGCAGCGGAAAGGATATGATATTTCTGGACGAGCCCTTTGCAGCCATGAACCAGCATACGATTGATGAATTTATGAAGCATATAGCACAAATAAATCGAACATTCGTTATCATTGCCCACAATTTAGAACCGTATGCGGAACAATTCGACGAACAGATCTGGATTTGTCGTGAGATGTAGAAAATGAAAAGGTTTGTTGTTAGATTATCATCGATGGGGATCCCGACAGAAAATCTGGAACCTTGAAGTAACTGTAAAGGAATGGAACAGTTAACTTTAAGGATTGTAGAGTGATTCTTACATATTACAGAGTGAGTGAGAGCCTGCCGTGTTATGCGGCAGGCTTTTGATTGGAAAAGCTTATTGTCGTTTCAAAATTATACGGGTTTTTATTGAGGTGAAGCGGAGTATAAAAAGAAAGTATTAAAATATTATATGATTAACTTAAAAATAATACAAAGTAAAAATAATATATGTTGACATTTCTAAAATTAAGTGATATTATATAGCTCATCTAATAGCAAAATAAAAACAAATCAATTAATACACCAGATAAATCAAAGTGAAAATAAACCCAAAAATAAATAGACAAAAACGAA
>JAJQCQ010000029.1 GCA_021202635.1 Lachnospiraceae bacterium | reverse complement strand
AGGTGTCCTTCCTGCCTCTCGCCAGTTTCTTAAGTGCATCCCGGTAATCCTTGACAGCCTGCAATATAATGGCGTTCGCCAATTTTTCATATGAGTCCATACACCTACCTCCGAATGGGATTTTTATCTTTGTCGATTTTTGTCGAACCTTGTCATAGATTTGCCTTGACTGCAGCAATCAGTGCAGTCTGTGTTTTGTCCTTGGTTTTCAAGACAGTAAGTATCTGGCGGTCAATCGTGCCGTCCGTGACGATGTGCATCACAACAACGGTTTTTGACGTCTGTCCCTGCCGCCAGAGCCTTGCAATGGTCTGGGAATAAAGCTCCAAAGACCAGGTCAGCCCATACCAGACGATGGTGGAGCCGCCAGACTGAAGATTCAGTCCGTGTCCGGCAGAAGCGGGGTGGATAAGCGCTACAGGAATCTCGCCGTTGTTCCATCTGCGGATGCTGTCTTCAGAATCCAGCTGGACGAAAGGAATGTGGCATTTATGGAGCCGCTCTGAAATGCGCTCCAGGTCGTGACGGAACCAGTAGGCCACAAGCAGCGGCTTTCCGTTTGCAGATTCGATGATGTCCTCCAGGGCATCCAGCTTCCGACTGTGGATGTCAATCCGCTTTTTGCCGTCGTCATAAACAGAGCCGTTTGCCAGCTGGGACAGCTTGCCGGAAAGGGATGCGGCATTGGCTGCTGTGATTTCTCTCTCCGGCAGGTTCAGGATCAGCGCCTTCTTCATTTCGTCATAAGCGGATCTTTCACCCGCGCTTAAATACACCGTATACTCGGAAGTGACCAGCTCCGGCATCTTTATGTGGTCGGATGCCTTCATGGAAATGGAGATGTCAGAGATTCTCCGATAGATTTCTTCCTCCGCACCGGGTTTTGGTAGATAGCTATAGATGACCTGTCCGTTTCGCTTATCAGGGATAAAGAACTCATCACGGTAGTGGGTGATGAAATGTCCCAGGCGCTTGCCCATGTCGATGACCTTGAACTCTGCCCATAAATCCATCAGACCGTTTCCGGCAGGAGTGCCGGTCAGCCCGACCACTCGTTTCACCTGCGGTCGCACCTGCATCAGGCTCTTGAACCGTTTTGCCTGATGGTTTTTGAAGGATGACAGCTCATCAATCACCACCATGTCGAAATCGAATGGGAAGTTGTCTACCAGCCACTGCACATTTTCACGGTTGATGATGTAGATGTCCGCCTTCCGGCAAAGTGCCGCTTTACGTTCATCTGCTGAACCCACAACCACGGAGTAGGTGAGTTTTTTCAGGTGGTCCCATTTCTGTATTTCTGCCTTCCATGTATCCCTCGCCACACGGAGAGGAGCGATAATCAGTACCCTCGACACCTCAAAGCTGTCAAACAGCAGGTCATTAATGGCGGTCAGTGTAATGCTTGTCTTGCCAAGTCCCATGTCAAGAAGAATGGCGGCAAGCGGGTGGGTTTTGATATATTCGATTGCATATTTCTGATAATCATAAGGCTCGTATTTCATCCAGCATCCCTCCAATCTGGTCTGGGTCATCCAGCACATACACCAAAAAGCCCATGCGTCTAAGCATTTCATGCCTTGCTGTCTGGATTGCCCTCGGCTTTTTTCCCGGAGCCTTTACTTCAACAAAGGCAATATGACCTCCCGGAAAAAGCACCAGACGGTCTGGCATTCCATCAAAACCGGGAGAGACGAATTTGGGTGCGATGCCGCCCATAGCTTTTACCTTTCGGACAAGAGCCTGTTCTATCTGTTTTTCGTTCATGTTCCTTCCTCTCCATCGTGTGACAACTGTGACAACTCGGACAAGAAATCCTATACGCGCGCAAATACGCGTGACGTGACACCATTTCTATATGAATTTTTGTATGTTTTTGTACTATATAGAAATTGTTGTCACAGTCGTCACAGCAAGGCCGATTTTTCCTCTGAAACAGAGGATTTTGCCTGTGACAGCCTTTGTGACAGTGACAGGTTTAATGGGTTGTCACAGGCAGTTGTCACTGACGTTAAAGGCAATATGACCTCCCGGAAAAAGCACCAGACGGTCTGGCATTCCATCAAAACCGGGAGAGACGAATTTGGGTGCGATGCCGCCCATAGCTTTTACCTTTCGGACAAGAGCCTGTTCTATCTGTTTTTCGTTCATGTTCCTTCCTCTCCATCGTGTGACAACTGTGACAACTCGGACAAGAAATCCTATACGCGCGCAAATACGCGTGACGTGACACCATTTCTATATGAATTTTTGTATGTTTTTGTACTATATAGAAATTGTTGTCACAGTCGTCACAGCAAGGCCGATTTTTCCTCTGAAACAGAGGATTTTGCCTGTGACAGCCTTTGTGACAGTGACAGGTTTAATGGGTTGTCACAGGCAGTTGTCACTGACGTTTATACAGGCGCTGGGGTCCATAAATGGACAGCCGTCTGCGTTCCTCGGTTTTTGTCCATCCTTCGATGTGCAGCATAATCGCCGCTATCGCATAGGAGTCGGATGGCTTGATATCCTCTTTGCCCTTGCCGAAGCATTCGCACCAGATTTCCAGATTGCTCACACTGTTACGAGGCACGACGCCTTGCGGCCTTGTGGGGTCATTTGGTTCATTTACATAGTTGCGCCGCTCGTAGATATCCATATCAGACCAGTTCTCCGGCAGCAGCATCTCCAAATAAGTGCGCACCAGTCCTTCACGGTCATCCTGCTCTATAGCTGCAGCCTGCTCTGCCTGCGAGACTTCCTCCAGGTCGGAATCGAGATACAGCTTTTCTCCCTGCTCGTACAGGTAGAGCACCTCCGCCCAGATTTGCTTTACATCTATTTCAGTCAAGTTCCAGGGCTTCTTTTTCCCTGTTCCCGGAGTCTTGACTGTCCAAAAGCGGCGGTTGCCGGTGATGTCACGCAGATAGCCATTCTCGGAATTGGTTGTGCCGAAGAAGATGCACTGCCTCGGATGCGGAGTAACACGTCTGCCGAAGGAGGCTCTGTATTTATCATCCTGGCGGGAGACGAAGGCTTTCACTTTGTCGATGTCAGCTTTCTTCATACCGGCAAGCTCACCGATTTCAATAATCCAGTAGCCCTGCAGCTTTTCCGCAGCAGTCTTGTCGTTCATATCCGTAAGGGCCAGGCTGTCGGAATACCAGTCGCCGCCGAGCCGTGAGATGAGGGTTGATTTGCCGACTCCCTGCGGACCGTTCAGCACAGGGACACTGTCGAACTTGACACCCGGCTGCTTAATCCTCGCAACGGCACCGCAGAGAGATTTCCGGGTGACCGCACGGGTATATGCGTTGTCTGTGGCACCGAGATAATCAATCAGCAGGGTATCCACGCGGGGAACGCGATCCCATTCAGGCAGATTGTCGAAATACTCCCGTATCGGATGATAGGAACGGTCGTCAACCACCTTCGTGACACCAATCTGATAGTTCCGTGCAGAGAAGCTGCCATAGTTGGCATCCACATAGCAGATGAGCTGCGCGTCATCCGCATCCCGCCAGAACCGTGCAGGGTGTTTCCAAGGGACATCGCCTTTGATTTCCATGCAATCAGCCAGCTGGTTAAACACAATATTTTTCAGGTTTTCGTCGTTCTCCAAAATCAGAGTGATATTGTGGAGGCTGTTCTTCAGGCTGCCGTTCTTCTCAATTTCCAGTCCCTTCGTCCAGTCGTCAAATTCCTGCTGGGCTTTTTGCTGCTTTTCCTGCAGAAGCTGCGTACTGACACGCTCGTCCTTCAGCAGATATTCCACGGCGGCGGAGTAGGATTTTTTCTCATCCATATCTCCAAACCGATGGATGCGCACAAGGTCAAAAGCATTGCAGAGCTTTCCGCCTGCAGGGTCTGTGGCGTGGTGGCTGTATGCGAATTTATCATCGTATATCACGACACCGGCAGAGCCTTCGCCGGGAATATAGTCGTAGCGCCCGGGGTCGTCAGCGGTTGGAGCATATACATCCGAAAGATAGCGGTCGATGATTTCCTGAATCGTATATGACCTGCACACAGCGCCGACAACACCATCCTTTTCAAATGGGTCTTTCTGGTGCTGCGCCTTTTTCTCCATGACCGTGCTTTCCTTCGGTGTGGTTGGGAGTAAGGAGCAGTCCCGCCAGTCCGGGTGTGCCAAAAGTACGGTATCCGGGTAGAGCCAGTCGCCGTCTATCACATCAAAAAGGTACTCGCCGTTTGCAGGACAGGTCGGCCAGTACATCAGCTGATGCGGAGAGAAGGAGCAGGGGTCGATCATGTCAATAAAGCCGCCCTCTGCAGCATAGAATCTCGCCACAGCATTAAACTCGTCCGGCGACATATCACGGGTGACAGGGATGAGCATTCTGATTCGCGGTTTCTCCGGCAGATGGCTGTGGGTGGAGTAATAGCAGGCAGCGTTGTGGATGTTGCTTTTGATGGCAGAGAGGAATTCCTGCGACAGATAGTCCATGTCGTAAACCAGCATGGAGCGGCAGGCCACCTTGTCCTTCTGCCTGCGGTTATCCTTAAGATGACCTGCAACAAATCCGCCCTTGTCCTTGATGTCATCCCGCTGCGCCTTGGGCAGCTTCGGATATTCCTCCGCAGACTCGGAGGTGCGGATAGGGTCCCGCAGCCGGTCGCACAGCTCCTCAAAGGTGATGGTCTTGTTCAACCAGAACTTCGCCTTCCGGGAATTGCCGTAGGCGATTTTTAAATCACGCATTTTGTGTAGCCTCCTTTACATATTCGCCCTTGAATGCACCGGCGCCGGATACCTCGGCCATATAATCTGCCATTGTATTCAAAGCCTTGTAGTCCGCATCGTTCAGACAGGAAAAACCGGCAATGGGTCGGATGCCTGCGGCGGCGACCTTTTTCCTTGCCGCAATTGCGGGCGTGGTCTGCTCGATTTTCGTAATTTTAGCCATAAAATCACGCTCCTTTCCGCTACTATACATCACTCTAAAAGCCCCTTAAGTCAAGCGGGTGTCCGAAAATAATGTGCCGAAAACGGGGCGGTATTTCTCAAGGAATATTGTATCAATCTGACGATACTCCTGTTCATTTATGATGCCGTTTTCCAGCATTCGCATGACCATGCTCATGGTCGCCTGGTACAGCTTTTCATTCTTCATCTGTTCCTCACTCATTGCCGCCGCCGCTTGTGGGCAGCGCATGAGAAAAAAGTGACGGCAAGTGACGGTCAATAGGAACCTTTTCTAAAATGAAAATTGACTTCTTTAAGGAAAGATTGTATTCAGCCGTCACTGTCCGTCACTTCCCCCCTCCCCCGCCTCCAAACCGATGCTCGATGTAGCACTCATGACAACAATACTTCCTGGCAGCACTGCCATAAACTGAGAAGGTCTTTCCGCAGTTTGCGCAGATGACCTCACGCATCGCTCTGCGGTCAACCCGGTCGAGATGGGCATTCCACCACTTGTTCCGGCACTTATCCGAGCAGAACTTCTTCTCTTTGCGTCCTGGGTTCTGCCTGACGGGAACACCACAGCACAGACATTTGTGTTCAGTAGTATCTTGCTGAACCGGCTCCGGCTGCTCATTTCTGAAATGTTCATAGGTCAGGTGATGTACCTCGGTTGCCGGTTTTCCGCAGACACAGCAGATATGATGATCCTGTTCGAGACGGCTGTCCGCAGTCTGACGCCATGCAGCACTGTGGATATAGCGGTCATATTCGGGATTTCCTTTTTTGAATCTCCATCCATCACGCATGAGGCACTTCCTCCAATCCTTCTGTAAAATAGCGCAGTCGGTAGTTCTTCCATTCGGCACGTTTGATTTCCGCTGCCATTCCTCTTGAAATGGTGCTGCCGAATACCCACACCTCAGAGCATTTGCTCATGATGGCATTTCCGAAGAACAGCCCAAGCTCACGCTCGTTTGGGTTAGCATCATTTAGGAATTGCGGGAACAGCAGATGTGGAGCAATGGGGATGTATCCCTTGTCCACGGCAAACCGGCTGTATCTTCTCGCCGCCGCCACGTTCACTTCAACGTCTCCTGCATAGGGAGAGCAGATATACACGATGGGACGGAAAGCACGGAGCGCACGTTCTTCCTTTTCGATTGCTGACAGCGCACCGTATGCCGTAGGGTCTGGGTATCCTTCCGTGTTGTATTTACTGATACTCAAAACATAGATTCTCCTTTCCCGCGGGCATAAAAAATCCGCCTCTAATCTCCACTGGAGAAGAGAGACGGATTTGAGCGGAAGGAAATCAGTCTTTTTTATAAAATGGCGTGACGTACCCATCTGCCCGGAGCTTCAGCCCCTTTGCCCACGGTGGTGTCCTGCCCATCTGTTCACAGATAGCGTCCAGAGATACTTTGGGGTCGGCTTCGATTACCAGCTCATCATGGATGTGCATCACAATGGAGCAGCATCGCAGCGTCTTCATGGCATAGCACAGAATATCCCTGGCGGTCGCCTGCACGATGTTCTCCACGAACTTTGGACCGTAGGAGTCGATGCGTTCCCATTTCTTTGTGCCGCCAACACCCTCATAGGTGATGCAGCTTCCGCCGAATCGGTTCGTCCCGATTTTGGGTTTCACATAGGCGAGGTTCCTGCCGGAAGGCAGCGTGATAAAGAGCATCCCGCTCCTGCAGGAGAAGGTCAGCCCGTAATCCTTCGTGGTGGTCTTGTTACGAACCGCCTCTGTGACAGCGCGGTCAACCGCCCACCAAAATTCGACTATTTTCGGATTGGACTGACGCCATGCACTGACCAACGGAGGAAGCTCCTCTTCAGTTAAGCCCATATCCAAAGCGCCCATCGCTCGTAGCGCACCAACAGAGCCACCATAGCCGAGAGCCAATTCAGCGATTTTACCCTTTTGCCGCAGATGCCCGTTGACACCGTGCTTTTCTACAGGAACCTTGAACATCTGGCTGGCACTGGCGCAGTAGATGTCGCCGCCGCTTTCAAATACCTCCTGTCTCCATGTCTCTCCTGCAAACCATGCAATGACTCTGGCTTCGATTGCAGAAAAGTCAGCTACATAAAACAGTGTGCCTTCCTTCGGAATAAATGCCGTCCGGATCAGCTGGGAGAGCGTATCGGGGACGTCCTCATACAGTATGGAGACGGAATCAAAGTCGCCCAGACGCACAAGCGCACGAGCCTCCGCTAAATCAGGGAGATGGTTCTGGGGCAG
This sequence comes from Lachnospiraceae bacterium, assembly GCA_021202635.1. Taxonomy (GTDB): domain Bacteria; phylum Bacillota; class Clostridia; order Lachnospirales; family Lachnospiraceae; genus Choladousia. Next base: position 253 of record JAJQCQ010000029.1, on the reverse strand, counting down.
ATTTTGCAGCTGGATATGGCGTCCCGCCCATCTGCCGGAGCGGTTGGCACCGTAAAATTGGAACATTCCACGCGCCCGTCCGTCCGAGCAGACCGTGTTTTCCATCGCCTGATATTTTTTTACGGAGGATTTTGCAAGCTGCTGTCGAAGGGACAATACCTCGGCAAGCTCCGGCGGCGCAGTTTTTAAGAGTTCCGCCACTGCCTTTTTATCAAGGGAGTCCACCTCCAGATCATGTGCCGTGAGCCACTCC
>JAJQCQ010000004.1:38337-38591 GCA_021202635.1 Lachnospiraceae bacterium | reverse complement strand
CCACATTCACACAAACCACATGAGAATGTCTATTAATCCTACTAAGAAGAACCTCCCGAACCGGTAACTGATGCAGAGACCGAAACTGAGACGGAAGAGGTAACCGAGGCAGAGACTGAGACCGAGACGGAAACAGAGACCGAAACTGAGACGGAAACAGCTGAATATAATGAAACAGAAACCGACAACGAGACAGGCACAGAAACAGAAAGGGGACGACGGGTAGCTTATAAAAATCGGCGGGGCGGGGGGGG
>JAJQCQ010000004.1:0-38327 GCA_021202635.1 Lachnospiraceae bacterium | reverse complement strand
AACAGAAACCGAGACGGAAACAGAAACCGAGACGGAAACAGAGACCGAAACCGAGACGGAAACAGAGACTGAGACGGAAACAGAGACGGAAACGGAGACTGAGACCGAGACGGAAGCAGAATCTGAGACCGAAGAAGGAACCGAAGCGGAAGCTGAGACGGAAGAAGCGTCTGAGGATGAGGAAGTTGCGGTCATGTCTTATGAAGAGTACATGGCGGCAGATATGGATACGCTCGTTGTAGTTGAGACCTATGTACAGGCGAAGCAGTCCTGGTGGGAGGATCAGGCGACCGTTTATACGCAGGATGAAGATGGTGCCTACTTCCTGTACAACATGGAGTGCTCGGAGGAAGATTACGAGCTGCTTGAGGTTGGCACCAAGATTAAGGTGACCGGCTACAAGTCCGAGTGGTCTGGCGAGGTAGAAATTATTGATGCGACCTTTGAGTTTGTTGAGGATGGAGATACCTTTATCGCAGAGGCGCTTGATGTGACAGAACTGCTTGGTACGGACGAGCTGGAAGACTATCAGAACCAGTATGTATCCTTTACTGGCATGACGGTAGAGGCGTCTGAGGATGCAGACGGAAATGAAGCTGCATTTCTGTACGCATGGGATGGCTCCGGTGAGGATGGAGATGACCTGTACTTCAATGTTTCTTACAATGGCGAGACTTATACATTCACAGTAGAGTCCTATCTGTGCGACAATACGACGGATGTATATCAGGCTGTGACGGAGCTTGAAGTGGGTGATGTCATCGATATGGAAGGCTTCCTCTACTGGTATGAGGGTGCGAACCCGCACATCACATCTGTGACTGCTTCTGAGGCAGAAGTCGAGACGGAATCTGAGACGGACGCTGAGTAAAGACACGTGGTCTGAGAAAGAGCAGAACAAAAACAGCAATACGAAATGGGGCGCAGCGCAGGCTGTGCCCTTTTCCGTGAAAAGTTTCGTTTTCCCATTGTGAAAATGTGCAAATCGGGATATAATCAGTGCGGCGTGGAGCTGGAATAAAAGCAGAGAAGTGCGGAAGAATAGAAAAACAGCAGCTGTGGAGATGCATAAACCAGATCGGAACGAATCAGAGAGGAAATATGGAAATGCTGACAGGAAAGACGATCATTCTTGGCGTGACCGGAAGCATCGCCGCATACAAGGCGGCGAACCTGGCAAGCCTTTTGAAAAAGCAGCATGCGGATGTGCATGTGATTCTGACAAAAAATGGAGGACAGTTTATCACGCCGGTTACGTTTGAGACGCTGACCGGGAATAAATGTCTGACGGACACCTTTGACCGGAATTTTCAGTTCAATGTCGAACACGTAGAGCTGGCAAAGCGCGCCGATCTGGCGCTGGTAGCGCCGGCGAGTGCGAATACGGCGGCAAAGCTGGCATATGGACTGGCAGATGATATGCTGACGACTACGATTCTGGCTTGCACCTGTCCGAAGCTGATCGCTCCGGCAATGAACACGCGCATGTATGAGAATCCGGTGACCCAGAGAAACCTGCGGACGCTGGAAGCATACGGCTGGACGGTGATTGAACCCGCGAGCGGCCGCCTGGCCTGCGGGGATGAAGGGAAGGGAAAATTCCCGGATGAGCGGGAGATTGTGGAGGTCGTCCTGAACACGATTGCCCGCAAAAAGGATATGGAGGGGCTGCGCGTCCTGGTGACGGCGGGGCCTACGATGGAGGCGCTGGACCCGGTGCGCTTTCTCTCGAACCATTCTACCGGAAAGATGGGGTATGCGCTTGCCAGAGTTTGCCGTCAGCGGGGCGCAGAGGTGACGCTGGTCTCCGGCAAAACGAGCTTACCGGCTCCAGTAGGCGTGGAACGGATTCCGGTGGTGTCCGCGCAGGATATGTACGAGGCGGTGACGCAGCGCTCAGAGCAGCAGGATGTGATTATTATGGCCGCCGCGGTGGCGGATTACCGCCCGGCAGTGGTCTCGGATCAGAAGATCAAAAAGAGCGGGAACGACCTGAACCTGCCGCTTGCGCGGACTCCGGATATTCTCGCGACCATCGGGGTGAGGAAGCCGAAAGGACAGATTCTTTGCGGGTTTGCGATGGAGACGGAGGATATGGTCGCGCACGCGCGGGAAAAGCTGGAGCGCAAGCACCTGGATCTGATTGCGGCGAACAATGTGAAGACAAAAGGTGCCGGGTTTGGCACGGATACGAATGTGATTACACTTTTGAGTGAGGAGGGCGAGACCGATCTGGAGCTGATGAGCAAAGAAGAGGCAGCGGACCGGATCGCAGACGCAATTCTGGAAATACGGAGAAAACGGGGGATGACCGCATGAAACACTACGAAACGGTATGGGAAATCTTTAATCAATGTCCGAACAATCAGATGCGGGATGTGTTTATCGACGAGATTGAGATCGAGGATACAGAGGTGTTTCTGAAGAACAAGTTCAGAGGAAAGGAAGTCACATGGGAAAAAACCGTTCAGCCGGACGGGACGATTCTCTATGACATTGTGGCGTCCGGGATCCGGCAGCGGTACTCGTTTACAGAGCTATAGAGGTGGCTTCGGATACCACAGAGATTTTCGTATGTGCTGGGAAGAAAGGGTGGAGCGTAAAAGCTCCGCATGGAGGTTTTCGCATGCGCTGGGAAGACCGGTAAGAAAGGGCGGAGCGTAATAGCTCTGCCTGGAGGTTTTCGCATGCACTGGGAAGACCGCAGGAAAACGGGTAGAAAAAGGAGCGACAGATGGACAGAATTTTTGAGGCTTTGCGCGGGCAGGGCGTAAATCAGGAGCTTTTGAATGAAATTCTGGCGTTTCGCGGGCGTTATCCGCTGGAGGAAAAGCTGCGGGCGCGCCTGATCGAGCCGGCATTGCCGTATTATGGGCGGGAAACCTTTGAAATGGCGGCTTCGGCGCTCATTCAGGGGGAGAATATTCTGCTGACAGGCACGAAAGCGACGGGGAAAAATGTGCTCGCCGAGAATCTGGCGTGGATGTTTGGCCGGCCGTCCTGGAATATTTCGTTTCATGTGAATATGGACAGCAGTGCGCTGATCGGGACCGATACATTTCGTGAGAATGAAGTGCAGCTGCGCACCGGTCCGGTGTATGACTGCGCGGTGGGCGGCGGCTTTGGCATGTTTGATGAAATCAACATGGCAAAGAATGATGCGGTGTCTGTTCTGCATGCGACGCTGGACTACCGGCGCATTCTGGACGTGCCGGGCTATGAGAAAATCCGGCTGCATGAAGCGACCCGCTTTATCGGGACGATGAACTATGGATACGCGGGAACCAGGGAGCTGAACGAGGCACTGGTGTCCCGTTTTCTGGTGATTGAGATGCCGCCGGTGACGGAGGACGCGATGCATTACGTGCTGACGGAGCTATTTCCGGACTTCACACAGGAGGGACTGCGGCAGATCTGCGGTCTGTTTCTGGATTTGCAGACGAAGGCGAACAACAACGAGATTTCTACGAAGCCGCTCGACCTGCGCGGCCTCATTGGCGCCCTGAAAACGGTGCGCGCGGGACTTTCCCCGAGGCTTGCCGTGCGCATGGGGATTGTAAATAAGAGCTTTGACCTCTTTGAGCGGGAACTGGTGGAAGATATTGTCATGACGCGGATTCCCGAAAGCTGGACGCCGGGGGACCTTTTTGCGTAACAGCTCAGAACAGCATATAGCCTTCGAAGAAGGCGGGCTGTGGCCTGCTGTTCTGAATCACCACATATTTTTTAATGGAGACATATGGGATACGATGGCTTTGGCAGCGATGATTCCCCCGGCGAGGAAGCCGAAAACCGCCTCCGCAATCTGATGTGGACCATCAGCGGCGACTATGCACTGGATACGAAGCTGGATGTGGAATCCTACCGGAGGTCAAAATACATCTCTTTGTATGATGCGGTAAAACAGGGAGCATTTGCGCGCTATTACGATAAAAATGAATTTGCGCTTTATCTTGTGAAAAAGGTTTATTGCGGCGCCGAAGAGCGGCCGCTGACGGAGCTGGCGCAGCTCTGTGTGGACGCGGCCTCTTACCGGCGCATTGCAGAAGAACGCCCGGGCGTGCCAGAGCTGCGGAGGCGGGCATTTTCGGATCTTCTGGAGGATTTCTTTCACCGGATGAGTGCCACGCTCCCGGGGCGGATCAAGATCGCATTGATGAAAAACAGCCTTTATGGGGATCAGGGCGGGGAAAAGCAGGTGCGGGAGAGCTTGTGGCAGATCCTTGCGCTGGAAAAGCGGGGGACTACAGATGCGGAAAAAACGACGACGATGGATATCATCCGCACGGTCGATGCCCTTTATAATTCACTGATTGACAAAGGATTTGAGCGCAGACACGGCGGGATTGAACAGGTGCTTTCCGTGACGCTGGAGGAGCTTAGAGAGTTCGACTGGGGAGACTTTCTGAAGGAGGAGATTTCCGGGGATACCCTGGATCAGTATTTCAGTCAGATGAATCAGGCGGTCACGACGATGCAGGAGGAGGCCGAGGAAGAGCCGGAGCAGCCGAAACAGGCGAAGCAGCGCGTGGTTCTGATCGATGAAAAGGCTGCTGCGAAGATGTATTCCTATATGGAACTGAATTTCGGCCGATCCTATCTGGCGAAGCGGGAGCAGGAACAGAAAAACCTGCGGCTCTGCCGGGGGGGCGCACGCAGACTGCAGCCTTTATTTTACGGAAGGGATACTGGAAAATCCGGTTCTGAAGAATGCGCAGTATGTCAACGCCCGGCGGTACGCGGAAAAAAACAAAGTCCATTTTCAGAACAATCACCACCGGATCGCACGGAATGTGGAGCAGCTTTCCGATGAGCTGAGGCGCTCTCTGAACCGCCGCAGTGAACCGGAACGGCAGGCCTCCTATGCGGGAACAATCGTACCGCGTCTTTTGTGGAAGGTTGGACGTATGGAAACGCCGGGGAGACTGTTTGAAAAGACGCTGCGGCGCAGCAATTCGGATTTTGCGGTGGACATTCTGATTGACGCGAGCGGGTCTCAGCGCGACCGGCAGAGCGATGTGGCATTGCAGGCTTATATTCTGGCGGAGGCGCTTGCGATGAACCGGATTCCGCTGCAGATTACCAGCTTCTGCACGTTCTGGGACTATACGGTATTGCAGCGCTTTCGTGCATACGACGCGCCGAGGGAGGAAAACCGGCGGCTGTTAAATTATGTGACCTTTTCGAACAACCGGGATGGTCTGGCGATCCGCGCGGTGGGTGATTCTCTGCTGCAGCGCCCGGAGGAAGGCAAAATCCTGATTGTATTAAGCGATGGCAAGCCGAACGATATCATCGTGAACCGCCCCAACAGCCGCAATCCGCGGCCGTATTACGGGGAATACGCGGTGCGGGATACTGCTTATGAGGTGAGAAAGCTGCGGAGCTCTGGCGTCTGCGTTCTGGGGGTTTTTACCGGTAAAGAGACGGAGCTGAAGGCTGAGAAAAAGATTTTCGGGAAGGATTTTACCTATATCCGTGATATTTCCGGCTTTGCACGGGTCGTGGCGCGATATCTGCGGCGGCTTTTGGAGGAGGACAGTGCGAATTTCTGATTTTAATATTGCAATGATTCAGAACAGCGGTCTGCGGCCTGCTATTCTGAACGGTTACCAATATTATTTTTAATCGTGTATTTTCAATGGAAGAAAAAGCGTGTATAATAGCGGATAGTCACGCCTGGTCAGGCTTGACGGTATCGCTGGCTTTTTGGCGAAGCGGAATGAAGATGAATCATCAGGAGGAATGAGAAATGGCAGATGCAACATGCAGCAGCGCGGCAAGCTGCGACAGGGAAAGCTGTGAGGGATGTCCGAGCGCAAACGGCGGACAGCCGCAGAGTATGCAGGAGGAGATGAATCCTTATTCAGATATTAAACATGTGATCGGGGTGGTCAGCGGAAAGGGCGGTGTGGGAAAATCCATGGTGACCGCTTCTCTGGCGAACCTGCTCGCGTCGAAGGGGTATCGCGTCGGCATTATGGATGCGGATATCACCGGACCGTCGATCCCGCGGATGTATGGGATGACCGGTCTGGCAGAGGCGGATGATCAGGGCATTTATCCGAGACTGACGGACAATGACATTAAAGTGATGTCCATCAATCTGCTGCTGCCGAACCCGGAGGATCCGGTGATCTGGCGAGGTCCGATTCTGGCCGGCCTGGTAAGGCAGTTCTGGCATGATGTGATCTGGGGGGAGCTGGACTATCTGCTGGTAGATATGCCGCCGGGAACGGGGGATGTGCCGCTGACCGTATTTCAGTCCCTGCCGGTGGAGGGCATTTTTGTCGTGACGACGCCGCAGGATCTGGTCAGAATGATCGTGAAAAAGGCTTACAATATGGCGGAGACGATGCACATTCCGGTGCTGGGTCTGATTGAGAATTACAGTTATCTGGTCTGTCCGGACTGCGGAAAAGAGATTTCCGTGTTCGGAAAGAGCAAGATTCAGGAGGTCGCCGATGAGCTGGGGATTCTGGTCGCGGGTAAGATGCCGATTGACCCGAAGCTGAATGCGCTTACGGAGGAAGGAGCCTTCGCGCAGGCGGACAACCCTTATCTGGAGGGGGCCTACGCGGCTTTGCAGATTTTGAGCGTCAAGGATTGACAAGCCATATCAGACGTGTTATAGTAGGGAATCAGAAAAAACGCTGGTTCGGGAGATCAGCGTATAAGTAGATAGAGGTTGCGTACTTCATAAGTAGGCCATTCGATGCGGACAGGCGCAGGCGACGATGGCAGAAAGGGGAGGACGCCGAAGAAGGGCAGCTGCCTGAGGCTGTTTTTCTGGGCATATGGTGAAGAACCATATGACTGTCATCGCCGGGCGATGGAGAGCTATCTGAAGAATCGTTTTCGTTTTCTTTGGGGACTGCTCGGCAGTCCCTTTCATTATGTGAGGAGGTATCTTATGTCTATTTTTAAAGGAGCCGGCGTTGCGATTATCACGCCAATGCATGAGGATGGCACAGTAAACTATGAAAAGATGGGCGAGCTGATCGAGATGCAGATCGCGGGCGGCACGGACGCCATCATTGTCTGCGGGACGACGGGGGAGTCTTCCACCCTTTCCCATGAAGAACACCTGGATGTGATTCGCTATACCATTGAGAAGACGGCAAAGCGGATTCCGGTTATCGCCGGTACCGGCTCGAATTCAACGGAGACCGCGATTTACCTTTCCACAGAAGCGGAAAAAATGGGTGCTGACGGCCTGCTTCTGGTGAGCCCTTATTACAACAAGGCGACCCAGAACGGTCTGAAGAAGCATTATACGCAGATTGCGGCGTCGGTCTCTCTGCCGATTATTCTTTACAATGTGCCGAGCCGTACGGGCTGCAACATTCTGCCGGAGACGATGGTGTGGCTGGCAAAGAATGTGGAAAATATTGTCGGAATAAAGGAGGCTTCCGCAAACATCGAACAGATCGCGAAGATGATGAGCCTCGCCGGAGGCGAGGTTGACCTGTACTCGGGCAACGATGCGGAGATCGTTCCGATTATGTCGCTCGGCGGAAGTGGTGTGATTTCCGTACTGTCCAATATCGCACCGCGCCAGACACACGAGATCACGGCGGCTTTCCTGGAGGGCGATGTGAAGAAGAGCTGTGCAATGCAGCTGGAGGCGATTGAACTGATTGAGGCGCTGTTCTGTGAGGTGAATCCGATTCCGGTCAAGAAAGCCATGAATCTGATGGGTCTGGAGGTCGGACCGCTGCGTGCGCCGCTCTTTGAGATGGAAGAGGCGAATGCGGCGCGGCTGGAGAAGGCGATGAGAAATTACGGTATTCTGAAGTAATGAAGAAAGTATAAGAGGATTCCAAAATGACAAGAATCATTATGAGTGGCTGCTGCGGCCATATGGGCCGTGTGGTGACGGATATTGTTGCGGAGCAGGAGGGCATGGAGATCGTGGCCGGTTTTGACGTATACGATTCCAAGGACCGTCCTTACCCGGTATTTGCTTCCCCGGCGGATTGCGATGTGGAAGCGGATGTGGTGATTGATTTTTCCTCGGTAAAGGCGCTGGACGGCCTGCTTGCATACTGTGTGGAAAAGCAGGTTCCGGCGGTGCTGTGTACGACCGGCTACACGCAGGAGCAGCTGGATCAGATCACGGCGGCGAGCGAAAAGGTGGCGGTTCTGAAGTCGGCGAATATGTCGCTGGGCATCAATCTGCTGCAGGCGCTCCTGAAGGAGGCGGCGAAGGTGCTCGCCCCGGCGGGATTTGATGTGGAGATTGTAGAAAAGCATCACAATCGTAAGCTGGATGCACCGAGCGGCACGGCGATTGCGCTGGCGGACAGCATCAATGAGGCGTTGGACGAGAGGTATGAATATACCTTTGACCGGAGCCAGGAAAAGAAACGGCGTGAGAAGAACGAGATCGGGATCAGCGCGGTGCGCGGCGGCACGATTGTCGGTGAGCACGAAGTGATTTTCGCCGGACTGGATGAGGTGATTGAACTCAAACACACGGCCTATTCGCGGAGCATTTTCGCAAAGGGAGCGGTGCAGGCGGCGGCTTTCCTGGCAGGGAAACCGGCCGGGTATTACGGGATGGATGATGTGATACAGCTGTAATAAATGAATTACAGGAGATATGAAAAAACGGAAGAGGCAGAAAGAGGAACACGGAAAATGAAGAAAGTAGTAAAATTTGGCGGAAGCTCTCTGGCGAGCGCGGAGCAGTTCCGCAAGGTCGGAGCGATTATCCACGCGGAGAAGGAGAGGAGATATGTGGTGCCGTCCGCTCCGGGAAAACGGTTTTCGTCGGATATAAAGGTGACGGATATGCTGTATGACTGTTATCATGCGGCGGGGCGGCAGGATATCAGCCAGAAGATTGCGGCGATTGCGGCGCGTTATCAGGAGATCATTGACGGCCTTGGACTGGAGCTGGATCTGACAGAGGAATTTGCGGTGATCCGGAAAAATTTTGAGGCGCAGGCCGGCAGTGACTATGCGGCTTCCCGCGGCGAATACCTCAACGGAATGGTGATGTCCGCCTATCTGGGTTTTCCCTTTGTCGATGCGGCCGAGGTGGTCTGCTTTGACGAGGACGGAGTGTTTGACGCAGAGAAAACGAACGATGTGATGAGAGCCCGTCTGGAAGGGCTGGATACGGCGGTTGTTCCGGGATTTTACGGTGCCATGCCGGATGGAAGCATTAAGACCTTTTCACGGGGCGGATCGGATATCACCGGTTCGATTGTCGCTCGTGCGGTACACGCGGATCTGTATGAGAACTGGACGGATGTATCCGGCTTCCTGCTCTGCGATCCGAAGATTGTAGACAATCCGGCGACGATTGAGACGATTACCTACCGGGAGTTGCGAGAGCTTTCTTATATGGGTGCAACGGTGCTGCATGCGGACGCGATTTTCCCGCTGCGCCAGGAGGGCATCCCGGTCAATATCAAAAATACAAACCGCCCGCAGGATCCGGGCACTCTGATTGTGGAGAATACCTGCCGTCAGCCGAACTATACGATTACCGGCATTGCAGGGAAAAAGGGCTTTTGCACGGTTACGATTGAAAAGGACATGATGAATTCCGAGATCGGCTTCGGGCGCAAGGTGCTGCAGGTATTTGAAGAAAATGGCATTTCGTTTGAGCATGTGCCGTCCGGCATTGATACGTTTTCTGTGATCATTCATCAGAGTGAATTTATGGAAAAGGAACAGAGCGTGATTTCCGGTCTTCACCGGGCTGTTTCTCCGGATACGCTGGAGCTGGAATCGGATCTGGCTCTGATTGCGGTGGTAGGGCGCGGGATGAAAGCCATGCGCGGCACCGCGGGCAGAATCTTTTCTGCGCTCGCGCACGCGAACATCAATGTCAAGATGATCGATCAGGGCTCCAGTGAGCTGAATATCATCATCGGCGTGAGAAACGAAGATTTTGAGCGCGCCATCCGGGCGATTTATGATATCTTCGTGCTGACACACCTGTAAATGGACGGTTCGGAACCGCTGCCATTTTGCCAGGAGCCATAGATGGAATGGCGGGACCGGAGGACAGGATTCGATCGGGCAGTTTGCGTCGGGGAGAGACAGGACAATGAATTTTACGGCTTCACAGTTGTTTGCATATGAAAAAAAGGGAGACAGCGCGGTAATCCTGCGCTGTTTTTCGCGTGACGGCAGTGTCCGGATTCCTGAGAGAATGGACGGGCTGCCGGTGCGGGAGCTTGCGCCGTATGCATTTTCCGCACATATGGAGGAAAAGGAATGGATGGATGCGTTTCGCAGGGGTGATGTACGAATCGCTTCCTCCGGGCAGGTGGAGCCGCAGGTGTCATGGGAAAACGAAGATCTGGCCGACCTTCCGGTTCTGAGCGGAGATCAGCTGGAAAGCCTGATTCTTCCACAGACGCTTCGCAGGGTCGGACGTTACTGCTTCTACAATTGCGGGCATCTGCGGAGGCTGGAATTTTCCGGGGAGCTGTTTGACTGGGGAAGCGGTGCATTTAGCGGATGCCACCGGATCGAGGCGCTTTGTGTCCGTGTGAGGCCAGATGGCTCATCCGGTCTGAAGCAGGTGCTTGATGAATTGCCGGAAAGCCTGCAGGTCGAGTTTTGTGCGGAAGAGCCGGAGAACCCGGGCGCTGCCTTTCGGAGGGAAGAAGCAGAAAATGTGCAGAATCCGACGGTTTATGCGCGACTGGCTTTCCCGGAATTCTATGAAGAGGGCGTGGAGAATACGCCGGCCCGCATCCTGGAGACGCATGTGCATGGTACGGGGATTCTGTATCGAAACTGTTTCCAGGGGAAAAAATTTGATTTTGCGCAGTATGATGTCCTCTTTCCCTACGCGCAGGCACAGGAAGCGCCTTCTCTTTTGCTCCGGCTTGTCCTTGACCGGCTGCGGGCTCCGTATCATCTGGAGCAGCGGGCACGCGAGACCTATGAGGCTTACGCGCGGGAGAACGCCTTTCTGTTTGGGAAATACTTTCTGGATACAAAGGATGCGCAGGGGCTGCGCTGGTTTTTAGAATATGTGGCTGCTCCTCTGCCGGACGATGCGAAAATGGCGCTGTCGGATCAGCTGTCCGAATATGCTGCCCGCCGGGAGGATGCGCAGGCCACAGGGCGTCTGATGGCCTTTCGAAGGAAGGCTCTTCCGGATTCCAGACGCAGAAAACGGCTGGAGCTCTAGGCCGCGCAGCAGGTGTGCGGCCTGTAACACTTCACAATACTTTCACAGGAAACCGTCCCCCGTCTGTCTTGACATCGCAAAAAGTGTGTGCTAGAGTAAAGCGAAGTCTGATGGAAGGGGGAAATATTATGCTGACGAAACGAACAGACAGAAAGACAAAGATCGTCTCTTTTTTAGTTGCGGCTGTTTGTTTTTTTGCAGTACTTTTTTCCTTCTCCTGTATTTCTGGCTGCAGGAACCACATCTGCACGGGCAGAGATTGTCCGATTTGTGCGACCGTCTCACAGGCTGAGAACACGGTGCGGCAGATTCGTTCGTGCGTCACATTTGGAGCAGGAATTCTGTTGACAGCTGTATTTTCTATGACGATTCTTCTTACTGCGGCTCTTTGGGTGGCAGACTCTTCGCTGATCAGTCAAAAAATCAGAATGAATAATTGAAAAAATCTCCATTGGCATAATACAGATACGGATTGCGGTACGGAACACTACTGATGCAGTGTTTCGGTTAATTTTTGTACAATTTTATATGGAGGTTTTGAAATGAAAAAATACATATTGAATTTATTGTTGGCGGCGTTACTGTCCGTCTGCATGGGAACGACTGCTTTTGCGGAGGAATCCGGGGAGGCGATTCAGATCGTGGCGACAATTTTTCCGGAATATGACTGGGTACAGCAGATTCTCGGTGATCAGGCGGAAAACGCAGAACTGACGCTGCTTCTTGACAGTGGCGTAGACCTGCACAATTATCAGCCGACGGTCGATGACATTCTGGCCGTGTCGGACTGTGATCTGTTCCTCTATGTCGGCGGTGAATCGGATGAATGGGTCGATGATGTGCTGAAGGAAGCGGTCAATGAGGATATGGTTGTGCTGGATCTGCTGGAGCTTCTAGGTGATTCGGCGGTGGAAGAAGAGACCGTTGAGGGTATGGAGACAGGAGAAGAGGAGAATGACGAAGAGGAAGAAGGGGAAACGGAGTACGACGAACACGTATGGCTTTCGCTGAAAAATGCGCAGGTATTCTGCGAGGCGATCGCGGAAGCGCTGGAAGGGCTGGATCCGGACAATGCTGATCTTTATGCAGAGAACGCGGCGGAGTATGTTTCCAGGCTGGCGGCGCTTGATGAGGAGTATCGGGAGGCGGTGGACGGCGCCGCGGTGACAACACTGCTGTTTGGCGATCGTTTTCCATTCCGTTATCTGACGGAGGACTACGGTCTGGATTATTATGCGGCGTTTTCCGGATGCTCCGCAGAGTCAGAGGCCAGCTTTGAGACGATTACCTTCCTCGCAGGGAAGGTTGATGAGCTGGGGCTGAATTATGTGATGACGATTGAAAGCTCGGATGGCAAGATTGCACAGACGATCATTTCCTGCACGTCTACGCAGGAGCAGGAGATTCTGACGCTTAACTCGATGCAGTCGGTTACTTCACAGGATGTGGAAGAGGGCGTGACCTATCTTTCTATCATGGAAGAGAATCTTGAAGTGCTGACACAGGCCCTTCAGTAAGACGGTGAAAAATACGTATTTTCCAGGTTACTGGTCACAACCCGACCACGCACTTGCTGCGTGGTCGGGGTTGAAGAGGAGGAGATAACAGTGGCATTGATTACCTGTCAGGATCTGACGCTCGGATATGAAGGCAGAGCGATTGTAGAGAATCTGAATTTTTCCATTCGGGAAGGAAATTATTTTTGCATCGTGGGTGAGAACGGCTCCGGAAAATCCACCCTGATGCGGACGCTGCTTGGACTGCAGCAGCCGCTTGGCGGAAAGATCACGTTTGGGGATGGCCTGGTACAGAACCAGATCGGTTATCTTCCGCAGCAGACGCTGGTGCAGCGGGACTTTCCGGCGTCTGTCCGGGAGATTGTGCTTTCTGGTTGTCAGGGAAGCTGCGGGATACGGCCTTTTTATGGGAAGAAGGAAAAACAGACCGCGCAGGAAGCGATGGAGAAGATGGATATTGTACCGCTTGCGAAGCGCTGTTACCGGGAGCTCTCCGGCGGACAGCAGCAGCGGGTGCTGCTTGCGCGGGCGCTCTGCGCGGCAGACCGGGTGCTGCTTCTGGATGAGCCGGTATCCGGCCTTGACCCGAAGGTAACGGCTCAGATGTACAATCTGATCAAAGAACTGAACCGGAAGGAAAAGATGACAATTATTATGATTTCACACGATATGCAGGCGGCGGTCACATTTGCCAGTCATATTTTGCATGTCGGACATCGCTGGTTTTTCGGCACAAAAAAAGAATACCTGAAAAGTGACATCGGCAGGGTGTATTCTCTGCTGGAAGGAGGTGAGAGAAAATGATAGGCTTTGCGGAAAAAATAGCGATGTATTTTCAATACTCCTTTGTACAGTATGCGATGATTGTCGGTGTTTTGATCGCGCTGTGTTCTTCGCTGCTGGGAGTGACGCTCGTCCTGAAACGCTTTTCTTTTATCGGGGATGGTCTTTCTCATGTGGCGTTTGGCGCGATGGCAGTGGCGGGCGTGCTGAATATTACAAATGATATGCTCTTTGTCCTGCCCGTTACCATATTGTGCGCGATTCTGCTTCTGTGCGGCGGTCAGAAGACCAAAATCAACGGCGATGCGGCGGTGGCGATGATTTCTGTGGGGGCGCTGGCGATCGGTTATCTGCTGCTGAACCTGTTCTCTACGAGCTCGAATCTGTCCGGCGACGTGTGTACGACCCTGTTCGGTTCGACCTCGATTCTGACGCTTACGGTTCAGGAGGTGTGGGCGTGTGTGATTCTGTCCATCCTTGTGGTGCTCTTATTTGTGTTTTTTTACAACAAAATCTTCGCAATCACCTTTGATGATGGCTTTGCCAGGGCGACCGGCACCAATGCCGGACTTTATAACCTGGTACTGGCCGTGATTATTGCGGTTATCATTGTTCTGGCAATGAATCTGGTCGGATCGCTGCTGATCTCCGCGCTGATCATATTCCCGGCGCTCTCGGCCATGCGAATGTTTAAAAGCTTTCTCTCTGTCACCATCTGTTCCGCAGTTCTCTCGGTGATCTGCGCTTCCGTCGGGATTCTCATTTCCATTCTCGCCGGGACGCCGGTCGGCTCGACGATTGTCGCGGCGGATATTGTGGTGTTTTGTGTTTCCTGTCTTGTGGGATTCGTGAAAAAATAAGAATCCGCGTAACTATTCAGAGCAGGTCTTCGCACTTGCTGCGAAGACCGTATGAAAACCTATGGAATGATGTTTACAGGAATGATTCAGGAGGTAGAATTTATGAAGAAACTTCAAAAAACAGCAGTACTCTTTTTGGCGGCATGCCTGCTGATTACCGGCTGCGGCAGTGACAGCAGTGCAAATCGCTCGAATACGACCAGCGCCAGCGCGACGGTGGATGAGGTGATCAGTGCGCAGATCGCCAATGAAGACGCGGAAGCTTCTGCGGACGCATCGTCAGACTCGTCCAATGAAGATACTGCGGCTACGACGGCGACATCCGATACCAAAGTGACGGGCGATGTGGACTATGACCTGACTGAGATGAGCAGTGATATGGTGTACGCGATCGTTTACCAGATGGTCTACAATCCAGACGATTATATAGGAAAAACATTCCGCATGTCAGGTACCTACTATGCCAGCTACTATGAAGCGACGGATCAGTATTATTATTACTGCCTGATCTCGGATGCAACTGCCTGCTGTGCGCAGGGGCTGGAATTTGTATGGGGTGACGGCAGTCATTCTTATCCGGATGAGTATCCGGCGGATAACACGGAGATTCTCGTGCAGGGAACGTTTGAGACCTATGTGGATACGGACGGTTATACCTATTGTCATCTGGCGAATGCTGCCATGGAAGCGGTGTAGAGTTCTGGTAACGATTCGGGGCAGTTTTTCGCATTTGCTGCGATGAACTATGGTACGGAACAGTCCGCGTGCTCTGTCAATCATAGGAGGGAAGCGTATCATATTTTTTCAGCAGCTCCAGATACTGCTCTCCGAGGAGGCCAAGCGGCATTCCTTTTCGTTTGATGTAGCCAATGTCCATCCGGTTTTCGGTATCCAGGGGGATGGCGGTATACTGGTCGCCGTTTAATTTCTCGCAGATGATACCGGAACAGAGGGTGTAGCCGTTCAGGCCTACCATGAGATTCAGCATGGTGGCGCGGTCGTCCGCCTTGATGATCCGGTTGTACTCGCAGGTACTCAGGACTTCTTCTGCGAAGTAGAAGGAGTGATTCTCCCCCTGTTCAAATGAGAGGCAGGGGTAGGGCTTAAGCTCCTCAAAGGCGATTTTCTTCTGGTTCGCCAGCGGGTGATTTTTGCTGAGGTAGACGGAAATGCCGCACTGAAAAAGGAAGGTGTACTCTACCTCGTTCTCAAGGAAAATCTTTCGCAGAGCCTTTTCATTAAATTCATTGAGGTAGAGTACGCCGATTTCACTGCGATAGTTTCGCACATTCGCAATGACTTCGGCGGTTTTTGTCTCGTGTATTGCAAACTCATATTCATCCATGCCGAACTTTTTTGCCAGTTCAATAAACGCTTCTACCGCGAACGAATAGTGCTGCGTCGACACGCTGAATTTTTTCTTTGCGGCTTTACCGGTGTAGCGTTCTTCAATCATTCTCTGGATTTCCGTCATCTGGCGTGCATACCGCAGAAATTCCGCACCTTCCGGTGTGATCAGGATACCGCGGTTTGAGCGGATGAACAGTTCCGTATGGAGCTCCTCTTCCAGGTCCCGGATGGCCGCGGAAAGCGCCGGCTGCGAGACGTAGAGGGCGGCGGCGGCCTTGTTCATGGATTTCGTTTCGACAATGGTGACAGCGTAGAGAATCTGTTGAAGCGTCATGGTAGGGGAATCTTTCCTT
The DNA here is from genome assembly GCA_021202635.1 of Lachnospiraceae bacterium. Lineage (GTDB taxonomy): Bacteria > Bacillota > Clostridia > Lachnospirales > Lachnospiraceae > Choladousia. The sequence continues at coordinate 22,300 of JAJQCQ010000004.1, read as the reverse complement.
TCTTTCTATGTAACGGTTCGTTACTGGTCACAACCCGACCGCGAATTCGTTGCATGGTGAGGACTTATCCCGCACGAAGTGTGGGATGCTACCCGGCGAGGGCTGAAAACGTAGTGGTAACAACGATTCAAAACAGCAGGCCTGTAAAACTACAGATTCTGGCACAGGGTAATCACCAGCACATCATCGGAAGCCGGACTCTTTACGAAGTAATCCACCGTCTCTACCCAGCGGTATACGCCATCATCGCCTAACTGTCTGGTGACGACACGAACCTGTTCCTGTCCTGCCTGATATGCTTCTAAGAGTGCAGTGCGGGCAAAGGTGCCGGCAAACAGCTGCTGATCCTCCGGGTGCATGCTGGCTGCTCCGTGGCAGATCAGCTCATCAAAGACGCCGGAGGCGGGACAGGAGGTGGTGGTGAAATTATCGTAGGTCATCATGTAATAGCTGTTGCGCGTCAGGTTGGCAAAGATAACCAGCGGATACCGCTTGAAAATGACTTCTGTGAGCAGCTGCATCGTGCTGGAAGCCGGCTGTTCCATAAGGATGTCGAAGTTATCGCTGCTTTTCTCAGCTGTGGCTTCTTTGTGACAAATCAACGCAAACTGTTCTTCTGGCATGGGCTTTGCGAACAGGTAGCCCTGAATCAGGTCACAGCCGCAGGTGCGGAGAAAACCGAGCTGCTCGTTCGTTTCCACGCCTTCCGCGACGGTGGTCAGATGGAGACGGTTCGCAAACTCATAAATGCTTTCCAGGACGATGCGGTCCTTGTCATTGCTGCTTTCCCCGAAGAGAAGGGAACGGTCGATTTTTAAAATGTCCGCATCGACATTTTTTACCATACTTAACGAGGAGAGCCCGCTCCCAAAATCATCGATGGCGACATGGAAGCCGCATTTGCGGATGGCAGCAACCAGGGCCGTGATGGGCTCTGGGTCGTTTACCAGGGCGGATTCGGTAATTTCTACGTGAATCAGGCTGTGCGAAATGGAGAAATCATCCACGGTGGCGCAGAGATTTTCCACAAAATCTGATTCCGCCAGGTGGCGCCGGGAAAAGTTGACGGCAATCGGTACGGTATATTCTTTTGTGTCAATTCGTTTTTTCAGAAAAATGCAGACCTCGCGCAGCATATACCAGTCCAGCTCGCAGATCAGGCTGCTCTCTTCCATATAGGGGACAAAGTCTTGGGGCATGCAGATCGTTCCATCGGATTTTTGCCAGCGCGCGAGTGCTTCGGCACTGGCCAGTTCCCCGCGGATGGCCTTGTATTGCGGCTGATAATACACGACGAATTCGTGGTGGGTGAGGGCGTTTTGAATTTCAGTTTCCTGTTTTTTTCTTATCATTTTTGTACCGTATGCCTTTCCTTACAGAATCGTTGATAAAAATATATGTTTTCATACGTACTTCGCAGTAAGCGCGAAATACTGTCCTGAATCGTTACAGGTATACTTTATTGTACATTTAGATATACGTCATCATACGAGTGAAAGCCGCTGGCAATGATGACTTCATCAATGTTATCAGACGTTACTGCAACGGGATCCAGCTTGTAATAGGGGATCTCGTATTCGCCGGATACAATCGTTTCACTTACCGGATACGCGCAGGAGCTTTCGGTGATGTCTTCCCCCTTTGCAAGGGCAACAGCCAGAGTGGCAGCAGCCATGGCCTCTTCTTCTACAGCTTTGTATACCGTCATTTCCTGTGTCCCTTCTACAATGCGCTGGCAGGCGGAAAGCTCCGCATCCTGGCCGACAACTGCCACATGGCCGGCAAGCTGACTTTCGGAAAGCGCCTTGATGGCCTGACTGGCAAGGTCATCGTTGCCACACATGACGCCGACAATATCAGAAGTGACTGCCAGTCCCTCGTTCACATAGTCGAATGCCAATTCTGCCAGCCAGTTGTCACAGTAGGCGGAATAAACGATTGTAAATGTGTTTCCTTCCAGGGTGTTTGTAAACCCATCGATCACGTCATCAACATTGAGATCGGTCGGGGATCCATAGATGGCAAAAATATTTCCGCCATCCGGACAGGCGGCCATGAGGGCTTCTGCCATCAGGACGCCGACCTGACGGTTATCAAAAGAGATAAACAGGTCGGCCTCCACATCGGAGATCAGCCGGTCATAACAGATGACATGGATGCCCGCTTCAAGTGCTTCATTGACAACATCACGCAGGGCATCGCCATCTACTGCAATGATCACGATTACGTCCATTTCTTTTTTTATAAAATATTCAATCTGTGAAATCTGCTCGTCCACGCTGCCGCCCGCCACCTGAACATTTACCTCCGCCCCGAGGTTCTGTGCGGTAGAGACAAACATATCGCGGTCACGCAGCCATCGTTCAATCACAAAAGAATCGAAACTCAGGCCAATCTGGATGCGCGCTTCTTCCTGTGTCTCTTCTGTCGGTGTCTGGACTTCTGATTCTGAGCAGCCGACCAGCAGGAGAGCAAGAAAAAGAAAGAATATGTAAAAAGTTTTTCGCCGCATGTTATTAACCTTTCCTGTTCTTATTACGACAGATTACAGAATTTGTCAATCTGTTCTTGTGTGCTTCATTATTCATTGGAGCGGTTATCCACTGTATTTCATCCGGTATTCCCGCGGTGTCATGTTGGTCTGTTTTTTGAAAAGGCGACTGAAATAATTCGGGTCGGAGTAGCCGCAAAGGGAGCTGATTGCCTTGATACTCAGATCAGGCTTTTCCAGGAGTTCCTTTGCTTTTTCCACCCGCACACGGGTCAGATACTCGATAAAATTTTCTCCGGCCTCGTCCTTAAAAATTTTGCTGAAATAGTAAGGGCTGATATTAACAGCGCGGGACACATCATCAAGAGAAATGTCATGACTGTAATTATCCTGAATGTAAGCCTGGGCTTTTTTTACAACAGAGTCCGACTGAGACTCCCGGTAGTCGTGGATGGTGTCGCAGGCGGCCGACATTTTTTCGATAAACCAGCGGCGCAGGGATTCGTAATCTGCAAAAGACGTGGCCGTAGCCAGGTAATCTTTGCGGTCGCGGAAGCTGTAGTTCACGGTACCGGATTCAAAGGCGGTACGCTCTGCCCATATGATGTATTCCAGCACCTTTAGGCAGATGTTGTCGCGGTCCTCTGGATAGTGCTGGATCATCCAGTTAAAAAACTGATTTAGTTCCACGACCATGGAGGCGGTATTTCCAGCCTTGACCGAACGAAAAATCCTGCGCTCGGTTTCCTCAGGAAATTCTTCTTTGTAAAGGCCGCTTGGCTGTAAATCCTCTACATGGATGACGTGGCTCTTGCTGCTGTTAAGAGAGCGGAGCGCTTCCCGGTAAGAGTATTGCAGATCCTCCATTTTGCGGACGCGCCCAATGCCAATGCGGAACCGCGCCTTTAGCCGTTCCTCCAGTCTGGAAGCAAGACGACGCGCGTTTTCTACGATCCGGATGCGTTCCTCGTAAGAGACATTCTCTTCGCGATGAGGGATTAGCAGAACTACACTGTTGGAGATAATGGGGCCAACGACGCAGGAAAAAGCTTCTTTGGTAATTTCCCGAAAATCCGGATAAAAATCCTGTGCCTGCACACGCATGCGCACCGGACTGTAAAGCTGTCCATCTTCATAATCGGAACCAAAAGGAACGACCATAATGTAGCCGTATGGTTCTTCCAGATCAAGAAGCTGGAGATAATAGCTGATGTCCTGTGCTTCCGTTTGAAAGAGCAGGTTGGTGATGATACTCTGCTCGACTACAGGGACAATGATTTCGAGCTTTTCCTGCACCTCGAGCTGTGTTCGGCGCTGTGCCCGGTTGTGTTCCACTTTTTGCATGGCCTCCTCTACGACAGAAAGAATGGTTTTTCGCGTGATGGGCTTCGTCAGATATTTTTCTACGCCCAGATCAATTGCTTCTTTGGCGTAATCAAATTTATCGTAGGCGGAAATGATGTAGAACAGGGCAGTCGAATTGGACTTACGGATCTCTTTCATGGCCTGGATGCCGTTGATGCCCGGCATCTGGATGTCCAGAAAGACAATATCCGGGTGGAAGCTCTCGGCCTTTTCAATGACTGCACGGCCGGTTTTTGCCGTTTCCAGCTCACAGCTGTCCCCATATTGGCTAAGAATGATTTTTTTCAGGGATTCCAGCATGAGTCCCTCATCGTCAGCGATTAAGATTCGATACATGTTTTTTCCTCTCTGTCAGTGTCAATCAGCGTATCCTTGTTCCTGGCACCTGTGATTCTTTCAGGGGGCTGGCTATCCTGCACAGGCAGTGAAATGATAACCCTGGTGCCGCAGCCTGGTCCGCCGCTTTCGATTCGCAGCAGATTCTTTCTATTATAATATAGCTCCAGACGGTGGATGACATTGGACATTGCTACCCCCGTGGAATGCGATTCCTCCTCCGTTGGTATGCTGCGCCCTTCCAGAACTTCTCTGATTTTTTCCTTTGTCATTCCGATGCCGTTGTCACAGACTGTAATTTCAAGCATATCCTTTTCCAATGGAGAAGAAGCTGAAAAAGAGGAAAGACGTACGGTCAGTGTGATGCGGCCATTTTCCATACAATCGTGGATGCCGTGCTGGACGGCATTTTCTACGATGGGCTGCAGTACCATACTCGGCATCCGGATGTCCTCAATATTCGCAGGGATATCTTTCTCATAAGTGATGTCACCGGCAAAGCGAACATTTAAAATATAGATGTAATTGTCTACGGATTCAATTTCCTCAAGCAAGGTAGCATCCCCGGACATCTTGCGGACATTATAGCGAAAGAAGTCTGCCATTCGTTCCAGAAAGACACTGGTCTGCTCCGCATCCTCCATAGCGGCCAGCTGTGCACCCGCGTTCAGGCTGTTGAACAGAAAATGCGGGTTGATCTGCGCCTGCAGGTATTTGAGCTGTGCTTCTTTTAAGTGTGTTTCTGTCAGCAGCTCGCGCTCTTTCATTTGTGCTTCTGCTTCCATGCTCTCGCGGAGTCGGTCGATATATTCACGGATACTGGTGAGCATCTGATTGAAACCCCGTGTCACCACACCTACTTCATCCTCATATATGACAGGAAGCTGAGGAATGTCAAGGTTGCCGCTGGCCACCTCATGCGCGGTGGAAGAGAGTACAGTCAGCGGGCGGATCATATCGTGCACAAAAAGCATGATAATCAAAATGCAGATGGCAAATACGGCCACCATGAGGACAAGACTTCCCCGTTCCAGTACACTCATAGACGAAAGCAGTGTCTGGTAGCTGGTCGAGTTTTCATGGAAGAGCAGGTTATTGAGCCGGTAAATATAGGTATTGATGTATTCGTAAAGCTGTGTCTCCCTGGCGTAAGCTTCCTTGTAGCGCTCGACGTTGCGCCCTCGTTTGGCCTGTACGGTGAGGGCAGTCTGTTCCAGGTAAGATTCGGACATACTGCAAATATTCTTTTCCAGCAGCAGGATCTCGTTGCTGGTGATATCTTCATTCAGATCCTCCAGGAGTGCCCGGTATTCCTGTTCATAATTGTAGTAGTTTTCGAGCGCCTGACTGCTTTTGGTGTTCAGATAATCGTAGACATTTTCCTGAATCAGATCTAAGGTGTCAGAGAGCGTATTGATCGAAACATTGCTGGTGTACACCGATTCAATCCGTCCGACTGCGGAGTTGATTTCATTGATCAGAAAAAGGTTGATGCCAAGGACAAAGACCAGGGCAATGATCATCACTGCACTGATGCGTGTCTGGATGGAGGCGAGACGGGAGAGCGGATTCCTTTTTTTCAATTTGATCCCTCCTCTTCCGATGCGGTAAGGTAGTCCTCGACATTGTCCTGTGTGATCAGGCTGAGTGTAACACTGTAGTAGCTGCTGGCACGTCCAAGCTCGTGGAACTCTTCGAGCGCTTCAATGCTATACCTGCCGACTTCGCTGGTATCCACTACCAGGGTAACGGGAATGATCCCTCTTTCGATGGCTTCCAGAATCTGGTCGGAGTAATAAAATCCAATCAGGCTGGTGTTTCCGACTTCGTTGTAATCAATCAGTGCCTGATAGGCACACTCTGTCAGCACCTCATCCATACTGATCAGAAGCTCCGGGAGTGGAGAGTAACTGACAATCAGATTCCGGATACCCTCGTCGTAGTCAAAGTCTGTCGAGTTTTCCAGATAATACAGGGAAACATTGATTTCCTGCCCAATTGCTTTCTGCTCTTCGATGTAGCGTGTAAGCTGTGAGGCTGCGAGGGACTGGATCGGATTGACCGATTCTGCGTCCAGCAAAATCATGATGGTACCGTTTTTACCGCCCAGCAGAGAAAGCGCGTATTCGGTATAGGTATCAGCAAGCTGATAGCTGTTTAATCCCACATAGCTGATGCGCTGGCTTTCTGAGTCATCTTCCAGTACGGTTACCACCGGAATGCCGCTATCGACGGCCTCATTGATCAGATCCCGAACCTCTTCCGTACCGTCCGGCTTTAGAATGATGCCGTCCACTTTTGCTGCGATCAGGATACGAAGATAGTCCGCCATCGTATAGGAGGAACCGGTATCCTGACTTAAATACTCAACATACGCATTGCAGACTGCAGCTTCCTGGACTGCATTTTCATAGATTTCCTGCCATAAGACCGAATTTTCTACATCCGGGATCAGGACGTAGTGCCGTTCATAGACCTCAGAGGCGGAAGTGCCGGAGGGGTCGAGGGCGTCCAGCGTGTTCTGGAAATAGGACCAGACAGCAGCCAGAAGCAGAACACAGAAGATTAAAATAACCGAAATTGTAAAAGATGTCTTTTTCATGGGAAATATTGTAACACAACTACACGTGGAACGTCAAAAACATTTTGAATTTCGGGTGATTATTTATGAATAAATGCTAAAAAAGACAAAAATGTCCAGTTTTCCCTGTGAAGGCTGGGAGATGGTTATAAAAAATTACTGTTTTTGGGCAAGAGATTCTATTTTCGTCAACCTGTACATGTGATAGGATGCAGATATCAAAAAACATGGTCATTTCGCACATGGATTCGCCGGGCAGCGGTATCAGAGCTGGTGCGTCGGGGCATATGCGAAAAGCCATCAAAACGAATGGAGGTAGTTAAAATGAAATTTAAAAGACTGGCAATCGCGATGACGGCAGTGATGGCATTCGGGGCAATCTCCGTACCGGCAGCGGCGGAAGAGGCACAGGTAATCGGTATTTCCATGCCGACTCAGTCTCTGGAGCGTTGGAACCGTGACGGTGAGTACCTGAAAGAGCAATTTGAGAATGCGGGCTATACAGTTGAGCTGAAGTATTCCGATAACGATTCTTCTCAGCAGGTAAGTGATATTCAGAACCTTCTGGCAGATAATGTTGACATCCTGATCATCGCGGCTGTTGATGGCGAGACGCTGAACACCGTTATGGACGAGGCGGCTGAGAGTGAGATTCCGGTGATCGCGTATGACCGTCTGATCATGAATGACGCGACATCTTATTATGTATCGTTTGACAACTATACCGTAGGTACTCTGCAGGGCGAGTTCATTGTTGAGACTCTGGATCTGGAGAATGCGGGCGATGCTACGTATAATATGGAAATTACTACAGGTGATCCGGCAGATAACAACGCAGGCTATTTTTATCAGGGCGCAATGGACGTTCTTCAGCCTTACATTGACGCAGGCACATTAGTCGTTGTTTCCGGCCAGACCGATTTTGACTCTGTCGCAACGGATCAGTGGGATACCCAGACCGCTCTTGAGAGAGCACAGAACATCCTTGGTTCTTACTATGCAGACGGCACACAGCTTGACGTATGGCTTTGCTCCAACGACTCTACCGCTCTTGGCGTAGCGCAGGGAATTACCTCTGACTATGCGGGCGATAACACTGTGATCATTACCGGCCAGGACGGCGATGTTGCGAATCTTGCGAACATCGTTGACGGCATCCAGACCATGACGGTTTACAAGAACGTGAGCAACGAATCCATTGTTACCCTGGCCCTTGCAGAGGCTGTTTTGAACGGCGAGACCATTGACGCGTCCCTGTGTGATACTTTCGAGATCGAGTGCGCGTATGACACCGAGTCCTATGAGACTTCTGATGGCAATGTATGCCCGTCCTTCCTGCTTGTTCCGAGCGTTATCACAGCGGACAATCTTGAGGAACTGGTTGATACCGGATTGTATGAGATGGGCGAGGATGGCTATCTGACAGCAGTAGAGTAATCGGAATTTGATTGTTTACTATAACATGAAGAAGGGCGGGGCACGGCTGTCCCACCCTTTCGGTTCATGGATGGGCGAATCAGCCTGCGGCTGTGCGGACTGACCATCCGGTTTCAGATGTGAATGGAAAGGAGGAAGTCTTTTGGGTGACATTATTCTGGAAATGAAATCCATCACCAAAGAATTTCCGGGAGTAAAGGCGCTCGACGATGTGAACCTGGTTGTGGAGCGCGGCGAGATTCACGCGCTGATCGGTGAAAATGGCGCGGGAAAATCGACTCTGATGAATGTGTTGTCCGGTATTTACCCGGCAGGCACCTATGACGGTGAGATTTACTATAATGGAGAACTCTGCCAGTTCAAAACTCTGAGAGACAGCGAGGCAAAAGGAATCGTCATTATCCACCAGGAGCTGGCGCTGATTCCGCTGCTTACGATCGGGGAAAATATGTTTCTGGGGAATGAGAAAAAAAACAGGTTCGGCGTGATCGACTGGGATCAGACCTACAGCGATGCCGAGAAACATATGCGGCAGGTCGGACTGCATGAATCCGCGCAGACATTGATTAAGGATATCGGTACCGGCAAGCAGCAGCTGGTCGAGATCGCGAAAGCGTTCTCGAAGAACGTGAAACTGCTGATTCTGGATGAACCGACGTCCTCACTGAATGACGAAGACGCGAAGATGCTTCTGGATCTTCTGATGGAGTTCAAAAAGGATGGCCTGACGTCCATCATTATTACACACAAGCTGAACGAGATTATTTATTGTGCGGACAAAGCGACTATCCTGCGTGATGGATCTACGATTGAGACGCTGGTAAAGGGTGTGGATGATTTTAGTGAAGACCGTATCATCAAGGGTATGGTAGGCCGTGCGATGGATGACCGGTATCCGGAGCGGGAACACAGGGTCAGCAGCGAGGTCGGCCTTGAAGTGAAAAACTGGACTGTGCATCATCCGCTGTATCCGGAAAAGATTGTGGATGACAATATTTCTTTCAAGGTACATAAAGGCGAGGTAGTAGGTTTCTCCGGCCTGCAGGGCGCGGGACGGACGGAGCTGGCGATGTCCATCTTCGGGAGAAGCTACGGGACAGATATTTCGGGAGAGATTTATCTGGAAGGCAAGAAGATTGACCTGAAGACGCCGGAGCAGGCAATCCATAATAAGATTGCCTATGTGACAGAGGACCGTAAGACGAACGGCCTGATTCTTGGCGAATCTATCCGTTTCAATACGACGCTGGCCCGTCTGGACAAAGTATGCAGCAATGGCGTGATTGATACAACAGCTGAGAAAAAGGCGGCAGAGGAAATGACGGAGGAGATGGGTACAAAAACTTCGTCTATTGAGCAAATCATTGGAAATCTTTCCGGCGGCAATCAGCAGAAAGCGCTGCTGGGCAAATGGATGTTCGCGGAACCGAATGTTCTGATCCTCGATGAGCCGACGCGAGGCATTGACGTTGGCGCGAAGTATGATATTTACTGCCTGATTAACCAGATGGTTGACAATGGAAAGTCGGTAATCATGATTTCTTCGGAAATGCCGGAGCTGATCGGTATGTGTGACCGCATTTATATCATGAATGAAGGAGAACTCTGCGGCGAGGTGGAGGCAAAGAACACCACGCAGGAGGAGATTATGGGTTATATCATGAGTGCAGCGAAGTGACGCAGCTTTCGATAAGCTCTATTATTGGAAAAGGGAGTGTATTTTCATGGCAAATAAGAATGAAACATCAGGCGCGGGCAAGCTTGATGTGATGACTTTTATCCGTAAATATACGATGGTAATTGCCCTGGTTGTCGTATTTATTATCTTTTATTTTATGACAGATGGCCGTTTGCTTTATGCGCAGAATATGTCGAACCTGATGCTGCAGAACGGTTACGTGCTGGTAATGGCCTGCGGTATGCTGTTGTGTATCCTGACAGGAGGCAACATCGACCTGTCCGTTGGTTCGGTGATCTGCCTGGTTGGCGGCGTTGCTGCGGTGTTGATTTCAAATATGGGCTTTAACATTTATCTGACGATTATTCTCTGTCTCCTGATTGGCCTGGCGGCTGGTATCTGGCAGGGCTTCTGGATCGGCTATATGCGGATTCCGCCATTTATCACGACACTGGGCGGTATGTTCATGTTCCGCGGTTTCGGCCGTCTCGTTCTCAACAGTAAGACCGTATCGGTTCAGAACGAGGCGTTCCTGAATATTTTTACTGCTTATATCAAGATTCCGGGGTTGGACACGGACAGCCGCATTCTTTCTCCGATGGTGATCGGCGCGATCGCGGTCATCGTTATCTTTTATAGCAAGATTTCCTCCCGTGCGAATAAGGCAAAGAAAGGTTACCGTCAGAACAGCGCCATTGCTGATTTTGGCAGCGCAGCAGTGATTTCTGCTTTAGTACTCTGGTATTGCCATCTGCTTTGCCAGTACAAGGGCATTTCTGTCATGCTGGTATGGGTGGTGGCGATTTGCCTGATTTATAGCTTCATTACATCCAGGACTGCATTTGGCCGATATTTCTATGCAGTGGGCGGCAATGAGAAAGCGACAAAGCTTTCCGGTATCAATACCAACAAGGTTTACTTTTTTGCTTATGCAAATATGGGACTTCTGGCTGGTCTGTGCGGCCTGCTCTGTCTGGCGCGTGTCGGCTCGGTTAACGGTTCTACCGGTAACTCCTTTGAGATGGACGCGATCGGTTCCTGCTTTATCGGCGGTGCTTCCGCATACGGCGGCAGCGGCACAATCGGCGGCGTCATCATCGGTGCGCTGCTTCTCGGCGTGATTAACATGGGCATGTCCATCATGGGTATCGGCGACTCCTGGCAGTATGTTGTAAAGGGTGCGGTTCTGCTCGTGGCAGTAATCTTTGACGTGGTATCCAGCCGGAAGACGTCCTGAGTATAACAGGGAGACTGTGCGGCAGATAGCAGATCAGTAAAATGATTTACGTCGTTTATTGCAAATACTGGAAAGGATAGAGGCAATCCGGAGTCCTCTATCCTTTTTCTTTTGTTTTATTTGCTTTATTGACAATCATAGATTTTACTGGTACGATAATAAAATGTTTGATGAAGGAGAGGAGTCCTGCCCTATGAATCGGCTGAAAAAACTATACTGCCGTGCTTTTCAGACTGTCTTTAAAATCGCTCTGCCGTTTTTGCCCTATCGGAACCCGAAAATCATCGGTCAGGCAGATCAGCTCTCTGAATTGTTAGTAAAGAAAAAATGTACCCGTGTTCTGATCGTCACAGACCCCGGGATTGCGAGGCTGGGACTTACCGGGGAACTGGAGCGGGCGCTTAGAGAGAACGGGATTTTCTATGCCATGTATGACAAAACAGACGCAAATCCCACGACGGCGAATGTGGAAGAGGCGCTGGCGCTTTATCATGCAGAATTCTGTGAGGCGATCATCGGATTTGGCGGAGGCTCAAGCATGGACTGCGCGAAAGCAGTGGGTGCGCGGGTGGCGAAGCCGAAACAGTCTCTGACCAGGATGAAGGGCATTCTGCGCGTACACGGACGGCTTCCACTCCTGATTGCGGTGCCGACGACCGCCGGAACCGGCAGTGAGACTACGCTGGCGTGTGTTATAGTGGACGCAGAGACGAGACATAAATATGTGATCAATGATTTCTGCCTGATTCCCCGCTATGCGGTACTCGATCCGAATGTGACGTTAAGTCTGCCGCCCTTTGTCACGGCGACGACCGGGATGGATGCCCTGACCCATGCCGTTGAGGCATATATTGGGAATACGACAACCAGGGGGACCCGGAGACAATCCGAACAGGCGGTGAAGCTGATTTTTGAAAATCTGGATGAAGCCTATACAAATGGGAAGAATGTAAAGGCGAGAAGGAATATGCTGCATGCCTCTTACTATGCGGGCTGTGCGTTTACGAAATCCTATGTCGGCTATGTACATGCGGTCGCGCATTCGCTTGGCGGTCAGTACAATGTTCCGCACGGGCTGGCGAACGCGGTTTTACTGCCGATTGTGCTGGAAGAGTATGGCTCCTGTGTATATGGAAAACTGGCGCGGCTGGCTGTGGCGGCTGGCGTCGCGGAAGAGAGTGCGTCAGAGGAGACAGCGGCAAAGGCGTTTATCCAGGCGATTAAGGATATGAAGAAGCGCTTTGGCATTGGCGATACGATTCCGGAGATCTGGAAGGAAGACATTCCGAAAATGGCCCATTACGCGGACAAGGAAGCGAATCCGCTCTATCCGGTACCGGTGCTGATGGATGCGAAGGAATTGGAACGATTCTATTATAAAGTGCTGCAGAAGTGAGCATCCGGAAAAGACGGATATCGAGTGTGCATCATAAATGAAATGGCAGCTGACGCTGTTTATTTATAGAATGGAAAGGAAGCGATGACATGACCGAGACAGAGATTCAGGAGATCGTGGAGAAGCAGCGCACGTTTTTTTCTTCCGGCGCGACGCTGAACGTGGATGTTCGACTGAAGGCGATCGGTCGGCTGAAAGCCTGTATCAAAAAGTACGAGTCTCAGATTGGTGAGGCGCTGAAAAAGGATCTGGGAAAAAGTGAGTCGGAAAGCTATATGTGCGAGATTGGGCTGACCTTAAGTGAGATCAGTTATATGCAAAAGCACGCCAGAGGCTTTGCCAGAGAAAAGACGGTGAGGACACCTCTGGCACAGTTTTGTTCGCACAGCTTTACGAAGCCTTCCCCCTATGGCGTGACATTGATCATGAGTCCCTGGAATTATCCGTTTTTGCTTACGATGGAACCGCTGGTGGACGCACTCGCGGCCGGGAATACGGTTGTCTTGAAGCCGAGCGCTTACTCGCCGAATACAGGCGCTCTGATCGCGAAGCTGATTCAGGAGTACTTTGATGAGCGCTATGTCGCAGTGATATCTGGTGGGCGTGAGGAAAATCAGTATCTGCTGCGGGAACAGTTTGATTATATTTTTTTCACAGGAAGCAAGTCCGTAGGGCGGGAAGTGATGCGGCAGGCGGCCGCCCATCTGACGCCGGTGACCCTGGAGCTGGGAGGAAAAAGCCCCTGTATCGTGGACCGTACCGCGAATCTGAAGCTTGCCGCGAAGCGGATTGTATTTGGGAAGTTTTTGAATTGCGGTCAGACCTGTGTCGCTCCGGATTATATCTATTGTGACCCGGCGATTAAGGACGAGCTGATTGCCGAGATTCGCGGGCAGATTCGGAAGCAATTCGGTGCGTCACCGCTGAAGAATCCCGATTATGGTAAAATTATTAATCAAAAGCATTTTGAGCGGATCCGGGCGTTGATTGATCCGGCAAAGGTCGTTGCTGGCGGACGCGTGGATGCGGATGCTCTGCGGATTGAGCCGACGGTGCTGGATGCGGTTACCTTTGACGATGCGGTGATGCAGGAGGAGATCTTTGGGCCGGTACTTCCGGTGCTTACGTATGAATCTCTGGACGCGGCCATCCGGAAGATTAATTCGATGGAGCATCCGCTGGCGTTGTATCTGTTTACGCGCAGCAAAGGCGCTGCCCGCATGGTGACGGCAAAATGCGGCTTTGGCGGAGGCTGTATCAATGATACGATTATTCATCTGGCGACCAGCGAGATGGGCTTTGGCGGCTTTGGTGAGAGTGGGATGGGTTCGTATCATGGAAAAGAAGGATTTGATACCTTTTCCCATAAAAAAAGTATCGTAGATAAAAAGCTGTGGATAGATTTGCCGGTGCGCTATCAGCCGTACCGGAAGCTGTACGATCAGATGATCCGGATGTTTTTACGCTGAGTTTGTACATGGTTTAGATTGGACGATATTTGTCTGTAGACTACAGGATAAGAGAGTATCTGTCTTTTTCCTGTTTTATGCGCAGGGACGCATATGGAAGTTTTTCAGCTGGCGCTGGAGGCGGTCTACGCGTCGCTTCGGTCGTTGCGAAACGCGAGCCACTGGCACGCAGCAGCCGCGCGGCGGGCAGGATTCGGCAAGCCGCTTCCTGCTCGATTAGTAAAAAGAAGGAGTAAGAAATAACATGAGCGAAGAAAACGCAAAATACCAGATTGACACAGAGGAAAACCGGGCTTTTCTGGCTGCTATTCGTGAGGACCTTCTCCGGTTCGGCCATCAGTTCCCTTCACCGGGAGGAAGCTCTTATTATCTGGGGGATGACGGGACGCCGTGGAAGGAGCGCAGCCGCGAGACCTGGATTACCTGCCGCATGGCGCACGTCTACAGCATTGGCTCACTGCTGGGACATGAAGGCAGCGAAGCACTGGTTGACGCGGCGCTGAAAGGGCTTAGTGGGGAACTGCATGACGCCAGATATGGAGGCTGGTACCCGGGGCTGACGGCAGACGGGGCGATTTTGCCGGATAAGCAGTGCTATGCGCATGCGTTTGTGATTCTGGCAGCGTCCTCCGCGACACTTGCCGGGAGACCGGGTGCGCAGGAGCTTTTAAAAGAGGCGCTGATTTTCTATGATTCTCATTTCTGGAATGAGGAAGAGGGGCTGGCCTGCGATACCTGGAATACTGAAATGACGGTTCTCGATGATTACCGTGGCCTGAACGCGAATATGCACACAGTGGAAGCTTTCCTGGCTGCGGCGGACGTGATCGGAAATGATGTATATCGTGTGAGGGCAGAGCGGATTATTGATCATGTGCTCGCATGGGCGGGCGCGAACAATTGGCGTATTCCAGAGCATTTTACAAAAGACTGGACGCCGGATCTGGAGTGCAATAAGGACCGTCCGGACGACCAGTTTAAGCCTTATGGCGCGACGCCCGGCCATGGCATTGAGTGGGCGCGGCTGATCACACAGTGGGCCCTGTCGGTTCCGGCTTTTGAGGAACGGATTGGGACAGAGGGGGAAGACTGGCGCCAGCCGCAAAAATATATTGATGCAGCAGAAAAATTATATAATCGGGCGGTAGAGGATGCCTGGAACGCAGACGGTGCGCCGGGGATTGTCTATACGACGGACTGGAACGGGCAGCCGGTCGTACATGACCGCATGCACTGGACGCTCGCTGAGGCGATCAATACCTCGGCAGTGCTTTACCGCGCGACTGGCAGGGAAAAGTACGCACAGGACTATGCGCAGTACATGCGTTACCTGGATGAGTCAGTGCTGGATCATGTGAATGGTTCCTGGTTCCACCAGCTTGATCGGAATAATCAGGTAATCGGCACCGTCTGGCCAGGAAAATCCGACATCTACCACGCCCTGCAGGCGACACTGATTCCATATTATGAGCCGTCCGTATCCATCGCTCCGGCGGTAAAAAGAGGATTAAAGAGAAACTGATAATATTGTAACAGTTCAGACTGAGCAGCACGGAAATTTGTGATATGCTGTCTTGAATTGTTGCAAGGCTGATAACAGATTCGCGCTTCCGGCGTTTTTGCATTTTGCGAAAACGTATAGAAGCGCGATTTTAGTATCAGATGAAACTCTGCTTACAATAGAAGCTGCGTAAGACTGGTATGCGGCTGTTGTGGATTTGCCTCAAAAACATTGACATATCGTCCGTCGGAGCTGCGGTCACGAAAGGCCGGGTAAAGGAATCCAAATTTCGGACTGCCGGCCTCATAGTCTCCTGAGAGAGTACAAAGTGCGCAGATCAGGTATTCATAGACTTCCTCAGAACCCTCCAGCCATTCCTTATCCGCCCCTTTTTGCGGGACATCATAACGCCCGTGAAAGACCAGGAATGCGTACGGCGCGCCGGGGTGATGGGCTTCCCCGACCAGCTCGTACAGGATATCCAGAAACGCGTCATTTTTCAGACCGCTTTCCTTTATTCCATCCAGAAGCTGCCACAGGCTGCCCGGTTTTTTCGCGGAATCCGGAATCCGGTAATCATTCAGACATCTGTTTGTTTCTGAAAAAATAATATCCTTCGCGATTTTTAAGTGTCTGCCCCGCTCCGGCGCCTCCAGCTTCAGAAAGTGGGTGTTGAATGTCCCGTCCACATAGCCATCTCTATCGAAATAAGCGCCCGCTATGCGGTCGATGGAAGATCGCGCAAGCGTCATTCTTCTGGTTAATTCCAGCATATCGTTCCGGTTTATCATGGACAATTCCTCTGTATTATATCCGTACGTTTTTTGCATTCGTTATGCGTATCCTGTTTTCTTTAGTCAATCAGGGCGCGGATGGTACCTGAAAAAGGCTCATAAGTCCTCGTTAATATGTTCCTCGCCCTGTGCCAGGATGGTTCTCACATGGTCGTCGGCGAGAGAGTAAAAGACAGATTTTCCTTCCCGGCGGCTTTTTACCAGGCGGTTTGCTTTCAGAATCCGCAGCTGATGGGAGATCGCGGACTGGTTCATGTTCAGCGCCGAGGCAAGGTCGCAGACGCAGACCTCTGCCTCAAAAAGCACATAGAGGATGCGGATGCGCGTGGAATCGCCGAAAACCTTGAACAGCTCGGCCAGATCGTAGAGCGTGGTCTCGTTCGGTAATGTGTCATTTACGATTTTGAGCAGATTTTCGTGGATTTCGTACTCATCGCAGCCGCAGCAGTCGGCAACTGCTTTGTTGGAGATATTGGTTTTTTCAGACATAAGGTTTGCACCTTCTTTCATTGTATTTTATTCCAGATATTTACTTTTAAAACGTTTTGCGAAAGGCCTCCCTGTTTACAGCTTTTTCACAAACAATGCCCGGATCGCGTTCAATACAGCGAGAATCATGACGCCGACGTCCGCGAAGATGGCCATCCACATATTGGCGATGCCCAGCGCGCCGAGAATCAGGCAAATCGCTTTAATTCCAATCGCAAAATAAATATTCTGGTAGACAATGCGGATGCACTTGCGTGAGATGCGAATGGCTTTGGCTACCTTGAGCGGATCGTCATCCATCAGTACGACATCCGCAGCCTCAATCGCCGCGTCGGAGCCCATCGCTCCCATCGCGATACCGATATCAGCGCGGGAGAGTACCGGGGCGTCATTGATGCCGTCACCGACGAATGCAAGCTGTTCTGTTTTTGATTTTTTCTTTTCCAAAAGCTCCTCGACCTTTGCTACCTTATCGGCAGGGAGCAGCTCGCTGTACACTTCGTCAAAACCAAGCTCCGCCGCTACCTGGTCCGCAACGCGCTTTGAGTCGCCGGTAAGCATGATGGCTTTTGCGACGCCTGTTTTTTTCAGACTCTGTATTGCTTCTTTTGCGGTAGGCTTTACAATGTCAGAGATCAGAATGTGGCCTGCGTACTGTCCGTCGATAGCGATGTGCACAACCGTACCGACCTGGTGACAGTCCTTATAGGAAATGCCAAGCCGGTTCATCAGCTTTGCGTTGCCGGCGGCAACGGTTTTTCCGTCTACCTTTGCGGTTACGCCGTTGCCGCTGATTTCTTCAATATCCGTGACGCGGGAGCGGTCAATGGGTTTTCCACAGGCGCGCTGCAGGCTCTTGCTGATCGGGTGCGAGGACGCACTCTCTGCTAAAGCCGCATATTCCAGCAATTGCTCCTTTTCCAGTGAGCTGTGATGGATGCCGCTCACTTCGAAGACACCCTGAGTCATAGTGCCGGTCTTGTCGAATACGACATATTTTGTCTGTGAGAGGGTTTCCAGATAATTGGATCCCTTGACAAGTACGCCAGCGTTGCTCGCGCCGCCGATTCCGGCAAAAAAGCTGAGCGGAATACTGATAACCAGGGCGCAGGGGCAACTGATAACGAGGAAGGTCAAAGCGCGGTAAATCCAGTCGCCCCATTCCGGAGACAGACCAAGAAACAGCATCCGTACCAGAGGCGGCAGGATGGCCAGCGCGATCGCACCATAGCAGACTGCCGGGGTATAATAGCGCGCAAATTTGGAAATACAATTCTCTGATCTGGATTTGCGGGAACTGGAATTCTCGACCAGCTCCAGAATTTTTGAAACCGTGGATTCCCCGAATTCCTTTGTTGTGCGTACCCGGATCATGCCAGTCATGTTGATGCAGCCGCTGATGATCTCATCGCCCACAGCAGCGTCGCGGGGCAGGCTTTCGCCCGTCAGCGCACTCGTGTTAAGGGAAGTTTTTCCTTCCAGGATGACTCCGTCGATGGGAACCTTTTCCCCGGGCTGTACGACAATGGTCGTGCCGATCTCCACTTCATCCGGGTCAACCTTTTCAAGAATACCGTCATGCTCCACGTTTGCGTAATCCGGGCGGATGTCCATCAGGTCGCTGATATTCCGGCGGCTTTTGCCGACCGCGTAGCTCTGGAAAAGCTCGCCGATCTGGTAGAAGAGCATTACGGCTACGCCTTCGCTGTAGTCGCCAAGCAGAATGGCGCCCAGCGTCGCGACTGCCATCAGAAAATTTTCATCAAATACCTGTCGATTGCGGATTCCCTTGCCTGCTTTTTTCAGGATATCATAGCCGATCACCAGGTAGGGAATCATAAAGAGTCCGAAGCGAAGATATCCATCGACCGGCAGGTAAGAGAACAGAATCATCAGTGCTGCCGCGACGAGGATGCGAATGAACATTTTTTTCTGCTTTTTATTCATAACCGAGTCTCCCTAGTATGTTGTCTGATGGAGTGTTACAGGTCACACCTTGATAAATGCACATTTTTAGCCACTGCAGGTGTCGCCTGTAACGACATCCGGTCACTGCTTTGCTGTAGTAGAGCAGCAAAAAAATGCTTTCTGATAGTTTACAGGAAGATCTCACAATCGTCCTCGACCTTTTTACAGTTTTTTAAAACCTCCTTCATGACTGCTTTCGGTTCCTGCCCGTCCTCAAATTCTACAATCATCTTGAGCGCCATGAAGTTTACCGTCGCGTCTTTGACTCCTGCTGTTTTTTTCGCTGCTTCCTCCATCTTGTTCGCACAGTTTGCGCAGTCCACATCGATTTTGTAGGTCTTTTTCATTTTCTTAACGTCCTTTCTCTGGTTGATATGAATCTTACGAATGAACAAATGAACAATCATTCATATGTATAATCCTATTATAATAAGATGGAGCTGTTTGTCAATACAAATTTCAGAATCTTATTTAGAATTGAAAAGAAAGGCTTTCTTTTCTGCCGCAAATCGATTAAGATGATAAGAGAGCGAGGGAGATATTGTGCAGACGCCTCGTGGGAGATACGAAAAGGAACTGGATCGACAGGTGGTATGAGAAAGGAAAGAAAATGTTAAATACGACTTTATGCTATATTGAGCAAAATGGCGCTTATCTGATGCTGCATCGGGTCAAAAAGGAACGCGATATCAATCATGGCAAATGGATTGGCGTAGGAGGCAAGTTTGAATCGGGGGAGACACCGGAGGAATGCCTGCTGAGAGAGGTGAAAGAGGAAACGGGTCTGACGCTTCTTTCCTATCGTCTGCGGGGAATCATCACTTTTGTGCTGGATGGAGAGACAGAATATATGTTTCTGTACACGGCATCTTCCTTTGAGGGGGAGATCATTGCCTGTGATGAGGGGGAACTGGCCTGGATTCCCAGAGATGAGATATGGAAGCTGCAACTATGGGAAGGAGACCGGGAATTTCTTCGCCTCCTGGATGAGGATGAGAGGTTCTTTTCGATGAAACTGAGCTATGCGGGGGATGTCCTGACAGAAGTGAAAACAAGGATATATTCCTCAGAGAGGTAGCGTGCGGCTATGATTCACGGCGAGTCGGATACTCGCTGTCATACTGCGTCCAAAACGTTTTGTTTGAAGGGAGGAAGGGAGGGAAACATCTCGCGAAGTTCGCCGATCAGCTCAATGCGTTCTGTGATAAATGGGACAGGTAAATTGCCTGTTCGGGATAGCGGGCTATATGCTGAATGGATATAAAAATAATTTTTTAACAAAATCAGTGATTTTTACACAGACTTTTCTTGACAGAATCCGATTTGTATTATATAAATAGGGATGGAATTTTGTAACCATTCAAAATGATTCAAAATGACTGTGCTGATCGATGCAGATCTGCACAGCCGGTATGAAGACAAGAAGCATGAAAGAAAGAGGTAGAGAGTATTATGGCATGCGTTGATTTGACAAAGTATGGTATCAATGGTGTGACGGAGATTGTCCACAATCCTTCGTATGAATTCCTGTATGAAGAAGAGATGAAGCCGGAGCTTACCGGATATGACAAGGGTCAGGTTTCCGAGCTGGGCGCGGTAAACGTCATGACAGGTGTTTATACCGGACGTTCCCCGAAAGATAAGTATATCGTTATGGATGAGAACTCGAAGGACACCGTTTGGTGGACGACCGAGGGATATAAGAATGACAACCACCCGATGAGCGAAGAGACCTGGGCCGCAGTAAAGAAGATGGCGCAGGAGCAGCTTTCCGGCAAGAGACTGTTTGTTGTAGATGCGTATTGCGGCGCGAATAAGGACACCCGTATGGCGATCCGCTTTATGATGGAAGTGGCATGGCAGGCACACTTTGTAGAGAATATGTTCATCAAGCCGTCCGCAGAGGAGCTTGAGACATTCGAGCCGGATTTCGTCGTTTACACCGCTTCTAAGGCAAAGGTTGACAATTACAAAGAGCTGGGTCTGAACTCTGAGACCTGTGTTGCGTTCAATATCACGAGCCGTGAGCAGGTGATCCTGAATACCTGGTACGGCGGCGAGATGAAGAAGGGTATGTTCTCTATGATGAACTACTATCTGCCGCTGAAGGGCATTGCTTCCATGCACTGCTCTGCAAATACCGATATGAACGGTGAGAACACCGCGATCTTCTTCGGTCTGTCCGGTACCGGCAAGACGACTCTGTCTACGGATCCGAAGCGTCTGCTGATCGGGGATGACGAGCACGGCTGGGATGACAACGGCGTGTTTAACTTCGAGGGCGGCTGCTACGCAAAGGTAATCAACCTGGACAAGGATTCTGAGCCGGACATCTACAACGCGATCAAGAGAAACGCACTTCTCGAGAACGTGACTCTGGATGAGAATGGCAAGATCGATTTCGCGGACAAGAGCGTGACAGAGAATACACGTGTATCTTATCCGATCGACCACATTGAGAATATTGTACGCCCGGTATCCTCCGCACCGGCTGCAAAGCAGGTAATCTTCCTCTCCGCAGATGCGTTTGGCGTACTTCCGCCGGTATCGATCCTGACACCGGAGCAGACACAGTACTATTTCCTGTCTGGTTTCACAGCGAAGCTGGCAGGTACTGAGCGCGGCATCACAGAGCCGACCCCGACCTTCTCCGCATGCTTCGGACAGGCCTTCCTTGAGCTGCATCCGACCAAGTACGCAGAGGAGCTCGTAAAGAGAATGGAGCAGAGCGGCGCGAAGGCTTATCTGGTAAACACCGGCTGGAACGGCACTGGCAAGCGTATCTCCATCAAGGATACCCGCGGCATCATCGACGCGATTCTGGATGGCTCCATCCTGAACGTACCGACCAAGAAGATTCCGCACTTTGACTTTGAAGTACCGACCGAGCTTCCGGGCGTAGATCCGGCTATCCTTGACCCGCGTGATACCTATGCGGATGCTTCTGAGTGGGAGACAAAGGCACAGGATCTGGCTGGCCGCTTCATCAAGAACTTCGACAAGTACACCACCAATGAGGCTGGCAAGGCACTTGTAGCGGCGGGACCGCAGCTGTAATTGTTACTAAGAGACCAGGAATATTAGATAATAAGGTTATAGAGAAAAGAGCGTTCATATAATATGAACGCTCTTTTTTTGAAATCATTACATGATAATACTTTCCAAATATGATAAGGGATGATATACTGACGATGTTACCATCACTAAAGCGGTATGGATAGGAGGTGATAAAGATGTATACACTACTTACGTTTCTGATTTCTGTTACCGCGAACGTTGTAGCGATCTACATAGGTAAGTGGATTGACGGAAATAATGAACGGAAGTAAAAAGTCAGAAGGATTACCTCTCCGATAAAGAGGGAGAAACCCCAAGGTGTGCCAGCACCTTGGGGTTTCGTTTTTTGTATACATTACTTACGTTCTCTACATCGATACTTTATCATATCGGAAGCTGTTTGGCAAGTAGTTTCTTTTTCGCTTTTACAAGCCGTCCCCGCCAAAGGTTACAAGTCACACCCTAGCCAGGACTCACTGAAACGGATTTAAGGACTAAATT
>JAJQCQ010000049.1 GCA_021202635.1 Lachnospiraceae bacterium | reverse complement strand
GGATTCTGCCTTTATAAAAGCATCCGATCACTGGATGCTTCGTAAGTCGTCCCAGTCCGGTCTTAACCGGAACCGTGTTCCTGGAAATCACCGGCAGCAGGACTTTATTTTTATAGAAATAACCATCCCCCGTTGGAACGATCTGATGCTCCTCTCTATAATCGGACCGTTTTCGCATCTCTCCGAAGGCCGTTGACTCCTCAAAGATTCCAAGATAATTCTCCACCTGATACAGCATGGACTCAACGGGATTCCCGCCGCCTTTTGGATCACAGAACACGTATG
This sequence comes from Lachnospiraceae bacterium, assembly GCA_021202635.1. Lineage (GTDB taxonomy): Bacteria > Bacillota > Clostridia > Lachnospirales > Lachnospiraceae > Choladousia. The sequence goes on along the minus strand of JAJQCQ010000049.1, from coordinate 38,903 downwards.
AGGTATAGCCACAGTTATAGCCATTTGGCTTTACTACAAAGAAGGATTTCCCCGCGCCAGAACCGCCTATGATCAGCACATTGTTATTCAGCCCTGTCATGCGTGTATTCATGCTGATGCGGATATGCTCGGAGAAAATCTTATTTTTCACTCCATCGCTGTCCATCAGCTTTTTGTTAATCTCCTGCGGCATAGCAATCCGGCCGGAGCCGGACTCGCGTCCGGGCATATAATTACGTCGGTTGCTCATATCATAAGCAAAAGCAATCAGCCAAACCAGGATCGCTACCAGAATGGTCCGCGACGTAATTGGAGTTATCTCAAACGGTAATGGATGTGTCAGTACCTCCTGCAGAAGATCCGTCAGATTATCCAGACTGATCTTCTGACCATAAAGCTTTCCAAGACAGTACCCAACATACACGGCAAGAAAGAATAAAAAGAAAAAGAAACCATAGTTCGGCTTCTTCTTGTTCAGCATATTCAAAATCAGTCACCCCTGTCTATGTCCTGCTATGCGGCTTGATCGGCCTCGTAGGGTTTTCAACCAAATTCCTTGTCTGAGACTTCTGATTTGGATTCTTCTGGTTTTGATTCTTCTTGCTGCTCTCCACGCTCAGATCTGGCTGGTTTTTGCGAATTGTCTGCTCTTTGCGTTCTGTCCGGTCAATTTCCAGGTTCAGGTTATGTGCAAGATTCTTCAACCGCTCATTTTCCATCCGAATGTCCGGTTTCTTCATCGCTTCCGCCACTTCCTGACCAGAGGACAATTCCATTGCACCGTTTTTCATGTTGACCACCTGGTACATTTTCTCCGTATAGATTGCCGCCCGGCAGAAAATGCCGCCCCCGGTTGTCACCTGATATTGATCTGACTTGGGGATAATCACGGTATGGATTCCATCCGGCATCCGTGATCGGCTGAATGCGTTTCTCCCAATCCCCCTTGGGGGAATGAAATTTCAGGCCATCGGTTTTTGATACGGAATCAAACGTGATATGTACGTGAATATGCGCCCGGTCATTGTGGACTGCAAAAACATAGTAATAGTTCTCCCCAAGCAGTTCATTACAAAATTCTTCCGCGACCTGAAACGCCGTCGCTTCATCAATGCCGCAGTCCGGCGGAAAAGAAAGCATATAGTGGAATGCCTGGCTCCCGTCTTCCTTACACCAGAATTTTTTATTTTCCACCATCGTCCGGTAAATCACATCCGGCGTCCTGCCCGCGTTTCCCCCAATCCAGAGACCGTTCCCCGTTTTGTCATCCCGGCAAATGTAAAAAATATTCTTTTTCAGGTGCGAGGCCCTGTTACTCCCCTTTGTCTCCTTGATGCGAAGGAGCCGTGTCACCGCCATCTCTATCCACCCTTTCCGTCTGCAGAGGCTGCACTATTTTCAGAATCCTCATCCATAACCCATTCTTCCGAATCTGAATCATTATCGGAATTCTGCTCTTCTCCTTCATATCCATTCCCCGGCTGATAAGTGAGTCCTGCCAGGTAAAATCTGTTTTCGTTCTGCTTCTTTAACTGCCGAATTAACTCGTAATACTTCTCATCCAGTTTTTCGAGGTACTCCACCAACTCCTGGTAATCATAGCTGCTGATGAATTTCTTCGAATTGCAGCTCCGCACAATCTGGTTGATGTTATTCCCGATTTTTAAATCGTAATGCTTAAGCTCCTGCAGCAGCAGATTCGTCTCCTGCGGCAGCATAAAAACCTTGCGTCTGATGTACTCCGACTCAGACAACCGATTTTTTTCGGCCTGCTTGGAAAGCTCCACAGCTTCCTCTTCTGTGCAGCGAAACGCTTTCCAGACTGTTTTGTTCGCCATAAGCTCCTGCCCCCTTTCTGTGCTTTTTTCTTTTTCCATTTCCGCCCGCTTCGCGGGGTCAGCTTCAAAAATTCAGATATTGGGGCTGCCCCAAAATGGCTCGTAACATTTTTGTAACAACTTTTCTGCTCGTTTTTGGATGTAACAATTCTGTAACATTTTCCAGGCTGCCACCCTCAATTGAAGGGCTGCAGGAGTCTACATTTCCAAAGGAAATGGCAAGATACGCCTGTTGTTTCACTTCTGTTTCACTTTCGTTTCACAACGGCATCTTGTCAGGGGAAACTCTTCCGCTTCGCTTCATTTCTACGCTTCGCTCCGGTCCGCGCTAAACGGACGTCCAGCGCCCCCTGAGACCCCTGGTAACGCCGTTTGGAGGACGGCAAATATAAAAATCAAAATAAGGTTCTGTGTCATATACAAAAGACCTGCCTCTCCCGTTCAACACAAGGAACAGAAACAACAACTGATTTTTCATTCACCTCCCATCTGGCTGGTGAATCCAGATTTTTTCTGATCCGCAAAGAGCAAAGTTCCAAGGTCATCCAATGTGAGCGGTTGAATTTCCTCATCCAATATTTTGAGTGATGGTGTGAGGATAATCGCTTCCTCTTCACTGAACTGCAAAAAACGCACCCAGCTTCGAATCTCACTTACTTGTTTCTCGATTTGCTTCTGCTTTTTTCTTCCGCTGGATATTTTGCCAGCTTCAAACCGATTTCCCGGAATCTTTTCACCAAGCATTTTTTCCAAAAACACAACGGCCTGCAGACAATGCACATGTTCAGAAAAATCTCCGTTTCCTACCTGAATCCCTTTTCCGGAAGCTGTGATTATCTTTTCCATTGATATACCTTCCCAGTTAAACTTGCAAATCCTTTTTCCAAAAACAAGCAACAAAAAACCGTCCTGCCAAAACAACAAGACGGTTCTCGTAAAACTATTGATTTCATCAAATGACTGTCAGGCTATTTCCTGGCCTGTTCCTTACGCACTTCTTCCTCCGGCAAGCTAAGAAGATCAGCTATTTCACGTGCTTCAAAGCCCAAAGCTGTCCATTTATGAATTAACTCTCTGTCGCGTTGCATAATTCCCAGACGAGTTCCTTTTTCTAATCCCAGCTTTTCGCCTTTTTCTAGTCCCTGTTTTTTCCCTTTTTCAAACTCTTTTAATTCCCATTGTTCCAAAGCAGTACACATATTTATCGGCTCCTTTCCACGCTTCCCTTTTTGCATAAGAAACGATGATTCTGTGATTTTCCCAATAACTGCAATAAGTTCAGGCTGAAGGTTTTTTTCTTTGTAGTGCTCTTTAATCGTTTCAATATTTCCTTTAAAAAATTCACTGGAAACATTGAACACTGTCTTAACATCCTCATTATTGAAAATATATTTGTCGCTGTCGCGAACCTGAACCAAATTCATCTTATAATCTGAAAAAAGGTTCGCCATCGGTTCCGGCATATCAACAATCATATCTCTCAGGCAGAGCGGACCATCCCATTCCTTTTCCCCATAATACACAGTAATTGAAAAAATCGGGTGAAGCCTGTCTTCCTTACGCATTTTCGAAAGAAACTCATCTTCTGTTTTCTGTTCTGAATCCTCTTTGCGTTGTCTGGTAATCTCATTGTATTCTTTCAGATACCCTAATCCATCATACAAGAGAGTCCGAAGTGGGGAAGCATAATGTACACGCTGCTGGTTCTCGATACCCCAGATTACAAAATCTGCGCCATATGCTGTCTTCTTAACCACATCCCTTGCCCGCACAAGTGATTCCTGATACTTTTTCAGCTGAATAACACCTGACACATCCGTATCTGCTTCTTCCAACGCATCCGGTTTCAAAATCTCCTGTCCATCAAATAAGACTGCATTGAAAAGGTCCGCAAACCGACCATTGTCGCGCCAGAAGTCTTTCAGCCTTACATCTGCCTTCGTGTTGTCTCTTCTCATAAAGCTTTTCTCCTGATTTCCTGTGGCACTTTCATTATATCAGATTTTCACCGGACTGCAATCACAAGATTCTATTTTCTACTGGTACGAATAGGAATTGTCGTCCCGGCTGTAAATTCCAGTCAGGCTGCTGCCATCCGACAAAGTGAATGTAATCGTCGCCGTCCGAGTATCCTCGTCGATCTCATACGAACTAATCGCCGCAGCAGTCACATCACTGTAACCATTCCGATACAGATAATCGTAGAGTGTATACTGCAGCTCATAGCGGTTTGAAAGATAATTCAGCAGTGTTGTCGGAATCCCTGTCATGGAAAGTGTCGTAGCATCGTACTTTCGTCCCGTTTCACTGGAGTTCTGCCCACTCTGAATCTCAATTGCTTCCTACATCCGCTCATTTGCTCCACTCTCAGTCTGTGTCTCCAGTTCTCCCACAATTTCAGATTCTTCCGCAGCATCCGATGCCTCCTCAAGTAGTAAAATGTACTGTCCTGGATAATCGGGATACATGATAATAGTGAGACTGTATGCGGCCTGGTTTTACAGGTTTCTCCAGGCCGTCCGGCGGCTGCATCCCCTGCTGCAGGTTCCAGCCGACATCCATCTCTCTAAATACAAGCGGCTGGTACCGATACAATGGTCTCCTGGTCACTGCCCGCCGCCTTTTCAGATATTCAAACGGGGATACCCCGTCTATTTTTACAAAACCCGCAGCCGCAAATGGCAGCGCTGCCGGGAATACCAGGTTGAGTGAAATCGTCTGCGGGAGTCCAAGCTTCAATACTTCCTTCTGACGTACCCACTTGCGGGTCAGGGGCACCATCATCGGAATCTTCGGAGTCCTCACTGCCGCTTCCCTCATCAGAAACAGCACTTGCGCTGTCTGATTCTGATTCCTTTACAATAATTACACGGGCAATCTGATAAGTTGGACTGCCACTTACAGGCTCCACATAATAGACCGCCTGGTATGTGTCAGCACGGCTGGTCGTGAAGGCATATCCGCTCTCACTTTTGGCTTCATGGAGCGTGATCTCCACCTTTTCTTCCTTATAAGAGAGGCCGTCAAAATCCTCCCCTGGGTTAAAGCTGCTGCCATACCCGACCACAATATCTTCTGCAGTCACAATCTCATCCTCATCCAGCTTTTCCAGGACACCTTCCAGTTCCGGAACTTCCGCCTCCAATGCGGATTCATTCCTTTCCATCCCCCTTTTTGTCATAATTGTTATAGTTTGTCCTACAGCTTTGCTGTGGGATATGGGACTCGCCATCTCTGCGGTCTGCATTCCCGGCAGCTAAGCACATACACATCGTTACGACTCCGCAAAAGCCTCCTGAGCAAAAGGCAATAAAAAAAGTAAACATAATTTTCTACACCTGCATACATAAAAAAAGACGCTCATTTCTGAACGTCCTCAACAAGTTTCACTATAATCGCAATATTCTTTTTTACAGATATCTGTATACTCTCTTTTGTTTCAAGAATTGTCGAATCCTTTTTATGAGATATTTTTCTGATCTGTATTACAATCTTCCCGTTTTTCTTCTTCAATCAGTACTTCTTTTCCCCGAAAAGCAAACCCATATTTTCGAACTTTCCGAATTCCTCTTGCTTTCAAATCTGTTTCATATTTCATATCCCGAATCTGATCAAGCGCCCGTCTCGCGGTATCGTTCAGTGATTGTTCTTTTTTCGAGTCAAACACTTTAAACTCAATAATAATACCATCCTGCGTCTTATCCAAAGGTTCAATCGACACATCGTACCGTCCAAAGCCACTCTCTCTGTTCGATGTCAGTATATGTGTATCATTCAGGTCAGCGATCAGTCCAAGCGTAAATCCATGATAAAACTGTTCTGCCATTTCGCTCTCCGAAGAAGCACCACCCACATCAAAAAAGCTAAACGTGCGTAATGTCACTTTCTCCATATACCGCTGCATCCCTTCCAGATTTCCCTTTAACAGCATTTCGATAAATCCGGTATAATTGTCATAAGATTTCGCAAACCATTTTTCAATCAAATGACAAAAAGCTTCCCGCACTTCATAGTTTGTCAGCTGTATCTCATACCCTTTTTCCCGTTCCTGCACAATCCTGACATAACCGGTGGTCAGGAACCAGCTCCACACCGTTTTCGAGTCGTCCGACAGATCTGTATAAGTAATGGATTCATCGATTTTCGTCACGATAGAACCACCCTGCAACAGCGTTTCAAATTCATCCTTGATGCGCAGAGATCCTTCTTGCACCAGCTTGCCAACCAGTGTGTTCCCGCTGGTGTTCATCCAATAGGGTTTTAGCTTCTTTTCGCTCAGGAAGTTAATGATTGACCATGGATTATAAATCTCACTCTGCTTTCCAAAGCGGAATCCATCATACCAGCGTTTTACTTCCTCTTTCTGATCGGAAAGGCCATACTCTTCCAGAGCGTCAAACACTTCCTTTTCAGTAAAGCCAAAACAGGTCTCATACATCTCTACTGTGGTTGTCACAACACGCGGATTATTCAGATCAGAAAAAATCGATTCCTGTGTGATCCTGGTAATTCCAGTCATTAATCCCCGATCCAGCCATGGATTGTCCTTGAACGCGGCATGAAACATACGGCGGATATATTTAATCGCCTCCTCCCAATAGCCAGCAGTATATGCTTCCAACATCGGAGTATCGTACTCATCGATCAGGATCATCACCTTTTTCCCAAAGTGTTCATACATACACTGTGACAGAAACTGAATGGCCGTCATACAATCCTCATCTGCTGTTTCTCTTCTGAGTACACGTTGAAACATTTCTTTTTCAAATATAGAAAGCCTGTCTGAATCCAGCAAATAGGAATGCCTGCGAAACAGCTGGGAAAGCAATGTCCGCATCGCATAACACATACTTTCACAGGTGTCCTGCTTTACATTCGCCAGACTGAAATTAATGACAGGAATCGTTCCCTGGAGTCCCTTGAAATCCGCATCCTCCCAGATCAAAAGGCCCTCGAATAAATCACCTCTGTCCCTGAACCGCATGGAAAAAAATGTCTCTACCATGTTCAAAGTCAGAGTCTTTCCAAACCGCCTTGGACGGGTGATCAGCGTCACCTGATCCAGACTGTTATACCAGTCTCTGATAAAATATGTCTTATCTACATAGAACGCATTTCTTCCTATGATATCTTCAAATTCTGTAATGCCCAATGCAGCTTTTTTTGGCATACCAGCCCCTCCTATCTGTTTAGACTATTCCATCTCCTGTTAACATTCTACCACAATCCATTTCTTATGAAAAGCACAAACGGAAAGGTTCCTTCGGGATAACAGCCGCCTTTCTCACAGTATTTTCTTCCCAATTCCAGGAAAATATGATCTTAAAGAAACCTTGCCATACCGCAATTGACATCCCCCGTGCCCGGGGTCAATGACGATTGTCTGTGCGTTTAGTACCTCCGTCATCTCCTCTGACGTATCTTCCGCCATGGTCACTTCATTTTTCAGAAGGCTCGCTGCCTGCCATTTTGCTGCGTATCCCGGAAGAATCAGCGCTGCTGAAAATACAGCAAGAATCATAAAATAGTGGAACAGTTTCATACCATTTCTTTTTTTATTCTCCACGCTCTGCACACTCATAACTCTGTTTTTATCAATATATGAGGAATCGCCCGAAAAAAGACAGCGCTTACCTGTCGTTTCATCTATCCTGTTTTTCGGTCCTCTGTGAAATTACTGTGAACAGCAGTTAATATTTTTTCATGTACAGGGGAATGAAAAAACTCAATTTTGGCGATTTTTTCGCTGTTTTTTGCGTTATAATACATTTGTAACAAAAAGGTGTCTACAGACCATATCATACACTTATTACAGCATGACAAGTCTGCAAACAATCAGCAGAAAGAAAGGAAGAGATAATATGGATACTTTAAAAGCTGAGAAAAGAGACATGTCGGTAAAAGCAAAGAAGCTTCGTCGGGAGGGCTATGTGACCGGTAATATATTTGGCCGGGAGATTGAAGGCTCCATCCCTATCCAAATCAATAAACGGGAAGCCGAACGCGTCTTCCGTGAAAAGAAAAAGGGCAGTCAGCTCTATCTGAATGTCGATGGGCAGATGATGGATGTTCTGATTAAGGAAATGGATTATAATTCTATGAAGAACCAGTATGACGAAGTGGATTTTCAGGCACTTGTAAGCAGCGAAAAAGTTCATTCCGTTGCGGAAGTAGTTCTTCTGAACCACGATAAGATTCAGGCGGGAATCCTCCAGCTGGCCCTTGAGGAAATTCCATATAAGGCGCTGCCATCCGCTCTTGTAGAAAAGGTGGAGATTGATGTTGGTGAGATGCGGCCGGGAGACTCCATCAAAGTGGGCGACCTTTCGATCGCATCCAACCCGGATATTGAGCTGGCTGCGAGTCCGGATACCGTAGTGGTTCTCGTTTCAGAGTCCCATATGTCTGCGGTACAGGACGAGGATGCTGCATCGGAAGAAGCATAAAAAAATTCATGAGCCGGACAGAAAAGATTTACTCTCTCTGTCCGGCTCGACTATACTCACACCAGAAACGGTGTCTCTTCCCCGTTCATAAAAGCCATAGCGCCGAGGATTGAATTTTCTGCCATGTTGGCCACAGCCTCATCCGTATAAAAGGCCGTGTGCGGACTGACGATGACATTGGAATAGGAGCGCAGGATCGCCAGCTTCGGGTTGTGCAGCGGCTCTCCCATGCGATTGAAATAATACAGCCCGCTCTCGTGTTCTACTACGTCCAGCCCGGCGAAACCGATCTTTCCGCTCTCAATCCCGTCAATCAGGGCATCCGTATCTACCAGGGAGCCACGCGCGCAGTTAATCAGCATTACGTCCTGCTTCATTTTGGCAATCGCCCGTGCGTCAATCATATGATAATTGTCCTCCGTGGCGGGCGCGTGGAGGGTGAGAATGTCAGACTCTGCATAAAGCGTATCCAGATCTGCGTACTGTGCGTACGCTTTTACGTCCTCGCTCTCATAAATATCATAAGCAAGCATCTTACAGCCAAATCCGGAAAGATGACGGATCAGCGTCCGTCCGATGCGTCCGGTGCCGATAATCCCCACCGTGCAGTCCTGAATTTCACGGCCAAGCTTGCCCTTCAGCGTGTAATCCTGAACTGCCGCCCGCTCCATGATGTGCTTCATCCTGCGGCATCCCATGAGCATCAGCATGATCGTATAATCCGCCACGCTATTCGGTGAATAACTCACATGGACTACGCCAATGCCGAGACTTTTCGCGTAATCGACGTCTATGTGGTCGTAGCCGATCGTACGCGTCGTCAGGCAGCGTACGCCCAGCTCGTGAAAGCGATCCAGCATCGGCCGGTCAATCACGGTCGTAATAATATCCACTACCTCGTAGCCCTTGCAGTAATCCAGATTCTCCAGACACGGCGTCTCCGTCGTGTAAGCGTACTCAATCCCGTATTTTTTACAATACTTTTCAAAACAGGGAAGCTCATCGAATTCCCGCATGCTGTACACATATAATCGCATTTTAATATCCTCCTGCCGCTTTTCCTCTCCTCCTCACGATTGTATCATGCACGCGCTCAAACAGCAAGAAAAAAAGACCGCTGATACAACCGGTCTTTTTTCTGTAATGTTATTTTCTCGTAACTGCGAAAAGCAGTTCTGAATCATTCCATCAGATCTGATAAATCTTCTCCGCATTCTCATGCAGCATCTGCTCTTTTTCTTCCTCGGTGACATCCAGCGCACGCACAAACGCCGGACCGTCGGTCAGCCATTCTTTGCGCACCGGATAGGAAGTGCCCCAGATGATGTGATCCGCACCGAGCACCTTCACCGCACACTCCAGCTGGGTCTTTCCCCAGGGCTGCGCATGGGACATTTCAAAGTAGATATGCTCACGGAAACGGGCTGCCATCTCACCGCTGTCGGATTTGAAACGGCTGACATCTTCGGTCTTTTTCGCCTGCTGCGGGAACATCATGTTTGCGATGGCAAAGAAGCCGCCGCCGAGCATGGAATGTACCATTTTGAGATTCGGATATTTTACAAACAGGTCACTGAAGACCTCGCGGCCTACCGCGAGTCCCTGGTCCACACAGCGGCCATAGGAACGTCTTACGTTGTTATACGCACAGAAGGACTGATATTCCGCCGGAATTGGGGTATGATGGACGTAAACGCTCATCTCCAGCTCATTGACCTTCGCGAAAAACGCATCAAATATTGCATCATCCAGATACGCGTCACCGTAGTGCGCGCTGACCTGTACGGCATTCATGCCCAGCTCCTTTTTGCAGCGCTCCAGCTCTGCCAGGCTCTCCGGAGTACCGTAGGGCGGAACAACCGCCAGTGCGATCAGTCTGCCGTTGCTCGCTTTTTCATATGCGTGCATCCCGTCATTGAACATCCGGCAAAAGTCCAGATCCATCCACTCATGACAGCCCGGCACTTTCAGAAGCGCCTTGTCGACCCCCGCCGCATCCAGATCGGCCAGCTGACGCTCCATCACATAGTCTCCCTGCACATAATTCAGGTTCGGACTGCCCTCCGGCTTCTCAAGCACAACCTGCTTTTTCCCGTTCGTACCGGGGATCTCCTCGCAGCGGCCATGCCAGCCAAACTTCACTTCACCCAGGAAGCGCGCCATCAGATCATCTTCTGTAAAAAGCGCCTCCGGAACCCAGTATAAGTTCGCGTCGATTACCATTTTTGAATACCTCCCACCTTATTTTAGTTTTTCCAGCAGCTCCACCGCCTTCGCCGCAAGCAGCTCTGCCGCGCCGCGTCCGAACGGGGAATTCTGCGCCTCGTAGCAGCTGCGGTCGTATGCGCTCTCATCCGCCATATATTTGGAAGCACCGTTGACGAGCGTACAGATCAGTGTTGTGCCAAATCCGGACTGTTCCATGATGGACGCCGCAGTCTTGCACGTCAGCTCCGGCTTCACGCCTATCAGAGCCAGATCGCCGATGCGGATTGCCTCGATCGTGGTCTCACTCTCACCGTCCGGCTCATACACGGCATGTCTGGTCGGGCGCAGGCTGTGCAGATCACGGTTCATATGCTTCGCCGGTACCGTCAGATTTGCGGAAGCGACTTTGATCACCGGTTCCACTGTCCCACTCAGATTAGCCTCACATGGCTCCGCATTCTCCTGTGAAGCATTCGCTTTTGTCTGACCTGCTTCATGCGCAATCTCGCAGATTCGCTTCTTCAGCTCCTCAGAAAGGCGCTCACAGATCGCAAAGCCGTCCTCATGCAGATCGGTATGGATTTTCTCACCGTTTTCGAAGGTTTCATTGACTGCCTTCTCGATAGGCGCCTGGTCCGCCGCCGCACCGATCAGGAACAGACAGACAAGGCTCTCCCCGCTCTCTTCTTCTACTTTCCGGCAGGCGTTTCCGGCGATGTCAGAGGTCACCGGCTTTTTGCCATCCGAAAGCTCCGACTGATCCATGACAGAAGACTGAATCGCGAAGTGGCTGATCAGGGCAATCGGCTTTCCTGCCGAATCATTAAACCGCAGAACGGTCACCGTACAGTTCGTTGGCCCATCGCCATTCGTGCCGACCCACCAGCCGTCCGCTGTCTCAATATCCCGGCTCGCTACAATGCCGCACTCTCCGGCTCCGATCGCCAGGGTCGCGCTCTGCAAATGCTCCATAGCGTCCGCCGCCGCTCCAACCGCCGCAGCCTGCAGCACTTCACGGTATTCTGCTTTCAAGGCAAGCTCCGCTTCCGACTTGAAGAAGTGATCCGGAAGCAAATGCGGCGAAGAAAACGAGTGCGTCACACACACCCAGATGTTTTCTTCCCTCACGCCTGTTTTTTCCGCAATCAGAGTGCGGATGGCCGCCGTCTCTTCCCCCGGCATGGAGGTAATCTCCAGAGAAATCAGAATCACGGTGCTTTCCGTTTTTCCCTGCCGGATTGCCACTGCTCTCGCGTGAATCGGGTCATGAATCATCCCGAAATTCTCAATTGCAAGATAGTCCTGCGGAACCGCAATCACGCGCTTTCCCGCTCCTGCCTGTAAACTGCCCATACGTTTATCCTTCTTTCTTTGTTTCCATCAATATTCAGTCATTTATAGTAAACGACGTAAGAAGCTGCTACGCCTTTTGCCTGCACATCCCGTTCAAAAACGTATTTTGCACGCTACCACGCAAGCAGTGCGCTGCACATACTCTCCGTTGTGTCTTTGCTCTCGTAATTAAATACAAACACTTCTGTCTCTGTAGTCACCACAAGATAGCATTCCAGTGATTTTTTCACACAGAGCGTGTATTGTCCCCACACATCATTTTCCCAGGTGCCGACGATATACTTATCTTCGGAAACAGTGTTTATGGCGTCTCCCATATCAAAGGAAGTCACAATCTCGGCTGAACGCAGCTCCTCTTTGCCAAATTGAATCACGATCTCCTCCTCATAGGAAACGGTAAACACTTCCTCTTCAATATGGATGCCCACGGCAGCCCTTTTGAAAATGCCAAGCGCAGACAGAATCCCTATCAGCACAACCACCGCAGCCAGACCTTTGAGCGCGTTCACAACTCCCTGATGCTTTTCCAGAAAATCTGTATTCATATACCTGATTCTCCCCGTCTTATCATCGGAATCCCATCCGGAATTCTACCGCATACACAATCAGAAAACCTTCGATTTACTTCAAAGTCTTATCATAAGAAAAATGATACCCCTTGTATACGAAATCCACCATGTTCGGATTTACCTTGAAAAACCCATCCTTCGGCACATCCGCGCTGTGCGGCATCTGGCAGTCGTAGATCAGGTTTCCATCCGCGTCCCGCTCATCGACAATCGGCGGATGCGGCTCTGACGGTGACGGCTGTTCCAGCTCTTCTCCTGCCATTACCTTGCAGGCCGCCTCATAGAAAATTTCCAGTTCACCATCCGCCACTTTATCGGGACCGCCATAGACCGCGTCAAACTCATCCCGGTGCGCCAATAATTTTTCAAGGTCGCTCTTCCATTTGCTCACGGATCCATTCAGGGTCTTACCATGTCCCATTACTTCATCTCCGGTGAAAAGCAGTCTGCCCTTTCGGTCCAGAATCGCTATCCCGTCTGCTGTGTGGTCTCCAATACGAATGATCTCCAGCTCGCGTCCCTTGAGCGGAATGATGTCTCCGTCGCCCACCGCCGTTTTGGGGTAATCTGGCGCTGGGAAGGCGATCCCCTCAAAGCTCGGATAGGGAATGGACGCCAGCGGCAGGGCTTCCTCACCCATATAAGCCATATCAAAGTAAAAATTATTGGCTGAATGGTCAAAATGGTTATGAGTATTGATTACCCACGGCACTGGTTTCCCGCAGAGCCTTTCCAGAAACTCCCTTAAATTCCCGGCGCCATAGCCAGTATCAATCGCTACTCCCGCCTCATCGCCGACCAGCAGATAATGATAATCGCCGGAACTCATAATCTGCCAGGTATTCTCATTAATCTGCGTAACCTCATAATACGGAACATCCATCGGCGTAAGTGTTCCGTCCTTATGGCGAATCTGAACGTTGTGTTTTGGTGAAAAATCAATCGCTGTCATTTGCCCCTCCTGTTGCTTTTTTTGTCTCAAAATGATATAATACGTAAAATATTAATACGTTTTTAAGCTATTTTTTCATTTTACACGAAGTATTTCCATTTTTCCACTGTCATTTTCGCCCGATTTCTTCTGTTTCATCTTCTGGCAATAAAGCATAATGATTGGAAAACACTTCCGTGGAGAAAAAACAGCTGAAATCCGACCGGCTGTCCGCGGTTCGCACAGGCATACCGCAGCGGTCACCAAACCATTTGCAAAAGGGTGAATCATTATGCTGGAATGCAGTGCCATCAAACATTTGAATGATTTTATCGTACTTGCCGACACCGGCAATTATACGCAGGCCTGTGACCGGCTCTACGTCTCAAAGTCTACGCTGACCAAGCACATCCGGGATCTGGAGGCAGGCCTGGAGCACAAATTATTCTCCCAGTCCGGTCATAAGCTTGTGCTGACTGAGTTCGGCAAATTCTTCCTGGACTATGCCCGGCGCTTTACCATACTCGATGAAGAATACGAGCTAGCCCGAACCGCCTGGGAAGAGGATGTCTCTTCTGAGGTGCGAATCGCCGTCGCTGCGCATATGAACTGTGATCATATGGTGAATATGCTGTGGGATCATTTCAGTCAGGGACATCCGCAATATCACCTTTCAACGATTGAATACCAGGCTGCGCTTCTCTCCCGCGATGACCTGTTCGCCATGGGATACGAGCTGGTGTTCGCCCTCTCGGCTTTGCCGACAGACAAAAGCTGCGTCTGTTTCACCTGGGCCGAAAGTGAGCTGACGGCGGTGCTCCCGCTCACACACCCGCTTGCCGCCCCGGATCAGGAACGTACCCACATCCGGCTGCAGGAGCTGGCCGCTGAGCCGTTTGTACTTCCCCCGCGGGAAACTGCGCTGCACCAGATGGTTATCTCCTGCTGCCAACAGGCCGGGTTCACGCCGCGGGTCGACTTTACCATCCATGGAAACGCGAATCTGGTGGATCTCGTATCCGGTAACGTCGGCGTTTCCATCTCCACGAAGAACGATATCCCGGCAAAAGTATATGCGGGAAGGGTTGCCCTGATTCCTCTCGATCCGCCCTCACCCGTTTACCTGAACCTGTATTATCGCAAAGGCCAGGCGCTTTCCGCGTCGGCAAAGGCGTTTTTGAATTACGCGATGCACATTCACAGGGATCACTCCATGGATATCCCTTACTACGGACCGGAGGCAGGAATTGAAAACCCTTTTTTTAAATGAATTTCTCATTCTCGCGGAACAGCTGAATTTCTCCAACGCCGCGAAAAAGCTCGGCATCAACCAGTCCGCTCTCTCCCGGCACATCAAACAGCTGGAAGAAGAGCTTAACGTGCCTCTTTTTACCCGCACCACCCAGAAAATTGAGCTGACCTCTTTCGGGATGGCCTTTCTTCCGCACGCAATCGCCATCACTGAACATGAAAAAGAGTTTGAGCGTACCGCGGAAGCACTCCGTCGAGACGCGGATCATCGAATTTCCCTTGGTGTCGTTGGTTTCCCGGCTTATTACGGCATTACTACACTCTTTGCTGATTTCAAAAAGCAGTATCCGCAAGCCATCATCGATGTGCTGATGCTCTCCACGGATGATACACTCGGACAGCTGCAGTCCGGCCTTCTCGACGCCGCCTTTGTCCATAACACCGGCACCTTCGAGGACGACTATACCATGATCCCTTACCGGGAAGATTACCTGTCTGTGAGTCTCCCGCACAGCCATCCGCTGGCGGCGAAGAAGTCCGTCCATCTCTCAGAACTAAAGGACGAGGTCTTCTTCATCCGCCACAAAAAAGGGTCTACTCCCTGGCGGCTGGAGGTCAATGAGCTGCAAAACGCAGGCTTCACGCCAAAGCTGTCGTCCAGCAAAGGCAATTGGGAGGATTCCGTCATCAACCGCAGCGGGGAGGTTTCTCTGGTAAAGCAGGGACTCGCAGATAAGCTGCGCGGCAATGTACACATCGCCGTCGTCGATCTCGAGCCGCGCGTTCACACCGATCTCTATCTGATCTATCCAAAAGAGCGGCATCTGAACGCGATGGTAGATGCGTTTGTAAAATTCACAGCCGAAAACCGGAAAGGGAACCTCGGCTAATTCGTTACAGGTCTCACCATGCCCTCGCAGCAAGTGCGTGATCGGGTTGTGAACAGTAACTACTCTTTCACGTTCGAAAACAGCCATTCTCGGATTGCTTCTATATTATAGGCGGTCTTCCAGGTATTGACATGGTGTTCGCCGCCCCGGCTGCTCCAGCCGTTTGCCACGCTCTCAATCTTGTAGGGCGTATAAATCACATTCGCGCCGGTCGCAATCAGTTTCCGGACAATCTCAGCCATTTCCTCCTCCGACGCCCTGGCATCAATCAGCTTCCGTGTAACTTTCGCGCCCTTTGCCTCCATCTCACACGCCATCTGGTTCATCACCGGAAAGGCTTTCGCGTCGCCCATGGAATTGATCATCCAGAGATTCTGTTTTTCCAGTCCTCCGATCTGCCGCTCATCCCACTGCCCGGCTACCAGAAAGGAAGCCGCAAACAAATCCGGATAACGCACGTTCAGTACAATCGAGGACATACAGCCCATCGACTGCCCCGTCGTGTAGAGACGCTTCCGGTCAACCGGATACGTCTCGCAAACCCAGTCCAGCAAACGTTTTTCCGTCTCCAGACGCGGATCAACGTTCCAGTCGTCATCTACAATCGGCGGCCCGTCAAACTGCGGCGCCAGCACAAAGCATTTGCGCTTCGCCTGCTCTTCCTCTCTGGCCCAGACCAATGCTCCGACGCCCTGTGCCAGTGTCAGATGCGGATCCGGCCCACAGGGCCCCGCGTCATGAATAAACTGCACCAGTGGATAAGTCTTCCCCGGTTCCATGTCCTTAGGGATATAAAGGTTATACGCCAACCCTTCAAATTCTCCCTGAGTAAAATCATCCACAATCAGGTTCTGCACCTGATCATTCTGATCTGCTTTTTTCAGTATATCATTTTCCGCAGCAAACGGCGCCGCGATTTCACTGCCGTCCAAGGCGTTTATCGACTTACATTGCCGCACTGTCACACTGGCGGTCTCCAGCGTCGTCGGTGTATCCTCCCAAGGATTCCCCTGATGGAAGGTGGATGCCGCCGCATCCTCCGGCGACAGCTCCAGCACAACCGTATTTCCTTCCACGGATACCCCCGTGACTGTGCGGTCTGCGACGGAAAACGCTTCCGCGGGTGTATCGGCTGCGATCGGCTGATCATACTCCAGCAGCGCCCGGACACATTTCTGCGCCTCCGGCCCCACCTCAGTCACTGCCGTGATATGTAAAATATGTTGGTTATTCATATGATCCCTCCGTGCCCATATCATTATCCTGTCAGTTGTCATTAGCCTCAGGGAACAAAGAACTGTGTTTACCAGATTTCATGCGCCTCGCCCGCCGGAAGCACCGTACAGTTCTCTTCCTCCCTATATGGCATCCCCCGCTCGATCAGATAGATCGCCAGAGGCGCGGCCGCGCTAAGCAGTACGCCGCCGGAGAGCTTCAGCTCATTCAGTACAGAGTCCGCGCGAAAGAAGCTGTTGATCGCAATCATCAGGGCGGTAGCCGCCAGGCAGACCGCCGAGATAACCGCTGCTTTTTTCAGATTTCCCGAGGAGCTTCGATGATCATAAAGCGTCATCCGTTTGCGCATAAACACATAGTTTATGGTCGCCGCCGCCAGCAGCAGCAAGCCAATCACAGATGCAAACTCCGGCACCGCTACCAGCAGAGAAGAAGTTCCGGCAAAGCCGTCCATGCACATCAGGCGAAAATACATGGCACACACGGCCACTGTCAGAAGAATATACATCATGCGGTACCAAACGTACATCGCCGGCGTGACATCCTGCACCAGCCACGGTTCTGTATAAAAGCGCTCGACCTTATAGCCGCCATTTGCTTTTTCCGTGCGAATCTCCGTATAGCCCCGGAAATACTTGTGATAGTACGTACTGCGGTGAATATCGTCCCCAGTCGTTTTTCCCATTTTCTGCTCAAGCTTCCAGTTCGAATTCACACCATAAATGTCGTTGCCAACCTTTTCCGGACCTGTTTTCTTTGCCATGGAAAATCACTCCTTCATTTGCCGGGCGGGGCAATCCCCGCCCCTGTCAGTTATCTGACAAGCGTCCTCTGTAGGTGCCGTATGACATCCCTGTCAGTCATTTATTTCCTTCACCCTGCAGCAGGACACAAAATGTCTCGGCTCAACCTCTTCGAGTACCTGCGGCTGGCGGCATTTATCACATGCATACGGACAGCGCGCCGCGAAGCGGCAGCCCGGCTCCGGGTTAATCGCAGAGGTGATTTCGCCTTTCAGCTGCACACGCTGCATCGGGTGATCCAGATCCGTCGATGGGATCGCTGACAACAGCGCCTTTGTGTATGGGTGCAGCGGGCGGCGGAACAGCTCGCGGGACGGGCTGGTCTCTACCAGCTGCCCCAGATACATAACGCAGATGTCGTCCGAAATATGGCGGACAACCGAAAGGTCATGGGTGACAAACATATAAGTCAGCTGCATCTGCTCCTGCAAATCCATCAGCAGGTTCAGCACCTGTGCCTGAATCGACACGTCGAGGGCAGACACCGGCTCATCGCACATGATAAACTGCGGATTCAGCGCCAGGGCGCGGGCAATGCCGACTCTCTGGCGGCGGCCGCCGTCCATCTCATGCGGATAGGCAAGGCGGAGGCGCTCTTCAATGCCGACCAGATCCATCAGCTCTTCCGTGCGCTGCTGCACCTGTGCTTTGGTGTAACGGTGCGACTCCTGCAGCGGTTCTTTGATGGTTGCTTCCACGCTGGAGCGCGGGTTCAGGGATGAATACGGATCCTGGAATACAATGCTGACCTTCTCACGCAGTTCGCGGAGCTTTTTGCCCTTTGCGTAAGTGATGTCCTCGCCGTCCAGACGAACCACACCATCCGTCGCGTCCAGCAGGCGGATAATGGTGCGGCCCAGCGTGCTTTTTCCGCAGCCGGACTCGCCGACCACGCCCATCGTATGTCCCTTTTCAATGGATAAAGTAATATCATCCACGGCGTGGTTCGTACCGGCGCCAACACTGAAATATTTTTTTAAATGTTCTACCTCAAGCAGTGCCATGCTCACACGCCCCCTCTCTTGTTCTGTCCTGCATTTGCTCTGCCGATGTCGGATGCAGGCTGCCTCTTCTTCGTCTTCGCGGCTGTCGGTGCCCCTCCCGCTGTAAATTTACAGCAACGGACAAAATGGCCGGGCTCAATTTCCAACATGATCTGATCCTTCGAACACTCACTCGTACATTCCGGACACCGCGGCGCGAATTTACAGCCATCCGGCAGGTTCGTCGGATCGGGCGGCAGCCCGTGGATCGGCGAAAGCCGTTTGGAATCATCGTCCAGCTTTGGCAGGGAACCGAACAGGCCCAGCGTATACGGATGCCGCGGGTTGCGGAAAATATGCGCAAGCGTCCCATATTCTACGATCTCGCCCGCATAGATAACCGCGACGTCGTCGCAGGTCTCCGCTACGACGCCCAGGTCATGCGTGATCAGAATCATAGAGGTATTAAATTTCTCACGGAGCTCACGCATCATATCCAGCACCTGTGCCTGAATGGTCACATCCAGCGCTGTCGTCGGCTCATCTGCGAGAATCAGCTCCGGATTGCAGGCCAGCGCCATCGCGATCACGACACGCTGCTTCATGCCGCCGGAGAACTGATGCGGATAATCCATATAGCGGACACTCGCAATTCCCACCAGCTCCAGCATCTCAATCGTGCGCTCCTGCGCCTGCTGTTTGGTGTAATCATTGTGCTGCAGGACCACCTCGCTGATCTGATCGCCGACCGTCATCGTCGGGTTCAGCGCCGTCATCGGATCCTGGAAAATCATGGCAATTTTATTGCCGCGCACCTTCATCATTTCTTTTTCCGGCAGCTTCAGCAGATCCTGTCCATCCAGGAAAATCTCGCCCTTCTGAATCTTCGCCGGCGGCGTCGGCAGAATACGCAGGATCGATTTCGCGATCGTTGTCTTGCCTGCCCCCGTCTCGCCCACAAGGCCGAGGGTCTTACCCTTTTTTACCGTCAGGTCCACACCATTGACGGCCTGTACGATCTGGCCGCCGGAGGAATACTCGACGACAAGATCTTTGATTTGCAAAAACTCTTCACTCATCTTCTCTTCCCCCCATCAGTCCTTCAGCCTCGGGTCCATCGCGTCGCGCAGACCATCGCCGAGCAGGTTGATCGCCAGTACCGTAAGCAGGATGACAAATCCCGGCCACAGCATTTCATGCGGATATTTTGTCAGATACTCACGCGCGGAAGAACACATCGCGCCCCACTCCGCGGTCGGCGGCTGGATGCCCAGCCCTATGTAGGAAAGGCCTGCCGCTGACATCATCGTGCCGCCGATCTGGCCGGTCGTACCAACGATGGTCGGCGCAATGATATTCGGCATCATATGCTTAAACATGATTTTCATCTTCGAGCAGTTCATTGCCTTCGCCGCTTCCAGATATTCCATCTCACGCTCTTTGAGCGCCATCGCACGGGTACCGCGCACAGAGCCCGGCAGTCCGCTGACGGAAAGCGCCAGCACTGTGTATCCAAACCCGGAGCCCAATGCGGAAGAAATCACGATTGCAAGCAGGGTACCCGGAATCGCCATCCACACGTCGCAGATACGCATTGCGATATTGTCCACCTGTCCGCCATAGTAACCGACGATACAGCCAAAAAACACACCGAACACCATGCCGACAATCGCCACTGTGAAGCCAAGCATCAGAGACATCCGGCCGCCGTAAAGGATGCGGCTGAAAATGTCGCGCCCCAGATTGTCGCAGCCCATGATATGAGCGAAACTCGAGCCCGCGTTCAGCGCGGAATAATCCATGTAATTCGGATCATAGGGGGCGATCAACGGCGCGAATACACACGCCAGGATAATAATCAGAAGAACAACCAGGCCCAGCATTGCCGTTTTGCTCTTTACCAGCCGCCGCGTGATCTGGCGCAGCTGGGTATCTTTTTTCCGTTTCGGCACGGAAGAAGCCTTCGTAACAGTTGCCGCGTTCGCCATTATTTCTTCCCGCCTTTCTTCGCGCCGCCTTTTTTCGCGGCATAATTTACATACTGCGCCTTGATACGCGGATCAAGATACGCATACACCAGGTCTACCAGCAGTGTGATAACCGCTGAGAACAGTGCCAGGATCATAACCGAGCCGCGAACCACCGGATAGTCTCTTGAGTTCACGCCGGTCAGCAGATACTGGCCGATCCCCGGGAAGGAGAATACCGTCTCAATAACCACAGTACCGCCGACCACCATCGACAGCTGCATGCCCAGCGAATTCACTACGGGGATCAACGCGTTCGGCAGCATATGTTTATAGATAACGGTACGCTCCGGAAGTCCTTTCGCCCGCGCCGTCGTCACAAAGTCTGCGCGGATCATTTCCAGGGCAGCGGAACGCGTCTGCCTTGCGTTCATCGCCATACCGGACAGAGAGTTTGCCAGCACCGGCATAATCCAGTACATCCAGGTCGGATAAGAACCGCTGATACCGAACGGCGGCAGCCAGCCCAGCTGTACCGAAAACAGAACCACCATCAGAAGTCCCAGGAAAAACTGCGGCACCGAGATGAATACCATTGCCAGAACCAGAACGCCCTGATCCCAGATGGTATTTCTGTGAATCGCCGCGTTTACGCCGAGCGGGATGCCGATGATAATATTCAAGAACATCGAAATCAGGCCCAGCCCCAGCGTACGGGGAAGACGGGTCGCAAATTCCTGAATGACAGGAATGCCATATACATAGGATTCGCCGAAGTCCAGACGACAGGCATTGATCAGAAACTCGCCGAGCTGTACCATATACGGCCGGTCAAGCCCTAACTGCTCTCTCACACGCGCGATATCCTCATTCGTGGCGCCCGCCCCCAGGATGATCTGTGCGGGATCGCCCGGCACAAACCACATGATCGTAAAAATAATGACACCCACACAGGCCATAATTACGATCAGCCAGAGAAGTCTTTTTACTATATATCTCCACATAGTTACGCCTTTCTTAATTAATATAAAGGTAAAAGAAACGCCGCCCCGCAACTAGCCGGAGCGGCGCTCAGAGGAAATTATATGAAAGAAACTATCGCTTATTCAACCGAACCATCGAAGCAGCACGCACCCGGAAGCAGGTTCAGGCGGTCAGACAGGCATACATAGGTGCAGTCTTCCGGAACGATATCGTAGTTATTCCCGGCGTAAAGACCCATCGCGTAGCCATTGTCTGTACACATCTGCCACCATGCCAGCATATTCTCTGCGGTATGACCCTCAGCCGTATTGCACAGCTCCAGGAGCTCCTGCCACTCATCATTTACGGTGAAATAGCCGTTCGCTGTACCAGTGCCGCCATTGCTGTTATAGTCAAAGCCGTGGCTCCAAACCTGTACGTTGTAGTCGCCAGCCATCATGCCGAACATCATATCCCATGCGGAGGGATCCGCCAGAGTGGAGGTCTGTGTCGCCTGGTCAACGCCCTTTACAGTCGCGTTGATACCGGCCGCCGCGAGCTGAGCCGCGATAATGGTTGCCACGTCATTGTAATCGCTCTGTGTAAGAACCGTCAGTGTCTCTCCGTTATAAGAGGACGCCGCAAGATACTCCGCAGCCGCTTCCAGATCTGCGCCGTCATTCGTATTGTAATTGTCAAGGCTTGCCCAGTCTACATAACTGTAATCCGAATAATAATCGGTCGCATATGCGTACAGTCTGGTATAGGTTCCGCCAAGAGCTGTGATCAGACCGTTCTGGTCGATCGCGTTCAGGACCGCAAGTCTCAGGTTCACATCACCAGTCGGCATATCCTCGCTGCAGTTCAGGCAAAGTCCGTAAACAAACTTCTGTACATAGCTGTACACGCTGTACTGATCGCCGTAGCTTCCGTCATCGGTGAAGGTCTCAATGTTTTCCAGCGGCATATCATATACCATATCCAGAGCGCCGGACTGAAGACCCGTCTCACGAGAGTTGCCTTCGTCTACGAACTGATAGGTGATCGTCTGCACATTCGCCTGAGACTCCTGACGGCGAAGAGACTCATCCGTCTGCCAGTACTCCTCGTTCTTCTCAATTACCAGAGAGGAACCAGAGGTATAGGATACAAACTTATACGGGCCGGTACCGCACATCGAGCTGGTCAGATTTTCCGTGTTGTTCTCCGAAACGATGAAGCAGCGGGACAGGAAGTTCTCCAGCGCGCCCAGGGAATTCAGCTCCTCTGAAAATGTAAACAGAACGGTCGTGTCATCCTCCGCCTCTACGGAAACCAGCGTCTGCCAGTTTGAAGTTGTCGCGTTCTCATACTGATACATATAGCTGTAAGCAATATCAGAAGCGGTAATGTGGTTGCCGGCATGATCGTAGATATAATCATAAATGTATACGCGGTACTCTACGCTGCCTTCCTCATGGTCATATCCGCCATATTCGCCGCGGCTTGCATCCGCCAGAAGCGCATAAAATTCACCATCTGCGGATGTCTCAAACAGCATCTCATAGACTTCGTAGTTGCCCGGTACGTTATTGTCAGTGCCCCACGGCTCAATGGAAGTCGCCGTGTTCCAGCCTACGATCAGGGAAGAACGGGTAAACGAATTGTCGATATTTGCGGTATCATGCAGCGAGTCATCACTCGCCAGCGCGGTCGTTCCAACAAGGCTTGTGCCAAAAGCAACCGCTGCAAAGCTGGCCGCCGTTCCCTTCAGAAAATCTCTTCTACTGATTTCTCTCATTTTGTTTTTCCTCCTTAATTATAAATCGAATAGCATAATTCCTCTCTTGTCTGCGTCAACCCTTCCGTACGTATTCAAAAAAGTCAGTTTCTTTTTGTTTATATCACTGCCATCCGACGGATCGATCCAAAGCTGCTGCCGGTGACAGTGATTTTTTGGTACTTCACGAAGCCAGAGGACGTCTCCTTTGATTTCTTTGAATAATGCCATTTTAGCGATTCCTCTGTGCAGTTTCAACACGGGAAAAGCTGGAGTTTTATTCATTTTTTGCAATAATCACTATAGTGCCTTTTATTCGCGCCAGCTTTTCCGTTGTTTTACCCATTTACTTCTATTCGTTCTGCAGCCGTTCTACTGCTTCCTGCGCATCCTCGTCGCCCGCTTCCGCGGCAGTTTCGTAGAGTTCCAGGGCCTTATCTATATCCGACATTATTTGGAGCCGCCCAGATATCCTTCATTCACGAATGTCTGCCACGGCCATCTTCCATGCATCTCCCAGCTGTCTCCAATGATATAGCCCGCCTTTGCGGTAATGCCTGTGCAATCAGCCGGGTCAAGCGGCATATTGTCTGCGTTTGCGTAAACCTTGTCACAGGTATAGGTCACACCGTCAACGACGACATCCTGTGTCTGATCATAAACACGTTCAAAGGAACCAGTGTTATTCACTACCTGACAGTTATTGTCCTCTGTGGAATCAAACTCCATTGCATCGTCAGCAGCATCCGTAAACATCGCATTTCCGCTTTCATCTTCCGTATAGTAGCTGACCGTTCCATCCTCTGCCGTATATGTCAGAGTATAGGTAGGAATCACAAACGCCTGAGACCACTCTGTAAGACCATCAATGCCATAATACGTCCAGCTCTGCGTCCCTGTCATCCCGCCAGACATAATATAGTAAGCATAGACGCTCGCGATATCATACTCATGAGAAACCGAAGTTACCGTATATTTCGCGCTGTCCCAGGTCAGATTTTCAATGTTCACATCCACTTTCAGGGTGGTATACACCGGAATATTCGCCCAGTAAATGTAAGTAACGGAAATAGATGTCTGATCCTTGTCTGTCTCTACCGTAAAGTCCGTTTCCGGCTCCAGCACCAGTTCATCTCCATATCCGCTGCACATCGTCAAAGTAAAATCATCAACCGTCAGGGCAGAAGCGTCAAAATCGATCGGCCAGGTGATATTCAGCTCATCCGGATACGCATCGCAAAGTACCGGAAGATCATCCTCAGCTGTGGTACTCCACAGCGGTTCTGTGTCATTTATCAGGCTGCCATTACTTTCAATAGTAAAAGTACGCCCATAAGAATACACATGCACACGGAAGGTTGCCTCTGCAAGCGGCAGGCCATTATAGAAAAGCCCGCTTACACCGATGTTCGCGTAGTAATTGCCATTTCCATCGCCGCCCAACGGGGAAAAATCACCGGTAAATTCCTCTGTAGTCATGCTGTAAGTCATCGTCCCGCCTGACCATTCACCGTTTAACGTGTCATCTTCAAAACTATAATCGGTCAGATAATAGCCATCGCCCTCCAAAAGCTTCACAACAGACGCACTGCTGTCAATCAGGCTATCGTCAATTCCATCCAGGTTCAGCGTAATCGTTACCGTATCTTCTGTAAAAAGATACCCGTCTGTCCCACTTTCGCCCTCAATCGTACCAACTACCACTACTTCAGGAATCGTATAGACGCCAACAAACTCTGAAACCTCTGTATACTGTCCGTGATTGTCACCCTCAACTACAAGGGGATTTCCACCTGTCGGATGTACATAAAGTTCTCCGCTGCCATTGGTGGTAAAACCACTGATTTTGGATGCATCAATCGTGATATCCAGTTCAAAATCTTCACCATTCACGGCAAATGCAACACCGCTTTCATTAGAAAAGGCCGGGTTCCCATCCGCATCTACGATCCAGGCCGTCACATCCGTGTTATCAGCAACATCAAACTGCCATCCCTCTTTCGCCTGCAGCCGGATCGTATAAATTCCAGTATCCTGAATGTTTACCTCATCCGCATTCAAAGACTGGAAGTAATCGTTCCCGGAGTCCGCCTCACTTTCCTCTGCCAGTACTGTCAGATAACCTGCTGCCGGTGATACAGAAGCCGCCGCCATACACAACGCCATCAGCATCACTGTTGTTTTCTTCTTCATCACAGTTTCTCCTTTCATGTTTATTGTTCTGATCGGCTTTGGGCATTTTGCCGTCCCGATATACATATATTATCGTGATCTTTTTCCATTATCAATCGTGTTTTGGCGTGATTTTTATGCATTTTATGCAATAATCTTATCAAATTTGCATTTATTTTTACCAATCGCTTCAATAAAACAAGCCGTGCATTTTCCCGTCACGGCAAATAGAAAGGTTTATTTATTAAAGCACACCCTCCCCAAAAGATTGTGGCGCAAATATGTAAATTTGCTTTCTTTTTTCTTTTTTTCTCAGAAAAATATGTTAATATAACATAAACATCTCAAAAGAAAGGAGTGCCCTGTATGGAAAATACGACTGTTTTAATCTGTGATGACAGCCCCGCTGTTCATGAAAGTCTTTCCGTCTACCTGAACCATGCCGGAATACAGGTTCTCTCCGCCTATGACGGCAATCATATTATGGAATTTCTCAAAGAATACAGTATCAGCCTGATCATTCTCGACATTATGCTCCCAGGAAAATCCGGCACTGAAATCTGCCAGGAAATCCGCCGGCAGAGTGACATTCCGATCCTAATGCTCAGCGCAAAGGGCGATGAAGATGATCGCGTGGATGGGCTGCAACTGGGCGCAGATGATTATGTGACAAAGCCTTTTTCTCCGCGGGAGGTTGTTGCGCGCGTCAACTCAATTCTGAAGCGCATAAAGCAGCAGCCTTCCGAAGCCGCACTCATTTTTACAAACCTGGTTCTCTATCCATCTTCTTACAGTGCTGTGATCGGGAATCAGTCTCTGGATCTTACGCCGAAAGAATTTTCTGTTTTAAAGTGTCTCGTTTCCCACCCGGGTGAAGTAATTAACCGGGATCGGATTCTGAACGAAGTCTGGGGCAGCAATTATTTCGGCGACACACGCGCGGTCGATACAATCGTCAAACGTCTTCGCAGCAAATTAGAGCGCGGAGGCTCTCTGGCAGTAATTCAGTCTGTTTATGGAATTGGGTATAAGATAGAAAAACGGTAAAAGAAAGGAGATTCCGGTATGAAAGCAAAAAAAGTGCACTTTACACTCCTGTTTCTGATTTACCTGACAGGGCTCCTGCTGGGACTTATCCTATTGCAAGCCATTCCCTATATCAGCCACAAGCAGGATCTGGTCACATTTGCAGAAAGAGCCGCGCTGGAATACTCGCAGGATTTTACGTTAGAAGTGGATTCTACTTTTGGCCTAAGCTACCTGGTGTATGATTCCAAAGGTAACTGTACCGATCAGGTATCCGCCGGGTTTTCCGGCTCCATTCCGGATCGCACTATCGAGCGATATATGAACTATCTTGAAAAAAACGAATCCGGACTGTTTTATACCTGGATTCAGTGGATTGACCTGAAATCCAAATACCACATCCCCGTATTGATCGCAGTTGCCGCCATTCGGACAGACAACCAGTTATCAGGAGCCCTGCTGACGATCCGCGATCTGCCTGATATTCCCGGCAACCTGGCATGCTTTGTTTTTATCTGGTCCTTTGCTTTTTTCCTGCTGCTTCTTTGCCTCCGCTTTTCTGCAAAAAAAGAGCAGGAAACGGAGGAACTGCAGCGCACCTACATTGCCACGATGAATCATGACCTGAAAACGCCAATCACCTCCATCAAGGCTCTTACAGAAACCCTTTTAGACGGGTATGTAACTGACCCGCAAAAGCAGCTGTATTATTACAGCACAATATTAAAAGAGGCCAATCAAATGGAAGAAACTGTCGCGGAAATTCTGGAGCTTTCAAAACTGCAAAGCGCAAAAAACATTTATCAGAAAGAAGTCGTATCGGCAGATGAACTATTTTCGCCGATTTTGGAACGTTATAAAGAATTGTGTGAAGATATCGACATCCAATTTACTGCTCCGAATTTTAGAGAAACACTCCTTCCAAAGCTGTACACCGCACCATCCCTGATTTCCCGTGTCCTGGATCTGCTGCTCCACAATGCGTCCAAATTCACAGAAAGCGGAAGCGGAATCATTGAGGTAAACATCTCTGAAGGTAAAAACGGTATAACTGTAGCTGTCCGCGACAATGGATGCGGCATATCTGCCGAGCAGCTTCCTCATATTTTCGAGCGATTTTATCAGGCCAAAAGCAGTACCACATCGGATGGAAATACCCCCTGTGCCCGATCCACCGCATCTGCTCCCGGAATAAGCCAGGAAGCGTCCCGATGCGGCAGCGGGCTGGGGCTGTCCATTGTCAAAGAAATTCTCGATGGGCTTGGAGAGACCATTCAGGTAAAAAGTCAGCCTGGAAAAGGAAGCGTTTTTACTTTTACAGTGGAAAAACAGCCTCATTAATCTGATCTTTTCCTACACCAGAAACTCAAACGCATCCCCCGACCGCACATAATGCACCGGTATCTGCCCCACCAGCTCCGGCAGATACCGCAGCATATCCTTCATACCGATCTCCTCGAAATTAAAATGTCCGATGTTATAAATAATCTTCGGATGGCCAAGCTGCGCGGCGTCGCGCACATAAGCGCTGACTGTCCAGTCAATCAGCTCAAGCGGGATGATGGCGTCAATCTCTTCCTCATCCACTTTCAGAACTACAGTTTAAAACGCTCCACCGACAAATCTCCAAAATTGATCTCCTCTTCTTTTAAAAACATCACCATATAGATCGGCAAATACGAAATCTTCCCTTTCCTGCTCACATTGTCATTCACAAAAACTACCGCATCCTCTATGTCATATTCCCCCGCTGACAGAATCTGAGTCAGGGCAGAATGCTTTTCATAATCCTTCCCGCTTTTGACCTCGATTGGCAAAACTGTCCCGCTTCGCTCAATCACAAAATCCAGTTCTCCTCTTTTTTTATTGTTATAATAATAAAGAGAAAAACCGTGTGCTTTTAGTTCCTGAGCAACTACATTTTCATAAATCGCTCCTTTATTAATGTCAGTCTCTCTGTTTAATATCTTCAGCTTTGTCGCTTTTCCATAAATCGTTGTAAGTAATCCGATATCCGACAGAAAAAGCTTAAATAGCGAGCTCTTTTCGTTCAGCAAAAGAGGCACAGTCGCCTCTCCTGTTTTCTTCTCACTGTCAGGTTATCATTCTCCAAACGCACGAGAACGGCACTGCACTTCTTATTTTCTGTATCAGTTGCCCGTGTGCGTTTTCCATGCTTATTTTATCTTATTTTTGTCATTTTTACAAGAATAGTGCTCTGTAAAAATGTCATTTTTCCATATACGGTATGGCTTCGCGGGAATAAACGGGATTTTGCCTGTTCAATCTTCGGATGAGCAAGTTGCGCAGCGTCACGAACATAAGCACTGACCATCCAGTCAATCCGTTCAAGTGAGATGATGGCAGCAATTTCTTCTTCATTATTTTGTACGAATTTCTCTCACCTCTTCGCAAATCTCTTCAAACCGGATTCGACATTTTCCCTCAAAAATCTGCACCGGCACGGGCTGATCCATGCCATAAACGGATGTACGGATGCTTTCACCTGTGTGGTCATGTACAATCACCTTCTCCTGCCGCAAATCCACAATCCAGTATTCACGCACACCCGCGCCCAGATACTTCCATAATTTGACTGTCATGTCTTTGCGAGCCGTTGCATCTGATAAAATCTCGATCACAAAATCAGGCGCACCATAAACGCAGCGCTCTCTGATCTTATCCCTGTCACAAACCACCAGCACATCCGGCTGCAGCATTGTCCTGTTGTCACAGTCCAGCTGAACATCGGTCGGCGCTGCCATCACCCGACAGGAGCCCTTCCGGCTTTTGATATAATTCGATAACTGCACACAGATTTCAAAGCTCGCAATCTGATGTGTCGTATACGGCGCCGCCATATCATAGAAGACCCCATCAATCAGCTCTACCCGTTGCTCATCCGGCAGCGCATAATAATCTTCCAGGGTATACCCGCCCTGTTCACGTTGCCTGTATGCGTACTGAATTCCCGCCTCGCCTAACTGGTCTTCGCCAGGCGGCCTTCTGCTTTCTTTATATGTAACCGATCTTTTAGCAGCTTCGTCTGGCATCCCGTTTACATCCTTCGAATCCTGTTCCTTCAATCTGCTCCCTCCTTCATCCATCCTTATTTGCCTTCTTCTTACCCATTTTATCTTCTGTTTGTATACGCATATTAACACATAGCAACCAGTGTGTCAATATACCTCTTAAATTTTATTATCGTATCCATTTCTTTGTAAGTCGCAACTGTTTATCTATATTTCATAATCGGATATATCTCTCACTGAATTCGGTAAAAATACGATTGAAATCACCCCGACCCTATTTTATAATAGGAAGAAAATTTCGTGTTACAAGGACATCATTACATCTGGAGGACCGACATCAATGATGAGTAAAACACACATAACAACAGGAATCGCCGCATCCCTGCTTTTTTTACATCCAGACACGGCGGCCAGCATATCCGCAGCTGTCATCGGCGGCACCTTCGGGGCTGTCATTCCGGATGTTGACAGTAGATCTACCCGAATCAGCCGCGACCCACTCTATGGAAGAATCCTGTCCGGAGCAATTATTGCAGCTTCCATATACTGGGGACAGTCACAACAGGTAAACCTGCTGAAAAACATGCTGCGTACACACATCCCTCCCGCCATTCTCACCGGTTTTCTGCTGATGGCACTTCTATGCGTATCCGGACGAATCAGCGGGCACAGAAGCTTCTCCCATTCGTTTCTGTTTTTCGTCCTTATGGGCGGAGCCGTTTACCTGATCTGCCCTGTATTCCTGCCCGGATACAGCATTGGCTTCCTGTCACACCTGCTTCTGGATTGTCTGAACAAAAAACCCGTGCGCCTCTTCTATCCGGTGAAATCCGGTTTTTGCATGAGACTGTGTTATGCGGATGGTGTGGCGAACACCGTGCTGTTCCTGATCGGGACCGCGTTGTCGGTTTATGGAATTACGCAGGCGTGGCTGCCACAGGCCATACAGGCAACGAATTTTTTCGGCCTTTAAAACAATTCCTCGTGCCGTGCATGCTCGATCACTGCCCTGGTAACATCCGTTGTTTTATCCGGGCGCCCGATCAGCACCGCGCCTTGCAGAACATTTTCCAGGAACCAGTACTGCTCCTGGCTGTGGTTTACCTCATCTGTCGTCTTCACCAGCTGATACGAGGCACTGCTTTGCCTGCCCGGATCCCCGATCGCAAACAGGGTCGTCCCAAAGCCTTCCAGATTCAGCCCAGGCATCTGTTCCTGATAGCCGATCCGCTCTCCGGCCGCGTTTGCTCCCGCAATACGCCCCTGCTCAGACGCCTCCGCCCACAGCTGGAAATTCACGTCATCGCACTGGGCGCAGTCGCCGCATGCATAGATATCCGGCAGGCTGGTCTCCATAAAATGATTCACTACAATCGCGCGCTCTGTCTGGATTCCGGCTTCCTGCGCGACTTTTACATTTGCCCGGTTTCCGCAGGAAACAATCACAAAATCAGCCGGGAAAACCTCTCCGGTTTTCAGCTTTACCGCACTCGCCCGTTCTTCGCCTTCTACATTTTCAATCTGTACTCCTTCCAGACAGACCGCACCAAGAACAGTCATCTTTTTCCGCAGGACTGCCGCAGAATCTGCGTCCGCCTGCTTTCCGATGATCTGCGGCGCCGCTTCCAGTACCGTCACATGGATTCCGTTCCGCAGCAATTCGCTCGCAGCCTCCAGTCCCAGGACTCCGCCGCCGATCACCACTGCGTTTCTGGCTGTTTTCATCCACTTCTGAATTTTCCTGCTGTCAGACAGATGCCGGATACTTACTACGCCTTCCTTCTTCCGGCCGTCAAACGGCGGAATGAAACCTTCCGCACCAGTCGCGAACACCAGACGGTCATAGTCAATCTCCTCCCCCGCGTTCGCCATCCGGACAATCCTTCTCTGCGGGTCAAGCGATTCCACCGTTTCCCCCAGCCGCAGCTCTATGCCATGCTCCTCATACCATGTCTGCGGATGAATATAAAGCTCCTCCGCGGATGCGTCCGCAATATCCAGATTTTTTGTCAGCATCGGCCGATAGATCGGCAGATAATCTTCCGCAGACAGAATCAGAATATCCCCTGTCTGGTCTCTTTTGCGAATCGCTTCAGCCGCCGATACGCCTGCGATACCTCCGCCGAGAATGACATAGCGCAGATTCGTATTCTTCTGATAAGAAATTTCTTCTTCCTCCACAGGCACACACTGATCCAGTCCTACTCCACAGACCGGACAGATTCCGAGAGACGCATCGAAGATTTCTCCACAGACCAGACATTTCACCAGCTTCGGTCTCCGAAATACACCGATTTCTGAATCTGTTACCCCAACCGTTCGAGTATTCTTATCTTCTCTCATGTTTCCACCTCTTCCTTATGTGTTTTCGGATTAGTATTCTCTTTTTCACAGAAAAAAACCTCGTTATCAACCAGGTTTTCAAAATAACTCGTTTATAAATTTGGAAATCCGTTCAAAACCGCACGATTCCCGATGAGAGTTCCGTCCTGCCCCGACCACGCAACAGGTGCGTGGTCGGGGCAGGACCAGTAACCATTTCAGTTCTCCAGCGACCGGAAATCCACATACCCCGTCGCCAGGTCCTCCGCATAAATCAGATAGCTTCCGCCCTCCATGTTCAGATAGAGATACGGCATCTCATCCACACGGACAAGCCAGGCGACGGTGACCGTGACGGTCTCTCCTGCCAAAAGGTCAGTAATGTAATTGCTTCCGTTTGTTTCCTCTCCGCCGGCGGTATAATAGTCCATCGCATAGCCGCGGGATATCGTCGCGTAATCCCAGTCACCCTCCTCAAGCGTGCTTCGGTCATAAATGGATATCATACCATCGTCACCCTCTGTCAGAGTGATCAGGTCTGCGTTATACAGGACATTGTGCAGAGCCGCATCTCCGTTATTGGTATATTCAATTGTCGCGCAGATCAGCTTCTGTTCCGCTTCCTCCGTCTTTACCACGGTATTCAGAGAATTGACGCCGTCGCCTTCTTTCACGTAATCAATCTGCATCGGCAGCAGATTGCCGTCTTCGTCAGAATATGTCTGCAGGTCATTGGTATAGATCCCGGAATCCAGTATGCTCTGCCAGTCGTCGCCCAAGGCGCTCATATTATCTGATACCCAGGCCTCGCTGACCCGGACACTGACCGTATGGAAATTTTCCTCATCCGCTTCACTGTCCGAATAGGCAGATATCTCAAAGGAATCCCCGATCTGGTGCAGATTTTCCTCCACAGCTGCTGCTTCCACCGCCGTACAGGCGCCATCCTCCTCAGGATCATCGTCTATTTCTGGCAAATCATCTTCCTCGGGCAAGGCGTCCGCAAGGAGCATTGTTTCTTCACTGCCGGTCACAATGAGTCCTTCCGCGACCGCAAGCAGCTCGTCCTTTGTCACCTTACCGTTCATAGAATAAATCCTGAGAATACGCCAGACCTCCGGGTACAGGATATACAGCATCTGCGTCGTATTTTCAGAACCATCATCCAGATACTCCTTTTCCAGCCAGACGGCGTAGTGACCGTTCAGCTCCAGTTCCTCGCTGTCCACCACATTGGTTTCCGAAATCTGCGTTTCCGCAGGATTCTCACCCATGATCTCCTCTGTAATGCTGAAGCTTCCGCCCCAGATATCGTCCTCATAATCAATCTTCCAACCGTCGTCGTACTGCACCATCCCCTCCGGGAGATAGGACGCTTCCACCGTCACACTGGCCGGAATCTCCTCCGGTACTTCCAGTCCGGCAAGCAGTGCGGCCATCGAACCTTCGGAATCCGTCTCCGTCTCAGCCGAACCGATGGTAATATTTACCCCATAGTCTCCTTCTGCCTCCGTAAAAAATCTCGCCCGGATAGCCGTGCCCGCCGCCACGGTCGTACACATGATGGCCGCAGCGGCGGCAACCAGCAGAAACGTCTTTCCAGCCTTTTTCCGGCCTGTGCTTCGGTTCTTTTGCGGCTGCTCTGCCTTACGAGGGGGCGTTTCCACAGCACCGTCCAAACGCGCAGCGTTTTCTGCATGGACGGTGCGACCTGCCGCCGAGCTTACGCGAGGGGGCGTTTCCACACTCATCTGCGATGCCACTTCCTGCTCTATCATCGTTCGCATGCTTTCCGGCATTTCCGGAAATTCTTCTCTCATATTTTCTAAATTCATAAATTACCTCTCCGTCTGCTTCTCTTTTTCACATGGTTTCCCTTGCTTCTAATCGCCAATTGCCCCTTCCCTGGCGTCCAATTTCTGCAATTCTATTTTACAGCCTGCGCTTTCAACCGTTCTACAGAGATATCATATCTGGAAAATCCCCTGATTCCAGCTCCCTGCGCAGCTTTGCCTTGGCCCTCGAAAGGCGGCTCTTTACCGTATTTTCCTTCACTTCCAGAATAGATGCGATCTCCCGAATGCTGTAGCCCTCCATATAGAAAAGCGTTACACAAATCCGCATTTCTTCGGGCAGCGTTTCCAGTGCCTCATACAAATCCGAGTAATCACTTCCCGTCTCTTCCTGCTCCGGCACGACCTGCTCCTCGATGGAAACCAGGCGCTTCTGATTCCGCAAAATGTCATAGCATTCGTTAATCAGGATTCTCGTCAGCCATGTTTTCGCATACTCATCCCTGCGGAGTGTGTGCAGCTTTGTAAAGGCGCTGACAATCGCTTCCTGTATCGCGTCCGCGCAGTCTGCGTCCTCCCGCAGCAGGGTCTTTGCCACATGATACAGGGAATCCTCAGAAGCAAGAATCAGACGCCCCAATTGCTCTTTCGTCATAAGTTTCGTTCCTCTCTGAACTATTTTTCTGTCTCGGTCATTCATGAATACCTGTACTAACAGCTTACATTATTTAGACGCACGAGAGGGCAAAAAAGTTCCCTTCACACAAAAATTTTCCCATGTGTGGCATCAGCCACATAATAATGCCTGAAACCCGGCATCAATCAGACTTTTCTCCGCAGCTTCAGCATTACGCTTTCCTTTTATCCGCAGCCAGACCAGATGCACAGAGGCAGAGCTTCCATAACCGGCGAGCCATCTGCGCATCTGATCTGCGTCCATATAGAGCCCGTCACCGGATATCAGGCCGAGAAATTCCGCTGTATCCGCCGACGTATATCCGGAACCGTCCGAATTGCCCGCTGAACCTGAGCTGCCAGCAAGATTGGAAGCTTCCAATACGATCTGTGCCGTCAGGCCTTCCATCGATTCTGTTAAAATCTTTGACTGCCGTGTGGTTATCGCCGTTCCGTTTGCATCCGTCATAGTGTTAAAAATTTCTTCCCCAGCCAGAAGAAGTGGCACAGAACCAAGCTTCTTTTCACCGGCAGAGCGAACAGGTGTGAATGGAAATGTATCCAGATCGACTCCCATCAGGGTTGTGGATATCTGCCAGTCTCCTATTGTCAGAGTGACTTCAGATTCCATAACGGTCCACAGTTCTTCAAAGCCGGCAAAACGGCTCATAGATGTACACAGTTCCGTCGTGATCTCCTGTGAAGACAGGCGAGCGGAAAGAAGATACGTCTGCCGTTCCTGCCATTGTTCCAGTGCAAACTGTGCCAGTAGAAACATCATAACAGCCGCTGCGCCAGTCACGAAAACAACAGCACTGACAAATGGCAGATATTTTCTTTTACCTGGTTTCCGTTTTGTCATGACTTTCCCTGTTCCTTCTTTTTCACGATTTTATCTATAAAAGGCGTCTATCGCAAAGTGATTCAAATTGGCAGCTCGCCATCGGGTGCAGCTCAATTCTAATCGGCAAGGTTCTCCATTTCTGCAAGCAGATCTTCCATCTGGCGGCTTTTTTTCGTGAGTTTCCAAATAAGCACCGCAATCAGAAGCAGGAAAAACAAAATCAGAATTACTACCGTTACTGCCCACCATTGATTTGAAGCACTCTCTTCCTCTGCTTCAACGGAAAGCTCCACCACCTGCGGTGCTGCGATTGTTGTGGTAAATTCCCGCGTATCGGTGTAAACTGTCCCGTAAACATCCTCCCAGGTAAGAGTAAGCGTCCCTGTTGTGGAACCATATGCAGTCTCAGCATTAACAGCATTGGCAGTGTCGGTGGCTTCTGTTTCCTGCGACGATTCATCCTTATCGTTTAAATTACTGACATAAATCTTAATCGTCCCATCGTTGGAAGTCCCTGCTTCCATATTTCCGGCATAAACCGTGTTCGTTGCGATCAGTCCGTCCGCTTCCAGAGATACCTGTACATTGTAAACCGGGCCGCGCCCGGTATTGCGGATCTCCAACGTCGCAGTTACCGTTTCCAGCGAATACACATAATCGGACAGGTTGAAATTTTCGATGGAAACCTGCGTTTCCTGGCTGATGTCAAAAAACAGTTCTTCCGAATCGCTTAAGGCCGTTCCGTCCGAAGTTTCATACACGAAAGCATAGCTTAAAGTCGTAACTTTTTGCACAGCCGCAGCTGAAGCGGCAATCGTGTTTTCCAGTGTGACCACTTCCTGCGGGGCAACCTGATCATAATAATAAGAGGTAGATGAAACCGCAACATTCTCATCTGCTGTATTTACCGTGATTTTCAGACTATACACGGTCTGATCTTCGCTCGTATTCTGAAAGCTTGTGGTAAAATCCATCTGCTTCCCTGCCGGAAGCTTAGAACCGCTGAGCGAACATTCTTTCAGCAAAATATGCGGCTGATGTCTCACCGCGCTGCTGTCGGAACTGCTGTAGCTGCTCCCGGAAGAATAATAAGTGGTTCCGGATGATGCATTATCATAAGAAGAATCTGAATCCTCTTCTGTTTCAGATTCCAGCTCCGTTTCGGATTCCGTTTCCGATTCGGTTTCGCTTTCCGATTCTTTTTCGGCTTCTGTCTCACTTTCAGATTCCGATTTTGTTTGTGTCTCCGACTCGGGTTCTGGAATAATCATCGCGCCCGTTTCTGATTCTGGTTCCCGATTCGTTTCGCTCTCTGTCTGTTGCCGGGAATCGGATTCCAGGATCACTGTCATTCGGCAGGTCATCTCAGATTTCACACCGGAAGCAGAATAAGCAACCGCTTTCACTGTGACCGGATACTGTCCTGACTGGTAATCATCCGCAAGTGTAAATTCGGCTTGAAAGAGGTATGCGTCCACGCTTTCCAGAATACCGTCCAGATGTGAAGCATTTTCCTCAATAGATGGCACAAAATAAGTCTCTAAAAATACCTCCTCCTCATACTCCGCCTTTTCAAGAGGGGAATCAGAAGGCACTTCCACCGTCACTGTCAGCCGGTTATTTTCAACCGGAGCATCTGCCACAAATGGAATTACAAGAGAAACCGTATTTTCTTTTATCGATGGAACATATCCCTCTTTATAAGATAATTCCATTCCTTCATACACATGATCTACATCAATAGAAAGAGAAATCTGTGAAAGTTCTGCCCCTGCATCCGAATTTCCAGTGTCTGCATTTCCCATATTGTCAGCTACAGAAGCAATCGTGCCTGTTTCGTTATTATACATCGTGTTTTCCTGATTGGTTATCGATTCCAAAGCAGAATCCGGAATGTCGGAGGATGGCACCTCTGCAATACTGTCGATTTGGAGAGCCTCGCTATCCTGAATCGAGCTTCGCTCGACGGCGAGGCTTTCCGTTTCCTGCCCTTCCAGCACAACCGCTTCCTCAGCCAGGGCAATCCAGCAGAAAGATACTACGGCCGAAGCAAAAACAAGGACAGCCAGAAAAGCTGCAAGTATCCTGTATCGTATGGTATTCTTCTCGCTGCTCATATACCGCATCCTCCTTCTTTCCTTTCAGCACCTTCCGCGAATACGTTCCTCTGTCTGATTTTCTATCCTTTCTGTAATCTCTCTCATTACATGTCCATGATTTGCGAAGCCAATCATGGACAAAGGCCGAGCCATCGAGCGAAGCTCGATTTATAATGGCGAGGCTCTCCGCATCACGCCGCCATCCATCTCAAACACCCGGTCGCAAAGGATACGAATATCCTCGCTATTATGACTCGCAAGCAGGATTGTTTTTCCCTTTTGCTTCTGGGCAAGCAGCAGTCTGCGAATCTCCGCAACGCCATGGCGGTCAAGACCGTTAAACGGTTCATCAAGGATCAGAAGCTCCGGTTCTTCCATAATCGCCTGTGCAATGCCCAGCCGCTGCCGCATCCCCAGTGAATATTTTGCGACCGGCTTTTTCAGTTCCGGGTCAAGGCCGACACGCATAAGTACGGACGTGATTTCCTTTCGTCCGATCCGTCCGCGCAAGTCCGCCAGGATTTCCAGGTTCCTCCGTCCGCTTAGATTAGAAAGAAATCCCGGTGTCTCGATAATCACCCCAAGGCTTTCCGGAAAATCCACATCATAACCGATCCGTTTCCCGCCAACTGTGATCAGCCCTTCCGTCACCAGCAGAAAACCGCAGATGCATTTCATTAGGACAGTTTTTCCGGAGCCATTGTTCCCGCAGATACCGTAGGTCCTGCCCCGTTCAACCGCAAAATCCAGAGGCTTTAAGACTTCCTCCGTGCCAAAACATTTTCGCACATGGCGCAGCTGAATATAATAATCTGTCATAATTTTTTCACTCCCTCCCGTTGCCTTCCTGCGTCTTTTACGAAAATTATTCTCATATCCATTTCTGTCTGTTTTTCCCGTTTTCCTGTGATTATTCATTCCCTTCACAGTTACATTTTCTCTTTTATATCTCCCGCAGCTTCCATTCCAGCACCATCCAGTGCAGCACGGCACAGAATAATGCGAGTAAAAGCAGAAACATCCAGAGCCCCATCTGGTTGCTTCCCCAGTCATTTTCTGCCATAATCCATTCCGTTGGGTCAATGCAGTAAAGCGCTTCAAAATAACGTTCCCGCAGGATGATGCAGGCATACCATAAAAGAAACGGAACGCCGAACGCCAGATACACGCTGCCGCCAAGCGCACCGGCAACTGCGGAAAGACTGGCGAGCGACGAAGCCGAAAGCAGGATACGTCCTAGCATAGCAAACAGGGTAAAAATAGTACTCATCGGCCAGTTCCACAATGCTTCGCGACAGAAAAAAAGCAAAAAAAAGAAAAGCCCCGCGAAAAATGCCCCCAAAAACCAGACAATTGCTCCGGAAAACGCGATAGTCACCACCTTGTCCAGGCAGTAAACCGCTTTGCTCCGGCGGATAATCAGAAAACGCAGGAAATGGGAATCCTTTTCCCACAGGTACTCCTCTCTGCAGGGCAGGACGGCAGCGAGCGGCAAAATAAAAAGCACGGTCTGAGACTGCAGGGAACTGTTCAGCAGCTCCAAAAAGGTACCGCAAGCCAGCGGCGAATCTTTTTTCGTCTCCGGCCAGACGGTTCCGGCTATGATAGCCGCCACGGAAAGCAGCACCGCCAGATAGAATTTTTTCTCATGCAGCATTCTGGTAAAATCCATCTAATACCCCAGACTACGGTCGATGATCGTGCCGTCCGCCGCATTAATCGTCAGGAAGCTATTGCCCGGAT